>NZ_CADFDY010000010.1:0-421886 GCF_902833095.1 Burkholderia sp. BCC1208 | reverse complement strand
TGCGCCTTGATTTCCATTTTTTCTGGTTCCCACTACATTCTGATGGGAACCAGATTGCCGCCTATGAACCTTCATGAACAGACGGTGCTGGCGAAGCGCTTACGACATGGCTACGCGCGTGCTCGATCAGACCATCAATATTGCACCCACGCTCAAACAGAATCAGGGCGCGGAATTCACGATTGTTCTCGCGCGTGATCTCGATTTCAGTTCCGTCTACACCCTTGAACCGGAGGGCGTGCGATGAACGCTTATGCGCATACGCCATCGGTGGCGCCCGCTCCTCTAGCCGATGCACTATCCGTGTTACCCGACGACGCGTCGGTGAGGGAGTTGATGCGTCCGTTTGCACCATTGCTCGAAGATGCAGAAGTCACCGAGCTCGTCATCAATCGCCCACAGCGCGTACTAACTGAAACTCGTCTAGGCTGGCAAGCGCACGAGTGCTTGGAGCTCGACTTCGAGCGACTGATGGCGTTTTCCGTCGCGATTGCGACCCTGACGAATCAGGGCATTTCAGCCGAACGTCCATTGCTCTCAGCACTGCTGCCGGGCAACGCGCGCATCCAGATTGCTGTACCGCCGGCGGTTCCTCCGGGCTCGGTTTCGGTAACGATTAGGCGACCGTCCGCCGAGGGGAAGACGCTCGAGTGCTATCGCGACGAGGGGCTTTTTGAGATGACGCAGTGGCACCGCCCGGGCGGCCTCGATACGGCGACATCGGCTTTGCATGCAGAAGAGCGGTTGCTCATCGAACGGCTGGATGCACGCGAGTTTGCCGCCTTCTTTGAGCACGCCGTGCAGGCGCGCAGGAACATCGTCGTTGTCGGTAACACAGGATCTGGCAAAACGAGCTTTATGCGCAGTTTGTGTCGATACTTGCCCTCGAACGAACGCATTGTGACGATCGAAGACGTGCGCGAACTATTCATCGGGCATCTGGATAACTGCGTGCACCTTCTGTACAGCAAAGGCGACCAGGGCCGCGCCCGCGTCATGCCCGCAGACTTGATTGCCAGCGCCATGCGCATGCGCCCCGATCGGGTATTGCTCGCCGAGCTGCGCGGCTCGGAAGCGTACGATTTTTTGAAGCTGCTGACAACCGGACACGCGGGGTCGATGACGAGCTTTCATGCCTCCAGTGCGCTCGTTGCCATCGAACGCTTCGCGTTGATGGCCAAAGAGCATCCGGAGGCCGCGGCGTGGGATGTTGCATCGCTTAAACGCTTGCTATTTCTCACGATCGACGTGGTTGCGCACATGCAGGCGCGGGCGGTGCTCGACTCGCACGGCGCTCAGATCGGCAAACGCTGGGCGATGACTGAAGTGTGGTTCGATCCGCTGCGCAGAATCGGGCAGGTGGACAATCAGAGTGGAGGGAATCGTGATGCGACAGCCGCGTCCAATCTCTGACTGGTATTCATTTTCGTGGCGCGCGACGATTGTCACGCTTTGCGTCGTCATCGGGATGTTGGCTGCGCTTGGTGTTGCAGTGTGGTTAGCTACCTGCACGCTATACGTGAGCTTGCACCTCAATCCGCTTCGCGCGCATTGGTCGGCATGGATCGATGCACTTCTTGCGTGGTCCGACGGCGGTCTGCCGAATATGGGCAGGCGTTTGGCCGGTGCAGGTTTCATCGGACTGGCCATTGCCTTTGGCGGTCCTGCGCTTGCCGTCTACGCATGGTTTGAGCGGGCAGCGCGCCGCTCGCTTTACGGCGACGCGCGTTTTGCCACCGATGCGGATATTCGCAAGGCGGGATTGTGATGAGGCAGGGCTTGCTCACGACACCACCACACCCAGCGCTTGTCGTCGGCCGCTGGCGTAGTCGCTATCTGCGCTTTACGGGGCAGCAGTTCGTGTTGCTTGCTGCACCCGCGCGTTCGGGAAAGGGTGTTGGCGTCGTCGTGCCGAACCTGCTGAGCTATCCCGATTCTGTCGTGGTGCTCGACATTAAACAGGAGAATTTTCAGCTAACTGCCGGCTTTCGGCACGCACACGGGCACGCGGTGTATCTCTTTAATCCCTTTGCGGAGGATGGCCGAACGCACCGGTATAACCCGCTATCCGTAATCGGCGACGGGTTGTTTCGTGTGGGCGACATCCTGGCCATTAGCCACGTGTTGTACCCGGCGGGTGGACACGACGAATTCTGGAAAGACCAGGCCCGCAATCTGTTCCTCGCGCTCGTATTGTTGCTGTGCGAATGGCGCGATGCTTGCCTCGCGGAGGTGGCCGATGCGCCGGACTATCCGGTGACAATGGGTGAGGTACTACGTCAGTCCTCGGGAAACGGGATGCCGCTTAAGGTCTACTTGCAACGGGTGTTGGCGCGAGATCGACAGTGTTTGAGCCGAGCCTGTGTTGACGCGCTGAATCGCTTTCTCTCCAACGACGACAAGGTGCTGGCCAGCATCCTGGCGACATTTAATGCGCCCCTTACAATCTGGGCCAACCCGATCGTCGATGCTGCAACGAGTGCGAGCGACTTCGATTTGAGAGACGTGAGAAAGCGCCGAATGTCCGTGTATCTCGGTGTAACGCCAGACCATCTGAGTGAAGCAGCGCTGCTGATGAATCTGGTCTTTTCTCAGCTCGTGAATCTGAATACCAAGGAGCTGCCGCAGAACAATCCCGATCTAAAATATCAGTGTCTGCTGTTGCTAGATGAGATGACATCAATCGGGAAAATTCAGATCCTCGCGCGAGCAGTGGCCTACATGGCCGGCTACGATCTGCGCTTGCTCTCGATTGTGCAATCTGTTTCCCAACTCGAATCGGTTTACGGCCGTGCCGACGCGAGAAGCATCGTGACGAATCATGCGATGCAGATCCTGTTTGCGCCGCGCGAGCAGGCAGATGCCAACGCGTACTCGGAGATGCTGGGCACGCGTACGGCACATTCGCGCACAACGAGCCGCTCAGGGGGCATCTTCGCGGGCCGAGGTGGCACAAGTGAGAGCTTCTCCGAACAGCGCCGGCCGTTGATGTTGCCGCAGGAACTCAAAGAACTCGGTCGTGACAAGGAGATCATCCTTCTTGAAAATACCCGGCCGATTCTGGCCGATCGGATTTGCTACTGGCGTGATCCGGTCTTCACGTCACGTCTGATGGACGCGCCCACGGTGCCGGCACTAGATATCGCTGGATTTACTGCTCAAATCGAGCACCGGGTAGTGGACTTAGCAGACGACGAAGTCAACGCCCATACCTCGAGTCTTGCACACGTTTTACCTGATTATCTGGAAGGTGCTCAGGCATGGGATCCGCAGGACTTGTCGCAACCGCCGGACGATATCAGTTGCGAGGACGCTCATGCATACGTGGAACAGCAATTTGCGTTGTTTGGCGCGCCAGCCGATGACACAGCGCGCGCCCGAGACCATTTGTCGGATAACAAAGCCGGTACGGCCGGGGCTGCACCGGCCACAGGACACTCGTGTCAAAGTGCGCGCCGTACCCGGACATCTGCCCGTACCAGCGAGGTGTCTGCGGGTGGAGCGAACTCATGAACGGCCCCTTCGTGAGCGAGGCAGAGCGGGTGCGCGCCGCTTTGTCCACGATCCCGGCCGACGACTATACGACCTGGGTCGACATGGCGTTTGCGGTGAAGCAAGGGTTTGGCGACGCGGGCTTCGATCTGTGGGACGCGTGGAGCCAAACGGCATCCAATTACGATGCGCGAGCCGCACGTGTGACGTGGCGTTCGGCGAGTCAAAATGGGGGGAAGACGCTCGCGTCGCTGTTTTGGCTAGCTAGTCGGCATGGGTTCGACCTTGCCGACTCGCGTGTGCTTGGCAATCGTACGAGTTCCACCGCGACTCGTTCCGCCCCCATGGTCGACGGCGGGGCCGAACGCACGCGAAAAAGCCAGGCAAGGCGAGCTGCCGTCGCGCGTGAAGCGCGAGCGATCTGGCGATGGGCGCGCCCGCTCGCGCCCGACCATCCCTATCTGACGCGCAAGCAGATCCAGTCAGTGCCCGGGCTACGCGAGCTCGAAGCGGAGGAGTTGCACGTGTTGCTCGGCTACGTGCCCAAATGCACCGACGAGCCACTTTGTGGTCGCGTGTTGATCGTGCCGGTCAGCATCGGGGACCGAATCTCGACGCTCGAACTGATTGATCGTGATGGACGTAAATCCGCACTGGCGGGTGGCGCAAAAGCTGGGGGCTGCTGGGAAGTCGTACCGATGCGAAGTCATGGCGAGGTACGCCTGCCGATTGCGATCGCCGAAGGCGTAGCGACGGCTGTGTCGGCATGGCAAGCAACCGGATGGTACACGCTTGCCGCCTTATCGAGCGGCAATCTGCTCAAAGTGGCGCTTGCCTGGCGCGCGCGATATCCGCAAGCCGAACTCGTTGTTCTTGCTGACCTCGGTGCGGGCTACGCGCATGCCGTGCATGCGGCGCGCGATGCTCGGGCGAGATTGGTGGCTCCCCAGTTCACGCGAGGATCGCGTATCGACAATCAGGTACCGACGGACTTCAACGATATGGCAGTGCTCAGCGGAATCGGTGCTCTTGGTGAACTTTTGCGAAGCGCTACTCGTGGCAGCCCCATACCTGCGCCGCTTGACGCAGGTATGGGCGGCAACATGGTGGCGAACAGCATGTCATTTAACCTAGCAGGAGGTCAGGATATGGCGCGCGCGAGGGCAGACAAGGGCGAAGGTGCGCCCGAGGCGGGACAACGCACCATGCCGAACGGTTCAAGTGACGAGGAAACACCGGTGCGAACGCCAGACAATGGGCACACGGCAAGACCTTCTGCTGCGTGGATCGGCCTGCAGGGTGAATCTATTGCGGGCGAGAGCACGATCGAGCCATCACGTCGGCCGCCCGGGGCGTTGCTTTATGGGCTCGACGTGGTGCCGGCGGAAGCCAAGGCGTTGGCCCAGCATCGGTTTGGTGTCACGTTAAGGATGGCGACACCACGAGAACACGGCGGCCCCTATCGAGGAGAGGTGTTCAATACCGAGCATTATCTCGTTCAAGAGGTCGCGCCGCGAAGCGTGGTATTTCACGCCAAGGCGCAGATGACATTTGTCTCGGATCGGTTGCGATGGATGAACGAAAATCATCGCTTAAACGGCGCGGATGTACAGATTGGCTACGACGGCGAACGAGCGAAAGTCTATCCGTGGGACCGCGCGCGCGATCAGCTCGAGCGTGCGGTGGCGTCGCTAAAAAAATCGGCGCGGGAAATGGGACTGGGCGAAGACATGGACGCGAAGCTCGACGCATTGCAGACTGCATCATGGGAGCGTGTAAAAGCAGCGCGTGCGACTGCGCTCGTACAAGCGAAGACGCGCACGCAAGGTCGGGGCGACACCGATGACCCACCGCGGTAGTCGATAGCGTGATACGCAATATTTGGATTGTCACCACATAGATCACCCTTACAGACCGGACGATAGGCGAGGTTCGTCATGGATGAACGTGAATGGTTGTCACTACACGAGACTGGCACTGATCCCGTCACGAACGTGATCGAGCCGGATTTATCACTGGAGATTAAGCCCGATCGACACAGTGCGACCGGCAGACCTCTGTTCGGTCGAGCATGCGTTTGCGTTGCCTGCGGTATCTGAAAGGTCGACGAACATGGGATCGCGAACTCGAGCACGCGTTGCCGTCGAACTGGGCACGCTCAAGCCCATCTGGGCGGCCTGGTGTGCGCAGCGTGGCGTGCTACCGGGCGAAGGGTTGCGCCGGCTCGTGGCCGAGGCGGTGGGAATTACCGTCGAGCCGCCGGACATAGCGCGGTTGCTCGAACCTATGAGCGAGCGCGAAGTGCGAATCGGAGTAGGGCTCGCGCGTGCCGAACTGGAATGCGTCAAAGGACAGGCCTATCTGAACGGCTTTACGCCGAATCGATGGATTGCCGCGTTGGTTCGGGCACACCTGACAAATCAACCACAGTTCGGAAACCGTGAATTAATGCTGCTCGCGGAGTCGAATCGGCAACTCGCCGCAATTCGTACGCGACTGAACGAACTGGCAAGGCACACAGATGCTAGCGAGCGCATGGAAGGATTCGATTGGGAGCAGCTTCGCGGCAAGATCGACGCGCACTTGCGCACAGTGGTGAAACATCTACAAAGCAATCTGGACCGATGGAGTTGCTGATATGCCGTTTCCTAAAGCCTATGTCGATTCGCTTCTGGTCAATTGGGGAGATCGATTGTTCCCTGAGCCACTGCGGCACTCACGCGCCCTGTATTTGTCGCACGGGGCGCTACCATCCGACGCACGGCGCTTGCGTGAGCGGTTAGCCTTGATGCTTCGGCGCGCACCCGAAGTGATGGTAAAGATTACAAATCGGGCTTCGGGCGCTCAGGGCATGGGTGCGGTACGTCGCCACTTGCAATATATTTCTCGCCACGGTCGTGTCGGATTGGAGGATCAGGACGCACGCATCATTGCCGGGGATGCCGCATTGCAGGATCTGTGCGAGGAATGGAAATGGGGTGGCGTGGGACTACCGGAACAAAGCCGACATCGTGAAACGTTCAATGTGATGCTGTCGATGCCGCCCGGTACGAGCCGCGAGGCGGTAGGCAATGCGGCCCGAGCGTTTGCGCGGGAGATTTTTGGAGATGGACGACCGTATGTGTTTGCCCAGCATGATGATGAAGCACATCCTCATGTGCATCTTTGCGTTCAGGTGCGCGGTCCTGACGGGCGGCGTCTGAATCCGCGTAGGCAGGATCTACGGCATTGGCGAGACGAGTTCGCTCGACAGTTGCGCGAACAGGGCGTCGAGGCTAACGCGACGCCGAGACTGGTGCGCGGCCAGACGCAGCGCTTGCCGAAACAGGCTGTTGTTCGGATGGCCTCTCGCGGCGTTGCTCCGCGTTTTTACCAGCCCGTGATTAGCGAGAGGGCACAAAGCTCGTTGTGGCGCGCGCATATCGAATCATTGAGCGTGTGGCGCGAGCTTGCGCACGCATTGGCCAACTCTATCGAGCCTGAAGACCGTGCCATGGCGATGGGTGTTGTGGACTTTGTGCGGCGCATGCCGGTGCGGCGACTGGATCCCGAAGCGCTGCTGCGGGATAGCGCTGCCGCGCAGTCGCGGCGTGCCCAATCGCCCGAACGGCCGCGCAGTTCGTATGACCTAGAACGACGGCGTCGTCGGGGCGCTGAGTACCACGAGTTCGATCCGCCATTGGAAAGGGATTGATCGCGATCGTACGTGGGCCGGACATACCAGCGAGCCGACGAATTCCGGCGCGCGGCCTTCATCCGTAAATCGGCAACGCCAGAAACAGCTTGATGACGATCGCGTTTGCGATGTCGATGAAGAACGCGCTGACCATCGGCACGATCAGGAACGCCATGTGCGACGGGCCGAAACGCGCGGTCACGGCCTGCATGTTCGCGATCGCCGTGGGCGTTGCGCCGAGGCCGAAGCCGCAATGGCCGGAGGCGAGCACCGCCGCGTCGTAGTTGCGGCCCATCAACCGATATGTGACGAACACCGAGTACGCGACCATCAGCACGGTTTGCGCGACGAGCAGCACGAGGATCGGCAGCGCGAGCGAGGCGAGTTCCCACAGGCGCAGCGTCATCAGCGCCATCGCGAGGAACAGCGCGAGGCTCACATTGCCGAGCAGCGACACCGCATGCTCGGACGGCCGCCAGCCGAACAGCGACAGCCCGTTGCTAAGCACCACGCCGACGAACAGCACGCACACGAACGTCGGCAGTTCGAACGCGGTGCCGCGGATCAGCGATTCGATCGCAGTGCCGCCCGACAGCGCGATCGCGAATAGCGCGAGCGTATTGATGAACGCGGACGGCGTCATTGCCTGCTGCTCCTTCGGATGTTCGAGACCGCCGGTGTCGCCAGCGGCGCCCTGCGGCGCGTGAGGTTCGGCGAGACCGGGTGTCTTCAGGTTGCGCGTCAGGAAGCGCGCGATCGGGCCGCCGAGCAGGCCGCCCAGCACGAGGCCGAACGTCGCGCATGCGATCGCGGCCTCGGTCGCCGATTCGATCCCGTGGCGCTCCGCGAACACCTTGCTCCAGGCGGCGCCGGTGCCGTGCCCGCCCGACAGCGTAATCGAGCCCGCCAGCAGGCCGAGCAGCGGGTCGAGCCCAATGGCCTTCGCTAGGCCGATGCCGATCGCATCCTGCAGGATCAGCAGGCCGAGCACAACGAGCAGGAAGCGCACGAGCATCGGGCCGCCGGCCTTGAGGCTCGACAGCTTCGCGTTCAGGCCGATCGATGCGAAGAACGCGAGCATCAGCGGCGCCTGCATCGACGTGTCGAAACGGATCTCGGTGCCGGCGAAGCCGCGCAGCGAGGTCAGGGCCAGCGCGACCACGAGGCCCCCGCGACGGGCTCGGGGATCGTGTATGCGCGCAGCACGCCGATGCGCGAGACCAGCAACTGACCGAGCAGAAGAACGAGCGATGCTGCGACGAGCGTGCCGAAGGTATCGATTTGCACGATGGGTTATCCGGTCGTTTTGTTGACACGATTATCCGTCAACGTGTCCTGCGATGGGGCAGGTTCGATCGTCGATCGTCATCGCTCGTCAGCGAAATCAGCCCAGTCCGATTTACTTGCCCGCGAACCGAACGCGATACTTGTATCGGCAACTTTCCATTCAAACGAGCGCGGTGCGGTACTGCCGAGGACGGACCCCTATGAACATCATGGGCCATCGACACATCATCGGACGGCTGGCGACACGGGTTGCGCATCCGTTCACGGATGGGCGGTCAACGCCTGGGCGGCGCGCCCGGCACCCGGTCATTGTCATGGCGATGGCGGGATGGATGTTCGGCGCTGCCTGTGTCGCGGCGCCGCACTCGCATGAGACGCGGCAGCCGGCCGCGATCGGGATGCACGACAGCGCGAACCACCCGCACCCCGGTTTCATCGCGCGCCCGGCCGCCGCACCCACTGGCGTCACGCACGACGGCCTCGGCGAATCGAACCGCAAGGCACGCGAATCGGCCGCGCACGCGAAGGCGCGCTATCCGTACAAGCCTGCCGCGTCGTCCGATACCGCGAAGGCGCTCGGCATGACCGACGCTGAACTGGCATCGTGGCTCACCGACATCCGCCAACAGGCGTCCGCGCCGATCCTTCGGCCGCAGAGACGCGGTGAGGCTCAGCTTCACCCCATGCATCCGGCACGCCCGACCGATTCCTGACCCTGCCGAACGGCGCGGTTTCCGACGACCGGCGGGGCCGTCGGTCGCATTCATCGCCCGTTCCCGGCGCAAGCACCGCCACATGCCGATGGCGGACCATCCAACCAGAAACCAGCAAACGGAGACCCGCATGCAGTTCTACGACGAGATGCATCTCGAAGGCGGCGCCGTCCGGCGTCACTACGAAGCGTTCGATCACTGGCTGAGCCAGCAGACCGACGACACGATGCGCCGCAAGCGCGCGGAAGCGGATCTGATGTTCCGGCGGGTCGGCATCACGTTCGCCGTCAACGGCGACGAATCGGGCGGCGAGCGGCTGATCCCGTTCGACCAGATTCCCCGCATCGTGCCGGCCGACGCGTGGGGCACGCTCGAGGCCGGCCTGCGGCAGCGCGTAGAGGCGTTGAACCGGTTCCTGCACGACGTCTACCATCGCGGCGACATCGTGCGCGCCGGCATCGTGCCGGCCGCGCAGATCTACGCGAACGCGCAGTATCGGCCGGAGATGCAGAACGTCGAGGTGCCCCGCGACATCCGCGCGCACATCGCGGGCGTCGACATCGTGCGGGCCGGCGACGACGGCGTATTCTACGTGCTTGAGGACAACCTGCGCGTGCCGTCGGGCGTGTCGTACATGCTGGAGAACCGCAAGATGATGATGCGGCTCTTTCCCGACCTGTTCGTGCGCAACCGCATCGCGCCTGTCGCGCATTACCCGGACCTGCTGCTCGACACGCTGCGCGCGAGCGCGCCGGACGGCGTCGACGATCCGGTCGTCGTCGTGATGACGCCCGGCATGTACAACTCCGCGTATTTCGAGCACACGTTTCTCGCGCAGCAGATGGGCGTCGAACTCGTCGAGGGCAAGGACCTGTTCGTCGACGGCGGGCACGTGTATATGCGCACGACTCACGGGCCGAAGCGCGTCGACGTGGTCTATCGCCGGCTCGACGACGATTTTCTGGATCCGCTCGCGTTCCGCAGCGATTCGGCGCTCGGCGTGCCGGGGCTCCTCGGCGCGTATCGCGCGGGGCGCGTGACGATCGCGAACGCGATCGGCACCGGCATCGCCGACGACAAGTCGATCTACCCGTTCGTCCCCGACATGATCGAGTTCTATCTCGGCGAGCAGCCGATCCTGAACAACGTGCCGACCTACCAGTGCCGCAAGCCTGACGATCTCGCATACACGCTCGCGCATCTGCCCGAACTCGTCGTGAAGGAAGTGCACGGCGCGGGCGGTTACGGGATGCTCGTCGGGCCGGCCGCGACGAAGGCCGAGATCGATGTGTTTCGCGCGCGGCTGGTCGCGCAGCCGGACAACTACATCGCACAGCCGACGCTCGCGCTGTCCACCTGCCCGACCTTCGTCGAAGCCGGCATCGCGCCGCGCCACATCGACCTGCGTCCGTTCGTGCTGTCGGGCCGCACCGTGAAGATGGTCGCGGGCGGCCTCACGCGCGTCGCGCTGAAGCAGGGCTCGCTGGTGGTGAATTCGTCGCAGGGCGGCGGCACGAAGGATACGTGGGTCGCTGGATGAGCGCGGCACGGCGGCCCGCCGGGCGAGGCGACGGCCGGAATCACAAGACACAGGAGGCAGCATGCTGAGCCGCACCGCGGATCATATCTACTGGATGGCGCGTTATCTGGAGCGGGCCGAGAACACCGCGCGCATCGTCGACATCAACCTGAAATCGCTGCTGCTGCCGCAGGACGACGAACGGCAGGGCCGCACGCTGCGTGCGCTGCTGCGCTCGGTCGAGCTCGAACCGGCGTTCTCGGCGAAGCATGGCGAACCCGCGCCGGACACGGTCATCGCGTTTCTCGTCGCCGATCGCGACAATCCGTCGAGCATCCGCTCCTGCTTGCGCAGCGCGCGGGAGAACGCGCGCGCGGTGCGCGGCCTGCTGACGACGGAGTGGTGGGAGACGATCAACCATACGTGGATCGAATGCACCGAACAGCTCGCCTCGGATGCGCTCGCGTCCGATCCGCATGAATTCCTCGAATGGGTGAAGTCGCGCGTGCACCTTGCGCGCGGCGTGTCGATCGGCACCGCGATGCGCGACGACGCCTATCACTTCTCGCGGCTCGGCACGTTTCTCGAACGCGCGGACAACGTCGCGCGGATGCTCGACGTGCGTTTTCTCGACATCGAGCAGGCCACCGCCGACGCACCGGACGAGATCGACGAGTTCTACTACTGGACGTCGATTCTCACGTCGGTATCGGGGATGGAGATCTATCACAAGGTCTATCGCGACGTCGTGACGCCCGACCGCGTGGCCGAACTGCTGCTGCTGAACCCGGCCATGCCACGCTCGCTGCGCGCGGCGATCGACGATTTCTGCATGACGCTCGACAAGCTGAAGAACGGCGCATCGGCCGAGTGCGAGCGCGAGGCCGGCCGGCTGCGGGCGGAGCTGCACTACGCGGACATCCGCAAGCTTCGCGCGCAGGGGCTGCACGCGTTCCTGAACGAATCGCTCGAGCGCGTGTATGCGCTCGGCAACATGGTCTCGCGCACCTTCATGATGTCCGCGAGCTGAATCGAGGTTCCCATGTATCTGACCATTCGACACGACACGATCTATCGCTATTCGGCGCCGCTCACCTATTCGATCCAGCAGATCCGGATGACGCCGCCGGCGCTGCCGTCGCAGTATGTCGCGGGCTGGCGGATCACCGCGCCCGGCGCGCTCGACGCGTCGACGGATGCATACGGCAACGCGCTGCATTCGCTGGTCGTCACGCGTCCGCTGACCGAGATCGCGCTGCACGCGCACGGCGCGATCGATACTCAACCGCTCGACGAGGGCCGGCTCGGGCTCGACCCGGGGCCCGTGCCGGTCGAGCATTACACGTGCGCGACGGGGCTGACCGAGGCCGACGGCGCAATCCTCGAACTCGCCGCACCGCTCGGCGCGGGCGACGGCCCGGGCGCGTTCATCGCGCTGGCAGAGCGGATCGCGGGCACGGTTGCGTACCGGCAGGGAATCACGGTCGCGACCAGCACGGCGGCCGACGCGCTCGCGCTGCGGCACGGCGTATGCCAGGACCATGCGCACCTGATGCTCGCGTGCTGTCGCGCCAGCGGCGTGCCCGCACGCTACGTGAGCGGGTATTTCGACGCGGGCGATGTGCAGCATGCCGCGAGTCACGCGTGGGCCGACGTGTGGGTGCGCGAGATCGGCTGGGTGTCGATCGACGTCACACACGCGCGCTTCGCGGGCGAAGCGTATTGCCGCGTCGCGACCGGCCGCGACTATGAAGCGGCCGCGCCCGTGCGCGGCATGCGCATCGGCGGCGGCGACGAGTCGCTCGACGTGCAGGTGGACGTGCAGGCGGGAGGCGTGCAATGACGTATTGTGTGGCGATGCGCGTGGACGAGGGGCTCGTGTTCCTGTCCGATTCGCGTACCAATGCGGGCATTGATCACGTGAGCACGTTCCGCAAGATGGTGCTGTTCGAGGTGCCGGACGAGCAGGTCGTCGTGCTGCTGTCCTCCGGCAATCTGGCGATCACGCAGGCGGTTACGCAACGTCTCGCGTCGCAGCTGAGGACCGATCCGCAATCGATCTGGCGCGTGCGCTCGATGCATGATGCGGCGCGGCTCGTCGGCGACGCGGTGCGGGCAGTGCATGCGCGCGATGCGCAGTCGCTGCGCGAGTTCGGGGTCGACTTCAACTGCAGCTTCATCGTCGGCGGGCAGGTGCGTGGCGAGGCGCCGCGGCTGTTCCAGATCTATGCAGCGGGCAATTTCATCGAGGCGTCGACGTTGAGCCCATATGTGCAGATCGGCGAGGCGAAGTACGGCAAGCCGATCATCGAGCGGATGCTGGGCGAATCGATGCCGCTCGCGGACGCGACGAAGTGCGCACTGATTTCGATGAACTCGACGATTCGCTCGAACATGTCGGTCGGGCTGCCGGTCGATTTGCTGGTGTACGAACGCGATACGCTGAGCGCGACAAAGTTCACGACGTTCGACGAACGCGATCCGTACTACCGGATGCTGAATACGACGTGGGCGGAACGGCAACGGTCGATGTTCAACGAGATTCCTAACTTGCCGTGGGGCGAAGTGACGAAAGGGCCGATGCCGAGGATGGCGCCGGAGCGCACGGCGCTGCGGGAGGGTAGCGAGGGCGAAGCGGGGAGGGCGCGCGAGTAGGGGGCGTCGTCGCTGCTTTCCGGGCGTCAATATTTTGTACAATCGGATCCGTCCCGTTATTTATAGGACTGGTCCGATTGGGGTGAATCCACGATAGCGATACCCTTCGGATGCCAGATTCAAACGGGTGGCCCGTACCGGTCACCCGTCTGCCTCCGCGTTCGCAGCAATGCGGTCACCTTGACGGGACCCTGCGTTGCGCGGTCCATCGTGCTTCACCCGGCCCTAGCCGCGACCCGTCGCGTGCCGGATTTCAAGGAATACCGACATGCCCCACATCGTCGAACTCGCCGGCGCGATCATCTTCGGCTTCGCGCTGTTGCACACCTTCCTCGCGAAGCGCTTCGAAGTGCTCGCGCATCGCCATCCGCGCCACGCGGGGCTGTTCCATTTTCTCGGCGAGGTTGAGGTCGTGTTCGGCTTCTGGGCGCTCGTGCTGCTCGTCACGATGACGGCGCTCGCGGGCCCGAAAATTGCACTCGATTACGCCGAGTCGCGTGTGTTCACCGAGCCGCTGTTCGTGTTCACGATCATGGTGATCGCCGCGAGCAAGCCGATCCTCGACGCGGTCACCGGGCTCGTGCTGCGCATCGCGCGCATGCTGCCCGTCAACACCGAAGTGGCCGTCGTGTGGCTGTCGCTCGCGCTGATCCCGCTGCTCGGCTCGTTCATCACCGAGCCGGCCGCGATGACGCTCGCCGCGCTGATCCTGCGCGACCGGCTGTTCTGCGCGCCGATCCAGGAGCGCTGGAAATACCTCGCGCTCGGCGTGCTGTTCGTCAACGTGTCGGTCGGCGGCACGCTGACGGCTTACGCGGCGCCGCCCGTGCTGATGGTCGCTTCCGCGTGGGGCTGGGACAGCGCGTTCATGGCTGCGCAGTTCGGCTGGAAGGCACTCGTCGCGGTGCTGATCAACGCCACCGTGCTGACGGCACTGATGCGCGGCCCACTCGCGGGCTTGCCGGCGCAGGCTGCCAAACCCGACGCCGTGCGCGTGCCGGTCAGCGTCACGCTGATCCATATCGGCTTTCTGATCGGCGTCGTGCTGAGCGCGCATCATCCGGTGATCTTCATCGGCCTGCTGCTGTTCTTCCTCGGCTTCACGCATGCGTATGAGCGCTATCAGTCGCCGCTGATGCTGCGCGAGAGCCTGCTCGTCGCATTCTTCCTGGGCGGTCTTGTTGTACTGGGTGGGCTCCAGCAGTGGTGGCTGCAGCCGGTGGTCGAGTCGATGGACGCGTATGCACTGTATGCGGGTGCGCTCGGCCTCACCGCGATCATGGACAACGCCGCGATCACTTATCTCGGCTCGCTGATCGCGGGTATCCCGGACGAGGCGAAGTACATGCTCGTTGCGGGTGCGGTGGCGGGTGGGGGCCTGACCGTGATCGCCAACGCGCCGAATCCGGCCGGGCTTGCGATCGTTCGGAAGGGCTTTCATGACGAATCGGTGAGTGTCGGCGGGTTGCTTGCCGCGGCGATCGTGCCGACGATTGTGGCGAGTGCGGCGTTGCTGTTTCTTTGAGTTTCCCCGTAGGGCACGGAGCGGTTCTTTCTTGAGAGGCGAGGGCACGACCGATTATCGGACTGGGCCGATGGCTTCGACCGGACGGTTAGAAAATAATGATCGCTCGAACCAACGACGAAGGTTTGTTCGACGCGCTTGACCCAGCGTGTCCTCGTATTCGCCGTCCTTGCCGGGCTTTTTTTTTGCGCGTGCGCCTATCGCACGCGGCTCATCGATCCCACTCAACGCTCATGATCCACCTGCGCCTGGTTGTTCCACCGGAACGCGTCGCGGTCGTCACGGCCATGCTGATCGCTCGCGATGACGTCACCAATCTGATGCACCTGCCGGGCGCCGCGCTGCGTCCGGCGGGCGATGTCGTGCTGTGCGACGTGGCCCGCGAGACGGCCGACGACTTGCTCGCCGGGCTCGATGCGCACGACGTCGGCGGCTCGATCGAGATCGGCATGATGGAGTCTCAACTGGCGCAACGGACGGCGTCGGGCGGCGCGTCCACCCGCGACGACGCCGATGCCGTGTTCTGGCGCGGGGTCGAGACCCAGGCCGAGCAGAGCGTCGCGAATCACTGGATGTTTCATGCGTTTCTCACGTTGGCGGTGGCGCTCGCGGCGATCGCGGTGAAGCTCGACTCCGCGATCGTCGTGATCGCCGCGATGGTCGTCAGCCCGGACTTCGGCCCCGTCGCGGCCGCCTGTGTCGGCACGATCCGGCGCGGCAAGCGCTACCTGGTCCTGCAAGGTGCCGCGCTGCTCGGGACCGGCTTTGCGCTGTCGGTCGGGATCGTCGCGATCGCCGCGTTCGTCGGTGCCTGGGCGGGCTGGTTCGACATGCACGACCTGCTCGCGCCGCGCCCGCAAACCGACTTCATCTGGACCCCCGATCGCTGGTCGTTCGTCGTCGCGCTGCTCGCCGGCGCCGCCGGTGTGCTGGCGTTGACGTCGCCGTCGTGGTCGAACGCGCTCGTCGGCGTCTTCATCGCGGTCACGACCGTGCCGGCCGCCGGCAATCTGGCGCTGGCGATCGGCATCGGTCTTCACGATTTCCTCGTGACGGGCGGCTACGTCGGATGGACGTTCGGCCGCGATACGATTCCGACCGAGATCGGCGGCTCGCTTGCGCAACTGGCTGTCAATGTATTCGGCATGGTGTGCGCAGGCATCGCGACGCTGCTCGCGACCCGCTTCGTCGACCGGCGGCGTGCCGCCATGCGTGTCGCTGCGTGATCGGAACGGGTGGGCGGTCAGCGCTGCACGCGCTGCGCCGTATCGAGCGCGGGCCAGCCTTCTTGCTGATGCGCGCGCGTTCCACCGCCGGAATAATCAGCCTGGTCCTATAGTCCGGACCGTCGTGCATGCCGACAATCGATTGCATCTCAATCTTGTCGGCATCGCGGCTTCATCACCGTCACCTTCTCGACGGAGCGCCGCCGCCGACCGAATCCTGGAGGCGACATGCGCGTGCTTACCCGCTTCAAACTTTCGCCGCTGGCGATGTGGCAGCAGATCCTGATCGCGATGATCGCCGGCGTCGCCGTCGGCCAGCTCGTCGGCGAGCCGGCCCGGATGCTGCAGCCGCTTGGCGACGTGTTCATCTCGCTGATCCGGATGTGCGTGATTCCCGTCGTATTCGTATCGCTCGTGTGCGGGATCATGTCGCTGTCCGATCTCGCGACGATGCGGCGGATCGCGTGGAAATCGCTTGCGATCTACGCGCTGCTGATGGCGTCGACGGCCGCCCTCGCGATGGCCGTGGCCACGCTGTTCGGTGTCGGCAGCGGCTTCGGCCTGCCCGCGCAGATCGGCGCGGCGGCCGTCGAGCCGGTCGGCCTCGTCGACGCGCTGCTGTCCGCGATTCCGTCGAATCCGTTCAAGGCGTTCGCCGACGGCGCGCTGCTGCCGACGATCGTGTTCGCGATCTTCTTCGGGCTGGCGGTCAACCTGTCGGGCGAACACGGCGCGCCGGTACGCAAGCTGTTCGAGAGCCTCGCGGCCGTCGTGTTCCGGCTGATCGGGATGGTGCTGAAGTTCGCGCCGCTCGGCGTGTTCGGGCTGATGGCGTATGTGACGGCCGACCACGGGTTCTCGGCGCTCGGCCATCTCGGCTCGCTCGTCGCAGTGAACTACGTCGTGATGGCGGTTGTGATGACCGTGTTCTGCGCGGCGCTGCTGAGGCTCGTGGGCCTGCCGCCGCTGCCGTTCCTGCGCAAGATGATGCCGGTCCAGTTGTTCGCGTATTCGTCGGCGAGCAGCGCGGCCACGCTGCCGCTGAATCTCGACACCTGCCGCGCGCGACTCGGCGTCGGCGAAGGGGTGGCGAGCTTCGTGCTTCCGCTCGGCTCGACGGTCAACATGGCGGGCCTCGCGTGCTATCTCGGCACGGTGGCCGTGTTCGCGAGCAACGCGTACGGCATCGAGCTGTCGGCGATGCAGCTCGCCACCGTCGTCGCGACGACGACGCTCGCCTCGATCGGCGCGGCCGGCGTGCCGGGCGCGGGGCTCGTCGTGATGAGTCTCGTGCTGGCGTCGGTCGGGCTGCCGCTCGAAGTGATCGGCGTGATCGCGGCGGTGGACCGCTTGATCGACATGGGCTGCACGTCGGCCAACGTGACCGGCGATTCGGTGACAGCCGTCGTCGTCGCGCAGTCGGAGGGCGCGCTCGACGTCGAGCGGTATCGGCAAGCGTGAATGATGCGTGGAATGCGCTGCGTTCGATTCGCGCCGTGCCGGTTTCATACTGTTCCCCGATCTGCAACAGAATGTTTCGGTGCCGCAAAATCGGACACGACTGATTCCGTTGCGTGTTGCGCTCCATGACAATCTCCGTTGTGCGAGGTGCCGGGCATCTGCTCTGCCGCTTCGCATAAAACGATCTGCGATTGCGGCCGCTCCTGTCGAGCGGCCGTTTTTTTGCGTCATGTGACGCACCATCAACGGAGAACCATTGTGGCGATGTCGGTTGAACGACTGATTCCTGAAATCCTGTTCGGCTTCACGGGCCTGGTCGGCATCATCAATCCGATCGCGATGGCCTTCGTGTTTCTCGAGCGCACGCAGTCGCTGACGGAAGCCGAGCGCGCGCAGCTGACGAAGAAGCTCGCGATCAACGTGTTCGGCACGCTGCTCGTGATTTTCTTCGTCGGCGCGCCGGTGCTGAACTTCTTCGGTATCTCGATGGAGGCGCTGCGGATCGGCGGCGGGTTCGCGGTGGCGGTCGCCGGCTGGTCGATGCTCAACGCGCCCGACGTGCCGGGCGGCTCCACGCCGGCGCAGGGTGGTGATCTCCAGAGCCTGATGTCGCGCGCGTTCTTTCCGCTGACGGTGCCGCTCACGATCGGGCCGGGGTCGATCGCGGCCGGTATCGCGCTGCATGCGAATCGCTCGCGCGGTGTGTCGGATTATCTGATGTCGGGCGTGATTTCGCTGGCCGTCGCCGCGCTGGTCGCGCTCGCGATCTGGCAGATCTACAGCCGCGCGACGACGCTGGCGCGTTATCTCGGCGCGGACGGCACGAAGGTGGCGATGCGCGTGTCGGCGTTCCTGCTGCTGTGTGTCGGCGTGCAGATCATGCTGACGGGCGTGTCGGAGTTCGTTCGTACCGTGGGGGCGCAGGCTGGTTGAGCGGGGTGTGCGCGGGCGTCAGGCCGGCGCGCCGGCCTTTGTGACTCAAGGCCGCCCTCTCTAAACCTCTTCGGCGCTAGTTAGTTTATTCGGCTGACCGGACCCGGGCGTTGGAACGTATATCGTCGCTCTGTAGCTCTTGCCGCCTGAGGAAAAGGAAACGGTGTAATTGACGCCAGCAACAATTTGTTGCCTTGCTGCGGTCACCTCATAGTCTGTGAGCTTTGCATTCAGGCTTTGCGCGATATCGGATCTGACCGAGTCGATAACGTTACGTATTTCGGAAACAGTGCTTGCGTCCAGACTCATATCCGATAAACCGCCCGGTATCCCCATGATTGCCTCCTCGTCGTGAGCCAGCCCTAAATAATCACTTCTGCCATGTGGGACCGTTATACCGATCAGGGTAGCTAAATTAGCTTAGGCGGCTCTTCGAGTATTGGCAAAGTAAATATGCGGAAGCAATTCATCCTCCATTTTTGCGCGGGAATTGCGGTCCCTTTCAAAGCCGGGTCGAATCCGGCCCACGGGTGCGTTATGATTCGCGTCAGCCATGATCAACTCCTTGGTTGAGTTGGTGGTGGTCAGCGGGTCGTCGGTGCTCCAACGCTCACGGCCCGCGCTCGTTTACGCCGCAGAATCTTGCAACCCGATTCATCGGATGCCGGATGCTTTTGAAGGAAATTCATCCGCGCGCGAAAACTGGTATCCACTCTAGCGGAATCGACGGCCGAGCAGGTGCTCGTTATGTGCGTTTTGTGATCGTTAGCCGTTCGGCCAATGTACGTTGGGAAGAGCGCTTCGATGCGCAATCGGGCGATTCGCGCAATGCAGATCGCGCGTTTCGCCGAACCTGCCGAGTCCGACCGACGCGACGCGCTACGCGGGATCGATCGTGAAATTCTTGAGCGCGTAGTGCGCGCGACACGTCCAGAGCGTATCGCCGCCGCGATGGAAAACCGCGACGCCATCGCGCACGGTCATCCTCGTGCGCGGATACACGGCGCCATGTCCGTTGACGGCTGCGGCGAGATCGTTGCGCTCCTTGCAGGCGGCCCAGTATTCGCCGTCTTGCAGTGTCGTCTGTCGTTGATTCATATGAACTCCGATCGCGATCGGTATCGCATCCACGCGACAGGGCTTCGATGCGGGCACTCGACGCTCGCATATGGCAGCGTTATCGAGTTGCAGCAGGATCAGCGCCCTTCAAAACGTGGCCGCGCCCACCGGCCACCATCGAGCACCCGCATCGAAGCCGTCGCAAGCGAACGGCGCGCGGTATCCGGAATCGCCGGAGCGTAGCTGGGTGAGGACCGATTAGTCCTGCGAATCCGGACCCGCGCAAAACAAGCTTATCATCGAAAGCCGCGCGCGCCCATCAGACCAGGCTGATTCGACGCGGCGGGCAATCGATGCTCAATGCACCCAGGCGAAGTGATACGACAGCCAGACCGTCAGCACCGCCCCGATCAGCGCCGCATACGGCGCGAGATTCAGCAACTTGTCGCGCTTCGGCACTTCCAGTTCCATGTCGTGCTGCATCTGCGCGGGGAAACGGCCGCGATCCTGCCAGTAGTGGCGATAGACGAACACCGGCACGATCAGCAGCATCGCGATCAGCCCGTTGCGCAGCGTGCCTTCGCCTTGCAGGTCCGCGCCCGCGCCGACATAGACGAGGTTCGCGTACCCGCAAATCGCACCCGCAACCAGCAGCCACGTCGGGCAGCGGAACGGACGCTCCCAGTTGCCGCGATCCATCCGGTGAATCCAGCCCGACTGCAAATTCAGGAACACGAACAGCATGTAGCAGACGTTCGAGATCGACAGCACCGTCATGTAGTCCGACATCATCAGCAGCACGAGGTTGAAGCCGAGATCGGTCCACATTGCGCTGGTGGGCGCACCGTGCTCGTTCACGCGCGACAGGTATTTCGGCAGCCAGCCGTCCACCGACGCCTGGTACAGCGTGCGCGACGAGCCCATCATCGACGTCATCACGATCAGCAGGATCGACAGCATCAGCATCACGACGATCGCATTCGCGACCCACGCGCCGCCGCCGACGATCTTCGCCATCGCGGCCGCCACGCCCGTGCCGTCGCGAATCGCGGGATCGAGCATCGCCTGCGTGCCGAGCGCGCCCTGGAACGCCATCGGCACGAGCGTCATCACGACGAGGCACAGCGCACCCGACCAGAAGATCGCCTTGGCGGTATCGCGGCGCGGATCGCGGAATTCGCGCGTGTAGCAGACGGCCGTCTCGAAGCCGTACGAGGCCCAGCCGGCCATGAACATCGCGCCGAGCGCCATCGTCACGCCTTGCCCGTTCCACGTGCCAAGCGTCGCGGCCGTGAGATTGCCTTGCGCATCGTGACCGAGCGGCAGCAGCGGGAGCAGGTTCGACATCGGCACGTCGCCGGTGACGAACGGCACGATGCCGACGATCAAGAGCGGCGTGAGCGATGCGATGCCGAGAATGCGCTGCGTCTTTGCTGCCTTCGATGCGCCGCTGTGCTGAAGCCGGAACGTGATCAAAAGCAGGATCGCCGCGATGACGAAGGTCGCGTTGATCCGCAGCGAGAGCCCCGGCTTGATGAAGCTCAGGTCAGCCAGCGTCAGCTTCCATTGCACGATGGCCGCATCGGCGGGAAACAGGCTCGTGAGCGCATAGCTCGCCGCGAGGCCGCAACCGAGCGCGAGCATCGGCGACCATGCGAGCCAGTTGCACCACACGGAAAAAGGCGCAATCAGCTTGCTGTAACGCACCCAACCCATCGCGCCGTACACCGACGCGCCGCCTGATTTATGCGGGAACAGCCCGGAGATTTCCGCGTAGGTCGCGCTTTGAATCAACCCCATCGTGATCGCGGCGATCCAGATCGCCCATGCAGGGTGGCCGATCGTCGCGGACACGCCGCCGATCGTGAACAACACGCCGGCCGGCACGCCGCTCGTGACCCAGAAGCCATCTTTCCAGGTCAGGCCGCGCTGCAGCGTATGGCCGCCGGTATCGGCATCATTCGGAGCCTCGCGCGTGGCGGGGCCGGTGCCAAGTGTAGGCAGTTCTACTTCGCTCATCGAAATAATCCTGTTGGGATTCCGGAGCCGTGATGCGGTGTCGAGGACGATCGCAGAGGATGACTGGCGAGCGTCGACATACCGGAATCGGGAATCGGGTTGAACCATGCGGGCGCGACGTGGCGAGAAGCGAGCACACCGTGAATGAGTGCAACGATCACGCATGCCGGAGAGATGCGGGTCCGGATATCGCGGCAACCGGCTTCCTGTCGCTGCGAGGCGGCCTGAAATACGTGGCTGCCGCACGGGATTGCGAGCAGGTATTGCGCGTTGCTCGAAACAGGAATGCCGCATTGGCGCAAATGCGCCCGCGGTGCGTGCCCGATCGGTCGCCGATTTGAGCGCCGATCGAGGCGGGTAGACGATGCTCGCAACAATTGGGAGACGGGGCAATCGGACTAGTCGGAAACTGCGGTGCGGAGCGACGGGCGCTCGTTCATTCAAGCGCACCACCAGAAGCCGCAATGCGATGTGTCTCTTATTGTGCGGACATTGATCAATCTATTTGGGGCCAGTGCCCAAGTGCGAGGTGCGGTCGTTTTTAGGACTGGTCCGATCGAATGGGGAGCGCCCCAGAAATAAAGTGACGCCTGACAGATGAACCCCTATCTCAGGAGTCGCCATGAACAAGACGCATCGCACCATCTTCAATACGGTCACGGGTACTTGGGTGGCGGCTTCGGAATTTGCCACGAGCCGGAAGAAGTCCGGTGGCCAGCGCGCGCTGGTGCGTAGCGCAATTGCACTGGCAGCCATGCTGCTCGGGCTGGGGGCGCCGCAGGCCTTCGCCGATTCGACGGATGCAGGCGCCTGCACGACCGTCGATGGGCGGAACGGCACGCTTGGAGAAACAGGCGCATGCAACGCTTCGAGTATCGGCTCGATCGGCACCATGGCCGCATTGGACGACACCTACGTCAAGGTGAGCGGCACGACCGCGGCCATCGGGTCCGGCGAGAATAGCGTCGCCATCGGCAACAGTGCTCAGGCTCTCACCAAGGATGCGACGGCTGTGGGCAGCGGCACACTGGCCACTGGTACGTCGTCGGCCGCCTTTGGCGCCTTTGCGTCGGCCTCGGGTACGTCGTCGGCCGCCTTTGGCGCCTCGGCGTCGGCCACCGGTACGTCGTCGTCTGCCTTTGGCAGTTTTTCGACCGCATCGGGCCTCGGGTCGGTTGCCACGGGACGTTACGCCAATGCGAACGGCGACTACACGACGGCCTTGGGTAATAGCGCGTTGGCCGGCACTACCTATGCGACCGCCGTTGGCACGAGTGCGACGGCCTCTGGAATTTCGGCGTCCGCATTCGGTAGCTCGGCGACCGCATCGGGTAGTGGGGCGGTTGCCGTTGGACGTCTTGCCACCGCGAGTGGCACCGGCGCGCTGGCCCTGGGTAACGCTGTGTCTGCAACGGGTAATTACACCACGGTGGTGGGTAACACGGCCAAGGCGTCCGTTGCGGGTGCTGTGGCGCTCGGCTACAACGCAAATGCGAGTGCATCCAACGCAGTGGCCATCGGCACCAACTCCGTTGCCGATAAAGCGGACACGATTTCCGTTGGATCGACCGCAGTTCAACGCAAGATCGTGAATGTGGAGGCTGGCGATGTGTCGGCGTCAAGCACTGACGTGGTGAACGGTTCGCAACTGTATGCCACCAATCAGCAGATCGCGCAGAACACCGCCGACATCACTCATATGGATGGACGCGTCACGGCTAACGGGACCAGCATCACCGAGCTGCAGACGCAGATCGGCGAGGGTACGGTGGGGCTGGTGCAACAGGATGCGACCACCCGCATCATCACCGTGGCCGCAGGCTTGGACGGGGCGATGGTGAATTTCGCCGGGACGGCGGGCGAGCGCCGGCTGACGGGCATCGCGAACGGCGACGTCGAGGCTGGCAGCACCGATGCCATCACGGGCGATCAACTGTATGCAACGAACCAGGACGTCGCGAAGAACACGTCCGACATTGCGAAGCTGGGCGATAACGTGACCCAGCTCGGCAGCGACGTGACGAACATCGACGGCCGCGTGACGCAGAACGAAACCAACATCGCACAGAACGCGGCCGACATCACGACGATCAATAGCAAGCTGGGTAGCGCAATCACGGACGATTACGTGAAGATCAATACGGTGGCCGCCCCCGCGAAGGCTGCAGCCGGTTCGATTGCGATCGGCGGCGCCGCGGAAGCCACGAGTACCTACGCGGTCGCCATCGGTCACAGCGCAACCGTGAGCGGCACGAACGCTATCGCGCTGGGTGTGAGTGCTACGGCATCGGGTGAGTCGAGTACGGCACTGGGCAAGGGGACGATTGCAACGGGGCTGCGCTCGTCGGCCGTCGGCGTATCTGCAACGGCGTCCGGTCACGATTCGGTCGCGCTTGGCGCCAACTCGGTCGCGGATCGGGACAGCACGGTGTCCGTCGGCTCCTCGGCACTGCAACGCCAGATCACCAACATGGCAGCCGGCACGGAGGCCACGGATGCGGTGAACGTGTCGCAGCTGTCGCCGGTGGTGGAAGCGCTCGGCGGCGGCGCATCGATCGATCTGGTGACGGGTGCCGTTACGGGCCCGACGTACAACCTCGCGAACGGTGGCACGAAAACGACCGTGGGTGAAGCGCTCGACGGGCTCGACCAAGCGCTGACGACCGCGAACGGCAACATCGCGAAGAACACGTCCGATATCGCGAACCTGGGCAGCAACGTGACCCAGCTCGGCAGCGACGTGACAAACCTCGGCACGCAGGTGACGAGTATCGATGGCCGTGTGACGCAGAACGAGACGAATATCGCGAACCTGGGCGATAACGTGACCCAGCTCGGCAGCGACGTGGCGAACCTCGGCACGCAAGTAACGAACATCGATGGCCGTGTGACGGTCAACGAAGGTGACATCAAGGCGCTCGCGGACCAGATCGGTAGCGGCACGACGGGCCTCGTCCAGCAGGCTGGCGCAGGCGCGGACCTGACGGTGGGTGCGAACACGGATGGTGCGGCGGTGAATTTCACCGGCACGGCAGGCGAGCGCAAGCTCACGGGTCTCGCGAACGGCGACGTTGCGGCAGGCAGCACGGATGCCGTCACGGGCGATCAATTGCATGCCACGAATCAGGACGTTGCGAAGAACGCGTCCGACATCGCGAACCTGGGTAGCAACGTGACCCAACTCGGCAGCGACGTAATGAACCTCGGTACGCAAGTGACGAGCATCGATGGTCGTGTGGCGATCAACGAAGGCGACATCAAGGCGCTCGCAGACCAGATCGGCAGTGGTACAACGGGCCTCGTGCAGCAGGATGCGACGACCCGCGACATCACGGTTGCGAAGGGCACCGATGGCGCGACCGTCGACTTCGCCGGGACGGCAGGCGAGCGCAAGCTCACGGGTCTTGCGAACGGCGACGTCGCGGCTGGCAGTACCGATGCCGTCACGGGCGATCAACTGCATGCCACGAATCAGGATGTCGCAAAGAACACGTCCGACATCGCGGATCTGGGCAGCAACGTGACCCAGCTCGGCAGCGACGTGTCGAATCTGAACACGCAAGTGACGAACATCGACGGTCGTGTGACGCAGAACACGACGAATATCGCAAAGAACACGACGGACATCACGACGATCAACGATCAACTCGCCGATCTGTCGAGCGGCACGATCGGCCTGGTGCAGCAAACGGCCGCGGGTGCGGATCTGACGGTGGGCGCGAACACGGATGGTGCGGCGGTGAACTTTGCCGGCACGGCGGGCGAGCGCAAGCTCACGGGCCTCGCGAACGGCGATGTCGCGGCAGGCAGCACCGATGCCGTCACGGGCGATCAGTTGCATACGGTCGGCGTGAACGTAAGCAACCTCGATCAACGTGTGACGAACAACGAAACGTCGATCACGCAGATCCGCAGCGACATGAACAGCGGTTCGATCGGTCTGGTGCAGCAATCGGCGGCGGGCGCGGACCTGATGGTCGGCGCGAACACGGACGGCGCGGCGGTGAACTTTGCCGGCACGGCGGGTGAGCGCAAGCTGACGGGCATCGCAAACGGCGACGTCGCGGCAGGCAGCGTGGATGCGGTCACGGGCGATCAACTGTATGCCACGAACCAGGCCGTCGCGCAGAACGCATCGGATATCTCGGACAACCGTACCGAGATCACGAACATCAACAGCCAGCTCGCGTCGGGCCAGATCGGTCTCGTCCAGCAGGACCGGACGACGGGCGCGATCACGGTCGCCGCGAGCACGGGCGGCACGTCGGTGAACTTCGCCGGAACGGGCGGTGCGCGCACGCTGTCGGGTGTCGCGAACGGTGTGAAAGACGACGATGCGGTGACGATCGCGCAGTTGAAGGCAACCGGCCTGATCGACTACACGGGCAAGGAACTCGGTGCCGTGGTGTACGACGGTGTCGATCTCGACCACGTGACATTCGGTGGCTCGGGTGGTACTTGGCTGCACAACGTCGCACCGGGCCTGATCGCGTCGGGCAGCATGGATGCGGTGAATGGCGGCCAGTTGTTCGCGATGCAGCAGGACTTCGAGAATCGGTTCTCCGGCCTCGGCGACCGTGTGTCCGACCTGGAGGCGGGTGGGGGTTCCGGTGGCCCCGGCGGACCGGGTAACGGCTCGGGCGACTTCGATCCGTCCGGTAGTGGCGAAGGCAGCGTGCAGCTCGGCCCTGAAGCCGATGCGGCGGGCAGCAACAGCACGGCGATCGGCAACGGCGCGAGCGCATCGGCCGGCGGCAGCACGGCAATCGGTCAGGGTTCGCTGGCTTCCGGCAACAACGGCACGGCGATCGGGCACGGCTCGAACGCGTCGGGCGCCGGCAGCACGGCGCTGGGCCAGGGTTCGAATTCGTCCGGCAGCGGCAGCACGGCAGTCGGCCAGAACGCGAACGCATCGGGCAACAACTCGGTCGCGCTGGGCGCCGGTTCGGTCGCGGATCGCGACAACGCGGTGTCGGTCGGTAGTGCGGGCGCTGAGCGGCAAATCACGAACGTCGCGGCCGGCACCGCGCCGACCGATGCGGTCAACGTGCAGCAGATGAACAATGCAGCTCGCAGCGCACGTCAGGACGCGATGGGCGGCGTGGCCGCGGCGATGGCGGTGGCGGGCTTGCCGCAGTCGACGCTGCCCGGTCGGACGTTCGTCGCGATGGCCGGCAGCACGTACGGCGGTGAGTACGGTTCGGCGCTGGGCGTGTCGTACATGACCCGTGACGGCAAGTGGACGATCAAGGCATCGGCGAACACGAGCAGTCGCGGCGAAGTCGGCGCCGTCGTGGGTGGCGGTTTCTACTGGTAAGCGGTCTGCCGTCATGGCGTAACGTGACGGATGCCCTTGATCGGTGTATGCGTGCCGGTCAAGGGCTTTTGCGTTTTGCATGGATGGAAGTCCTGCGTATCCCATGCCGGCTCCTGCTCCGTCGCGGTTCGGCAGGAACATCGGGTGCCTGGGACCAGTCCGATGGTGAATCGTGCAGTGGTCTGGAACAATGCCGATGCCGGTAGAAAACGTTGCGGCCACATTCCATCGATAAGGTGCGTCGGTTCAATCGGCCACCGATGCAGTGGTCATCCCGTTTCCGCAACCGATCTCAAGTCGTCGTACGCGGTCGCGAACAAGCGCCGTTGCACGTGGGCCGAACGCGGCCGGCATATCCGCCGTCGCGTCGCGATGCCCTCAACATCGTCGATTCTCCGTTCACACCATGTTCCCTGTCATCCGCAAGCTTGTCGTCGCCGTGCTCGGTTGCCTGTCGATGCTCGCGGCGCTCGCCGCCGATCGCCAGCCCTGGCCTGGCGCCACCGCAGACAAGCCGCTCGTCGGCATTCAGGTCAAAATCCAGTCGTTCACACCCGACGATGCGCGCCAGGTCCGGCAGGCCGGGTTTGAATTCGTGCGTTTCGGCGTATGGACCGATCACCTCGATCGCGCGGCTTATCGCCGGCAGATCGACAATGCATTCGCGGCCGCGCGGTCGGCCCGTCTGCCTGTGCTGCTTACCGTGCGGGCACTCAAGCCGCTTGCGCCGGCCGCATCGAGCGGCGACGCGTTCGCCGCGACGCTCGCGAATGCGGGCGAGCGGACGGCCGACGCGATCGTGCAGCTTGCCGACCAGCACGCCCGCGCGCTGGTCGCCGTCGAGTTGTGGAACGAACCCGATCTGGGCCGCTACTGGTCGACGGGCGATGTCGTCCACACGTTCCCGCTGTTCGCGAATGCGCTCTGCCGCCGACTGACCGAGCGGCGGACGGCAGTGCCGATCGTCGGCTTCGCGTTCGCGCGTGCGCCGCTGCCGGGCAGCGTGCCGGACCGCCTGCTGATGCAGACGCACGGCGCGGCGCCGCATTGTCTCGATGCCGTGGCGTATCACGCATACGGGATGACGCCGGCGCAAATCCGCGATGCCGCGCACGATATCGGCGCACGCTACGGCTTGCCCGCGATCGTCACCGAAGTCGGCGTGCCGAGCGCGGGCGCGGCTGGCGAGCAGCGCCAGGCGAAGCGCCTGCGGGCGCTGTTCGATGCGCGCGGCCACCTTGCCACGCCGTTGATCTCGCTCTACGAATGGGCCGATACGGCCCATGCGACCGATGCCGCGCAGCGCAGCTACGGCATCGTCCGGGACGACCGTACGCCGAAGCCCGCGCTGGACGCGGTCGAATCGTCGCTGCGCGCGGTGCCTGCCGGCCGCTGATCAGGCCGGGGACAACGGCCGCGTGCGGATCGACCACAGTGCGATCGCGAACAGCGACACGCTCGACAGGTGCCGAAGGTAGCTGCCGAGATCGGGTTCGAACAGCATCGACACGGCCACGTGGCCGAGCACGAGGCAGGCGAGCAGCTCGCCGGCGCGTGCGGGGGTGGTTCTGCCGTCATGCGCACGCCCGGCGGGCACGCGGCGCCACGCGGCGCCGAGAAACAACGCGATCAATCCTTGCATCGCGAATCCCTTCGGATCGAACGAGAACAGCACCGGCAGATTGAGTCGGACGAGCGAGTACGCGTAGTTGCCCGCGAAATGCACGAACGAATCGGGCGGGAACGGGTTGTAGAAGCTCGTCCGGGCGCCGAATGGCGACGCATAGACGAGATAGTCGACCGCGAGATCGCGCGGCCGCTGAAGCAGCATATAGACGGCGTTCGGCAGCGCGACGAGCATGGCGGCGGCCAGCAGCGCGCCGGCGATCCTAGGCAGCGCCGACATGCGCCGGAACGCCCAAGCCGCGAGCGCGATCGCGAGAATCAGCGCGAAATAGCTGCGGATCGTTGCCGCATAGCCGACATAGAGCAACACGGCGACCAGCATCGGCCGCGCGGTGCCGCGCAGACGGGCTGCTGCGAACAATGCGATCGACATCGCGACGACGATCGTGTCCTTGCTGGCGACGAACAGGTTGAAGAACAGGCACGGCGCGAGCAGCGCGAGACAGGCGAGCAAGCCGCCGAGCCGCCGTGTGCTGCGCAGCGCGATCACGATCGTGGCGACGCCGAGCGTCGCCACGAATACCCAAGTGCCGGGGTCGCCGAGCGCCTGGTACAGCTTGCCGACCGCGTCGAACGACGAACCGTCGTAGGTCGAGCCGCCGCCGATCTGCGTCTGGATCTTGTCCGCATCGCGGAAGATGAACTCGGGCAGCAGCGCGCGCGCGTTCGCATAGACGGCGAGATACAGCAGCGCGACGGCCGCTGCGACGGCATCGCGCAATCCGCGGCTCAGCTGGGGCCCGCCGGCGATCAGGCTACGCAGCATCGGCGGATCCGGGGCGCGCGCGGCGAGCGACGGGCAGGCGCGACATGACGATCCACGCGAGCCACGCGGTCACGGCAATGCTGGCGACGAGATGCGCGCCGGCCGCGCCGAGCGCGCGCTGCTCGTGAACCAGCGAGATCGACATCGGCACGCAGACGATCGTCAGCGCGGCCATCACGCCGGCCACGACGCGCCCCGCGCGCAGCGCGACGGCGGCTGCCCACAGTACGTCGGCGGCCGCGCGCAGCATGAACGACAGCAGCAGCACCATGAAGATCGCGGTCGGCGCCGCGCCGCCGCCGGCATGCGCCAGCCGGAAGATCCAGCCGTGCGCGACGGCAATCGCGATCGCTGCCGCACCGGTCAACGCGAGCGATGCGCGCAGCGACTGCGCGAGCTCGCGGCGGAACGCCTGCGCCGCACCGTGCGTGCCGTCGAGCGTACGCACGAGGCGCGGCGCGGCGACCGCGACGACGGTGGCCGACGCGATGGTCTGGATCGCGTTCGCGATCGACCACACGAACACGTAGCGGCCGAGTTCGTTCGCATCGAGCATCGCGGACCCGACGAAGCGCTCGAGATACTGGAGCACCGACAGCAGCAGCAGCGCGACGAAGAACGGCAGCCCGTCGCGCCAGACCCTGGCGAGTCCCGAGGGCGCGGCGAAACCGGCCGATGGCGCGGGCAGGCTGCGCGCGACGCGCACGATCAGCGCCCAGCCGATTGCGACGACGCCTACGTTAGCGACGAGCCAGATCGCGAACAGCCCGTTGATCGAATCGATCGCGCCGGCCGCCAGCGCGGCGATCGCGACGCCGGCCCATGCGCCGGCGCGGACGAACAGGAGCCACGACGCGGCGCGCGTGCGATGCAGCGAAAACAGCCACGTATTGACTTCGAGCGCCGCATGCTCGGCGCACGCGATCAGTGCGACCAGCACCAGCGGCATACCCGGCAGCGCCGCGACGCGCCACGCACCGGAGGCCCAGCCCGGCAGTGCGGCCAATCCGCACAGCATCGCATAGACGCCCCCGTAGAGCCCGAACAGGCGGACGCAGGTTCGGATCGCCTCGCGCGGCTCGCGGCCGGACAGCCGGCGATTGATCTCGGTGCTGAAACCGAGCCCGAGCACCTTCGACGCGACAACCGACACGGCCAGCGCGAAGCCGTATACGGCCACCGCGTCGAAGCCGAGCATGCGCGCGACGGCGATGGTCAGCATGAACTTCAGGCCGAGGGCGCTCACGCGCAGCGCGAGACGCGACCAGGCGGCACTCATGGCGTCGCCCCGTTGCAGAGCGCATCGCGCAGTGCCGTGACGATCCACTCGCGCTGGAGTCCGAGACGCACGATCCCGGTTTCGGTCTGTGACCAGAAGCGGCGCAGTGCATCGAGTGCGAACAGCGTGTCGCAGACGGCGTCCGCGTCGAAATCCGCCGCATTCGCGACCCAGTCGCCGACGCCGAGATCGGCATAGGCGCCGAATCCCTTGCGCTCATAGCTGAGGTGATAGGCCGGCACGCCGTGCAGCACCGATTCGAGTGCGCCGTGCAGGCGCACCGAAACGACGGCGTCCGGCGTGTCGACGGCAAGCACTTCTTTCAGCGAGCGGGACGCGTTGAAGCCGCGTTCGCGGTAGTACGCGCCGTCGTCGTTGCCGCGTCCGGTGCTTTGCACCGCGAACGTGACCCGGCAGGACTCCCGCAGCCGCTCGATCAGCGCGGCGGTCGACGCGTGGTAGCACGCGCATTGCGCATCGCTCCAGGCCGGCGGACGGCGCAGCACGAGCGCGACATGGGCTGGCGTCGCGGCGGCGGCGTTCGCTCGCTCGGGCAGGCCGCCCGCACGCTGGCCGAACGCGAGTACCGCGAGATCGGGCGCACGGCGGGTGTTCGAATTCGCGGCGAGCAGCGCGGCCGACCGGCCGTCGCGCACGAACACGGTATCGAAGCCTGCGAGCAGCGACGTCAGATGCCTGGCGAGCACCGGATTGCCGGCCGCCGGCCCGATGCTTTGCGACAGATAGACGGCCGGCTTGCGGGATGCACGAGCGGCGCGCATCTGCACCAGGTGGCCAGCTTCCAGCTTCAGGGCCTCGATTGCGTTGCGCGCACGCAGATAGCCGCCGCCGACGCCGACGATCACGTCGACGTTGCTCAACAGTGCGCGCAGGTCTGTGAGCGACGGGTTGAGCGCGACGGGCAGTGCGGCGGCAGCGGCTTGCACGACGCGCCGGCTGCCGGTCGCGGCGAGCACCGGCGCCGGGCGCACGTCGGGATGATCGGGAAACGATGCGGGATCGGCCGCGACGATCGACACCCGGGTGTCGGGACCGAATGCATCGTGCAACAACGCGACCGACAGCTCGACGAGCAGCCCGTCGCCGGAATTGCGCGCGCTGTACGCATGCAGCAGCGCGACGTGAACGGGGCGGGTCATGATGCGTTGTCCTTGAGGAGGTCGAGATAGACGGCGAACGTACGGTCGACCATCGCGTCGGCCGAGAAATACCGGTAGGCCTGCGCGCATTGCGTGCGCATCGTCGCGCGGGCGGTCGGGTGGTCGACGAGCCGCGCGACCATCGCGGCGAATTCCGCCGGATCGTCGTCGTTCGGCACGGCCATGCCGACGTGGTACTCGCCGATCAGTTCGGCCGCACCCGCGACCCGCGTCGCGACCATCGGCACGTGCGCGGCGACGGCTTCGAGGCAGACGTACGGGAAGCCTTCGTAGCGGCTCGGCAACGCGAGCAGGTCGAACGCGGAGAAATAGCGGCGCGCGTCGTCGATGCGGCCGGCGACGTGCAGATTCATCGGCAGGTCGTGCGTCTCGGCGCCGGCGGCCCGATCGAAATCGCCGGAGCCGATCGCGACGACTTGCAGGCGCGTGTCGTAACGCCGCTCCAGCAGGCGCGCGATGCGCACGAGGCGGTCGACGCCCTTCTGGTGATCGAAGCGCCCGACGAAGCCGACGACGAACGTGTCTTTCGCGAGCCCGAGCGCCGCGCGCGCGGCGGGGCGCGGCAGCAATGCCGGCGGCGTCACGCCGTTCTCGACGAGGCGGATCCGGCGTTGTGAGATGCCGAGCGTATGCAGATGGTCCGCTTCGTCGCGCGACACCGCGATCACCGCATCGGAACACAGGTTGCCGAGCAGGCGTTCGATGCCGCCGTAGAACGCGCGTTTCATCGGCGGCAGCGTCGGATTCAGCGTATAGACCGCATGCGGCGTATAGACCTGCTTCCACGGCCCGCGGCACAAGCGCGCGAGCGCGCCGGCTTTCGAGCTGTGACTGTGCACGATGTCGGGCTGCAGCCGGCGCAGCAGCGCGCGCAACGCGAGCACGCCGCGCAGGTCGTGCGGACTGACCGCGCGCCGCAACGGCAGGCGGTGAAACGACGTGCATTGCGCGGCGGCGTGCGACAGCATCGCGTCGTCGAAGCGGTCGCCGAGCGGGGCGATCAAATGCAGCTCGACGTTCGAACGGGCGCGCAGGCCCGCGATCAGGTCGGTCAGATGCACGGCGACGCCGCCGCCCGCCGCTTCGACGACGAGCGCGATGCGCAGCGGCGCGTCGGCGCGCGCTGGCGGCTCGGGCGTGTGGGTCGGCGAGGGCGGACGCACGACGGGCGGTTCGATCAGATCGAGTTCGGTCATGCGGACCTCCGGAGCAGCCGTCGAAGGGTGGCGCGCAGGCGGGCCACGTGCGTGCAACGCGTGTCGCAGGTGTAGCGATACGCTTCATAGCGGTAGCCGCCGTACTTCGAACCGAACGCCGATGCGCCGGCGCGCGGGTCAAGCGCGTTTAGCACGACGTTCACCGCGCTTTCCGCCCGCTGCGGCAGCCGGCGGGCCGATTCGATCAGTTCGCCGGCCCGCGTCGCGCCCGCGCGGGCGACGAGTAGCGTCGTGTTCGCGTGCGTGGCGAGCCAGGTCGCATCGGCGGCGGCGAGGATCGGCGCCGTATCGACGACGACGAGGTCGTAGCGTTCGCGCAACCGGGCGAGCAGCGCGCCGGTGCGTTCGTGTTGCAGCAGCACGGACGGCGCATCGGGGAGGGTGCCGGTCGACAGGAAGTCGAGGTTCGGCGCGATGCCGCGATGCAGCGTGTCGTCGAGGTTCGCGTGACCCGCGAGCACGTCGGCGAAGCCGGCGCCGCGTTCGAGGCCGAAGCATTGGTGCAGGTAACCCCTGCGCAGGTCGGCGTCGATCAGCAGCACGCGCTGGCCGCTGGACGCGCAGACCGCGGCGAGGTTGGCCGATACGAACGACTTGCCGGTGCCGGGTGCGGGGCCGGTGATCAGCACGAGCGGATGGGCGACGCCGGAGAGCGAGAAATGCAGCGTCGTCTGCAGGCTGCGCAGGCCCTCGATCGCGGGTTCGAACGGATCGTCGTACGCGAGTACGTGCAATCCGCCGTCGCGGCGCTCCATCGCGCGCGTCAGGCCGCGCTGGCGCGCCGCGGCGGGCAGGATCGCGCGCACCGGCAGGGACGTGTAGCGCTCGATCTCGTCGACCGCCGTCAGGCCGCCGTACAGGAAGTCACGCGCGAATGCGGCGATCAAGCCTAGCGCGAGCCCGGCCAGCGCGGCGGCCGCGATCACGACCGGGCGGTTCGGCCGCACCGAGTCGACGGGCGAAACGGCCGTGTCGACCACGCGCACGCTGGCGGTCTTGCCGGCCTGCACGAGTTCGAGCTGCTGGATGTTGTTCAGCAGCGCGGTGTACAGGTCGGTGTTGACCTTTACGTTGAGCTGCGCGCGCACTTCCTCGCTCTGCTGTGCCGGCAGCCGCGCGATGCGTGCGTCGAACCTGCCCTGCTCGCGTTTCAGCGTGGCGAGTTGCGCGTCGAGCGCGGCCATGTCGGGGTGTGTCGGCAGGAAGCGTTTCGACAGTTCGTCGCGCTTCTGCTGCAGTTCGAGCATGCGTGTCTGCACATCCGCGCCCTGCTGGAGCGCAAGCTTGCTTTCTTCTGCCAGATCGACCGAGTGCATGCCGCTGCGCAGCGTCGCATAGCGCTGCTCCGATTGTTCGAGCTGCCGCTTGACGAGCGGCAACTGGCCGTTCAGGAAAGCGAGCGACAGGGTTGCATCGGCGGTCCGCCGCTCGGTGTTCTGTTCGACATAACGGTGCGCGAGCGCGTTGAGCGTCGCGCTGATCGTATCGGGATTCTTGCCGCGCAACGTCGCGACGAGCACGCCCGATTGCTTGACCTTTTCCTGGACGTCGAGTGTCTTGCGCAGCGTGTCGATCGTCTCGGCGCGCGATTGCCGGATCAGCTTGAAGGCGGTGCCCGGCTGCGCGTCGAAGCCGGCGACGAGAAGGGTCAGCGGCCCATGGTTGGTCGAGAACGTTTCGGTCTTGCCGACGGTGCCGACGGCATCGGCCGTCAGGCTGGAGCCCGACAGCCGGTAGCGGGTCGCATCGACGCGCACCACGCGGAACGTGTCGCCCTCAACGCGCGGCGGCACGTCGAAACGCGTCACGTCGACGCGCTCCTGCGCCCATGCATAGCCGCCGAAGCCGAGGATGCCCGGCGTGGCGACACCGTCGTTGAAGCGCGCGACGAACGCGCCGAGCAGCGGCACGCGCGCCGGCTTCGCGACGATGTAGCTGCGCAGGTCGTCGACCGCACGCGTGACGACGAGCCGGGACGACAGCACCTGCGCTTCGGCCGATGCGGGCGACGCGACGTTGAAGAACGACGCGGCGTCGCCGAGCAGGTTCTTCGACGCGGTGTCGGTCGCGCTGTCGGTCTGGATCATCAGGTCGGCCTGGTAGGTCGGCGGCGCGACGAACGCGTAGAGCGTGCCGGCGGCGATACAGGCGGCCGCGATCGCGGCGACCGTCCAGCGCGCGCCGCGCAGCACGTCGAGCACGTGGATCAGGTCGATCTCGCGCTCCGGGAGAGGGGAAGTGGTCATGACGAGGAAATCGGGAAAGGCGTGCCGGCTGCAGGCCAGCGCGCCGCGATGCGCGGCAGCCAGCCCTCGACCGCGAGGTCGAGCAACGTCGCGCAATGAATGAAATCGGCACGCGTGCCGCGGTACGGATCGGGAATATCGAAGCCGGGCGATGCACTACCCGGCCCGCGCGCGTGTTCGCCGATCCGGAACACACGGCCGCGCAGGAACAGGTAGCGGGATTCGAGCGTGCGCCGCTGCTCGCCGTCCATCACGAAGATCAGATCGGCGCGCGTGCCCAGCTCGCGCGTGACGGGCCGGGCGACGTGCGCGTCGAGCGTCAGCCCGCGCGTTTCTGCCATGTCGCGCGCGAGTGGATCGGCGGCGTGGCCCGTCAGCGGCGCGAGGCCGGCGGAGCAGACGCCGACGTGCGGCAGCCGCGCGGCGAACAGCGCGGCCGCGAGCGGGCTGCGGCAAATATTGCCTTCGCACACGACGAGCAGAAACGGATGCGCGCTCATTTCGCCGCGATCCCGGCGGCGACGCCCGTATTGACACTCGGCAGCAGCAGGCTCAGCACGCGGCTGAAGCGGACGAGGCCGTCGCCGTCCACGTAGACGATGTCCTTCGGCTCCAGCTCGAACTGGTTCGCGAGCACCATCGCGACCGGCGAACGCGCGTCGAGATGGAATACCGTCGGTGTGCGACCATGCGCGTCTCGGATCACGAACATCTGCGCCGCGTCGGCCGTGTTCGAATTGATGCTGCCGGCCTGCAGCAGCGCGTCGCTGAGCGACAGGCGGCCGTTGCGTTTCGGCAGTGCGCGCAGCGGGCGGTTCACCTCGCCCATCACGTACACGCCGTTGTCGTCGCGCGCGCCGATGCGCAGCAGGTCGCCGCCGCGCAGCACGATGCCGGACGGATCGCGATGCCGTTCGAGCAGGCGCGCCAAATCCACACGCACGGGCACGCCGCCGCGCACGATCGTCAGATCGCTCTGGTCGGCGGCGGCCGTGAAGCCGCCCGCACGCGCGATCGCGTCGGCGAGCGTCATCGGCACGTCGTTGACGGGCAGCGCGCCCGGCGTGTGGACTTCGCCGTCGACGTAGACCTGCTGCGAACGGAACGACGCGACGCGCAGCGTCACCTGCGGATCGCGATAGATCGCGCCGAGCGCGCGCTTCACGCGTGCCTGCGCGTCGGCCACGGTCAACCCGGCGACTTTCAGCGAGCCCGCATAGGGGAACGTGAGGTTGCCGCGATCGTCGACGACGAAGCCGGCGATGGGATCGGCTGCGCGCGGCGGGGTCTGCTGCGCGCCGGTTTGCGCGGCGGCGAGTTCGGGGTGATCCCATACGGTGATCTGCAGCACGTCGCCGGGGCCGATCCGATAGGACGGCGCGCGCGGCGCGGCCGGTACGTCGAACGACGCGGCAGAGGCATCGCGTGCGGTGTTCTGGCGGGCGATGAGCGCGGGATCGATCGTGACGAACGGCGGCATCGCGACGGGCGTGCGCGACGCAGGCGATGCGGCGACGTTGCCGCCGGCGTTCGCCGGTGCGGTGCCCGGCGTCGCGATCAGGCGAGTGTGGGCGGCCGGCGTCGTGACATTGCCCAGCGCGTTGCCCGGGGCAACGTCGAGCGGCCCGGAGGACGGCGGGTTCATTTTCATGCCGGGCGCCAGCACGCATCCGGACAGCCACACGCAGGCCGTCAGAACGAGCGCGAGCGCACGGCGACGGCTCGCGTCCGCCGATGCGATCGGGAGGTTCATGGGTTTCTTTCCTGTTGCGCGGCGTGCCACGAGGCGACGGCGCGCGGTGGCCTCGCTCGCGCGAGGCCGGATGGGGCAATCAAAAAAAGGCGGCAGCCGTCCCGCCGCACAGGCGAGCGACCGCGCCGCTCAGTACGCGTTCGGGTGCACGATCCCTTTCAGCACCGTCGCGCCGATGATTCGCAGGTCGAGCGCGAACGACCAGTTGCGCAGGTAGTACAGGTCATACTCGACACGCGACTGCATGCTTTCGACCCGCTCGGTCGCGCCACGCAGGCCGTTGACCTGCGCCCAGCCGGTGATGCCCGGCTTGATCCGGTAGCGGTGGATATAGCCGTCCACGAGCGTCCGGTATTGCGCATCGTGCTCCACCGCATGCGGCCGTGGGCCGACCACCGACATGTCGCCGAGCAGCACGTTGACGAACTGCGGCAGCTCGTCGAGGCTCGTGCGGCGCAGCAGCGCGCCGATCCGCGTGACGCGCGGGTCGCCACGCGACGCCTGCACGACCGTGCCCGGCTGTTCCGCATGCGCGCGCATCGTGCGGAACTTGTAGATGTCGAACGTGCGACCGTCGGCGCCGCGCCGCTGCTGCGTGAACAGTACCGGCCCCGGCGACGACAGCTTGATCACCAGCGCGATCGCTAGCAGTGCCGGCATCAGCACGATCAGTACGACGGCGGCGAACATGCGATCAAACACCGCCTTCAGTACCAGCGCGCCGCGCGACAGCGGCGGTGCGGCCAGCGAAATGGCCGGCCCGCCGAGAATCTCGTCGACGCGGCTGCCGAATAGCGCATGCTTGCTGACGTCTGGCATCAGGCGCAGTTCGACGAAATCGCTCCGGAACTCGTCGACTGCGCGAGCCGTTGCGTCGTCGTCGAGCGGCAGTGCGATCCAGATTTCCTCCGCATGCTCGCGACGTGCGCACGAGGCGAACGATGCAAGATCGTTCAGCACGGGCGCATCGTCGCCGAGCCCGACCGTTTCGCCAGACGTGCGATACACGCCGACAATCCGGTAGCGGGCCGCCGCGCTCGAGCGGAGTTCCGCCGCGATCTGCACGATGCGTGCGCCGCTGCCGACGATCGCAACCCTGGCCGGTGCGACCGGCGCGCGCAGGCTGCGGCGGCGCGCCACGCTGAGCGCGATCCGGAACACGATCAGCACGGCGGCCACGCCGATCGTCCAGTCGAGGAACCAGGTCAGCAGCACGACCGTGACGGTCGTCAGCGCGACCATCTTCACGAAGACGAAGCCCTGCACGACGAGCCACAGCGCGAGCGTGCGCAACGCATGACGCGTCGCGGGCAGCTTGCGGCCGTCAAGACCGAGGCCCGCAAGCCGCAGCAGGAACGCGGCGAGCAGCGCACTGACGCCGGCCAGAATTGCTTCGAGCCTGAGCGTGGCGAAATCGCTGAGCGATCCCTGGTGTGCCAGCGCCGCGACCAAGACGATTACGACGACGTCGACCGTGCATACGACGATCTCGCTGCGCGGAGCGTGTTTCTTTTTCATGTGATTCACCCATTCATGCCTGTCGCGCGCATGCTGGATCTTCGCGGTGATCGCGCTTCGTACCCGCGGCCGCATGCGCGGCGTTTCGCCCGGAAATTCGTCTCGCGGATCCGGGAATGAAACGAGTCTATGGGCGATGGCATCTCAAAACCATCGGACTCGATGCAGTCCTGACGGATATTTTGTAGGACTGGACTTAGGTGGAAAAATGATTGGAAGGCCGGAATTCGCTGGAGCGTGGCGCGACGGATTTCATCGGGCGGCGCGAGCCCCACGATTGCGCTGTCATATCCGTGATTCCGGATCGACAGATTCGGTGTCGGCCATGACGATCGTGGCCGACATCCACCTTTTTACGATCAGGAGAAGTCACATGAACAAACTCTTCGTTCCGGTTGTTGCGATTGCCGTTGCCGTCACGTCGATCCCCGCATTCGCCGCTGCTCGGGAAGCCGTGACGCGCGCGCAGGTCAGAGCTGGACTGGTCGCGTTGCAGGCCACGGGCTACCGGTCGTCGGGCGAGGATCCGAGCTATCCCGTCAAATTGCAGGCGGCGCTGATGAAGACCCGGATGGCGGAAGCAGTCCCGGCGGATGCAAGCGGATACGGGGTGCGGATGGGTGCCGTGTCGGAATCTGGCGGTCGGGTCGAGCCGCTCGGGCACGAACTGCCGATCTATCGCGGGCGATGATCCGGCGACGCTGCGCCGCAGAGGCGCAGCATTCCCTATGCGGAATGCTTGATCCGGCTCGCGGCGTGCGCCGCGTCGCGCAGTACCGCAATCTGTTCGCGAAACTGCCGACAGCTGCCGCACAACGGCAAATGCACGCGTACGCGCAACCGTTCGCTTGCGGTCAACGGGCGATCCAGCGCGTCCGACAGCAGGCGCGCGATGTCTTTACACTTCCCCGGCAGCATCTTGAGTCGTCAGTCCTTGTTCGGTGAGGCAAGTGCGCAGATGCGTTCGTGCCCGATAGAGCAGGACGCTGCAGTGATTGGCGGTGAGCGCGAGCTCGTCGCAAATGGCGGGCATCTCCAACTCGAGGAATTCCCGCATCATGAAGACCTGCCCGAGCCGTTCCGGCAGCCGGTTCAGGCAAGATTCGAACAGCGTCCAGAATTGTTGCCGCTGCAACAGGGTGTCGGGCCTGGGCCACGGGCGCGGTGCCGCATGTGGCGCCCAGTGACCCGACGCGTCGAAGAGTTCCCGATCGAACAGCGATTCCCCGTCGAGCCCGGATTCGAGCGCGGATGCATTGATCGTTCGCCTGCGTGCACGCATCGTGTCGATCAGCTTGTTCCGCAGGATGCCGAACACCCAGGTCTTGTGTTCGGATTGACCATCGAATTGATCGGCATGCATCCATGCAGAAGCAAGCGATTCCTGAACCGCGTCTTCCGCTGCATCGGCGTCGCGTAGCTGCATACGGGCGAAGCGCAGCAGGTCGTATCGGAGCCGGGCAAGATAGGCCGGATCGTGGTGCGTGGCGTGATGGGTGTGCATCGTGCGAGACCTCGCCTGTGTCGTGCCGACGTGGCACGGGGAAGCGGTCGGGCTCAGGCGTAAGCGTTCGATGTCCGCATATGGCAGCGTATCTGTTTCAACTCCAACACCTCTGTCGTGGCCGCGCCCACCGACCACCACCGAGCGCCCACGCCTGAACCCGCCTGTTTCGATCGAAACGGCGATTGCCATCGCGACCGTGCGCAAAAAAGCACCGCCCGGAGCGGGCGGTGTCGAACGGAGACAACTACGGCGATGTGCCGGGGTGACAGGGGGTGTCATCCAGCACGGCCATTGTGTCCAACGCCGGTAGGAGAGGGAATCAGACCTGTCTGATTCAATGGATCGGCGTTCGCACGGACACCCCGAATCGGACTGGGCCGATTGTGCGAATACTTGCGACCCCTTGACAATGATCGAATCGAACGGATGCATGGTGACCGTTCGATACCTCGTATCCGAAGCTCGTCTTCGTTCGATGCGCCGCTCGGGTTCGGGCGGCGTCTTTTTCCCGGGCGCGCAGCGAACCGCTTGTGGAACCGACACGAATGAGTGCCCTGCGGCGGCCGGTGGGCTCGGTCGCGTTAATTGACCTCCACGGTTGATTGTCGGAACAACGCTGCCAGATGCGAGCGCAGGACATTCTTTCGTGCCGGCGTTCGCAAACACGCATGACGCGGGCGCGCAATCGCGGCGCGAGCCCTGATTGCCGGTGCCGCGACACGAAACGTTGCGCAAGTGCATGCATCACCCTTCTGCGTGACGACCGCCTCGCTGCACCGTGGCGTCGGCAGACCAGCCGCGATGGCATCGCGGGAACACGCGTTCATCGTCATGCCGAGCGCGATATTCGATTTCACTTACCAAGGAAGGACACCCTCATGAAGAAGAATCGCCTCCACGCCATTTCCGCCATCGTCGCGCTCGTCGGCGCGGCCGGTATCACGCACGTATCGGCCGCCGAGCCGCAAGCAGCCGCATCGGCACTACCGAAGGGCGTCGCGGCGCTCGTCAACAACCAGCCGATCGCGCAAGCCGATGTCGACAGCATCGTCAAGGCATCGGGCCAGCCCGACACGCCGGCGCTGCGCGCGCAGATCAAGCGCGACCTGATCGTCCGTCAGTTGGTCGAGCAGGCCGCCGACAAGGCGAACTACGGCAGCCGTCCGGAAGTGCTCGGCATCGTGGCGCGCGCCCGCACGGAAGCCGCCGCGAACCTCTATCTGCGCGATACGACCCGCGTGCAGCCCGTGACCGACGCACAGGTGAAGGCGCGCTACGACGCGATCGTCGCGTCCGCCGGGAAGTTCGACTACCACACGGAAGTGATCGGCGTTGCCGACGCCGCCACGGCCAATGCCGCGCTCGCGGAGCTGAAGCAGGGCGCCGCATTCGACGCGGTCGCGAAGAAGTACAACACCGTCGACAATGCGGGCGTCGCCCCGTGGTTCTCGCTGAAGACGCCTGTGACCGAAGGCAACACGGGCGGCCTGCCGTTGCCCGTCGCGCAGGCGATCGCATCGGCGCAGCCGGGCGCGACCGTCGGCCCGGTTCAGGTCGGCAATGCGTTCGTGCTCGCGAAGCTCGCCGAGAAGCGGCCGACCGTCGTGCCGACGTTCGATCAGGCGAAGACCGTGTTGCGCCAGCAAATGGAAGCGCATGCGACGAGCCAGGCCATGAACGCGCTGGTCGACAAACTGGCGTCGCAAGCAACGATTCGCCAGTAACGCTGGTTTCGCGCGGGCGGCAGGCGGAAACGCAGGCGGCTCCGCGCGGCACCGCCAAATGGCGGCAGCATGACCGTCAAACCCGAGCACGTAAATGTGACCGGAAAATCAGCCTGGTCCGATTGGTTGAAGCACGCAGCGGCGCTATGCTGGTCGTGCGTGGCGCCGAGGCAAGTTCGACGGCGGCCGGTGGGCTCGGTCGTGGTTCACGCTACTTTGTAGCACTACTCCTAACGCTGCCTCATGCGAGCGTCGAACCTCAGCGTTCGGTAGCCACGCACCTCTCTTTACTCTCCCTGTTCTCCCTTTACTCCCTTTATCCCGCACGCATCGTCATGCGCGGGCGCTCGGCCATGCATGGCCGCGAAGCCGGCCGCCATGATCGTGCACCGCGCAGCGACGAAGGAATCACACATCCGCTACGTATCAAAGAGAAAGCGCCGCGCCCGAGTGACGGGCCGGCGTCGAGATCTGGTAGATGGAGTCCATCCGTGCCCGCTGCCGTGCGGCAAGCGGGCCGGTGCTTATCGTCCGGCTTCGGTATCGGCCGGCACCGGCGAGCATGACGATTTTCCGCCGGTCGCGCGGCGTCGGCCCAGCGCTTCATCCGCGCTGCGCCGGTATTGATCGAACCCGCGTGCGAACGCGACCGCATCACCGGCCTGGGCCAGCGTTTCCAACGTCGCGCAGATATCCGACACGCCGCGTTCGCCGACCATCGCGAACGCGCCGCGCATGCTGTGGATCTCGGCGCGCGCCGCTTTCAGGTCGCCCTGTTCGAGTGCGCGCAGGACCGCGGCGTTGGCGCGTTGCGTCGCGTCGGACAGCGCCGCGTGCAACTCGTGAGGCAGCGGTCCGCCGGTGGACGACGGCAGGTTCTGCATCGGACGGTGCTGACGTTGCGTGCCCGTATAGCGGGCGATCACCAGTTCGAGCGACTTCAGCGACGTCGGCTTCGTGACGATTTCATCGATGCCGGCTTCGCGCGACAGGCGCTGCTCGCCGGCATCCGCATGGGCGGTCACGGCCAGGATCGGCAGCACGTGGCCGCGTTCGCGCAGCACCCGCGCGAACGTGTAACCGTCGAGGCCCGGCATGTTGAGATCGGTCATCACGAGCGCGTAGTCGTTGCGCTCGACCAGTTCGAGCGCTTCCATGACGCTCGCGGCGACGTCCGCGCGATAGCCGAGCACGTCGAGCTGATCGTGCACGAGCGAGCGGTTGACGGGATTGTCGTCGACGAACAGTACGCGCGCATCCGGCGCGTCGGCACCCGGTTCGTCGGTCGCCGCACCGGGGCGATCGTCGAGCGGCAGCGGCAGCGTGACGACGAACGTCGAGCCGACGTTCGGCACGCTGTCGGCCGTGATGCCGCCGTCCATCGATTCGGCGAGCCGGCGGCTCAGCGCGAGGCCGATGCCGGTGCCGCCGAAACGGCGCGCGATCGACGCGTCGGCCTGTGCGAACGGCTCGAACAGGGTTTCGAGTTGCGCGGCCGTCATGCCGATGCCCGAATCGCTGACGCGGATCGTCACCGGCGTCGCATCGGCGCCCGGTGCGGATACCGACAGTGCGACCATCCCGCGATCGGTGAACTTGATCGCATTGCTGACGAGATTGACGACGATCTGGCGTACGCGCAGCGGATCGCCGATGTAGTGGCGCGCGACGCGCGAATCGATATCGGCATGCAGCACGACGCCCTTCGCGGCGGCGATCGGCTCGAACAGATCGACCACCTCGCGCGCGAGTTCGTCGATCCGGAAGCTGCCGGCCTCGAGCGTCATCCGGTCCGCCTCGATCTTGGTCATGTCGAGCACGTTGTTCAGCATGTCGAGCAGCAGGCGCGCGGCGGACGTGACCGCGTGCAGGCGGTTTTTCTGGCGGCTCGGATCGGGCGCACGATCGAGCAGTTCGAGGTTGCCGAGCATCGCGTTGAGCGGTGTGCGGATCTCGTGGCTGATCGTCGCGAGGAACGTCGATTTCGCACGGTTCGCGCTATCGAGCGCGCGCTCGGCGTCGGCGCGCGTCGTGATGTCCGAGAAGTTGAGCAGCATCGTGTCGCGGCCCTTGTAGCGCAGCCGCACGTAGTTCACGAGCAGATCGCGTTTGCGGCCGTCGTCGAGCGTTATCGGAAGCTCGACGTCGAGCTGCGCGTGCGAGCCGTCGCCGTGCGCGGCATGGTGCGCGAGCAGGCGCGCATGCAGCGGCGGATCGCCCGCGGCCTGCTCGTAAAGCTCCATCATCTGATTGCGGAGCAACACCGTTTGCGTATCGAGCGATACGAGACCGATGCCGAACGGCGATGTCGCGATGATCGCGTGGTTCATCCGTTCGCTTTCGAACACACGGCGCGAGCGGCGAAACAGCGGCGCGAACACCTTCAGGTCGAACGCTATCACGAGCCCCCACAGCACGAACAGCATCAGCGCGGTCACGCCGAATTCCCGCGCGATCGCGGGCCAGATTCCGATCGCGATCGTGCGCCACGAATACGCGTAGACGATCGCGAAGCCCGTGTCGGACACGCGGTCGCTGATCGTAAAGACGCCGTCGCGATAGCCGTCCTCGGCGCGTTCGAAGCCACGGCGCCACGCGCCCTGTTCGAGCGCGCGGCGCATCAGCGCGCCGCCGTCGATCGACGCGCGCGTGCGGTCCTCGCTCAGCAGCACGCGGCCGTCGCGGTCGACGAGCATCACGACGGCGTCTTCGGGCGCGTGCTTGAGGCGATCGTCGATCACGCCGGCGTCGAGGTCGCTGACGAAGTTCATGAACAGGTGGTCGCCGTCAAACGCAGGCTCTACGAGCCGGAACACATACTTGCCCGTGAACGGATCGACGAGCGGCCCCTGCCAGTAGATCCGGCGTGTTTTGCGCCAGTCGTGTGCGATGGCCGGATCGGACCAGTTCGCGACGTCGAATGCGAGCCGGTCGATCAACGCGCGGGTGTCGGGCACGCCGAAGCGCGCGAGCACGTCGCGGTACGGCACCGATGGCGGCGGCGCGATCGCGATGATGGTCCGGTCGGGGTTGTACGCGTAGCCGGTGACGGGGCGGCCAGTTTGCCGCGCCGCCGCGGTCACGGAGATCGTCTGCCGTTCCATCAGCTCGACGTAGCGGGTGATTTCACGCGACGGCGCGTGACCCGGGTCAGCCTCGGCCACGAAGATCGGCGCCACGCCGGGCATCGGCGCGACGACCACGTGCCCGTCGCGCACCAGCGCGTCGCTCGGCGCGTCGCGGTGCGGCGGATGGCCATGCCATAACAGCTCGGCATTGAGCACCGAGCGCCGCAACGATGCCTGCTTGGTGTCGATCTCGAGTTGCACGAGTGCCTTGTGCGTCGTAAAAAGCTCGTGCCGCTTCGCAATGTAGTCGCGCGCGGTACCGATGAGCAGCACGGTCGTCGCGAACACGATCACGATCGACAGCACGACGGCGCCGCCGTAGAGCGTGAAGCGCTGGTAACGGTTCAGCAGGCTCAGGTCGCGCGTGTCGTCGTCGATCGACGCGAACGGCGCGTTCGCGCCGTTCGGCGGCTTGAAGAGTTTTCGGATGGGCATGAAACGAATACCGTTTTAACAAAGCGCATGTCAGGCGCCGCGAGCGATTCGACCTGCGAACAGGGCGAAACCGTCCGGCGGTGGCGATATCCGTAGGCCGTGTGGGATGGCGGCATGCATGCCGCGGGCTCGGAGAACGAGCCAATTATCGGGATAGCCTGCCTGTCCGTATGTAGGGCAGTCCGAAGTATTGTGTTCGGATCGCTAGGACAAGTCCTATTTGCTGGGTCGCCTGCGCGATGCGTATATAAGGCCCGTGCGAGAAGTTTGTCAAACGAAATCCGTTATCGGGCGAGCGAACCAAACCGGCTTAAATATCCCTGTGATTGTCAAGCAAGGTCATGGTCGGACCAGTCCTAGAAGATATGTGGTAGGGCGTCCCACCGTCCGATTATCGAAGCGAAGTTAAAAAATTACCCTCCTGCATGTAACTGGAATTTCGTCCTCCCATCTTTTTATACGCAGGGGAAGTAACGTGAACAAAACATATCGTTCCGTCTGGAACGCGACGACGGGCACCTGGATGGCAGCCCCGGAAACGGCACGCGTGCATGCGAAATCGACGTCGACCGTGCGCTCGGCGGTGACGGCCGCGGTGGCGATGATGGCGGGTGTCGGCGGTACGGCGGTTCCGTTCGAAGCGGATGCGCAATCCGCTGCGAACGGCGCGGGCGGGTTGGCCCTTTGTGGCCCGACGGGCGGCGTAAACGGGATGGCCTATGGATCGGGCGGCCCTTACGGTTCTGCGTTTACCCAAGCGTGCGCAGGGGGCAACAACAAGTTGACCCAGAATCATCGTCCGTCGTTCATGCTCTATAACAACACCACGCCAGCCGGTAGCGGTGCGGGCGTGGCGTCTGCTGCGACCGAAGCCGGCATCATGGGGAGCTCGGACGGCCACCTCGTGCTGCTCGGCGGTTCCGGTGTGCATATCACCGGCCCGGCGGATTTCGACAACAACGTCAACATGACGAGCCACCGCATCAACAATCTGGCCGCGGGCGTCGCGGGCACGGATGCGGTCAACCTCAATCAGTTGAACGCGGCGGTTGCGGCGGCGGGATCGGATAACCCCTATGTGGTGACGAACACGGGTACCTACGCGGCTGCGACGCCGGCGCAGGCTGGCAGCAGCGCAACGGCGATCGGTGCCAATGCGAATGCTTCGGGTCTCTCGGCAGTCGCGCTTGGTGGCAACACCGTTGCCAGCGGAGTGAACGGGGTGGCTATCGGTACGCTGGCGCAAGCAACCGGCTGGGAGACAGTGGCTGTCGGCGTGGGCGCCAACGCGCAGGGAGCGAATTCGACGGCGGTGGGGCGTGGCGCAACTTCGACTGCCGGCAGTTCCGTTGCGCTGGGTTTCGGCTCACGGGCGGATCGAGCCAACAGCGTATCCGTCGGCACGTCGACGGCGCAGCGCCAGATCACGAATCTGGCCGCCGGCACGCAGAACACCGACGCCGTGAACCTCGGCCAGATGAACACCGCGCTCGCGACGAAGGTCGACAACGCATATGTCAAGGTGAATAGCACGGCGGCGGCCGCGACCGCCGCCGGTACAGAATCCATCGCTATTGGGGGCGGCGCCACAGCACCGTCCGGTGCGTCTAATCAGATCGCAATCGGCAGTTCATCAAACGCGCAAGGAACATCCGCAACGGCGATCGGCTCCGGTGCGTCAGCAAGCGGCACCGGCTCGGCTTCCTTTGGCCGCTTAAGCAATGCGAGTGGTCAATTTGCCACTGCATTGGGCAACGGTACGGCGGCACTCGCAGGAAGCGCTACTGCCATCGGCGACCGTTCTAGCGTGGCGGCGGGGGCAACCAACTCCGTCGCGCTCGGTTCCCAGGCCAGTGTCGCTGCGAACGTGACCAATTCCGTTGCGCTGGGCGCAGGTGCAGCCGCGACTCGCAACAATACGGTTTCGGTTGGCTCGTCGACGCAGCAACGCCAAATCACGAACCTGGCCGCCGGCACTCAAGGTACGGACGCCGTCAACGTCACCCAGTTGAATGATGCGATTGCAGGGGTAAGCGCGGGCGCTAATCCGTACTTCAAGGCAAACGGCGCAAACAACGGCACCGACGATGCCTTGGCGACCGGCACCGGTTCGATCGCGATCGGCAGCAATGCGAAGGGCGGGATGGATGGCAGCGTCGCGATCGGCGATTCCGCAGCCGCTTCGCAGGACGCCGTGGCGCTCGGCCATGGTGCGAAGGCCGAGAATCTGAACTCGATTTCGATCGGTGCTCAGTCGTCGGCCGCCGACAATGCCATGTCGCTCGGCTTCAACGCGAAATCTTCGTCGAACGCGATGGCGATCGGCGCGAATACGGTCGCGAATGGCAACAACTCGGTTGCGCTAGGCAACGGTTCGGTCGCGGCCGCGAACAACGTCATTTCGGTCGGCAACACGGGCTCCGAGCGTCGGATCGTCAATCTTTCGGCAGGTACAGGTGCGACCGATGCAGTCAACGTCGGCCAGTTGGCCGGCGTGACGAGCGCGCTCGGCGGTCAGGCGGCAGTCGGCGCGGACGGCAGCATCACGCAGCCGACCTATAACGTGGGCGGCACGGATTACCACAATGTCGGCGACGCGCTCGATGCGCTCGCGGCGAGCGGTGGCAACCCGAACGCAGTGACGTACGACGGCCAGGCGAAGGATTCGATCACGCTGGGCGGCGATCCGCTGACGGGCACGAAGATCACGAACGTAGCGGCGGGCGACCTGTCCGCGACGAGCAAGGACGCGGTGAACGGCTCGCAGCTGTTCGCGACGAACAATCGTGTGGGCGATCTGGAGGATGCGCTGACGGGCAGCGGCCTGATCGATCCGGTGACGGGTCAATCGCTGGCGGTGACGTACGACGACGCATCGAAGAGCACGATCACGCTGGGCGGCGACCCGGCGACGGGTACGCAGATCAAGAACGTCGCCAACGGTGTGGACGCCAACGACGCGGTCAACGTGTCGCAACTGGACGCGCTGCAAGCGTCGACGGGCGAGCAGATCACGACGGCGACGCGCTACTTCAAGGCGAACGGCCTGAACGACGGCACGGACGACGCGTTGGCGACGGGCACCCGTGCAGTGGCGATCGGCGCAAACGCGAATGCCGTGTCGGGCAATTCGGTGGCGCTGGGTGTGAACGCATCGGCGAGCGGCACCTCGGCACTCGCGCTGGGTACGGGTGCAAGTGCATCGGCGATCAACTCGGTGGCGCTGGGCGCGAACTCGGTGGCGAATCAGATTGGCGTGGTGTCGGTGGGGCAGGTGGGCAGTGAGCGCCGGATCGTCAACGTCGGCGACGCGCAGAGCGGGACCGATGCGGTCAACCTGCGCACGCTGGAGGAAAAGATCGGCGCCGGTTCGACCGCGACGCTGAATCAGGTAAACGATCAGGTGGCGGAGATCAAGTCGACGCTGAATGCAATGCCGCAGGCCGCGGCGAGCAGCGACTACTTCGTGGCGGACGGGGCTGGCGACGGCAGCGATGCGTCGACGGTGGCGGCTGGGCAGGGCGGTCTTGCCGCGGGTGCGGATGCAGTCTCGAGCGGCATCGGCGGTGTCGCAGTGGGTACGGCCGCGAAAGCGACCGGCACGCAAGCCACGGCGCTCGGTACCGGTGCAGAGGCGCTGAACGGCAATGCCACGGCCATCGGTGGCGGCGCGATTGCGAACGGCAGTTCGAGCGTGGCCATTGGCTCCGGTGCGGTGACCGCACCGGGCGCCAACTTCGCGACGGCGATCGGTGCGCTGGCGAGCGCGGCAGGCGGAAGCGCGGTTGCGATCGGCAATGGCGCGACGGCGGCTAGCCAGAGTTTGGCGATCGGTACGAACTCGGGGGCGACCGGCGCCAATTCGGTGGCGATGGGCTTTAACGCGAAGGCGACCGACAAGAACTCGGTGGCGCTGGGTGTGGGTTCGCAGACGAATCGCGTCAACTCGGTGTCGGTCGGTGTCGTGGGTGGTGAGCGTCAGATCACGAACGTGGCGGCAGGCACGGCGGATACCGATGCGGTGAACGTGAAGCAGTTGAAGGATGTGGGCCTTGTGGGCATCGATCCGGGCACGGGCGACCTGACGTCGCTGGCGGTGACGTACGACGACGCGACGAAGGGCACGATCACGCTGGGCGGCGCTCCGGCGACGGGCACGAAGATCACGAACGTGGCGGCGGGCGATGTCGGCACGACGAGCACGGACGCGATCAACGGTGCGCAGTTGCATGGCGTGTCGCAGAGCGTGGCGGACAACCTGGGCGGCGGTGCGTCCGTGAACCAGGACGGCACGATCTCGGCGCCGACGTACGATCTCGCGGATGCGAGCGGCAACGGCCGGACCGACTACCACAACGTCGGCGATGCGCTGACGAACCTGGACGGTCGCGTGACGCAGAACACGGGCGACATCGCTGACCTGAAGGACAACCTGACGGGCAGCGGCCTGATCGATCCGGCGACGGGCAAGCCGATCGCGGCGGTGACGTACGGCACGAACCCCGACGGTTCGGCGAATTTCGATGAGGTCGTGCTGAAGGGCGGCGCGAACGGCACGACGCTGTCGAACGTGGCGGCGGGTGTGGCCGACAAGGACGCGGTGAACGTGAGCCAGTTGAAGGCAGCGGGCCTGATCGATCCGACGACGGGCCAGCCGATCACGGCGGTAACGTACGACGACGCATCGAAGAGCACGATCACGCTCGGCGGCGACCCGGCGACGGGTACGCAGATCAAGAACGTCGCCAACGGCGCGGATCGCCATGACGCGGTAAACCTCGGTCAGCTGCAGGACGCAGGCCTCGTCGCGCCGATCGATCCGACGAACCCCGGCGCAGGTCTGGCCTCGCTGGCGGTGACGTACGGCACGAATCCCGACGGTTCGGCGAACTTCGACGAGGTCGTGCTGAAGGGCGGCGCGAACGGTACGACGCTGTCGAACGTGGCGGCGGGCAACCTGTCGGCGACGAGCAAGGACGCGGTGAACGGTTCGCAACTGTTCGCGACGAACACCCGCGTGGGCGACCTCGAGGATTCGCTGTCGCAGGGTGGCGTGATCGATCCGACGACGGGCGAATCGCTGGCGGTGGTGTATGACAGCACGGCGAAGAACCTGGTGACGCTGGGCAACGCAAGCACGCCGGTGACGCTGACGAACGTGGCCGCCGGCAACGAAGATACCGATGCGGTGAACGTGAGCCAGTTAAAGGCAGCGGGCCTGATCGATCCGACGACGGGCCAGCCGATCACGGCGGTAACGTACGACGACGCGTCGAAGAGCACGATCACGCTCGGCGGCGACCCGGCGACGGGTACGCAGATCAAGAACGTCGCCAACGGCACGGATCGTCATGACGCGGTGAACCTTGGTCAGCTGCAGGACGCCGGCCTCGTTGCGCCGATCGATCCGACGAACCCCGGCGCAGGCCTGGCCTCGCTGGCGGTGACGTACGGCACGAACCCCGACGGTTCGGCGAACTTCGACGAGGTTGCGCTGAAGGGCGGCGCGAACGGCACGACGCTGTCGAACGTGGCGGCGGGTGTGGCCGACAAGGACGCGGTGAACGTGAGCCAGTTGAAGGCAGCGGGCCTGATCGATCCGACGACGGGCCAGCCGATCACGGCGGTGACGTACGACGACGCGACGAAGGGCACGATCACGCTGGGCGGCGCTCCGGCGACGGGCACGAAGATCACGAACGTGGCGGCGGGCGATGTCGGCACGACGAGCACGGACGCGATCAACGGTGCGCAGTTGCATGGCGTGTCGCAGAGCGTGGCGGACAACCTGGGCGGCGGTGCGTCCGTGAACCAGGACGGCACGATCTCGGCGCCGACGTACGATCTCGCGGATGCGAGCGGCAACGGCCGGACCGACTACCACAACGTCGGCGATGCGCTGACGAACCTGGACGGTCGCGTGACGCAGAACACGGGCGACATCGCTGACCTGAAGGACAACCTGACGGGCAGCGGCCTGATCGATCCGGCGACGGGCAAGCCGATCGCGGCGGTGACGTACGGCACGAACCCCGACGGTTCGGCGAATTTCGATGAGGTCGCGCTGAAGGGCGGCGCGAACGGTACGACGCTGTCGAACGTGGCGGCGGGCAACTTGTCAGCAACGAGCAAGGACGCGGTGAACGGTTCGCAACTGTTCGCGACGAACACCCGCGTGGGCGACCTCGAGGATTCGCTGTCGCAGGGTGGCGTGATCGATCCGACGACGGGCGAATCGCTGGCGGTGGTGTATGACAGCACGGCGAAGAACCTGGTGACGCTGGGCAACGCAAGCACGCCGGTGACGCTGACGAACGTGGCCGCCGGCAACGAAGATACCGATGCGGTGAACGTGAGTCAGTTGAAGGCAGCGGGCCTGATCGATCCGACGACGGGCCAGCCGATCACGGCGGTAACGTACGACGACGCGTCGAAGAGCACGATCACGCTCGGCGGCGACCCGGCGACGGGTACGCAGATCAAGAACGTCGCCAACGGTGTGGACGCCAACGACGCGGTCAACGTGTCGCAACTGGACGCGCTGCAAGCGTCGACGGGCGAGCAGATCACGACGGCGACGCGCTACTTCAAGGCGAACGGCCTGAACGACGGCACGGACGACGCGTCGGCAACGGGCAGCCGCGCGGTGGCGATCGGCGCGAACGCGAATGCCGTGTCGGGCAGTTCGGTGGCGTTGGGTGCGAACACATTGGCGAGCGGGACCTCGGCGCTTGCGCTGGGTACGGGTGCAAGCGCATCGGCGATCAACTCGGTGGCGCTGGGCGCGAACTCGATCGCGAATCAGGTTGGCGTGGTGTCGGTGGGCCAGGCGGGCGCCGAGCGCCGGATCATCAACGTCGGCGACGCACAGAGCGGGACCGATGCGGTCAACCTGCGCACGCTGGACGCAAAGCTCACCAGCAACTCGACCGCGACGCTGAATCAGGTGAACGACCAGATGGCGCAGATCCAGTCGACGCTGAAAGCAATGCCGCAGACCGCGGCGAGCAGCGACTACTTCGTGGCGGACGGGGCTGGCGACGGCAGCGATGCGTCGACGGTGGCGGCCGGGCAGGGTGGTCTTGCCGCGGGTGCGGGTGCAATCTCGAGCGGCATCGGCGGTGTCGCAGTGGGTACGGCCGCAAAAGCGACCGGCACGCAAGCCACGGCGCTCGGTACCGGTGCGCAGGCGCTGAACGGCAATGCCACGGCCATCGGCGGCGGCGCGACTGCGAACGGCAGTTCGAGCGTGGCGATCGGTTCCGGCGCGGTGACCGCGCCGGGCGCCGACTTCGCGACGGCGATCGGTTCGCTGGCTAGTGCGGCCGGAGCGAGCGCGGTTGCGATCGGCAACGGTGCAAACGCGGCTAGCCAAGGCCTGGCGATCGGCACGAACGCAGGGGCGACCGGCACGAACGCGACCGCGATGGGCTATAACGCGCAGGCGAGCGCCGGTAACTCGGTGGCGCTGGGCGCGAATTCCCAGGCGACTCGCATCAACTCGGTGTCGGTCGGTGTCATGGGCGGTGAACGTCAGATCACGAACGTGGCGGCGGGTACGGCTGGCACCGATGCGGTGAACGTCGACCAGTTGAAGGATTACGTGGCCAATAACCCTGGCGGCCCCGGCAACCCGCTCGCCGTCGCTTACGACGACGCATCGAAGGGCACGATCACGCTGGGCGGCGACCCGGCGACGGGCACGAAGATCACGAACGTGGCGGCGGGCGATGTCGGCGCGGCGAGCACGGACGCGATCAACGGTGCGCAGTTGCATGGCGTTGCGCAGAGCGTGGCGGACAACCTGGGCGGCGGTTCGTCGGTGAACCCGGACGGCACGATCTCGGCGCCGGCTTACGACCTCGCGGATGCGGCGGGCAACGGCCGGACCGACTACCACAACGTCGGCGATGCGCTGACGAACCTGGACGGTCGCGTGACGGGCCTGAAAGACACCCTGACGGGCAGCGGCCTGATCGACCCGGTGACGGGTCAATCGCTGGCGGTGACGTACGACGACGTATCGAAGAACGCGGTGACGTTGGGTAACGGCGTGGATCCGGTGGCGGTGAAGAATGTGGCGAATGGTGCGGATCGTCATGACGCGGTGAACGTCGGTCAATTGCAGGACGCGGGTCTGGTTGCACCGATCGATCCGGCGAACCCGGGCGCGGGGCTGAAGTCGCTGGCTGTGGCATACGACGATGTATCGCAGGAATCGGTGACGCTGGCCGGTGCGAATGGCACGACGCTGACGAACGTGAAGGCAGGCGCGGTGAACGGCGCCAGCACGGACGCGGTGAACGGCGCGCAACTGCATGGCGTGTCGCAGAGCGTGGCGGATTCGCTGGGTGGCGGCTCGATCGTCGACGCGAACGGCAACGTGACGGCGCCGACCTACTCGCTGGCCGATCCGACGGATGTATCGAAGCCGGCGATCGACTACCACGACGTGGGCGCGGCGCTCGGTAACCTCGATGGCCGTGTCGTGACCAACACGAACAACATCACGGTGATCCAGAATCAGTTGGCCGATTCGGGCCTGGTGGATCCGACGACGGGTCAGTCGTTCGCCGCGGTGACGTACGACAACAAGAACGGCGCGACGGACTACAACTCGGTGACGCTGGGCGGTGGCAAGGCGACCGGCCCGGTGGCGCTGAAGAACGTGGCGGACGGCGTGGATGCGCACGACGCGGTGAACGTCAGCCAGCTGCAGAACGCGGGCCTCGTCGCACCGGTCGATCCGACCAACCCGGGTGCGGGCCTCACGTCGCTTGCGGTGACCTACGGCAAGAACACCGACGGATCGGCGAACTTCGACAAGATCGAGTTGAAGGGCGCGAACGGCACGACGATCACGAACGTGGCGGAAGGCGATCTGTCGGCGACGAGCACGGACGCGGTCAACGGCTCGCAGTTGTTCGCGACGAACACGCGTGTCGGTTCGCTGGAAGATACGCTCGGCAAGAGCGGTCTGTTCGATCCGACAACGGGCGATTCGCTTGCGGTGGTCTATGACAGCGCAGCGAAGGACCACGTGACGCTGGGCGGCGCAGGCGCGTCGAATCCGGTGGTGCTGGCGAACGTCGCACAAGGCGTTGCGGGTACCGATGCGGTGAACGTCGACCAGCTGTCGACAGCGATCCGCGACGTGACGGCCGGTGCAAACCCACTCGGCGTGTCATACGACACCATTGCGAAGAACCAGGTGACGCTGGGTGGTGTGGGGGCGGCGGCGCCGGTGGTGCTGACGAACGTCGCGGCCGGCACGAGCACGTACGACGCCGTGAACTACGGCCAGTTGAGCGACCTCAGTGACAAGTTCGACGACCTCGGCAATCGTGTCGGCGCACTCGAGACCGGCAACGGTGGCGGTGGTGGCGGCGGTTCGGGCGATAACCCGTACTTCGCCGGTACCGGCGACGCGAGCTCCGCCGCAGCCAACGCCGGCAACGGCACGGGCAACACGGCGGCCGGTTCGGGCGCGACGATCGGCACGGGCGCGAACAACGCCACGGTCATCGGTTCGGGTGCGAATGCGACGAAGGACGACGGCGTGGCGATCGGCTCGGGTTCGAAGAGCGGCGCCGAAGGCGCGGTTGCAATCGGCCAGGGCGCGAGCGCAACGGGTTCGAATTCGGTGGCGCTGGGCGCAGGCTCCGTGGCGTCGGACGACAACACCGTGTCGATCGGTTCGCTCGGCAACGAGCGCACGCTGTCGAACGTGAAGGACGGCTTCAATGCGTCCGACGCGGCGACGAAGGGCCAGCTCGACCGCGCGGTCGGCGGTCTGCAAGGCCAGATCAACGACGTGTCGAAGAACGCGTACTCGGGTATCGCCGCAGCCACCGCGCTGACGATGATCCCGGGTGTCGATCCGGGCAAGACGCTGTCGTTCGGCGTCGGCGGCGCGACCTACAAGGGCTATCAGGCCGTGGCGTTCGGCGGCGAAGCCCGCATCACGCAGAACCTGAAGATGAAGGCCGGCGTGGGTCTGTCGAGCGGCGGCAACACGGTCGGCGTGGGCGCTGCGTACCAGTGGTAATCGCGCAGGGCGGGGCGGTTCGCGCCGCTCCGCCCGCGCGGCACCGCTTCCCGCATTCCATTTATTCCCATTCAAATCAGGCGTCCGCCTCCGGGCGGACGTTTCTCATCATGAAAATGACTTCACTGTTGGTGCGCACCGCGTCGATCGGCGCGATCGCGATGGCGCTCGGCGCCTGCACGACCCAATCGGGCCTGACCTACGATATCCGCAGCGTGGCGACGCCGGGCAAGCCGGACAACGTGTTCCGCGTAAGCTGCGACGGGCTGCTCGGCAGCGCGAACACCTGCGCCCGCGCGGCCGAAGCGTTCTGCCAGGGCCAGGGCTTCACGCCGCTGCAGATGATCGACCGCGTGTACAGCCGCGCGCCGATGAAGGATCCGCGAGAAATCACGTTTATGTGCGGCAAGCCGCAGCCGGTCGTCCAGGCCGCGCCGCAGCCGCAACCCCAGCCCGCGCCGCAGCCGGTGCCGCAGCGCCGCGTGCTGTTGCAGGGCGATGCGAACTTCGCGACCGACAGCGCCGCGCTGACGTCGCAGGCGCGCGGCGAGCTCGATCGCTTCATCGACGTCAATCGCGGCGTCGAATTCCGCCAGGTGTCCGTCACGGGCTTCACCGATTCGACGGGTAACGCATCGCACAACCTGACGCTGTCGAGGGCGCGTGCGCGTTCGGCGATGGTCTACCTGCGCGAGAACGGCCTGCAGGCCCGGTCGTTCGCATCGGAAGGCCTGGGCGCGGCAAGCCCGGTGGCGTCCAACGCGACCGCGGAAGGCCGCGCGCAGAACCGCCGCGTCGAAGTTCGCATCGACGCGCAGTAAGGCGGGGTCGGGGCGCCCGTTCGCGGGCGTCAGACGCCGCTCCGCCGACGTGCCGTGGCGCAGCCACGGAGGCGGCAAGCGGCGCACGGTCGGCCTGACCGATCGCGGTGCAATGCCGCGCGGAGCGACCGCTTCCCGAATCGTCGATCTTCTGTCAGCCCGCCGGCTCATCCAGAGCCGGCGGGCTGTCTTTTTGCGGCGGCGCCGGCCGCCCGGCCCATTCATGGAATGCGCCCGCGTTTCGTGCGAATATAGCGCCCATCTACGATCTGCGGCCATGCGCCGGTGCCACGGCGAACGCGCAGGCAAACAACGACCCCCATGCCCACGCATGAGGCGGTCACTCGGACGATTATGGGAAGCTATCAGATACGCGTGGTGCTGGCCGACGATCACCCGGCGATGCTCGTCGGCGTCGAGCACGGGCTGTCGGCGGTGCCGACGATCCAGCTCACCGGCAAGGCCGTCAACTCGACCGAGCTGGTCAAGCTGCTTGATGCCGGCGCATGCGACGTCGTCGTATCCGATTACGCGATGCCCGATAGCACCCACGGCGACGGCATCGCGTTGTTCTCTTATCTCCAGCGCCGCTATCCGGCCGTCAAGCTGGTCGTGCTGACCATGCTCGACAATGCGGCCGTCGTTGGCGCGCTGCTGCGCCTCGGCATCGCGTGCATTGTCAGCAAATCCGACACGATCGATCACCTGATTCCGGCGATTCACGCGGCCGCGACGGGCGGCACCTATTATTCGCCGTCCGTTGAGAAGGTCGTGCTGACGCTGTCCACGCATTCGAGTTCACGCTTCGTCGATCAGGCGCCGGCGCTGAGCAGCCGCGAGATCGAAGTCGTCCGGATGTACGCGTCGGGCATGACCGTCAACGAAATCGCCGAGAAGTTGAGCCGCAGCAAGAAAACCATCAGCACGCAGAAGGCGCGGGCGATGCAGAAGCTCGGCGTCGACAAGGACATCGACCTGCTGCGCTACGCGATCGAGCACGGGATCGTGGCCGCGTCGGGCAGCGAAGGCAAGGGCACGGAAGATACGGATGGGAATCAGGCGGACGATGCCTGAATGAGGAGGCGCTCCGCCCGTCGATGGATGGCGAGCGGGACGCGATGCGGCGCGCTGCAACGGCGCGCCGGCGAGGAAGGGGTCAGTGCGTGTCGTCGGGCGGCAGCACCGCCGAGCCCGGATCGGCGACCAGCCCGCACGAGATCGCGTAGCGCACCACGTCCACATCACGCTCGAGGCCGAGCTTCTGCATGGCCGAGCTTTTCTGGGTACTGATGGTTTTCTTGCTGCGGCTCAGCTTGTCGGCGATCTCGTTGACGCTCAGGCCCGACGCGAACAGCCGCACGACTTCCGCTTCCCGTACCGACAGCGCGGGCGCCTTGCCGTCCGGAGCGCCGATCTGGCGCAGGATCTTGTCCATCGACGGCGACAGATAGCGGCCGCTCGTATAGGCGGCATGAATCGCCATCGTCAGGTGGCTCGTCATGTCGGATTTGCTGACGAGGCAGTGGATGCCAAGATCGACGAGCCCGCGCAGCGCCACCGCGTTTTCCAGCATCGTCATCACGACGATCTTCAGGTTCGGATGACGCTTCAGGATCGCGCCGAACAGCGTGAAGCCGTCGCCGTATTCGGTGCCAGGCATCGCATAGTCGGACACGAGCACGTCGCACGGATGGTTCGCGAGCGCGTCCATCAAGGCCGTCGAATCGTGCGCGGTCGCGACGACCGCGATGGTGTTCGTCGTCGAGAGCTCGTACTTCGCGCCGATCACGACGGCCGGATGATCGTCGGCGATCAATACGCGGATGGGGAAGCTTTTCATGATGGGGTTGTCGGTTGTCACGCCGTTTCAGATAGGAAAAGGAGTGGCGCGCATGCCCGTTGGCGGCCGGTAAGCCGGCACGGGCATGTGTCGCCGTACCGACGGCCAGTGGCGGCTCGATGGAAACCACCACTGGCCGTCGGGCGAAAAAGCGGGGAGATCGCTCCCCCCGCTTTCGCTGCGAAGCTCCGCCCGGAGGCGGAGCCGCGGGTCAGAACTCGTAGCCGACCTGGGTGCGAACCCCCGCGTCGCCCGTCGACGTGACGGACACCGCGCCGTTCACCAGCCACTTGCCGTTGCGGGACCGGTAGGTCGCGCCGGCTGCCACGGCCGAGCCGCTCTTGTAGTTCGCGGCGCCTGCTGCGACGACGGTCTTGCCCGGCTGCGACGGCGTCATGTTCGGCATCGCCATTGCTGCCGCGACACCGGCGTACGCGTTCTTCGCGACGTCGTTGATCATGCGGTTCGTGTCGCCGATGCGTCGTTCGAGCTGCCCCACGTTCACGGCATCGGTCTGCGCGGTACCTTCCGCGACGTTGGTGATCTGGCGTTGCTGATCCGCCGAACCGACCGACACGGTGCCTTCACGATCCGCCACCGAGCCTGCGCCCAGTGCGACCGAGTTATTGGCGCCTGCGTTTGCACCCTGGCCGATTGCCGTGCTGTTCTCACCCCACGCGATGGAGCCTTGGCCGATGGCCGAGCCGCCCGAGCCCGATGCGACCGAACCCTGGCCGAACGCCGAACCGTTGTCACCCGATGCGACCGCGCCTTGACCGACTGCCGAGCTGTTCTCGCCCGACGCGTCCGAGCCGTTGCCGACCACGAGCGAGCCGTCGCCACCCGTGCCCGTGCTGGGGCCCATGCCGTTGCCCGAGCCGTTACCGGGGCCGCCGGAACCGCCACCCGCTTCCAGGTTGGACACGCGATCGCCCAGGCCGGAGAACTGGTTCGCGAAGTCCTGTTGCAGCGCGTAAAGCTGGCCGCCGTTCACCGCGTCCATGCTGCCCGACGCGATCAGGCCCGGTGCGACGTTGTGCAGCGTCGTGCCTGCCACGCCGCCGAACGTCACGCTAGCGAGGTCGATGCCGTCATACACCACGGCGCCGAGTTCCTTGCCCGTGTAGTCGATCAGGCCCGTTGCCTTCAACTGCGCGATCGTCACGGCATCGTCGTCTTTCACGCCGTTCGCGACGCCGGTCAGCGTGCGCGGCGAGTCGCCGATGCCGGCGAAGCTCACCGACGTGCCGCCCGTGTTCGCGGCAACCGTGATTGCGCCCGTCGTCTGGTCTTGCTGAACGAGACCGATCTGGCCCGATGCGAGCTGTTGGTTGATGGTCGTGATCGAGCCTTCGTTGGTCGTCACGCGGCCGTCGAGGTTGGTCACCGCGTCGCCAACGTTGTGGACCGTGGTCGAGCCGCCATTGCCGTCACCGACCGTGAAGCTCGGTGCCGAAATCGAACCGTCCGGGTTCACCGCCGAGCCGCCGCCGATTGCCGATGCGACGCTTTCCGACACGCCATGCAGTTGCGAGCCGTTCACGGCGTCCGCGCTGGTGGCCGAGACGTCGCCTGCGGCCACGCCGGTCAGTTTGCGTGCGCCTGCCGTGCCGCTGAAGTCGACGGCTGCGCCGTCCGTGTTCTTCGCGACCGTAATGTCGCGCGTCGTCGCATCCTGCTGAACGAGGCCGACCGTGCCGTTGCCGATCTGGTCCGCGAGTTGCTTGATGTCGCCTTCGTTGGTCGTCACGCGGCCGTCGAGGTTCGTCACCACGTCGCCGACGTTGTGGACCGTGGTCGTGCCACCGTTACCGTCGCCGACCGTGAAGCTCGGTGCCGAGATCGAACCGTCCGGGTTCACCGTCGAGCCGGCACCGATCGCCGATGCGACGCTTCCCGACACGCCATGCAGTTGCGAACCGTTCACGGCATCCGCGCTGGTGGCCGAGACGTCGCCTGCCGCCACGCCGGTGAGCTTGCGTGCGCCCGCCGTGCCGGCGAAGTTGACGGCCGCGCCGTCGGTGTTCGCGCCGACCGTGATGTCCGCGCCCGGCGCCGATTGCTGGACGAGACCGAGCTTGCCGCTCGACAGGTCACCCAACTGATCGTTGATGTCCGAGATGTCGCTCGTGTTCTTCGCGATGTTGCCGTTTGCGGTCGTCAGTGCCTGGTCGAGACCATCGAGCGCGTCGCCCACGGTCGTTTGCGGGCCGCCGTTCACGAGGTTGTACGTCGGGCCCGTGACGGCGCCCGTCGTCGAATTGATCAATGCGCCGCCGCCGAGTGCTTCCACGACGGGGGTGAGCTGCGACACGTTCACGGCGTCGGTAGCTTGCGTGCCGGCTGCCATGTTGACGATCTGCCGAGCACCGGTGGTCGAACCCACTGCGACCGCATCGTTACGTGTCGTGGTCGAGTTTGCCCCGAGTGCAACGCTGTTCGTTACGTTGGCGCCAATGGTTGCGCCGTTACCGAACGCGATCGAATTGGTTGCTCCCGTATTGACGACGGCCCTTTGACCGATCGCAATGGATCCGGCTTCGCCGGCGTTTGCGTTGAGGCCCATGCCGACCGATCCCGTGCCCGTGGCGCGAGTATTGCCGCCGACAGCCACGGCACCACCACCTTGCGCATTCGCATTGGCGCCAAGCGCTGTCGCGCTGACGCCGGCACCGGCTGCGGTCGCATTAACGCCGAGCGCGACGTCGCCGGCACCGGAGGCCGACGTAGCGGAACCAATCGCGATGGCATTGAGCGCCGATGTCGAGGCACCTGCCGCAGTGGACTGAATCTTGATGTAGGTGTCGTCGACCTTCGTCGAAAGCGCGGTGTTCATCTGGCCGAGGTTCACGGCGTCGGTGTCTTGCGTGCCGGCAGACACATTGATCAACTGACGGGTGAAACCGCCTGTCACTGCGTTGCTGCCGATCGATACCGCGTTGCCGCGATTCGCCACGCTGTTTGCGCCCAGTGCCACCGAAGAGGCCGTGGTAGCCGATGCGTTGACACCCAGCGAAGCACCGCTGCTGCCGGCCGAGGTGGCGCCGTTACCCACCGCGACTGCGCCGCCCGCGCCCATCGCGCTGGCGTTGCCACCGATCACCGTTGTACCGGAGCCCGAGTGCCTGGCATTCGTACCGATAGAGATCGTGTTGGAACCCGCCGCGTTCGCGGAGTCGCCGATCGCAATGGATCCCGTCGAATTGGCGACCCCGCCATCACTCACCAATGCGTTATGGCCGATTGCGATGCCGTTCGCGGGCATGTTGTTAGTCGTCTGGCGTACCGCCGCACCGGACCCTAAGGCGAGACCGTTGACACCGGCGGCATTCGAGCTGACGCCGAGCGCGATCGCGTCGGCGCCGGAGGCAGTCGAGGCGACGCCGAGTGCCACGCCATGCGAGGCACTTGCTGTTGCGCCCATGCCGAGCGCAGTGGAGGCTGCGCCACTAGATGTTGCACCTTGGCCGATCGCTGTCGTGTTCTGGTCGCTTGCCAACGCGTTGTTGCCGACTGCGACTGCATTGACACCCGAAGCGGATGCATTGATACCGGCTTCGTACGAGTTCACACCCGCCATCGTGCCGATCGAGCGTGCACCTTTGGCACTCTCGACCATGCAGACGCCAGCGGTATCGACCGTGCCGTTCTCGCCATCAGCGGTCGTACACGCATCGGCCGCGAATGCGCCGCCGATACCCGCGCTGCCCAGCGCGAGCGCAACCACCGCTTGACGCGCCGCGCGCGCCGAGCCCTTCGAATGCGACTTCGCCGTTTCGGCGACAGCCGTCCACGTGCCCGTCGCGGCGTTCCAGATGTTGCGGTATGTCTTGTTCATTTCCCTACTCCATTCAGTTCGTTTGGGTGACGAATGAATGGTAGGGATCGGCCTCGTCTGAATCAGTCGTCCGAAGCTGATTCAGGGTGTCAAAATCGTAGGCCCAGTCCTACAAGCCAGAAGGTGTGCCGGGGCGTGTCGGCGAGGGGATGGCGGCGTGTGCAGCGAAGGCGCGTCGCGCGCGGCGCGTTCAGTTCGACGGCGCCTGCGCCGCACGCCGTGCGAGCGCTTCGCGTGCGAGGCTTTCCGCCTGCGCGAGCAGCGCGTCGAGCGACGCGGTCGCACCGGAATGCACGGCCTCCTGCATGTCGCGCACCGCATCGGCCACCGCGTGCTCGTGGACCGTCGCGAACGCGCCGCGCAGCGTATGCAGTTCGTCGCGCAGCGTGGCGACATCGTTCTGCGCGATCGCCGTGCGAATCTTCGCAACGGATCGTTCAAGGCTCTCGGTGAGCAGCGTATGCACGTCGGGCGGCAACGGGCCCGTCGCGAGCTCGGCGAGCGCGGGCCGTCTCCCGAGCTCGCTAGTAGGCGCGGAATGCGCGAAGCGTCGCACGGTGCGGTCGATCGTATCGAGCAGCACCGGCTTCACGAGCACCGCGACGATCCCGGCTTCCGCGCAGCGCGCATGCTCGGCCGCGCTCGCATGCGCGGTGATCGCGACCACGGGCAACTCCGGATACTGCGCGCGCAGCACGCGCGCGAGCGTGTAGCCGTCCATGCCCGGCATGTTGAGGTCGGTCATCACGAGGTCGTAGCGCGCGTCGGCGCAGCGGCGCAACGCGGCGGCGCCGTCCTTGGCCGCGTCGGCCGCATAGCCGAGCGTGACGAGCTGCCCTTGCTGGAGCTTGCGGTTCACCGGATGATCGTCGACTACCAGCACGCGGGCGGCGAGCGCTGGTAGCGCCGCTTCGTTGTCCGCCACGTCGTGGCGCGCTATCTCCGCGTCGGTCGCCGCGCGCAGCGGCAGCGTCACGACGAACGTGCTGCCGAGGCCCGGCTCGCTCTTCACGTCGATCGCGCCTTCCATCATCAGCGTGAGCCGCTTCGTCAGCGCGAGCCCGAGCCCCGTGCCGCCGTAGTGGCGCGAGATCGACGTGTCGGCCTGCGTGAACGGCCGGAACAGCGTCGCGCGCTGGGCTTCGGTCATCCCGATGCCCGTATCGCTCACGCCGATCACGACGGGCGATGCCGGGTCGGTGTCGTCGCGCAGATAGACCTCGAGCGTCACGTCGCCGTCGCGCGTGAACTTGATCGCATTGGCGACGAGGTTCGCGGCGATCTGACGGATGCGGGTCGGGTCGCCGATGTAGCGCGCGGCGAGCGCATCGTCGACCACGACGTCGTACTGCAGCCCCTTCGCGGTGGCGAGCGGCTCGAACATCGCGCCGGTCTGTCGGATCGTTTCCGCGAGATCGAACGGGATCGCCTCGATCGTCATCTGGCCGGCTTCGATCTTCGACAGATCGAGGATGTCGTTGATCAGATCGAGCAGCGTCGACGATGCGCCTTCGACGATGTGCAGGCGCTCGTCTTGCGTTGCCGTGAGCGGCTCGCGGCCGATCAGCTCGAGGTTGCCGAGGATCGCGTTCAGCGGCGTGCGGATCTCGTGGCTCATCGTCGCGAGGAACGCCGATTTCGCGTCGTTGGCCGCGTCGGCCGCGCGGCGCGCGTCGGCGAGATTGCGCTCGACGGCCTTCTGCGACGTGATGTCGGAGAAGTTGCAGAGCAGGACGTCGGCGTCCTGGTAGCGCGTGCGCACCAGCGTGACGAGCAGATCGACCGTTTCGCCGTCGACGGTCGGCAGGCTCACATGATGATCGGGTTGCCATGCGTTCGCATCGGGCGAGCGGTCGAAGCATGCGTAGAGGCGTGCGGCGAGCGGCGGCTCGGTGCTCACGCGCGCGTCGTATGCGCGCATCGTGTCGTTCTGCAGCAGCACGGCGCCATCGGCGAGCGCCAGCAGCGCGATGCCGGCGGGCGCGGCTTCGACGATGGTCCGGTTCAGGTTCTCGCTGTCGACGATGCGCCGCGTGCGGGCGGCTTCAGGTTTCAGCACGCGCCGGTCGAACCGCACGAGCATGAACCACGCGAAGCCGATGGCGGCGGTCATGATCGCCACGTACCAGCCGATGCGCTCGCCGAGCGCCGCGAACAGCGAGCGCAGCGAGAACGATTGCACCAGTGTCCAGTCCGTATCGGGGATGCGCTGGCTCAGCGTAAACGAGCCTGCGTGGTAGGCGGTGCGGGGCGCCGCGGTCTGCACCGCGCGCGCATCGGCCGTGAGTTGCGCGATCGTTGCGGGGGCGTCCTCGCCGTCGGCGGCCGTGCCGGCGCGCAGCACCGTGCCGCCGGTCGCGCTGGCGATGATCGCCGCGTCACGGTGATCGTTGCTGACAAGACGCTGGCGCAGCACGTCGACGGGCAGCGTCGAGATGAACACCGCGCGCACGGTGCCGGCTTCGTACGCGGTGCCCACGAGCCGGAACACGTCGCGCCGCTGCACGGGATCGTATGCGGGCGCGCGCCACACGTAGCGCCCGGCGGGCACCGGGCCGGCATCCGTCGCGACCTTCGCGAGCAGCGCGGCGACATCGGCGGCGCCGGTGGCGGCGAGCGGATCGGCGAGGGTCGGCTGCGGGATGATCAGCACGAAGCGGCGATCGGGGCGGTATGCGTAGCCGGCGATTTCATGGTTCGCGACGTACGCGCCGACACGATAGCTCATGTCGCTGGCCATTGCGAGATCGCGGGCATACGCCGCGGCTGGTTGCGCTGGCGACAAGTCGGCGAGTGCGAGCACCGGCGGGAAGCGCGGGGTCGCTTGCAGCACGATCCGGCCGTGCTCGTCGGCCAGTCGCTGCACGAGCGCAGGGTCGGTCACGCGCATGTTCCACACGGCTTCCTCGTGCGTGACGAGCGTGTCCATGCCGGTCGCGCGCAGCCTGAACTCGAACTGGACGAGAAACTGCCGCACCGCGAATTCCGTGTAATGCTCCTGCACGTAATCCTTGGCCAGCGCATACAGCAGCAGGCCGCTCGCGACGAGCGCCGCAAGGGTGACCGCGATGCCGCCCGCGTAAAGCAGCGTGCGCTGATGGCGCCCGATCAGCGCGCGAGCCGAACGGCGAGGGGCGAGGTCGGGGGTAGTGCAGGTGCGGTCGGATTCGGCGCGATGATCCATCGTGGCACGGTGCGGTCGGCGAGGGTTCCGACATGATAATGGAGACGGATCGCCAGCGCGGAGCAATATGCCGAGGGTTTCCCGCCGTCGCCGGCCGCGGGGCCGTCGGACTGACGGCAGTATCCGCCGGGTAGCGCCGCCAGTCCATCCATTGTCGTGCCGTCAGCGTCGCCTGGCGTGCCGCCGTCGGGTCATGGGCGTGCTTCGCCGGATGGTTCGCCCGGCTCGCATTCCACCAGCCGATAGCCGAATCCATAGACGGTCATCAGCCGCAAGCCGTGCCGGCCGTCGAGCCCGAGCCGGTCGCGCAGGTTCGCGACGTGCGTGTCGATCCGGCGGCTCGACGTCGCGACGAGCGAGCCCCACACCATCTGGCTCAGATGCGCACGCCCGAGACTGCGCCCGAGATTCATGAGGAGCGCCGTTGCGATCTGAAAATGCTTCTCGGTCAGGAAGTGTTCCGCGCCCCCGATGCGGATGCAGCGATTGGCCGCGTCCACCTCGACGCCGCCGACGCGCCAGTGCCGGCGGTGCGTGGTCCGGAAATGCGCCCAGCGCAGCCAGGTCGACACGGCCATGACGATCTTGTCGGCGGTCGACGTGTAAGGCAGGTATTCGTTGGCGCCGGCCTGGAACGACAGCACCTGCGAGGTACCGTCGTCGCGCTGGCTGACCATGATGATCGGCACCGAATCGGAGAAGCGCGCGCGCAGCGTGCGGATCGCGTCGAGCGTGCGGACGCACGGTGTCTCGCACTGCACGATCAGCAGGTCGAACGGCTGCGCGTCGCCGGCCGCCAGCAGGTCGGGCACGAACTCGAAGCGGACCGGGCGGTACAGCGCCTTGCGGAGCAGATCGTCGATCCGGAGGCGGTCGTAGCCGTATCCGGCGCGCCGCAAGCGGTCGTCGAACGCGTGCCGGCTCGGATGGTCGATCGTCAGGATTGCGATGTAGACCGACGAGACTTCGGCGGGGGGTGGTGTATGTGATGCCTGCATGGTTTCGTCGGGCAAGCCCGTGGCGAGCGAACGGGTGCGCGGCGCCGGACGTCAATGCACCGCGTGCGCCGGTCGCGGTCGGCGCGCGGGATTGGTCGATCGCGTGTCGTTCGTGTGCGGCGGAAGCGGGCGGCCGTGACGCCGTTCGGATGAACATGAACGGAATTCCGACCGTTACCGGACCGGATGCGCGTGACGCTCGGGAATGACGCGAAAAAGATCCCGCCCGAAGGCGGGATGAATATCGACTATCTATCTCTGGATTCACGACATGCCCGCATTCGGGAGAACGGGGCATATCGCAAGACGATTGTCGTGTCGGCGGCGCCTCGCGTGAATCGGCCCAGTCTGAAAATGCACGCGTGGATGCTTGAATATCGAGCGAGCCTGGCCGGATGCGGGTGTTCTACTTCCGCGTTGTTGTTGCTGCTGTTGCTTTGCACACGGAGCGGGCCGTGCGTCGCGTGCGAGATCGCGTATATCGGACCCGGCCTACCGATCCGCGACGCAGTATCGGACCACGCGCACGGGCATTTTGCGGACAATTTGCAGAACAGGGCGCGACGTACGTTCGATGGCTTTGTCCTGCACGCTGGATCTGCCCGAACCGTTCCGCGACGCGCGTGAGCGGCTGCGGGCCGCACAGTGCGGCCTGCCGACGATTGGCGATGTGCCGCTCGGCGCCGCCTTGTCCTTTTCCACCAAAGAACACCCAACATGAATATGACCCGAACCGCGGCGAGCCGGCTCGCCGCCGCCGCGCTATGCGCAATGACCGCACTGATGGCGCCCGCGCATGCGGCCGATGCAATCGCATCGGCCGCAGCTGCATCGGCCGACCAAGACTTCGATTACGACCGCCAGCGCGACTGGCACCTGGAATCCGGCGATGCACAGTCGCCGGTCGCGATCGATTCGAACACGGTCAGGCAGGCGACACGATACGCCGACGACAACAACGCGATCGCTATTCATATCGCCACGACGCCCGCGAAGGTGATCGACAACGGCCATACGATCCAGATCGTGCCGGCCAGCGGCAGCGCGACGATACGCGGGCGTCATTTCAGACTTCAGCAGATTCACTTTCACGCGCCGGCCGAACACACGTTCGATGGCCGCACCTATCCGGTCGAAGGGCATTTCGTATTTCGCGCGCAGGACGGCCGGCTGGCGGTTGTCGCTGTGCTCTATCGCACCGGCGCCGAGAACGTGCAGTTCGCGGCCGCGATGGATGCACTCAGGTTGAGCGATACCGCAAGCCTGCTGGCGTTCCGCGCGGCCACGCTGATGCCGACCAACGCGAATACCTACTATCACTATCTCGGTTCGCTGACGACGCCGCCGTTGACCGAAAACGTCGAATGGTACGTGCTGGCCGAGCCGGTCGAGTTGTCGGTGGAAGACATCACCGCGTTCCGGATGCGCTACTCGCACAACGCACGCGTGGTGCAGCCGCTGAACGGGCGGCCGCTGCTGCGTTACGACGTGAAGTAAGCGGCGTGCACGCCGCTGCGCTCGAATAGGCCCAGTCCGATTTACTCGGGCCGGGGTGCACGGCGATACTCGGAGCCACTCATCCACATCACGGGAGAACGGATCGGCGCGGCACACGCGGGGCGATTCGTCGTCGACATCATGGGCATGCAGGACATCACCGGACACTTCGCACTACCGCTCGCACGTCCTTATTCCGACGTGCCTCCGCCGTATGGCCGGCGCCGCACGCCGTTCGTGAAGAGCAAGCGGCCGCGGGCGGCGGTGTTCGACCTGCGCGCGATGCGCGACGCGGCCGATGCACCGCGTGCCGCGGCGGTTCGCGCGGCGGATTTCGGTTCGGACAACCGCTCGTGGGTGAAGCCGAAGCCACCGCGCCGCCGCTGGCGGCCGACGATGCTGGCGCTGGTGGCCGGTCTCGCGTTCGGGTCGGTGGGCATCGCGGGCGCGCATCTGTTCGATGCCGGCCATCGCGCGCGGGTCCGCGCGCGTCCGCAAGATACCGTGTACGAATCGACGATTACGGTCGCGCCGCGGATGGCGCCCACCGTGATGCCGGTCGCCACCGTCGCTGCCCTCGAGATCGAGCGGCCCGTCGCGGACGACGCAGCGTTACTCGACGCGTTGCAGGACAGTCGTGCAGGCGATGCGTCTCCCGTGCAGGCTTCGGTAACGAAAGCCATCGCGCCGCGCCGCAAGAAGGCAGCGCGCACGGCCGCGATACCCGAGCGTCCGGCCGTGGCGTCCGACAGTGTTTCAACGCATGCCGCGGCACCGAAAGCCGCTGCTTCGTCGACCGAATCCGCACCGGGCACTTCCGAAGCCGTCGGCATGAGCGCTGCCGAGTTTTCGCACTGGCTCGCGTCGACGCGCGCGCCGGCGCACGAGGCGGCTGCGCCGTCGAACCCGGACGCGCTGCGCGTCGATCTGCCGAGTCATACGCGCCTGACGGATCAGTGAGCCGCGCGGCGCGACCGGCGCCGCAAGGGTTCGCCGGTGACGCGGTGCGTATTGGTTCGGAAACCGGAAGACTCCTGAAAGACGTCACCAGAATCAGACCAATCCGATTCTCAGCCGACGGACCTTCGTCAACAATACTTATGCCGGTTTGGCGTGGTGTCCTCGCCGGTGTCTCCTCGATACGGAGACCTCTCCTTTACGACCGCTCTTCCCGGAGCGGTCTTTTTTATTGGAGCCGTCGGTATTACAGCGAGCGTTGCAATGACGTGGCGATAGTGCGGCCGATATCGACGCAAACGCGGAGAGAGGTACGCCATCCGGTGCGAGCGCATCGCGTGCGCACCGACAAAAAAGAAATTGAATATCCAAATGGAGGAGCACATGTCGGATCAAGACGCGGCATCGAACGCCGCGATGCCTGACGCATCGGCCGCCCCGGCGGCGGCCGGCCGCTATTTCCAGCTCGCGTTGCTCGTGTGCGCGGCCGGCGCGATCTATCCGATGCTGTATCTACGCCAGTTCTACCAGGACACGATGCTGGAGCTGTTCCAGATTTCGCGCGCACAGCTCGGCTATCTGTATTCGGCGCTCGGCACGACGTTCCTCGTTTGCTATTTGCCGAGCGGCTGGCTCGCCGATCGCTTGCCGCCACGCTGGCTGATCAGCTTCTCGCTGGTGGCGACCGGCGCGCTCGGCGTCGCGTATGCGAGTGCGCCGTCCTACCCCGTGCTGATGGTGATCTTCTGCGGCTGGGGCGTGACGACCGGGCTGACCTTCTGGGCCTCCGTCATCAAGCGCGTGAACACGATCGCGTTGCCGCGGGAGCAGGGCCGTTTCTTCGGTTTTCTCGACGGCGGACGCGGGCTGATCGAGGCGCTGCTCGCCACGGCGTCGCTCGCGCTGTTCGCGTGGCTCGTCGATGCGCGCGGCGCGTCGCATGGCGGCGCGTTCCAGCAAGTCGTATTTTTCTACTCGATCGCCTGCGTCGCGCTCGGCGTCGTGCTGCTGACGGTCAAGGACGCGAGCGCTTCGCGGCCTGACGCCGCGAGAGCGGCGCAGCGCGGGCAGGGCAGCCTGCTGCATGATCTGGCGATACTCGCACGCAACCGTTTTCTGTGGGTGTTCGCCGTCATCGTGTTCTGCGGGTATCACCTGTCGTGGGCCACGTACAGCATTTCGCCGTACTTGCAGCAGAAGGGCGTCGGCATGTCGATCGTCGCGGCCGGCTTCATCGCGTCGCTGAAGCTGTGGATGCGCCCGATCGGCGGGATCGGCGGCGGCTTCGTCGGCGATCGCATCGGCACGCTGAACGTGCTGAGCGCCGCACTGTTCCTTGCCGCGCTCGCATTCGTCGCGCTGATCGTGTTTCCGTCGTTCAACCAGGTCGTGTTGCTGGCGGGCGTCGTGATTTTCATCGGTCTGCTGACTTACGCGGTGCGCGGCCTCTACTGGAGCGTGCTGGAACGCTGCGATGTGCCGCCTCGGATCACGGGGCTCGCGATCGGCGTGATCTCGTTGCTCGGCTATTCGCCGGACGTGTTCCTGCCGTTGCTGAACGGCTGGCTGACCACCGAATATCCGGGCATGCACGGCTATCAGCTCTATTTCGGCTATGTCGCGTGCATGAGCGCGATCGGCGGCGGCGCGTGCCTGCTGCTGAAACGCATGCTTGGAAGGGGCGTCGAGCGGTAGTGCTCGACGCTCGCGAATCTCGCATCGAGCCGGTGTGCGATTCGCGAGTTGCCGAATGGAAAGGGGAACGGAAGGCGGCTTGGATGCGGGCACTCGATGCTCGCATAAGGCAGCGTATCTCTAGAGGTGCGCAACATACCGTCTGACTACATGTGGCCGCGCCCACCGACCACCATCGAATGCCCGCGTCCAAGCCGTCGCCGCGTAGCGGCGCGCGGTAAGCGGAGCGGTTCGCTCCTCCCGACATGCTGGCTTCACCAGACCGCTATCGACGAACCGTTCCGATACCGCGCCGAGAAAGCATACAAGCCGACGAGACGCTGGCCAATCAGACCAGGCTGAATCGATGCGATAAAAAAAGTGTGTCTGGTTGATTCGGTATGCGAATGAATATCGAAGTTTGATGCGGATCATGCGCCATCCGACGCTAACCGATGGTCGGTTCGCAAGCGGGGGAGGGAATGCTCGCGGCCGGCGACGTGGGGCCGGCGGCCTGTCGCGCGCGATGCATGACAGGCATCGCACGCCGAAGGCCGAACGGTGGCTGCGACGTGCGCCCGGCACCCGGCGCGGGCACCACGCGTTGACCGACGAACGCTCAGAACCTGCCGCGCAAACCGATGAACACTTCATTCGATCGAAGCGACGCCTTCAATTGCTCGTCGCGCGCCGACACGCGGTTCACGAACGTGTTGTAGCCCGATTCGACGTTGCCCATGTCGACGAAGCGATAGCCGACGTCGAGCGTGAAGCGCTTGTTGATCGCATAGCTGACGCCCGCGCCCGCCGAATACGCGAAATTGGTTTGCGTGCGCGACGCGAACTGGCGCGTGTCGTTGCCCTGCCAGCCGTCCGCCGACACGATCGCGACACCGACGCCGGCCGTGCCGTACACCGAGAAGCCGCGGCCCAGATCGAAATCGCGATAGCCGTTGAGCATCAGCCGCTGCGACGAGACGTGGAATTCGTTCGCGTTGGCGTCGAACGGCGCCCAGTAGCTGACGAAATTGCCGGTGCGCTTGAACGTGTATTCGCCTTCCGCGCGCCAGCCGTTGCCGAACTGGTAGCCCAGGCCCACCGCGCCGGTGACGCGCGACTGGCCATCCGGGCCGCCGATGCGGCTCGTCACGCGCGGGCTGGTGAGTTCCATGTTGGCGGCATTGTCGAACGCGCCGACGATGCGAGCCGTCGCGTAGTAGCCGGCATCGCTGTTGGTGGAGGTGCGGGGCGTCGAGTCGGCGGCGTCGGCCAGCGCGGCGCCGGAGAACAGCATCGCGAGCGACGACGGGATAACGAAGAATCGGGACATGAAAGCGTTTCCTTGTGGATGTATCGGCGAGACCCGTCATCGTAGGAATTGCGCCGTGCCGCCAGTACCCGCTCGCGTACGGATGGCGCCTCCGTAGCGTTACGGAGGCGTCGCGTCGAGCAGTGCCGCGTAGTCGCGCACGAATTCGACGAGCGACGTCGCGCCCAGCTTGTCGAACGCGATCGCGCGATAGGTTTCGACGGTGCGCGGCGACAGCGCGAGTTCGCGCGCGATTTCCTTGTTGCTCAGGCCGCGCACGATGCCTTCGAGCACCTGCCGCTCCCGGCCGCTCAGTGCGGCGATGCGCTCCGCGCGATGGCGTTCGGCTTCGTGGCGCGCGCGCTGGTCCGCATGCCGGCGAATCGCCTGCTGCACGACGTCGATCAGTTCGTCGTCGTCGGTCGGCTTGCGCAGGAAGTCGACCGCGCCGCGCTTGAACGCGCGCCGACACGCGTCGACGTTGCCGTGCCCGGTCAGCACGACGACGGGCAGGTCGCGTTGTTCGCGCAGGCGGTCGAGCGCGTCGAGCCCGCTCATGCCCGGCATGCGGATGTCGAGCAGCACGCAGCCGAGCGCTTCGTCGAGCGCATCGCCTAGGAACGCATGCGCGTCCGCATAGCAGCGGGTCGGCAGGCCGACCGTGCGCAGCAGCAGCGCGAGGCCGTCGCGCACGGCCTCGTCATCGTCGACGATCGCGACCACGGTCGATTCGAGCGGTGCCGTCATGCGCGGGCCTCCGCGAGCGGTAGCGACAGGGTGGCCTCGACGCCGCCCGACGGCCGGTTGCGCACCGCCAGCGTGCCGTTCTGCCGCTGCGCGAGCGTGTCGCACAGCGGCAGCCCGAGGCCGAGCCCCTGGCCGCGGGTCGTGAAGAACGGCTCGAACAGGCGCGACAGCGTGTCGGCCGGGATGCCGGGGCCGTTGTCGGTCACGCTGAAGCGGTATTGCTGCCCGGCCCGTTCGCCGCGCACGCGGATTTCGCCGTGCGGCGTGCCCGTGAGGGCGTCGCGGGCGTTCTGGATCAGGTTGTGCAGGATCTGCTCGACCGCGACGGGATCGGCGACGGGCCGTGCGTTGGGCGTCGCGTTATGCCAGTTCAGCGCAATCTGTTCGCGAGCCAGCTCGTCGCGATACAGCAACTGAAGCGCGGACACGACGGCGTCCGGATCGAGCGCGTTGCGTTCACCGCCGTGTGCCGACGTCGCGGCGGTGCGCAGCCGGTCGAGGATAGCGGCCGCGCGCTTGGCCTGCGCGACGCTCGTCTGCAGCGCTCGGCGCACGCTGTCGCGTTCGGTGGGGAGGTCGAGCAGCCGCTCGGCGGCACGCGTGTGCGTGACGATCGCCATCAGCGGTTGATTCAGTTCGTGCGCGATGCCGGCCGCCATTTCGCCGAGCGTATCCAGCCGGCCGAAGCGGTCGAGCCGCGCGCGCGCCCGTTCGCGGCGCTGCGCGTCGCGCAGCCGCCATGCGCCGAGCGCGCCGGCGGCGAGCAGGATCGCGACCGCGTTCCACAGCGCGATCGGCAGCCACGGCAGATCGTCGACGGTCAGCGTGCGCGTCGCATGCAGCATCAGCGTCTGGGGCTGGGTCGGCAGGCGCTTGTCGAGCGTCATCGGCCAGCCGAGCGGCGTGGCTGCCGGCGGCCGACGTAGCACCTCGAACCGGCGCCCCTGCAACTGCAGCGTGACGGACGACAGCGACGCGGGCCAGTCGCCGGGCTGGAGCATCGTGCGCGGGTCGATCCGCACGGCCCATCCCGTTGCGGCGGCGAGCCAGTAGTGACCGTCGGGTTCGAATGCGAGCGCATAGGGCGTTGCCGCCACGAGCAGCGGCGGCGGCGCGTCGGGCGCCGCGCCGTTGGCGGATCGCCAGCCGTTGCCGGGCTGCCGGCGTGCGAGCCCCGCGAGTTGCGGCATGCGCTCGCGCAGGCTGTCGAGCATGTGCGGCGGCACGGCGGTCAACGGCGTCGCGCCGAGCGTGGCGAGGATCGCCTCCTGCTGGGCCGCTTTCTGGCCGAGCACGCGGATCGCGATACTGGTGTCCTGAAAAAAACGGTCGTGTATGTCCGACACGGCGCGCGACAGGACGAATGCGGTGCCCGAGAGGCTCAACACGAGCCAGCTTAATAGCGCCACGAGGCGAGCGGAGATCTTCATGGGGGAACGGCGGCGTGCGCGGGGACGAAGCGATGCGACGCGGCGTGCGATGAGCGAGGTGGGACATCCTGTCGATGCGGTCGTCCGAAGTGAATCGGACGCCGGGATGCCGGCGCTCGCGCGGCGCACGCCGGGACCGCGTTCGTTGTCGTTGACGAAATCCGGATGCGGCGGCGGTTACCGCTCCGGTGCGTGCTGGGCGGACGTGGCGGCCGATTCGCCGTGTTTCACTGCGCGTGCGCCGCAATGCGGGCAGAACGCCGCATCGGAGTCGCCGCCGCCGGCTGCCGCTTGTTGCGACCGTCCGCGTTCGAGCGCGGACGCCACGAGTTCGGCGCCCATGATGCCGGTCGGAAACGCGATGATGCCGTAACCGAGCAGGATCGCACACGACGTGATCAGCCGGCCGAGCGGCGTGACGGGCGTGAGGTCGCCGTAGCCGGTCGTGCTCATCGTGACGGCTGCCCAGTAGACGCCGACCGGAATACTCGTGATGCCGTGCTCCGGCCCTTCGACGAGAAAGATGACCGTGCCGAGAATCACGACGATCACGAACATGCCGCCGATGAACACGAAGATCTTGCGCCGGGCGCGTGTGAGCGCGCGGATCAGCATCTGGCCTTCTTCCAGGTAGATCGCCAGCCCGAGGATGCGGAACACGCGCAGCAGCCTGAGCAGGCGCACGTCGATCAGCGCATGCAGGCCCGGAAAGAAGAACGCGAGATAGGTCGGCAGGATCGACACGAGATCGACGATGCCGAAGAAGCTGCGCGCGTAGGCGGCCGGCTTGCGCGCCGTGAACAGCCGCACTGCGTATTCGACGGTGAACAGCAGCGTAAACGCCCATTCGGCCGCGTACAGCGCCTTTCCGTAATGCGCGTGCAATTCCTGGACGCTGTCCGCCATCACGACGAAGACGCTGGCGACGATGAGCGCCAGCACCGCGATGTCGAGCTTGCGGAGGAACGAAGGGCGGCGCGCGCGCTGCGTGACGGCATCGCGCGCGGCGTCGAAGGAGGTTTGGATCAGCGAAATCATGCGCCCGAGTTTACGGACGGCGCGCCGCAGGGACTATCGGACGTGTCTGATTCCGGCGCCGCGCGCGCCGCCGTGCCGGCCCCGGGTTACGCGCGCAGCGCTTCCACCTGCCGGCGGGCGTTGTCCAGTCCGGTTCCGATGCCGTGCGGCTTCATGTCGGGGCCTTCTTTCGGATGGACAAATCCGGCGCCCGCGATGTCCATCATCCCGAGCACGGTTCGCCGGCAGGGCGTGACCGTATCCGATCCCGGCCGACGTGCACGCTGCCGCGCGTTACCGACCGAAGCGTTGCGTCACGGTGTCCTTCAGCCGCGCGGCAGTCAATTCGCCCATGTGAGATTCGACGAGTTCGCCTTTCGCGTTGAAGAACAGCGTGGTCGGCAGCCCGCGCGAACCGTACGCGTGCATTGCATGCAGCGAAGGATCGAGCAGCACGTGATCGAAGCGCAGGCCCTGCTGTTCGAGGAATGCGCGCACTGCCTGCGCGTTTTCGCCCTGGTTGAGCATCAGCACCGTGATGTCCGGATGATCGCGCTGCGCCTGTTCGAGGATCGGCATCTCGCGGCGGCACGGCGCGCACCACGTCGCCCACAGGTTCACGACCACCGGCTTGCCGGCAAAACCTTGCGGCAACACCGGCGTCGAATCGAGCGCTTCGAGCTGCATCGCGGCGAGCGGCGGCGCGGTGCGTTGCAACGTCGCCAGCGTGCCCTGCGCGATGCCCCATGCGGCGACGCCCGCGACCATGCCGGCCAGCACGGGGCGACGCAGCGCGGGCAACCGGCGCAGCCGCCAGCCGGCGAACACGAGCGCGGCCGCGAGGCCGATGCGCCAGTCGAAGCCACCGTCGCCGAGCGCGACGATCGAGCGAGGCGCGGCCGCGTAGTCGGGCCACCATTGCGCGACATAACCGATGCGCGCGGCGATCAGCCCGAGCAGCAGCACGTCGAGGATCAGGCTCGACGCCGTCTTGTGATGTCCGTCAGGCGGGCGGCGCTGGATGAAACGCGCGACGAGCCACGCCAGCAGCGCGGCGACGGCTACCGCGACGACGCGGATCGAGAAGGGACCGATGCTCAGCATGAAAAGAGAAGGTGGGACGTGATCGAGCGGGGCAGGAGACGGGATTGTCGGCCGCGGCGATGAAGCCGTCGACGGGTGTGCGGCGATTCGACTCGTTGTGCCGCACGCGGGTTCCCTTCGCGAACGTAACGGCGTGTTGCGAGTTCGACGGGGCCGGTTGGATCAGGACTGCATCGCTTTCGTGCCGACGTGCAGCGAATCGGGCTGGCCTGATGGTCAGTGGAGTCCGAACGAGGAGACGCTGCGATGCGGACGCCGGGAAAGGGCATCCACTGTCGCGGCGTCGGCTTTGCTGCATACGATCATTGGCCGCTGCCGCTGCCGCTGCCGCTGCCGCTGCCGCTGCCGCTGCCGCTGCCGCTGCCGCTGCTGGGTACCGCACCGCCGAGTCGATAGGCCGTGAAGAACTCGTACCAAGGCGAACCTTCCGCGACCGGTACGCCGAGCGCCGACGTACGCCGCTTCAGCGCACCGAACACGTCGTTGATGCGCGCCGTCTGCCCGGCGTCGTTGAACGGATAAGGCCGCGACCGGCCGGCCGCGAATGCGCCATACGCGATCGCGAGCAGACGCGCGCGGTCGTCGGTCGCGGCAATCGATCCGTTGATCGCTTCGGCGAAGCGCGGCCGGTCTTCGGCGCGCGATTCGGACAAGCACAGGAACACGATGGCCGACAGTTCGTGCAGCTCGCTCACCCGCAGCAGCACCGGCAGCCGCGCGACGATCTGTTCCACGGGTGCTTCGCGCAGCGCATCGCGGAAATCGAGCACGGCGGCCATCGGATTCGTGTCTGCTTTCAGGCGATCGAGCGCCGATGTCGGGGCCGACGACGCGTCGTCCTGCACCGCAGCTGGCGCCGACCGCAACACGTCGGCCACCTGCTGCGTCCATTCCGGAAAGATCATCCGCACGGCGCCGAACTGTTCTCCGCCTTCCGCCGCCGGATTCCACCGGTAGACGATCGTGCCGCCGCGAATGAACGGCGAATACAGGTGCTCGGGCGTCTGCGGAAGCGGGCGCCGATTGATCGGCAGCCACGCGAGCGTGAGCCAGTCGTAGTGGCCCGTCGCAGGTACGGCAGGGCTCGAACTCGCGACGACCTGCCACGTGCCGCGATTCGCATAGCGGCGGCGCGCGTCGGGTACCGCGACGGTCTTGCCTTTCGCTGTGTCGAAATACGTCGTGCCGGTGACGTTCGCGCCGCTGTCCGCGGCCGGCGTGATGGTGGAGATGACCCACGACGCGCCGTCCGGCGAGCGGTAGTCGGACAGCTTCAGCGTCGCCACGTCGTGCACCATGCGCGTTTGCGCCGCGACGGGGCTTGGCGGGGCATCGGCGGGCGCGGCGAAGATACTCGGCATGGGCTTTCCTCGGAATCGGGTATGCATCGTCGAGCGTGGGCGATGCGCGGCGGCATGGGTGGTGTTCTCGTAACTGTAGAACGTCGTGACCTGAAACGGAAACTGGCCAAACGGGTAGTCGGTGCACGTTGCGCGCCGCTTCGGCTTACCATGCGCATCCTGAGCCAACGACGCATATCGGGCGGGAGCACGCATGACCGACACGAAAGCCATTACCGAACACTGGACGCAGGTGGCCGACCAATGGATCGGCTGGGCCGGCAAGCCGGGCCACGATGCATTCTGGAAATATCGCGCGGGGCTCGCGGCCTACATCGGTCGGGGCACGGGCGCCGCGCTGGAGATCGGCTGCGGTGAAGGCCGCGTGAGCCGCGAACTGAAGGCACTCGGCTACGACGTGACCGCGAGCGACGCGGTGCCCGCGATGCTCGACGCCGCGCGTCACGCGGATTCCGCGCATCGCTATCAACTGGCCGACGCGGCCGCGCTGCCGTTCGACGCGGCCAGCTTCGATTTCGTGATGGCGTACAACGTGCTGATGGATCTCGACGACATGCAGCGCGCGTTGAACGAGGCGCGTCGCGTGCTGAAGCGCGACGGTACGCTGTTCATCTCGCTCGTGCATCCATTCCGCGATCGCGGCGGCTTCGCCGGGCCGCAGCCCGATGCGCCGTTCGTGTTGAAGGGCAGCTATTTCGGGCGCGAGCGCTTCGACGGCGTGGAAACGCGCGACGGGCTGTCGATGCACTTCGCAGGCTGGTCGCTGCCGTTGCAGGCGTATATGGAAGCACTGGAAGCGGCCGGGTTCGCGATCGTGTCGCTGCGCGAGCCGCCGCCCGATCATGCCGATACGGATCAACTGAAGCAGTGGGCACGTGTGCCGTTGTTTTTGTGGATCAAGGCGCGGCCGGTGGGTTGAGAAAAGCCCGGACTTGCTCGTGTTGGCTGATCCTGGGCGGTTGTCAGTTTCCCTTGTCGTGATTTGCCAGCAATTCCGAGCGGCCAATGACCGTTCTCGCCCTATCGGCCCGATCTGCATCCGGGAAACCGGCGGCCTCGACAGCTGTAGCCTCGGGGATACAAAAATCGATAAAAAGGACGATTTTGTGTCCCCCGGGCTACCAAGGCTGCGATGGCGTACAACGTGCTGATGGATCTCGACGACATGCAGCGTGCCGAGGCCGGCCGCGCTGCCGTTCGTCTCGCTGGTGCGCCCGTTCCTTGATCGCGTTGGCTTCGCGGAGCCGCAAACCGACGCGCCGTTCGCGTTGAAGGGCGGCTATTTCGAGCGCGAGCAGTGGGTTGAGCGTCGACCTGTTGAGCGGCAATGTAGGTTGTTCGGCGCAGGACTCGTATCGCACGGCGTCGATGATTGTAGTAACATACCTACATTGATGTGTTTGAGGAGTCTACGATGACCATCACCACGCTCTCGAGTCGCGAACTAAACCAGGACGTGACCAAAGCAAAGAAAGCGACCAAGGACGGTCCCGTGTTCATTACTGACCGCGGCAGGCCGGCCCATGTGTTGTTGAGTTTCGAGGAATACCAGCGTCTCACGCAGCAGCGTCGCAACATTGCCGACTCGCTGGCCATGCCTGGTGTCGAAGACATCGAATTCGATCCGCCGCGCGCGGATGTCAGGATCAAACCGGTTGATTTCCGATGATGTTCGTACTCGATACCAATGTTGTTTCGGAGCTTCGGAAGGTAAGGGCGGGGAAGGCGGACAAGAACCTGGTGGCCTGGAGTTCGACAGTCGACGCGCCGGCACTTTTTGTCTCGGCCATCACGATCATGGAGTTGGAAACCGGTGTCTTGCAGATCGAACGCCGGGACCCGGTCCAAGGCGCGCTGCTCAGGGCCTGGCTTGACGGGCATGTCCTGCCTGAATTCACAGGTCGCGTGCTGCCGGTCGATACGGCAGTCGCCCAACGATGTGCGCGACTCCATGTGCCGGATCGACGGTCCGAGCGGGACGCACTCATTGCCGCGACGGCGCTCGTGCACGGTATGACTGTCGTGACGCGCAATGTGGCCGACTTTGTCCAAACGGGCGTCGTCATCGTAAATCCATGGGATTGATGCATCGATTGATGATCGATGCGCATCGCTTAAAGGCACGCGACTGAACTCGTTTGCGGTGCGAGCCCCCGTTTTCCATCAACGCATGGGGCGCTCCGCCGGCGTCAGCCCCGCATCGGCGGATTGAGCCGCGCGAACGCCTCCTGTCGGCGATACGGAAAGTACGGATAAGGCGCTGCCACCGCGCTCGCCGCATCGAGCTTCGCGACCTGCGCATCGGTCAGCGCCCAACCCACCGCGCCGAGGTTCTGCCGCAACTGTTCCTCGTTGCGCGCGCCGACGATCACCGACGATACGGTCGGTCGCTGCAGCAGCCAGTTCAGCGCGATCTGCGGCACCATCTTGCCCGTTTCCTCCGCGATCGCGTCGAGCGCATCGACCACGTCGTACAGGCGTTCGTCGTCGACCGGCGGCCCGTAGCTGGCCGTTTCATGCAGGCGGCTGCCTTCGGGCAGCGGCGCATTGCGCCGGATCTTGCCGGTGAGCCGGCCCCACCCTAACGGGCTCCACACGAGTGCCCCGAGGCCCTGGTCGGCGCCGAGCGGCATCAGGTCCCACTCGTAGTCGCGGCCGACGAGCGAGTAGTAGACCTGATTCGCCACGTAGCGCGACCAGCCGTGCCGGTCGGCCGCCGCGAGCGACTTCATGATCTGCCAGCCGGCGAAGTTCGACACGCCGATATAGCGGAGCTTGCCCGCGCGCACCAGATCGTCGAGCGTCGACATCACTTCCTCGACCGGCGTGCCGGCGTCGAACGCGTGCAGTTGCAGCAGGTCGATGTAGTCGGTGTCGAGGCGGCGCAGCGCATCGTCGACGGCGCGCACCAGCCGCGCGCGCGACGTGCCCGCGTCGTTCGGGCCGTCGCCGGTCGGCAGGCCGGTCTTCGTCGAGATCAGCACCCGGTCGCGGCGCCCCTTGAGCGCGGCGCCGAGCACGCGCTCGGACGCGCCGTCGGAATATACGTCCGCCGTGTCGAACAGGTTGACGCCGGCTTCGAGGCAGATATCGATCAGGCGGCGCGCTTCGTCGACGCCGGTATTGCCCCATGCGCCGAACAGCGGCCCGGTGCCGCCGAAGGTACCGGCGCCGAAGCTCAGGACGGGAACCTTGAGGCCGGAGCGGCCGAGCGTACGGTATTCCATGTGCGTTTCCTTTCGTCGTGTGACCGGTGCGGGACCGCATGTCGATCGTCAGGCAGCCAATGTACCGTTTGCGACTTTTCCTGATAATCAGGAAGATGTCGAAAATATCCTTCGGTAAGGGCGAACAATGCTGCTCGACAACCTCGCGCTGTTCCTGCGCATCGTGGAGAAGGGCGGGCTGGCCGCGGCGGGCCGCGAGGTCGGCCTGTCGCCGGCCACGGTGTCCGAGCGGCTGACGGCGCTCGAACGCCACTACGGCGCGGCGCTGCTCACGCGTACGACGCGCGCGATCAGCCTGACCGACGAGGGGCGCACGCTCGCGGACGGTGCGCGACGCCTGCTGGCCGAGGCCGACGAACTCGAAAGCCGGGTGCGGCTGGGCGTACAGACGCTGTCGGGGCCGGTGCGGCTCAGTGCGCCGGCCGATCTCGGGCGCGAGCGTGTCGTGCCCGTTGTCGACGCGTTCCTGGCCGAACATCCGGGCGTCACGGTCGACCTGCATCTCGGCGACGGCTACGTCGATCTCGTCGGACAAGGGCTCGATTTCGCGATCCGCCGCGGCACGCTGGCCGACAGTTCGCTGCGCAGCCGTTCGCTCGGTCGGGCGCGGCGCGTGGTGTGTGCGTCGCCTGCGTATCTCGCCGCGCATGGCAGGCCAATGCATCCGGACGATCTCGCCGTGCACGACTGCATCGTGATGCGCTTCGGCCAGGAGCTGTATGCCGAATGGCCGTTCAGCATCGATGGCACGTTGAAGCGCGTGGTGGTGCGCGGGCGGCGCGTCGCCAACGACGGCGCGCTCGTGCGTGCGTGGTGCATCGCGGGGCACGGCGTCGCGCTGAAGTCGCTGGTCGACGTCGAGCGGGATCTGGCGTCGGGCGCGCTCGTCGAGGTGCTCGGCGCGTTCTCGCCGGGCGACGTGGATCTGCAGATCGTCTATCCGGCGAGTGTCGCGCAGCCGCGGCGCGTGCGGGCGTTGATCGATAGCCTCGTGCAGGCGCTGGCGTAAAAGCGCGTTGCCCGCGCGCGGCTGCGAGACGTTGCGACGCCGGCCCCACTGCGATTGCATCGAATGCGCGATGGTGCGCAACGGCGCGCGGCATTGCGGGCCGAAACCGCCGTTCAAACCCGTTGCCCACATTTCGTCATTTAGCTAATATTCAAAACGTCAAACGAAACCGGCACCCATGGACGACGTCATCCGCATCAGCGCACTGGCCAACGAAAGCCGTCTGGCCGTGATGCGCTGGCTCAAGCAGCCGCGCAAGCATTTCCCGCCGCAGCCGCACGGCGACGTCGATGAACTCGGCGTGTGCTGCACGTACATCACCGAGAAGCTCGGCATCGCGCCGGCCACGACCACGCGCCACATGCGCATCCTCGCGGATGCCGGGCTCGTGCAGGCTACCCGCGTCGGCAAGTTCACGTACTACAAACGGATCGACGGCGCGCTGCAGCGGCTCGGCCGCGATCTCTCGCAACTCTGACTCCCACCGAGGCAACCGACATGGACGAACTTGCACTGCTGGCCGACGCCGACCGACGCGCGCATGCGTATCTGGCCGCAACGAACGAGCGGCGCGCGTTTCCCGACGCGGCCGCGCTGGCCGGTCTCGCCGCGTTCGACGAACCGCTGCCCGATGCGGGCCGCCCGGCCGACGACGTGCTGCGCCTGCTGGACGAGCGCGGCACGCCCGCGACGGTCGCATCGAACGGCCCGAACTACTTCGGCTTCGTGATCGGCGCGACGCTGCCGGCCGCGGCGGCGGCCGAGCGGCTGATGCTCGCGTGGGACCAGTGCGCGTCGTCGTATGCGAATTCGCCGGTGGCGGCGACGCTCGAGCGCCAGGCCGCGCGTTGGGTCGTCGATGCGCTCGGGCTGCCCGAAGGCAGCGCGGTCGGGTTCGGCACGAGCGCGACGGCGTGTACGCTCGTCGCGCTGGTGGCCGCGCGGCGCGCGCTGCTCGCGCGCAAGGGCTGGGATATCGACGAGGATGGGCTGATCGGCGCGCCGGAAGTGAAAGTCGTGATCTCCGCGCTCGCACACATCACGGTGAAGAAGGCGCTGCGCGTGCTCGGCTTCGGGATGAAGCGCATCGTCGTCGCGCCGGTCGATACGCATGGCCGGATCGACCCGGCGCAGTTGCCGCCGCTCGACGACATGACCATCTTCTGCGTGCAGGCCGGCGAAGTGAACACCGGCGAATTCGATCCGTTCGCGGCATTGATTCCGCCCGCGAAGGCGGCCGGCGCGTGGGTGCACGTGGACGGCGCGTTCGGCCTGTGGGCACGCGCGTCGTCGAAGCGCGCGCTGACGGACGGCATCGACGGCGCTGACAGCTGGACGACCGACGGCCACAAGTGGCTCAACACGCCGTACGACGGCGCGATGGTGATCTGCCGCGACGCCGCCGCGCTCGCGACCGCGATGAACAGCGACGCCGTCTACCTGAGCGGCGCGCACGACGCGCAGAAGAACCTGAACCTCGAATTCTCGCGACGCGCGCGCGGCATTCCCGTGTGGGCCGCGCTGCGCTCGCTCGGCCGCGCCGGCGTGGCGACGATGGTCGAGCGGCATTGCGCACAGGCGGCGCGCGTCGCGGACGGCCTGCGTGCGGCCGGCTACGACGTGCTGAACCGTGTCGTGCTGAACCAGGTGCTCGTGCGCGCCGGCACCGACGAGGAAACGGCGGCGATCGTCGAAGCGGCACAGGCGTCGGGCGACGTGTGGTTCGGCACGACCGTGTGGCAGGGGCGACCGGCGTTCCGGATCAGCGTGTCGTCGTGGCGCACGGAAGACGTGCACATCGATCGCCTCGTCGCGTTGCTGACGGCGTTGCGCGGCGTGCACGTGCGCTGACGATCAACATTCACCGTCGTCCTTGCCGGCGACGGTTGCGGATGCCGTCTTCAGGCATTCGATGAAATGCAGCGCGGCCGGCGTCAGCAACGCATGCCGCCGCATCACGATCGCGACCGTCAAGGCCGGCAGCGGCTCGACGAGATTCAATGCGACGATTCCGCGCGACTTGTGCTCGACGTCGGCGAGCGGCCGGGCGAATACGCCGAGCGCATCCGTCTGCGATACGAGCCCCAGCGTCGCGGCAAACGACGGGCAGTGGATCACTCGCTTCGGCATGTCGATGCCGAACGGCGTGAAGATCGAGCGGATCAGATCGTCGCCGCCTTCTCCGTAGCGCGGCACGCACCATCGAGCCTCGGTCAGCTCGCGCAACGAGCGGGCGCGTGCGAGCCGATGCCGGTTTCTTGCCACGACCGCGAACGCCGTCCGGAACAACGGAATGCTGGCGAATTCGTCGGTGTCCGGCATCGCGTTCGACAGTTGATGCGTGACAATGAAATCGAGCGAGCCGTCGCGCAGCCGCGCGAGATCCGTCGCGGTCAGCGCATCGTCGACGTTCACGGTCGCGCCGGGCAGATCGTGCGCGAATGCATCGAACGCACGCGGCAGGATGGTCAGCGCGACGGTCGGGCTGACCGCGATCGATACCGATCCGGTCGTGCCCAGCCGCAACTGCTCGATCTCGTCGCGCGTGCGCTGGATTTCCTCGACGATCAGGCGAGCGCGAATCGCAAACGCACTGCCGTAGTCGGTCAGGGCGATCCCCTTGACGCTGCGCATGACGAGCGGCACGTCCAACTCGAGTTCGAGTTCGCGCACGATGCTGCTGACGGCCGGTTGCGTGACGCCGAGCGCGCGGGCCGCGCCACGGATGGTTCGATGCTCGGCGACCGCGAGAAAGGCATCGAGCTGCTTGAGTTTCATGGGCGAACGACCGATCGGGAGGGCAGCGCCGGGTTCCGGGCGGAACACCGGATGACAAGGAAAATTTATCGTCTGCAACGAAATATTGGATTTTTCTTGTCGGATTGAGTGTATATGCTCGGTGCTTTTCCGGAGCGGCCACAATGATTCTCGTTAACCAGCAAAGGCTGTGGGATTCGCTGATGGACATGGCGGCGATCGGCGCGACCGCGCACGGCGGCAGCTGCCGGCTCGCGCTGAGCGACGACGACGTGCTGGGCCGGCGCCGTTTCATCCGCTGGTGCGAGGAAGCCGGTTGCACCATCCGCATCGATCCGATCGGCAACGTGTTCGCGCGCCGGCCGGGCACGCAGCCCGACGCGCCGGCCGTGATGTGCGGCAGTCATCTCGATACGCAGCCGCTCGGCGGTCGTTTCGACGGCGTCTATGGCGTGCTCGCGGGCCTCGAGGCGATTCGCACGCTGAACGAGCACGGCATCGCGACCCGCCACCCGATCGACGTCGTGGCATGGACCAATGAAGAGGGTTCGCGCTTCACGCCGGGCATGATGGGCTCGGCCGTCTATGCCGGCACGCTGGAACTGGAAACCGCACTGGCCCGGCCGTGCATGCAGACGGGCGTGCTGCTCGGCCACGAACTCGAGCGCACCGGCTTCGCCGGCCGCGAGCGCGAACGACAGATGCCGAAAGCCTATTTCGAAGCGCATATCGAACAGGGGCCGGTGCTGGAGCAGGCCGGCGTGCCGATCGGTGTCGTGACCGGCGTGCAGGGCATCTACGAACTCGACGTCACGGTGACGGGCTTCGAATCGCATGCCGGCACGACGCCGATGAGCGTGCGCCGCGACGCGATGGGCGCGGCGGCCGCGATGATCGCCGCGATCGTCGAGCACGGTCACGGGTCCGATGCCGATGCGCGTGTCACCGTGGGGCATGTCGCGTGCCAGCCGAACTCGCCGAGCACGATACCCGGCAAGGTCAGGTTCAGCGTCGACGTGCGCCACCCGTCGCGGCCGGCGCTGCGGCAGCTCGTCGCCGACATCGAGGCGATCTGCCTGCAACGCACCGCATTGCGCGGCACCAGCGTGCAGGTGCAGACCATCGCCGAATACGAGCCGGTGGTGTTCGATGCCGAGTGCGTCGCGCGCGTGCGGCAGGCGACGGCCGCCGCCGGCTATCCGTATCTGGAAATGTGCAGCGGCGCGGGGCACGATGCGGTGAACCTGTCGTATGTCGCGCCGGCTGCGATGGTGTTCGTGCCGTGCAAGGCCGGACTGAGCCACAACGAGGCGGAAGATGCCGATCCGGTGCACCTCGCGCAAGGCGCGTCGGTGTTCGCGAACCTGCTGGCCGATTGCGCGCGCTAGCCGCGCCGCATGGCGGTACCCGGCGCACCGTTGCAGGCGTGAAAATGTCGGACAATAGCCGCTACGCGCGCCGCGCGGGCGGCGCGTTCAACCGATGCAGTCACGCCAACGAGAGCCCCCATGTCGATTACTCCTCCCCGGGAATTGCTGAAGGCTGCCGATATCGCGAAGATGGAACCGACGCGCGCGGTGCATTCGCTGAATCCCAATGCCGTCCGACTCAAAAGACCGCTCAGCGACCTGACCGGCCTGACGCAGTTCGGCTTCCACCTGCTCACGCTGATGCCCGGCCACGAATCGGCCGAATACCACCGTCACCTGTACGAGGAAGAGTGCGTGTACGTGCTGTCCGGCACGGGCACGGTGACGATCGGCGAATGCCCTTACGACGTCGGGCCCGGCGATTTCCTGGGCTTCGCGCGCGGCGGCGAAGCGCACACGCTGCAGAACACGGGCAACGTGCCGCTCGAACTGATCGTCGTCGGGCAGCGGCTCGAGCACGACGTGTGCGAATACCCGAGAATCGGCAAGCGGCTTTACGTGGCCGGGGAACTCGAGGAGTTTGTCGATCTGCCGAAACAGCCATGAGCCGGACTGGATTCTCTAAAAATCGCGTAAAACTCGTTATAACGTTATTTGTTTAGATAAACAAAATAAAAATTCGTAAAAACACGGGGTAGAGAAATCGCGTTTATTTGGGCACGCTTGTGCTCATTGTCCGTTCCTGGGCACCGGTATTTCGACATGCCGGCGCGACTTTTTCCAGGTAGCCGAATGCGGAAATAAATACACGCACCCGGGATTTTCGACCGATGGACCGGGCAAGCGGCAAGGCGCGAAAAGGTTCCTGATTTAAAACTCAGTAGTTCGAATCAATGGCTTGATTGAAGAACGATACGGAGACAGGCAATGTCGAGAAACTGGGGGTTGGGAACGGCGCTGCTGGCGTTGTGCGTGGCCGTGACGTCGTGCGGCGGCGATGCGGATTCGCCATCGCCATCGGCCGCGGCCGCAAACATGTCCGCCGCCGCGCAGGCGCAGGGCAACGGCAACAGCAGCGGTAACGACAACAGCGATGGCAACGGCGCACCGAGGAAGAACGCGGACATCCGCGTCGTCCAGTACGTCAATCCGTTGATCGGCACCGACTACGCCACCGACCAGCCGGCCGACCCGGTCGGCTCGGGGCTGGGCGGCGGCACGTTCCCGGGGCCGACGGTCCCGTTCGGGATGATGCAATGGAGCCCGATGACGCCGACCGCGCAATACGACAGCCGCAAGGGCGACGGCTCCGGTTTCTCCGGCGGCTACTGGTACGGCGACACGTCGATCGACGCATTCAGCATCCTGCATCTGAGCGGCACGGGCTGCTGGGCGAACGGCGGCTACCTGAACGTGATGCCGCAGCTTGCGCCCGGCGACGCCGGCACGCCGGCCAGCTTCAGCCACGCAAACGAAACCGCGCAGGCCGGCTATTACGGCGTCACGCTCGGCAACGGCATCAGGGCCGAGCTGACCACCACGCTGCGCACCGGCTTCGCCCGCTTTACGTATCCGGCGCTCGCACAGGGCCAGCAGGCGACGATCGCGATCGATCCGACCGTGCAGAACAATCGCTCGCAGGGCGTGACCGCGGATACGGTGACGCAGGTCGGCGACCGCGCGCTGTCCGGCACGATCGCGGGCAGCGGCTTCTGCTGGGCCGGGCATGCGGTGCCCGTCTACTACTACGCGGAATTCAGCCAGCCGTTCGCGGCGAAGCCGACGCTGGCCGCCAATCGTCCGCTCGCCGTCACGTTCGCGGTCGACAAGCAGCACCCGGCGGTGATGATGAAGCTCGGCATCTCGTTCGTCAGCGAAGCGAATGCGAAGGCGAACCTCGATGCGGAAAATCCGGGCGCCGCCGCGCATGGCCGCGCCGGCTGGAATTTCGACAAGGTGCGCCACGCGGCGAGCGCCGCATGGAACGCGCGCCTGAACGCGATCCAGGTGACGGGCGGCAGCGACGCCGACAAGACGAAGTTCTACACCGCGCTGTATCACGCGTCGCTGCACCCGAACGTGTTCAACGACGTGAACGGCCAGTATCCGGATTTCTACACGTCGAACGGCACATCGACCGCGCCGACGCGTCAGGTCGAACGGGGCCGCACGATGTACGCGAACTTCTCCGGCTGGGACATCGACCGCTCGTTCATGCAGCTTCAGGCCCTGCTCGATCCGGTGCGGACCAGCGACATCGTGCAGTCGCTCGTGCTCGATGCGACCGCGTGCGGTGCGTTCCCGCGCTGGGCGTACTTCAATACGGAGACGGCCGTGATGCCGGGCGATGCGGGTTCGATCGTCGCCGCGAACGCGTATGCGTTCGGCGCGACGAACTTCGACACGCAGCGCGCGCTGTCGATCATGAAGCACGGCACGGCGCCGGGCGCCGCGTGCGCAGGCACGCCGGTGATGAGCAGCCGCGCGGACTACGACCGGCTCGGCTATGTGCCGTCGTCGGGCAACGGCGACAACCAGACCGCATCGAACACGCTCGAATACGCGCTGCGCGATTTCGCGGTGTCGCGCTTTGCGACGGCGCTTGGCGATACCGCGACGGCCGGCACGCTGCTGAAGTCGAGCGGCAACTGGCGGAACCTGTTCGATCAGGGCGCGATTCAGCCGAAGACGTCGGCCGGTGCGTGGGTCGTCGACGGCTCCGGTTTCATGGAAGGCAATTCCGAGCAGTACACGTGGTACGTGCCGCACGATCTCGCCGGTGTGATCGCGCAGGCGGGCGGCGCCGCGTCGGTCGTCAAGCGGCTCGATACGTTCTTCACGCATCTGAACATCGGCACCGTGCAGCCGTATTTCTATGTCGGCAACGAAGTGACGATGGCCGTGCCGTGGACCTATGCGTGGGCCGGTGCGCCGTCCCGTACGCAGCAGGTGCTGCACGCGTCGCTCGCGAACGAGTTCGGCACCGGCGCGGCGGGGCTGCCCGGCAACGACGATCTCGGCGCGATCTCGGGGTGGTACGTGTGGGCCGCGCTCGGCCTGTATCCGGTCGTGCCGGGCGTGAGCGGCGTTGCGGTGTCGAGCCCGCAGTTCGAGAAGATCGACGTGCGCGTCGGGCAAATGGACGGCAGCTACCGTCTGCTGCGGATCGCCGCACCGGGCGCGGGCTCTGCCGACACCGCGTCGTTCTACGTCAAGTCGCTGAAGCTGAACGGCGCATCCTGGCCGACCGCCTGGTTGCCGCTCGACAGGATCGCGAAGGGCGGCGCGCTGTCGTACGCGATGACGGCCGATGCGGCCGCGACGACATGGGGCACCGACGCGTCCGCGATGCCGTCGTTCCCGGTAGCGACCCAAAGCCGTTGATAAGAGGCGAAACACATCGAAACGGTGGTGACGGACGGAGGCAGTTCAACGAGCGGTTCTTGCCAACAGGATCGACGCGGAGAGAGGGGGACGAACGAATGAAGCTACGTCATGTGGTGGGTATCGGGTGCCTTGCCGTGCTGTCGGGTTGCGGGGGCGATCAGGGTTCGACGGATGCGAGCGCGCTGGCGCAGGTGTCGGGCGCGGCCGGAGCGGGATCGTCGCAAGGCGACCAGAATGACCAGGGCGATCAGAACGATCAGGGCGGCAACGGCGGCTCGGGCAAGCGGTCGGTGCTGCGCAGCGTCGATCCGATGATCGGCACGGCGAATCTCGACATCAACGCGGACTGGAGCAGCGGCGTGCGCGGCCACGGCCACGTCTACCCCGGGGCGACCGTGCCGTTCGGCATGGTCCAGCTCGGGCCGGACACGACCGGCGGCGCGCATACACTGCCGTGGAACTGGGATCGCACGTCGGGCTATCAGTACGACGATCCGTTCATCACCGGCTTCACGCATACGCACCTGTCGGGCACCGGCATCGGCTCCGGCGGCGAAGTGCGGTTCCTGCCGACGCTTGCGCCCGTGGACAAGGCAACGCTGGCCAAGGTCGCCGCCGACGCGTCGATCACGTACGACGCATCGTTCAGCCACGACGACGAAAGCGCGAGCCCCGGCTACTACCGCGTGCGGATGTCGCCCACCGGCAGCGGCAACACGCCGTGGAACGTGCAGGGCGCGAAAATCCTCGCCGAAATGACGGCCACCACGCACGCGGGCGTGCACCGCTACACGTATTTCCCGAGCGCGGCGGGCCAGCAGCGCAGCATGATCGTGAGCATCGACAAGCCGATCGGCGGCTCGACCGCCAGCGGCAAGATCCAGATCGTCGATGCGCAGACGATCGCCGGATGGGAGATCACGAACAACTGGGCGAACAACAAACCGACGTATTTCGTCGCGCGTTTCTCGAAGCCGTTCGATACGAAGAACGTCGCGTTCAGCGCGGACGGCTACACGGCCTACCTGACGTTCGCCGCCGACGGGAACGATGCCGGCGGCGCGGTCACGGTGAAGGTCGGCATCTCGCCGTCGAGCGTCGCGGATGCGCAAGCGAATCTCGCGTCGGAAGTCGGCGCGAAGACGTTCGATCAGGTGCGCGGCTCGGCCGAGCGCGTGTGGACCGCCGCGCTCGACCGGGTGCGGATCAAGGGCGGCAGCGCCGACCAGCGGACGATGTTCTACACGTCGCTGTATCGCACGATGCTCGCGCCGACGGTCTACAACAACGCGGACGGCAGCTACGTCGGCACGGATTCGACCAACGACGGCGCGACGTCGCCGCCCACGACGAGCAAGCATGCGAATCCGGGTTTCGACTATTCGTCGACGTTCTCGCTGTGGGATACCTTCCGCGCCGAGTCGCCGTTGATGACGCTGGTGCAGCCCGAGCGCGTCGACGGCTGGGTCAAGTCGCTGCTGACGCAGTTCAGGCAGAACGGCAAGGGCGAACTGCCGGTGTGGCCGCTCGCGCAAACCGAAACCTTTACGATGGCCGGCCACCCGTCGATCCCGATGATCGCGGATGCGTATCTGAAGCACCTGACGAGCGCGGGCATCGACGACATCTGGACCGCATTGACGGCCACGCAAAGCGCGAGTGCGCACGGCTTCGACCAGTACCGGCAGAGCGGATACGTGTTCGCCGGCGACAACGCGTCCGTGTCGACCACGCAGGACTATTCGTTCGACGACTGGGCGACGGCCGCGGTCGGCAAGGCGGCCGGCAAGAGCACGGCCGACTACCGGCCTTACCTGCAACGGAGCCGGAATTACCGGAACGTCTTCAACCCGGCGCCGAACAACGGCTGGAAGTTCGCGCAGCCGAAGGACGGGCAGGGCAACTGGGTGGCCGGCTTCGATCCGACGGCCGCCGAGAAAACGGACTTCTCCGAATCGAACTCATGGGTCGATACGTGGAACATCTTCCACGACTTTCCGGGGCTCGTTGCGTTGCTGGGCGGCAAGAGCCAGTTCATCGCGCAACTCGACCGCACGTTCGATCCGGCCAACCCGCTGACCTTTCTCGACAACCAGGGCTTTCCGGACCTGACCGGCCGCAGCGGCCAGTTCTTCGCGGGGAACGAGCCGGCGAACCACCTGCCGTACCTGTACGACGTCGCGGGCATGCCGTCGAAGACGCAGGACCGGGTTCGCACGGTGATGGACGACATGTACTCGCTGACGCTGACGGCCGGCGACCGTGCATTGCTGAGCGGCGACAGCCTGAAGGCCGCGCTGAACGATCCGCGGCGCGTGCGGAACGCGGCGATTCCCGGCAACGACGATTGCGGCCAGTTGTCCGCGTGGTACGTGCTGTCCGCGCTCGGCATCTATTCGCTCAATCCGGTGGGCGGCGTGTTTTACCTCGGCACGCCGCTGTTCGAGGAAGCGACGGTCGACATTCCGGTCGCGTCCGGCGGCGGGGGCGGCAATGCAATGAAGTTCGGCGCGTCGCGGCGCTTCACGGTGACCGCGCATACGGCCAGCGGCGGCGCACCGTCGTCGGTCAATCGCTATGTTCAGTCGGTCAGCCTGAACGGCACGCCGCTGCACCGGCCCTACATCACCTATGACGAGATGAAGGCCGGCGGCAAGCTCGATTTCGTGATGGGCTCGACGCCGAACGATGCATGGGTCGGCCAGTGGAACGGCCAGGATCCCAACAGTGCGCTCGCGCCGGCGCTGGCGTTGACCAACTAGTCGGCAGAGACGCCGTAACAAGGTCGCCTTGATTCCGGCAGTACGCCGAGCCAGGCGAGATGACGGGCAGCAGAACAAGGCGGCCGCTACCTGTACGGGGAACGTTCACCGCAACTGGCCGCAGGCCAAGTGTCGACACCATCGCGCCGCTCGCGCTCAACTATGCGGCTTCGCTATTTGGGGGCGTATCAAGCTGACTGACTCGCCGTCACGCGGGCTCCGAGCGGGGCGGTCAGCAGCGGCTTCACGCCTTGGCCGGTTTGCCTGTCGCTCGCCACTACCGCGTATTGCGGATAGAGGCAATGCCTTACAATTAATTGAAAAGTAAGGAGATGCCATGTTCGAAGCCACACTTACCAGCAAGGGACAACTTACATTGCCGGCCGGCATCCGGCGTGCGCTTAGTCTCGCCGCAGGCGTGCGGATTGTCTTTACACCACGGGATGACGGTACGGTCATTTTGCGCGCCAAAACCCGCAGCCTGCTTGATTTGCAGGGTGCCCTACCGTCGATCACAAGTGTGCCAATGGATGCCATGCGGATCGGCGACGCTTGATGCCCAGTCTTGCTACAAACATTCTGGTGCGTTGGTTGACTAATGACGACGTTGACCAAGTCGCGTGTCCGTGAGCTGTTTGCCGCTTCGGCTGGACAAGCGGACGCATTCTACATACCGGTAGCCGTAATGCTCGAACTCGAATTGGTTCTGCGATCGCGCTATAAATTCGACCGCCAGCAGATCCTGACTGCACTCGCGGCACTGCTCGAGACGCGGGAACTGAGTTTTGAAGCGGAGTGGGCGCTTGAACGTGCGCTGCACATGTATCGCGAGCATGGCGGGGATTTCGCAGACTGCCTGCACGTCGGTCAGGCTAGTGCAGCTGGTCGGGCACCTCTACTCACGTTCGACGAGCGTGCTGCACGGTTGCCTGGCGCCGAAATTCTTGGTGCGGGGCGAGCGCAGTTGCTGTGAGTCTTGCAGGATTGCGATGATGTCGGCTGTACGTCGCTTAGAGTCGCAATAGGCAGAGCGGTTCTACTAGAGCGTCCTTTGAGGTCCTTCGTGGATGTGATCTTGTCGTTGTCGCCATCACGTTCGTGTCCAGTTGCGTCGTCGCGCTTATGATGCGGGAACGCCACTAACTGGGTTCCACGCCATGGACGCGCCGCTCCCGCCGATGTCTTCCCCGATTGCCGAAACGGCCCCCGAAACCGAAGCCGTCGCCGAGCCGCGCGCGTCGCGCGTGCACCGACCGGTCGCGCTCGTCACCGGCTCGACGTCGGGAATCGGCGCGGCGGTCGCACGTCGTCTGGCGGCCGACGGCTACGCGGTGATCCTGCATTCGCGCAGTTCGGCCGACACCGGGCGCGCAATGGCGAGCGAACTCGGCGGGGCTTATGTGCAGGCCGATCTCGCGGACGATGCGGAGCGCGCGCGGCTGATCCGCGATGCGCTTGCGGCGTACGGGCGCCTCGACGTGCTCGTCAACAACGCGGGCGTCAGCCGCGTGATTCCGCATGACGACCTCGCGGCGGCTACGCCCGACGTGTGGCGCGAGATGCACGAGATCAACGTGATCGCGCCGTTCCGGCTCGTCGCCGAAGCGGAGGCCGCGCTGCGCGAAGCAGCATCGCACGGGCGGCCCGGTTGCGTCGTGAACGTCAGCTCGCACGCCGGCGTGCGGCCCAAGGGCGCGTCGATTCCGTATGCGGCCGCGAAGGCCGCGCTCAATCACACGACGCGGCTGCTGGCGCGCACGCTCGCGCCGGCGATTCGCGTCAACGCGGTCGCGCCGGGGCTCGTCGATACGCCGCTGACCGCCGACTGGACGGAGGCGCAGCAGCTCTGGCGCGAGCGCGCGCCGATGCGCCGCGCGGCGACGCCGGACGATATCGCGCACATGGTCGCGATGCTCGTCGCGTCCGATTACGTGACGGGCGAGATCGTGATGCTCGACGGGGGAGTGAACCTGACGTGACGCCGCTGGGCGGCTTGGCACCGTGATGCGGCGATGCAGCCGGGCAGCGGCGCGCAGCCATCACACGCGCAACCGCCGAGGCCGCGTTCCGGCATGCGCGATCAGCCAAGGTTCGACCGCAGCCGCGCGAGCGCCTGATCGTGCGTGCGCTCGAACTTCAGCGGCGTGACCGCGATATACCCTTCGGCCAGCGCAACCGTTTCCGAATTCGCATCGTCGTCGCGCGGCGCGCGCGCGAGCTTCAGCCAGTGATACTCGATGTCGCGCGGATCGCGTCCCGATACGATCTCGACGCCCTGCAGCGTGCCGGCGCCCTGGCTCGTCACTTTCAGGCCGCGTACGTCCTCGGCCGGCCGCGCCGGGAAATTCACGTTGAGGCATGCATCGCTGTCCCAGCCGGCGGCGACGAGCTGGCGGATGACGTCCGGCGCATGCGCGAGCGCCGTGTTCCACGGCACCGCGTTGCGATCGGCGAATGCCTGGCTCAGCGCGATGGCCGGCACGCCGACCAGCATGCTCGTCATCGCGGCGCCGACCGTGCCGGAAAACACCGTTTCGGTGCCGAGGTTCGCGCCGCGATTCACGCCGGACAGCACGACGTCGGGCCGCGCGCCCTTCATCAGGTGGCTGACCGCGATCGCGACGCAATCGCCGGGCGTGCCGCGCACCGCGAAGCGGCGTTCGCCCTTGCGATGCACGCGCAGCGGTTCGTGCAGGCTCAGCGAATGCGACGTGCCGCTCTGGTCTTCCGCGGGCGCGACGATCCACACTTCGCGCGCGAGTTGCGTGGCGACCTGTTCGAGTATTTCAAAGCCGGGAGCGTCGAATCCGTCGTCGTTGGTGAGCAGGACACGGTCGAACAGCGGGCGGGTTGCTTGCATCGGGACGATCCTCGCGAAGGGGCAATGAGAGGGGAGTGCGGCATGGCGCAAGCCACAAGGCTAGCACTCCGGCGCGAGGATCGTCGTGTCGCGCCCGTGATGCCGGTCGGCGCGAGCATGAAGCGGGCGCATCGCGCGCCCGTTCGTCGTGTGGGGGAGTGTGTTGCCGGTATGGCCGGCCGGAACCGTTCAGCCGAGCAGATGCCGCAGCAAGCCGGCCGACACGACGCCGACGATGACGGTCGGCAGGATCGACAGGCGCGTCGCCGCGATCAGCGTGACGGTGAGCGCGAGCAGATCGGCCGGGCGCGTCGACACGAACGCCGGCGCGATCACCGAAATCAGCACGCAACCCGGCACGTTCTCCATTACCGACGCCATTCGCGGGCTCAGCGTGCGGTTGCGCAGCAGCACGTAGCCGAGCACGCGCGACAGGTAGGTCGTCGATGCCATCAGCACGATGGTCGCGACCGTCGCGACATCAGGCAGCATCGCGCGGCTCCCACAGCAGCGCGGCGACCAGTCCCGCGCATGCGCCGGCCGCGACGTACCACGCGCCCGGCACGGCCAGGTGCGTGGCCGCCGCGACGACGAGGCTCACAAACCACGGACGGCTCGCGCGCATGCCTTTCCACATGCCGCGCAGCAGCACCAGAAACACGGCCGTAAACGCCATGTCGAAGCCGTACTGCTCGACGCTGCCGATCGTTGGGCCGATTGCCGCGCCGAGCGTCGTCATCGAGATCCACGTCAGGTACAGCCCGGAACAGATGCCCGCGTAATAGGGGACGCTGATGTACGTGGCCGAGCGCGAGCGCGCATCGGCGAGCGCCATGGCCCAGCTTTCGTCGCACATGAAGAACAGCGCGGCGAACGCGCGGCGGCGCGGCAAGCGCCGGAGGTAGGGCGCGAATGCGGCGCCCATCAGGATGTGGCGCGAATTCACGAGGAACGACATCGCGACGATCAGCGCGATGTGCGGCGGCGACGTCCACAGATGGATCGCCGCGAACTCGGAGCCGCCGCCGAAGTTCAGGCCCGTCATCATCGGCACCTCGAACAGGCTCAGCCCCTTTTGCGCGGCCTGCGCGCCCAGCAGCAACGCGAACGGCACGAAACCCAGCATGACGGGCAGCGCCGCGCGCAATCCGCGACCCATCTCGGCGATATGGGCGGGCTTGTCGCGAAGCCCGGACGACGTTGAAACGCTACTGCTCATTACTCCTCCTTCGGGGGAGGGATTGTCTGCTTTTTTGACTCGAATCGGGTTGCGTTGTGGCCAGAACTTTCGGAGAATTTGGCATTGAACGCGTGATTTGCTGATTTTTTGGAATTCAATGCCAAATGAAACTTGACGCCATCGACCGGCGGATCCTGAGCGCACTCCAGCGCGACGGCCGCATGCAGAACGTGGAACTCGCGCACGAGGTCGGGTTGTCGCCGTCGCCGTGCCTGCGGCGCGTGCGGCTGCTCGAGGAAGCGGGCGTGATCGAGAAATACGTGGCCGTGCTGAACCCGGCGAAAGTCGGCAAGGGGCTGACGATCTTCACGCGCGTATGGCTGAAGGGGCAGGACGCGGAATCCGTGAATCGCTTCGCCGAGGCCGTCCAGCAGATGCCGGAAGTCGTCGAGTGTCATCTGATGGCGGGCGACTGCGATTTCCTGCTGCGCGTCGTCGCGGCCGACATCGACGATTACCGGCGCTTCCAGATGGAATACCTCACGCGCATTCCAGGCGTGCTCAGCGTGAAGACCGACATTCCGATGCAGAAGGTCAAGCTCACGTCGGCGCTGCCGACCTGACGCGGCACGGGCGCGCGATGGCGGGTCGACGAACGGTCACGACCCGGTGACGATCGCCCGCTAAACTGACGAATCATGCCGCTTCGAACGTATTGTCCGTTTCGTCGTGTGACGTTCGATGCGCAAGCAACTAACGGTCAATATCGGCTGATCGCGCGGGCGGTGTGCGCCGGTGCGGATGCATTTCTTCTTGTCGGGCCAATCATGCAGCCATTCAACGATCCGTGGAATTCGCTGGAAATCGTCAAGCTCACGCTGGGCGTGCTGACGCCGTTGTCGGTGGCCTGCCTCGGCTGGCTCGTCGCGCGCCGGCTGAAGCGGCTCGAACTCGTGCAGTGGACCAACCAGCGGCTGATCGAGAAGCGGCTCGCGCTGTACGATGCGGTCGCGCCGCAGCTCAATGCGCTGCTGTGCTTCTACACGTGGATCGGCTACTGGAAGGACATCTCGCCGGACGACGTGATCCGCGCGAAGCGCGAGCTCGACCGCACGTTCCACATCTATCGCTACCTGTTCGACGACGACGTGTACGACGCGTATCACACGTACATCCACGCGTTGTTCGACATGCACACGGGCCCGGGCCGCGACGCGCGGATCCGCTCGCTGATCCAGGCGCCCGACGGCGACCGGAGCGTGCACGGTTCGTATGAATGGAAGCCGGCGTGGTCCGAGCGTTTCGCGACCGCGAATGTCGTGCCCAGGGACGACGTGCTGCGGCATTACACGCAACTGATGGAACGGCTGCGCGTGGCGCTGGGCGCGACGCGCTGAAGTGCCGCCGAAGGCCGGCTGATGCGTGTCCGGGTTTCGGGCGATTCAGGCGAAAGAGATCACGAGTTTTTTGCCGCAAGCGGCGGCGTACTTGCGCAGCGTTTCGATCGACGGGGAATGCTGGCCGGTTGCAAGGGACCGTTCGAGCCGCGTGATGGCAGGCGCTTTCGTTCCCATGCGCTCTGCAATATCGGCTTGCGAAAGACCGGCGGCTCGCCGGGCGGCAAGCATCGCGTCGAGCAACGCGAATTCTTCCCGGTTCAACCGTTCGTACTCGGCGCGAACCTTCGGATCGGCCAATGCGCGTTCGCGCAGTGCCTTATAGGTTGCCATCTCGAACCTCCTTCAATCGGCGGTGCGCGGTATCCAGCTCTTTCTGCGGCGTTTGCCGGGCTTTCTTCACGAAGCAATGACGCATGACGATCTGCCGGTTGACGACCGCGCAGTAAAACACGCGAGCGATACCCTTCGCGCCCTTGAGGCGCATTTCAAACAAACCGTCGCCCATCGCCTTGGTGTGGGGCTCGCCCAGATTCGGGCCGTATTGCTCCATACGGTCGGCGAGTGCGAAGAACCTGGCGGTCAGCGTCTTCGGCAACGCAAAAATGCCTGCCTCGACACGCTCGTTGAAGAACCGGATTTCATGGCGCTGGTCCGAACAGTAACAAATATGTTATCTCCATGCAAGAAGAAGTGCCGTCGCGTCGGTGGCGCGGGCAGCGTGGCAGATGGAGGGGATGCACCGGGATGCACCGGAATGCGGGACGTTGCTCCGGTGCTTCGTTGATCGTGTACGAGCCTGATTGTTTGCCGTCGCCGCTGATTCGACCAGTTGTCCGAATGGGTATCAGGCGTGTCCGTGCACGTCGGAGGGGGAGAGGATCAGTTCCGCCCCGCCACCGCGAGCCGCGCGGCGAGACCGACGAACACAGTGCCGAGCAGATATTGCGGCAGCTTCGACGGACGGCGGCACGCGCCGATCCGCCGGCTCAGCCGGCTCGCGGAGAGAATCACCGCGCCGTTCACGACGAGCCCGATCAGGTTGAGCACCGTCGCGAGCACGAGGATCTGCACGGCGATCGAGCCGTGTTCGGGCCGCACGAACTGCGGAAACAGCGCGAGCACGAACAGCGCCATCTTCGGATTCAGCAGGTTCGTCGTCAGGCCCTGACGGAAGATCGCGGTGCTCGAGTGGCGGCGCTGCGATGCGACGGGCGACAGCGCGGTCGCGTCCGAGCGGAACGTCTTCCACGCGAGATACAGCAGATACGCGGCGCCGGCGAAGCGCACGGCGTCGTAGGCGATCGGCACCGCGACAAAGAGCTGCGACAGCCCGAGCGCCGCCGCGAGCGCGTGGCAGTAGGTGCCGGCCTGAATGCCCGCCAGCGTCGCGAAGCCCGCGCGCCGGCCCTGGCTCACGCTGCGGGACGCGATCAGCAGCATGTCGGGGCCGGGCGTGGCGGTCAGCGCGAGACAGGCGCCGGAGAACAGTGCGAGCGTGGAGAAGTCGATCACGGGAACCCCTTTCGCCGATGAGGCGTAAAAGGGAGATCAGTTTAGGAAGGCCGTCGCCGGCAGTCAACCGCGCGCAGGCGACGCGGCCCGGACGACGGCGCGCCCGTCGTGCCGGAACCGCGTGCTACGGCAGAGCCGGCTCGGCGATCATCCGCCGCAGTTCGGGCACGCAGGAGCCGCACTGCGTGCCGCATTTGAGTTGTGCCTGCAAGCCGGCCAACCGCTCCGCCGCCGTCGCGTTCGCGGGACAGGCCGACAGCGTCGCGCGAATCTCGCGCTCGCCCACGCCGACGCAATTGCAGATCGCGCGGCCGCGTGCGGGCGCCGCCTGCAACGGCACGCGCCCGGCGAACAACAACATCCGGCCGATCGCGCCGACGCTCGTGCCGCTGTCGACGTAGTCGCGCAGCACGGCGGCACTGTCTTCGGTCGCGTTGGCCGCGCCCGACACGGAGAACGCCGTCAGCGCGCCGTCGACGACGCGCACGCGTCGGGCGGTGCCGCGCCGCGCGTCGCCGTAGCTCATCACGTCGGGCGCCGGGTCGGGCAAGCCGAGCAACGCCTCGACTTCGCGCTGCAGCTCGATGGGCACCGGCTCGTAGGCCGCCGCGCGCCAGGCCAGCCCGCCGCCGGCGTCGGTGCCGAACGGCGTGCAGCTCGCGTACGGGAAGCGCGCGAACAGTGCACGCAACTGGCGCTGCCGGGCCAGCAGTTCGTCGGCGGGCAACCGCGCGGCGATCAGCCAGCGCCACGGCAGGTCGGCCTTCAGCAGCTTGATCGCCGCGTGCTTCAGTTCCGGCTGGCGCGAGTGCGGGTCCAGCGCGGGCGAGGTCACGGTATTGACGCCCGCGCCGACGCGGTTGCCGGCCACGCCGGACACGAACTCGTCGCCCCAGTGCATCGGCGTGAACGCCTGGCCGGGCGCGATGGCGTCATCGGCGCGCGCGGGCAGCAGCATGCTGCCGCGGCGCGACGTCAGGTGCACGAAGTCGTGCGGGCCGATGCCGAGACGCGCGCAGTCCGCGGTGTTCAGATCGACGGTCGGCCCCGGTGCATGCGAGAACAGCTTCGGCACGCTGCCCGTGCGGCTGCAACCGTGCCACTGGTCGCGCAGCCGGCCGGTCGTCAGCGCGAAGCGGAAGCGCGAATCGACCGGCTCCGCGACCGGCTGATACGGCGTCGCGATGAAGCGTGCGCGGCCGTCGGCGGTCGGGAACCGCCCGTCGGCGTAAAGGCGGGCGGCGCCGCTCGCCGCGCCGGCGGGAAAGGGCCATTGCTGCGGGCCGTCCGACTCGAGCCGCGACCACGACAGCCCGCCGATGTCGCAATCGCGCCCGAGCGTCGTCGCGCGATGCTCGTTCCAGATCGCTTCGGTGTCCGCGTACGGAAACAGCGTGGCCCGGCCCGTCGCGAGCCGTGCTTCCAGCCGTCGGCCGACCTCGGCGGCGATTTGCCAGTCCGCGCGTGCATCGCCGTACGGTTCGACGGCGGCCCGCACGCGCGAGATGCGCCGCTCCGAATTGGTGACGGTGCCGTCCTTCTCGCCCCACGTCGCCGCGGGCAGCAGCACGTCGGCGTATGGTGCGGTACCGGTGTGCGCGTACGCTTCCTGCAGCACGACGAATTCCGCGCGGGCGAGCCCCGCGCGCACGGTCGCCTGGTCGGGCAGCGAGTGCGCCGGGTTCGTGCAGACGATCCACACGGCTTTCAGTTCGCCCGAGGCGAGCCGGTCGAACATCTCGACCGCGGTCAGGCCGGGCTGGGCCGGCACGTCGTCGACGCCCCACAGTCGCGCGATTTCGGCCCGATCCGCGGGATTCGCGAGATCGCGATGCGCGGAGGAGAGCGTCGCCATCCCGCCCACCTCGCGGCCGCCCATCGCGTTCGGCTGCCCGGTCAGCGAGAACGGCCCCGCGCCGGGCTTGCCGATCTGCCCGGTGGCGAGGTGCAGGTTGATCAGCGCGACGTTCTTGTGCGTGCCGTCCGCGGACTGGTTCAGCCCCTGGCAGTACAGCGACAGCGACGGGCCGTCGGCGAACCAGCGCGCGGCTTTGACGATGTCGTCCGCGCGCAGCCCGCAGACTTGCGCCGCGACGGCCGGCGACCATTCGCGCACGCCGTCGCGTACCGCGTCGAAGCCGTTCGTGTGGGCGTCGATGAAGGCGCGGTCGAGCGTACCGTCCCACACGAGGACGTGCAGCATCGCGTTGAACAGCGCGACGTCGGTGCCCGGCTGCAGCGCGAGGTGCAGCGTCGCATCGCTCGCGGAATCGGTGCGGCGCGGATCGGCGACGATCACCTTCATCGCCGGATTGCGCTCGCGCGCGGCTTCGAGCCGGCGGTACAGGATCGGATGCGCGAACGCCGGGTTCGCGCCGGCGATCAGCACGGTGCCTGCGTGATCGAGATCGTCGTAGCTGCACGGTGGCGCGTCCGCGCCGAGCGATTTCTTGTAGCCGACCACGGCCGAGCTCATGCACAGCCGCGAATTCGAATCGATGTTGTTGGTGCCGATCAGTCCTTTCGCGAGCTTGTTGAAGACGTAATAGTCCTCGGTCAGCAACTGGCCCGACACATAGAAGCCGATCGCATCGCGGCCATGCCGCTCGACGATCCGCGCGAAGCGCGCGGCGACATGGTCGAGCGCGTCGTCCCACGACACGCGCGTTCGGGCAGCGTCGCGCGTGTGTCGCAATTCGGGGTGCGTCGCACGGGTCTGTGCATAGCGTTCGGCCGTGGCGGTCAGGTGCAGCGTGCTGCCCTTCGAACACAGCCGGCCGAAATTCGCCGGATGATCGGGGTCGCCGCGCACGCCGACGATCTTGCGCTGTCCGTCGGCATCGGCACGCGTCTGGATGATCACGCCACAGCCGACACCGCAATAGCAGCAGGTCGAACGCGTTTCGCGCAGGTCCGCGTCGGCACGCGCGTCGCGATCGGGTGCTGCCGCCAGCTCCGTCATGCAGCGTGTCCCGGTTCGGTGCACGCGGATGCGCCGGATGCGTCGTCATCCGTCGCGAGCGACGCGAGTTCGCTGCGCCTGAGCTGCACCGCGTCGCCGTCGCACGCGACGCTGAACACGGGCGTGCCGCCGTCGTCGGGCGGCAGCGCGCAACCGTTGCCGAACGCGATGTTGAAGCCGTGCAGCGGGCACGTCACCTGTTCGCCGTGCACGATGCCTTGCGACAGCGGGCCGCCGCGATGCGGGCAACGATCGAGCAGCGCGAACACGCGATCGCCGGCAGTGCGAAACAGCGCGACGGGCGCGCCCTCGGGCCGCTTGACGACGCGTGCGCCGAGCGGGGGAATGTCGTCGATCCGGCAGACCGTGATCCAGTCGGGGTCGAAAGTGGTCATCGTAGGGTTCCTGGCGGTGGCAGTGGCGGCGCGGTCAGCGGCCGGCCGTCTCGACGGCGATCGGGGTGAACTGGCGCAGGTCGACCTGCGCATCGTCGGTGTCGTGCCACGGATCGGGCTCGTCCTTCAGCGCGAACTGCAGGCGTTCCCACAGCGCCGCGCGGTTGCCGGCATCGTCGACCACGCGCGCCTTCACGTAGTCGAGGCCGACGCGTTCGAGGTAATGCACCGTGCGCTCCAGATACCAGCCTTCCTCACGATAGAGCTGCAGGAACGCACCCGCGTACTCGAGCACTTCCTCGTGCGTCTTCACCTTGCAGAAGAACTGCGCGACCTCGGTCTTGATGCCGCCGTTGCCGCCGACGTAGAGTTCCCAGCCGGAATCGACGCCGATCACGCCGACGTCCTTGATCCCCGATTCCGCGCAGTTGCGCGGGCAGCCGGACACCGCGAGCTTGACCTTGTGCGGCGCATACATCCGCCACAGCGCGCGTTCGAGCTGCTGGCCCATCAGCGTCGAATCCTGCGTGCCGAAGCGGCACCATTCGGAGCCGACGCAGGTCTTCACGGTGCGCAGCGCCTTCGCGTACGCGTGGCCGCTCGGCATCCCGAGGTCGTGCCACACGCCGGGCAGGTCTTCCTTCTTCACGCCGAGCAGGTCGATGCGCTGCCCGCCCGTCACCTTGACGGTCGGAATCGCATACTTGTCGACGACGTCGGCGATGCGGCGCAGCTCGTCGGCCGTCGTCACGCCGCCCCACATGCGCGGCACGACCGAATAGGTGCCGTCCTTCTGGATGTTCGCGTGCGCGCGTTCGTTGATGAAGCGCGATTGCGGATCGTCCTTCGCCTCGTGCGGCCAGGTGCTGATGCAGTAATAGTTGAGTGCCGGGCGGCAGGTCGAGCAACCGTTCGGCGTACGCCATTCGAGGAAGTGCATCGCGGCCGGCACCGACAGCAGCTTGTGCTCGCGAATCGCGTTGCGCACTTCCGCGTGCGTGCGGTCGGTACAGCCGCATACCGGCTTCGCTTTCGGCGATGCGGAATAGTCGCCGCCGAGCGTCGACATCAGGATCTGCTCGACGAGGCCCGTGCACGAGCCGCACGACGCGGACGCCTTCGTGTGCTTGCGTACGTCCTCGAGCGTGAAAAGTCCCTTCTCCTTGATCGCGCCGACGATGGCGCCCTTGCACACGCCGTTGCAGCCGCACACCTCGGCGGTGTCGGGCATCGCTGCCGCGTGCGTGACGCCGCTGTGCCCGGTGTCGCCGAGGCTCGTCTCGCCGAACATCAGCGTCTCGCGGATGTCCGCGATGTTGCGGCCTTCGCGCAGCAGCTTGAAGTACCACGCGCCGTCGGCGGTGTCGCCGTACAGGCACGCGCCGACGATCCGATCTTCCTTGACGACGATCTTCTTGTAGACACCCGCGAGCGGGTCGGACAGCGTGATGTCCTCGGTGCCTTCTCCGCCGAGGAAGTCGCCCGCCGAATAGAGATCGATGCCGGTGACCTTCAGCTTGGTCGACGTGACCGAGCCGACGTAGCGGCCGATGCCGAATTCCGCAAGATGGTTCGCCGCGACCTTGGCCTGCTCGAACAGCGGCGCCACGAGCCCGTACGCGACGCCGCGGTGGCTCGCACATTCGCCGACCGCGTAGATGCGCGGGTCGTAGGTTTGCATCGTGTCGCTCACGACGATCCCGCGATTGCAGTAGAGGCCCGTGCGTTCGGCGAGTTCGGTGTTCGGCCGGATGCCGATCGCCATCACGACGAGATCGGCGTCGAGCGAGTCGCCGTCGGCAAAGCGGACCGCGCGCACGCGCGTGCCATCGGGGCCGTCGCTTTCGAGCGCGGCGGTCTGCTTCGACATCAGGAACTTCAGGCCGCGTGCTTCCAGCGACTTGCGTAGCAGTTCGCCGGCGGTGGCGTCGAGCTGTCGCTCGAGCAGCGTCGGGGCGAGGTGCACGACCGTGACGTCCATTCCGCGCAGCTTCAGGCCGTTCGCGGCTTCGAGGCCGAGCAGCCCGCCGCCGATCACGACCGCACGGCGATACTGCGACGACGCATCGATCATCGCCTGCGTATCGGCGATGTCGCGATAGCCGAGCACGCCGTCGAGCCCGATCCCCGGAATCGGCAGCATGAACGGGTTCGAGCCGGTGGCGAGCAGCAGGCGGTCGTACGCCGCCTCGGTGCCGTCGTCGGCGATCACGACGCGGCGCACGCGGTCGATCTTCACGACCTTGCGGCCGGTCAGCAGCGTCACGCCGTGCTGCTCGTACCAGGCGTAGTCGTTCAGGACGATCTGCTCGAGCGTCTGCTCGCCGGCCAGCACCGGCGACAGCAGGATCCGGTTGTAGTTCGGATGCGGCTCCGCACCGAACACCGTGACGTCGTACAGATCGGGGGCCAGCTTGAACAGTTCCTCGAGCGTGCGTACGCCCGCCATCCCGTTGCCGACCATCACCAGCTTCATTTTCCGCATTCCGGCGTCTCCTTGGCGTTCAGCGTGCGGGTCGCCCCATGCGGGTCGCCCCCCTGTCAAGGAGACAAAAAGCAAACGGCATGCCAATGGCTGCGTGCCTTGGCCCGGTGCGCGGTGGGCACATGAGGGCGCACCGCACCCATGCATCGCAGGGCTACCTTGGTGCATTGCAATACAAGTCGGTGCACGAAGGCGCTCACGCGCGATTCGTCAGTCGTTTAGCAGCGCGCGCCGCCGGATCGGCGTTCACGCCGCGTCTGCCGCCCGGCGCGATATGGCTTGGCCATGGCTCTGCGGTCGCGCCGGCCGCGGCGGTCACTCGGCCACATGCGTCATGCCGGGCGCCGGCCCGGTCGGTACGCCGGCCGCGCGCGCATCGGCGGGCATCGCCCACGCGAGCCATTGCGTGCGCAGCAACACGAGCGCGCCGCATGCACCGGTCGCGAGCACGCCGAACGTCACGAAGCCGAGCTGATAGCTGCCGGTGCCCTCCTTCGCGATGCCCATCACCACGGGCAGGTAGAAGCCGCCGATGCCGCCCGCGGCGCCGACGATCCCGGACAGCAGCCCCGTCTTGCCCTGCCAGCGATGCGGCACGAGCTGGAAGGTTGCGCCGTTGCCGAGCCCGAACGCGACGTACAGACAGATCAGCAACGCAATGCCGCCGGCCAGTGGCGGCATCCACGCGGCGAACGCGAAATCGGCGACGGCGATCGCCGCGAGCAGCACGATCAGCGCGCGTACGCCGCTGACGCGGTCGGCGATGAAGCCGCCGAGCGGCCGCACGATCGCGCCGAGGAACGCGAGCAGCGACATGAACAGGCCCGCGTCGATCTTCGGCATCTGATACAGCGACGTCAGCAGCAGCGTCACATACGACGACATCCCGACGAAGCCGCCGAACGTGATGCTGTAGATCAGCATGATCACCCACGTGTCGCGCTCGGCGAGCACCGTGCGGTAGCGCGCGGGCAGGATCGCGATCGCGAGCAGCGCGCCCATCACCGGCAGCAGCAGCACGCCGGTCTTGCCGGCGCCGAACAGCCCGCCGTGCACGGCCAGCACGAGCGCGACGAGACCCGCGAGCGTGACGGCGAACGCGCCGATCGCACGCGGCACGCTGCCGGATTTCTCGCTGCGGTCGTCGGCCCACGCGGCGACCGCGACGCCCGCGATCGCGAGCAGCGGCAGCGCGGCGGCGGTGGACAGCTTCCAGCCGACGGCGGCCGCGATATGCGGAAACATGAAGCCGTCCAGCACCGCGCCGATGTTGCCGGCCGCGGCGAGGCCGAGCACGAGCCCCTGTACTTTCGGCGGATAGCTGCTGCCCGCCATCGGCAGCGCGACGGCGAAACTTGCGCCGCCCATGCCGAGGAACACGCCGAGCACGAGCAGCAGCGCGTACGACGGCGTACCGGGCACGCACGGCAACACGATGGCCGGCAGCGCGGACAGCACGATACCCGTCAGCGCGATCGTGCGGCCGTTCGCCGACTGGTACAGGTTGCCGAGCGTCACGCGCAGGATCGCGGCGGCAAGCACCGGCACCGCGACGAGAAAGCCCTGCTGCGCGGCGGACATCGCGATGTCCTTGCCGATGAACGGCGCGAGCGGGCCGTACAGCACCCAGACGGTGAAGCCGGTGTCGAAATACAGAAAGCATGCTAGCAGCGAGCGCCAGTTGCCGCTCTGCAGGGAGGTGCGCAAACGCGTCATGGTGAAGACCTCTGCGGATTGCCGGTCGGATACCGGCGGAGTCGGGGCGGAACATCGCCACGCGCCGCGTTGCGGCGCTGGGTCATTGTTGGCAAGTTGTATGCCAGCTCGTTCGGATTCCGACGGATGCGGCGCCTGGCCTTTTTCGGCGCGGTGCGCGGAAGATTCGCGACGATCGTTGCGGCGCCGATGGTGGCACTGTCAGCGTGCGCGCGGCGCGATGCTGGTGCGGCGATGCACAGCGACGATTCCGGATTTCGTCGCTTGCGGGGCGAAGGTGCTCGATTCGGGCACGCAATCGACGGTCGGGCCGGGCGGGCAGGGAGCCGCCCGGGGCGTGGTCGCGTTGCCGTTGAATCTTGGCTCGGTCCGGCCTTTGCGGTCGTCAGATTGAAGGAGCGGTGCTATCGACCGGTGCAAGGATTGGACCGGGTGAATCCCCGGCGGCCGAGCGTGACTGCGTCGGAGCGTGCGCCGGTCGAACGGCTGGGTGGCGCCGTGCCAAAGTCGATCGAGGCGTGAAATCGGACCACGCTCCGCTGCAATGGCTGCCGCGCGGCGGGGCCGGCAGTACGGTGGCGAGGCACGCACCGCGGGTATCGAAACGGGCTTCCGCGATGCGTGTGCCCACGCCAACTGTCCGGCTCGTCGCGCTCAGCCCTTCGCGACGACGTCGATCCGCAGCGCTTCGCCGCCGGCGACGATCGCCAGCAGACGATCGACGTTCGGATGTGCGCCGGGACGGTTGCGCGCGTCGGCCGTATGCTCGGCGAACACCGCGAGGCCGTGCTCGGCGGCCTTTGCGTCGAGCGCGCCGAATGCCTGCTTCAGGTAGTGGTACACGGCGAGCGAACCTTGCTTGCCCGGCTGGTTCTCGATGCTGGCGACCACGTCGCCGTTCGCGCCGACGAGATCGATGCGCGCGATGCCGTCGATGGCCGGCAGTTGCGCGAGGTTGTCCTTGAATACTTGGGTCGGTTGAATCACTGAAAACACTCCGTCGGTTCGGTCATGGGCCAAAGAGCGTGGCCGGCCGTATCTTATCCGATCGGCCTCGGCGCTCCGGCCGGCGCGCCGGACCCGGCCGTGCGCCAGGCCAGTGCCGCGCCCGCGAGCTGCACGGCGCTGCCCGTCAGCATCGCGACCCGCAGTCCGGCCGCGCCGCCGCCGCACGCGTCGTACAGCGCGCCCAGCACGGCCACGCCGAACACCGCGCCGATCATCCGCATCACGTTCATCAGCGACGCGGCCGTGCCCGCCCGTGCGGCATCGACCGCGCCGACGGCCGTCGCGGCCAGCGACCCCACGGCGAGGCCGAGCCCCGTGCCCGTCAGCGCGAGCCCTGCTTCGGCCCAGCCGAGCATCGGCGCATGCGCATCCGTCGATCCGGCGGCGCCGATGCCGATCGCGGCGAGCCCGAGCCCCATCAGCGCGACGCCGCCCGCGCCGGCCGTGCGCCCGCCGAAGCGCGCGGCGAACGCGCCGGAGCCGAACGACACGAGCGCGAACAGCACCGACATCGGCAGCAGCGCAAGGCCCGCGCCGGTCGCGTCGAGCACACGGTGGCTCTGCCACGCGAGCGGCAGCACGAACAGCATCCCGTAGCCACCGAACGTCATCGCGCCGTTGGCGATCAGCATCCCGCGGAACGCACGGTTCGCGAACAGGTCGAGCGGTACGAGCGCGGCCATGCCGAGGCGCCGTTCGATGCGGATGAACAGCGCGATGGCGATGGTACTCGTCGCGACCAGCAGTGCCGCGCGCAGCGTATCGTGGCGCGCGTCAATCGTCGCGAACACGACGCAGCCGATCGCGATCGCACCGAGCACTTGCGCGGCCGGATCGAAACGGCGACCGCGCGGGTCGGCCGATTCGGGTACGACGATGGAGGCCAATCCGATCGCCGCGACGCCGAACGGGATCACGACCCAGAAGATGCTGCGCCAGCCGAACGCGTGGATCAGCACGCCGCCGAGCGTCGGGCCGACGATCATCGCGATGCCGCCGCACGCGGCCCAGATGCCGAGTGCGCGTGCGCGTTCTGCAGGGTCGCGCCAGATCACGCGGACAATCGCGAGCGAAGCGGGGATCAGCAATGCAGCGCCGGCGCCGGCGAGCGCGCGTCCCGCGATCAGCATGCCGAGCGTCGGCGCGAGCGCGCACATGATCGATGCGCCGCTCAGCACCGTTGCGCCGAGGACGAACGCGCGCCGCCTGCCGTACAGGTCGCCGACGACGCCGCCCGTGAGCAGCAGCACCGCATAAGCGAGGTTGTATGCGTCGATGACCCATTGCAACGCGCCGACACGTGCGTCGAACGCGGCGCCGATCGGTTCGGTCGCGAGATTGACGATCGCGGTATCGATCTGCGCGATCAGCACCGCGATGCACAGCGCCGGCAGCACGAGGCGGTGGCGGGCAGGCGCGGCCGCCTCGGCCGCGCCGGATGAAGCGTTACGGATCGTCGGGTTCATCGGTGTTCTCCTGTTCGTTCGCCGCGCCGGCAGCCGACGGCCCGTGCCGCAATGCGGCGGGCGCACCGCCGCGCGTCGCGCGGACGCGCTGGTGCGGCGACACGACCGGACGCGCGCCGCTCGCGACCCACTCGTCGTAGAACTCGACCTTCGCGTCGATCAATTCGAGCGCGTCGGTCCAGCGGCGGATGTTGTCCTGCACGCGCGCACGGTGCGCGGCCAGCAGCGCACGCCGTTCGCGCAGCGACGGCGGGCCTTGCTTCACCAGCGCCGTATACGTGCGCAACTGCGCGATCGACATCCCCGTGCAGCGCAGCCGGTCCATCAGGTCGAGCCAGCCGACGTGATGCCGGCTGTAGCGCCGCCGGCCGGCCGCGTCGCGCTGCACGCCGGGCAGCAGCCCCTGCGACTCGTACCAGCGGATCGCATGGATGCTGCGTCCCGTCGCCTGTGCGATCTCGCCGATCAGCAACGTGAGTGACTGCTCGCTTGCGTCGTCCGCGCCGACGCGGCGCGATCGGTTCGTCATGTGCGCTCCTTGCGGCCCTGTCGACCAGTGAACACCGTAGAGCACACTCTAGGTCAAGCGTCGCCATGCGGAAGGGCGCCACGATCGAGGGCCGCATCGGGCTGGCCATCGCGTTCGTTACCGCCCGACGCCGGCCGGCACGCCCGCATCGCGCGAGCGCTCGATGTCGGGGCTGCGATACGCGCGCTCCGGAATCTCGGCGAGCCGCGACGCATGCACCTGCTGCGGCGCGAGCCCATAGAACTTCTGGAAGCTCATGATCAGCGGCGACCACTTGTCCGGATCGATGCGGTCCGGATGACCGTCCATCAGCAGGTCGGGGTGTACGTGCACGCGCTGGATGCGCACTTCGAATACACGGATGTGGCCGCGCAGGTCGGGCGCTTCGTCGCCGATCCCGTGCGTGGCCGCGACGACCGCTTCCATGTGCACCGGGCATTCGAGCGCGCGCGGTGGCGACACGGTTTGCGACGCCGCTTCGGTGAGCCCGGCCGTGCCGAACTTGTCGGGCTCGTACACGTAGCCTTTCGCCCGCTTCCCGTCGGGTACCGGGTACGTGCCCGTCGTGCGCGCGATCCGGTCGACCGCATGCGCCTGCGCCGACGACGGCAAGTTCAGCACGCATTCGCCGGTGCGCAACAGGTTGCGGGTGGTTTGCGAGCTGGCGGCGATGCCGAACACGCCGCGCCAACCCAGCCAGAACGCGGACGAGATCGGCGCGAGATTGGCCGTGCCGTCGTCGTTCAGCGTGCTGACCAGCACGACGGGCGTGCCGAAATAGAGGATGTTCGGTTCGGTGACGCGATGCGGAGCGTTCATGGTCGGGGCCTTCGTTTCGTCGAGGGATCAGTTCGCATGCTGATCCCGTCGCGGCCGCGCGGCGCTCCGATTCTTGTCGTGTCATTCCGGCGGTGCGTGCAGACGGCGTTTGCGCCGGGATGGCCCCGTCGGCATCGCGGGCGCTTTTCCGCTAGAGTAGGAAATCGCAGGTCGTGCATGCCGTACCACGCGGGTATGCGCGGCCACGTTCCGCCAACGTACACGAGGGCCCGATGGACACTGAACAACGCTACACCGCCAATGCGCCGACGCGCGCGGAAGTCGATGCACTGGCCGGTGCAACCGTCATCGAATTCGGCGCGAACTGGTGCGGAATCTGCGCGGGCGCGCAGCCCGCGATCGCCGCGTCGTTCTCCGCGCATCCCGCCGTGCGGCACCTGAAGATCGAGGATGGCCCGGGCCGTCCGCTCGGCCGTTCGTTCGGCGTGAAGCTGTGGCCGACACTGGTGTTCCTGCGCGACGGGGTCGAAGTCGCACGTGTCGTGCGCCCCGCCGACGCGAAGCAGATCGAAGCCGACGGCTTCGCCGCACTGGCCTGAGGTCATGGCGATGCAACAGGCCATCACGCACATCGCCGTCGAAACGCGCGGGAGCGGCCTCGTCGAGTTCACGTCGCAGGTGCGCGCGTTCGTCGATCAACAGGCGATTCGCACCGGGCTCCTGACCGTGTTCTGCCGCCACACGTCCGCGTCGCTGCTGATCCAGGAGAATGCCGATCCATCCGTGCAGCGCGATCTCGAACGCTATTTCGCGACGCTCGCGCCCGAGGACGAAACGCGCTACGAGCACGACACCGAAGGGCCCGACGACATGCCCGCGCATCTGCGCACCGCGCTCACGCAGGTGCAGCTGTCGATTCCGGTCGAGCATGGGCGCATGGTGCTCGGCACCTGGCAGGGCATCTACCTGTTCGAGCATCGTCGTGCCGCGCACCGGCGCGACATCGTGCTGCATCTGATCGGCGAGTAGGCGAGTAGGCGAGTAGGCGAGTAGGCGAGTAGGCGAGTAGGCGAGTAGGCGAGTAGGCGAGGCGGGCCCGAGCAGGCGCCGCCGCGCGGCCGCACGCGGCACGCATCGCCGCCGCGTTCAGCCAAGCAGCTTCTCGACGAGCGCGCCGAGTTCACGCAGGTGAACGGGCTTCGGCAGGAACGCGTCGAATACGCGCTGGTTTTCGCGGAGCGCGGCCGATTCGTACGCGCTGACGCCGAGAATCGACGGAAACTTGCCGTCGTCATTCGGCTGCGCGACCGTGCGGATGCGGCGCGCGACTTCGAAGCCGCTCAGGTCCGGCAGTTCGAGATCGAGCACGACCAGGTCGTAGTGCGCGTCGTTGAAGCGCGCGACGCCTTCGTGCCCGGTGCCGCACAGATCCGCGTCGAGGCCGAGTGCCGACAGCATCGCGCCGAGCGTTTCGCGCGCGTTGTCGTTGTCGTCGACGACGAGCGCGCGGCGGTTGCGATGCACGGGAGCGGCCGGCCATGCGGGCGCGTCGGCGGCCGTGTCGCCGGCATCCGGCGCTTCGGCCGGCAGCGTGACGACGAACTCGCTCCCTTCGCCGACCGTACTGAGCACGTCCACGTGGCCGCGCAGCGTCGTCACGATTTCGCGCACGACGGCGAGCCCCATGCCGATACCGTCGACGTGCAGGCCGACCGCGTCGTTCGCGCGATAGAACGGCTCGAAAATCTTCGGCAGATGCTGCTTCGCGATGCCGGCGCCGGTATCCCGAACGGCGAGTTTCAGCTGCCGGCCGGCCGGCGCGTCGACGAGCGTGACGGACACGTCGATCGATCCGCCGACCGTGTACTTCACCGAATTCTCGATGAGGTTCGACAGTACCTGTCGCAGCAGCTTGCGATCGGAGCGGATCGCGAGGTCGCGCGGCTCGACCCGCTGCGCGACGGCGATCCGCTTCGCCGCGATCTTGTCGCGCAGCGGATCGAGCACCTCGGCGAGCAGCGATGCCATCCCGACCGTCTCGGCTTCGGCGAGACGCTTGGTCGAGCGCAACTTGATGTAGTCGGTGAGGTCCTTGACCAGCGCCTCGAGCGACGACGCGGAATTCTGCAGCCGCCGGATCGTCTTCAGGTTCGCGTCGGACTGCGGCCGCGCGAGCAGGATCTCGATCGATCCGCAGATCGCCTGCAGCGGCGTGCGCAGTTCATGGCTGACCATCCCGAGAAATGCGTTCTTCGCCTCGATCATTTCGAACGCGCGATCGGACGCCTTGCGTTCCGCGTCCAGCGCCGCGTTCTGCCGTTCGAGCAGATCGTCGCGCGTGCGCATCGTATAGAACAGCAGCAGGAACAGCGCGCACAGGATCACGCCGAGGATGGTGCCGAGCGCGAGAATCGCCCGCTGCCGTTCCTTCAGCTGATGGAACGTGAAGTCGCGCTGCGCCATTTCGATCGCGCGGAAGTAGTTCGCGAGGCCGTTGACCTTCGGCCAGTGCGCATTGACTTCGTCGATCACGCGCTGCGCGCCGTCCGGGGCGGTGCGCAGCAACGGCACTTCCTGTTTCAGGCGCGTCATGAATTCGCCAAGCGCCGCGATCTCGGAGCGCGCGCGCGGGATGCGCAGCCAGTATTCGGAGACCTCGGACGGCCGCTGCAGGAACCCGAACGACACCGACAGGCTGTCGAGCTGCATTTGCACGTGATCGTAGTCGCCGTCCACGTGCGTGGCGTAGAGGATCAACTGGCGATCGAAGCGCGTGTAGACGTTCCGGTATTGCGACGCGGTCCAGAACACGCCCTCACGCGGGCCTTCGAGCACGCCCTCGTTGACCGACGTCGCGAGCAGGTCCCACAGCAGGAACGCCCACGCGGCGAATCCCAGGATCCACAGCGACCCCAGGACCACGATGATCTTTCTGTTCTTCCATCGCCCGCGCATGATGCCGCGCACTTACTTCACGGTCAGGCCGATGATCTGCCACGCGAACTTCGCTTCGCCGATGGGCGTCTTCAGCTCGTCCGGATACTGATCGCGCGGATACATGACCCACAACGGGCCGTAGTTGTCGTTGCCGAGCACCTTGCCGTTCATCGTGCGCGCGAGGATCACGCCGTACTTGTCGGCATCCGACACGGGGATCGTGAACGTGTATTCGTCGATGCAGCGGAATTCGATCTGCGTGCCGTGCGCGTCGACGGTCTTCAGCACATCGGACAGGCGCGGGCCGGTGAAGGTCGCCTTCGGCGTCCAGCTCGTCGACGTGACGATCGTGTGCTGCGGCAGCGCCATCAGCGCCTGCTCGGAAAAGACGAACGCCGTCTTGCCGGGCTGGTTGCCGCGGCCGATCTTGCCGTCGACGGTGAACGTGAACGACGCGGCCCAGCTCGCGGCGGCGAGGCCGAGCAGGCCGGCAGTGAGCAGGCTCTTGATCCAGATGGTCGAAATTCGCATGTCGATCCCTTCGTTCGGGTGCGCGTGGTGATGGATTGTCGGGGGACTCAATTCCCGGGGGGCGCCGGCTGCGCGAGCTTCAGTTCGCGGGCAACTTCGGCGAACAGGATCGGCAGGCGCACCGGTTTCTCCTCGCAGCGCGCGTTGTAGTGCGACACGATGTGCGCGATTTCGTCCTCGCTCGCTTCGCCGGTGGAGATCTTGCCGGTCAGCAGGAAGATCGGCGCGCCGCCGTTTTCGCTCGACCGGATGCCGCGCACGAGTTCAGCCGCGGTCTGGTCGCCGAGCATCCAGTCGAGGATGTAGCCGTCGAAATCCTCGACCTCCAGCGCCTTGCGGAACGACGCGCCGTCGTAGTACGGAATCGCGTTCACGCCTTTTTCGAGGAAGTATTCGCACACGGTTTCGGCGACGTCCTGCGAATCGTCGACCACCGCGATCCGCGCCGCGTACACGTTCGGCTGGCTCGAACGCAGCTCGATGACGTCGACCGGATAGATGCGGCCCTCGCGCGCCTGCTGGCGTTCGGTGACGATCCATTCACCCTGCCACTGCAGCGCGACGAAATCCGTTTCGATCTGGCTGGTGGCCTTCGCCGAGATCGCCGCGCGGCAGCGAAAGCGGCGCGATTCGATCACGAGCGTCGCGTCGATCATCTCGGCGGCGGCCCGCTGCGTGCCCTTGTCGTCGAGCAGGATCGCGGGCGGCACGCCGAAGTGCGTCGCGATGTCCTGCAGTTGCGACAGGTTCCACGGGATCAGCCCTTTCATCTTGCGCGTGACGACCGAGAAACTGAGCCCCAGCACATTCGCGATCGTCGTGTTGTGACTGCGCGGCGGAATGCCGTTGCGCGTCAGCAGATCGCGTACCTTGGTGGCGGTGATGAGGTCGGCGTTGGCCTGCTCGCTATTGGGCATCTCGAAGGGCTCTCCTGGGTTTTGGCGACGAAGAGCATATTCAAAAGTGACGCGATACGCAAACTGTGAAATCGCGATTGACCTTGACATGCCATATTTCTAGATTATCATTGCTCACCACGTCACTATTGTTTGGCGCGTCATGTTTGGAGATCGAGGTCGCCCGCAGTCGACCCGTGATGAACGACGCCGGCGAAGTGACCGAACGATTCGAAGAGAGCCTGAGAGAGCCTTGGAGTGCGTGTCGGCGTGGGTGAATTGTATTCGCCTCGCCGCGCGCAAACCGGGTACGCGCTCGCGGGGGTGGGATAGCGCGAAGCAATACGGCGCAAATAAGAAGTGGGGAAAGCACAAATGATTCGCCGTTTACTCGCACCGGGGCTGCTGTTGCTGTTGGCCGCGTGTGCGCAGGATCCGTCCGTCACGAGCAGGACCGTGCGGATCTGCGACGACACGGGCTGTTCCGATCGCCCTAAAGATCAGGTCTCCTATCAAAAGAAGGACGATGCGGAAGACCGCGACGATCCGCGCATCGCCGCGCTCAAGCAAACCGCGAAAACCCAGCCGAAGGCCGCCTACGACCTCGGCCTGCGCTATTTCCGCGGCGACGGCGTACGCCAGGACAGCTACCAGGCGCTCAAGTGGATGCGCGAGGCCGCCGAACGCGGCGACCTGAACGCGCAGAAGGCGCTCGGCAGTTTCTACCTGTTCGGCCTCGAGGAAATGGGCTCGGATGCGCGCGAAGCGGAGAAGTGGCTGTCGATCGCGGCGGCTCGCGGCGACAAGGAATCGAAAAAGCTGCTCGAGCTCGCGCGCAAGGCGAAGAAGGAAGACGAAGACGACTGGAAATGGCGCACGCAATGGCGTGATGTCTATTACGGCTACTGGTATTCGGGCTATCCGTACTACGGCGTCTGGAATCAGACGTACTGGTACTACTGACCGAGCCTGAAGCAACGGGGGGCAGCCGCGGGGAGACCACCATCGCGCGCCACGCCGGGGGGGCTTATCGAAGTTCGCACGGACGCATAAGCCGAACAACGACTCTAATCGAGCGACAACAACATGAAGACCAACCTTTCCCAACGTCTCATTCAAGGTGCGCTGGCTGCAGCGCTTGGCGCGTCCGTCGCGGGGTGCGGCGGCGTGGTGACGCCCGGCGGGCAGAACGCCGGCGTGACCGGTGCCGCGGCAGGCGGCGCGAGCGCCGGGGCCGATTCGCAACTGCAGCGCTGCACGTCGCCGCTGGGCACGATCGCGGTCGACGACGGCCGCAACGCCGACTGGTGGGGCCCGTTCGGCAGCGCGACCAAGATGACGACGATCGACCCGCTGCTGCGCCTGGCCGTGCAGCAGTCGAATTGCTTCGTGATCACGTCGATCGGCAACCAGAAGAGCGACGCGCGCCTGTCGCGCATCACGCAGTTGCAGCGCAACTCGGGCGAATACCGCGCGGGCTCGAAGCAGCAGAAGGGGCAGCGGGTTGCGGCCGACTACTACATGGAGCCGCAGATCGTGATCAACGACTCGCCGATCGGCGGGATCGGCAGCATGATCGGCGGGCTGATCGGCAACAGCGCGATCGCGGCTGTAGCGGGCCACCTGCAGACGAAGGCGTCGGTCGTGACGCTGACGCTGTTCGACGTGCGCTCGGCGGTGCAGATCGCGGCGTCGGAAGGCAGCTCGACGGCGACCAACTACGGCGCGGCGCTGGGCGGCTTCGGCGGCGGCGTGGGCGGTGCGCTCGCGGGCTTTTCGTCGACGCCGGAAGGCAAGGCGACGGTCGTCGCGTTCATCGATGCGTACAACAAGATGGTCGTCGCGCTGCGCAGCTACAAGGCGCAGGACGTCAAGGGCGGCCTTGGCCGAGGCGGCCAACTCCAGGTTAACTGACGTCGCCGGGCCGCCGGCCGATTTCCGAGTCTCGATTCCCGATTCATGGTGGTCGGTGCGCGCGGCGTGATTCGCGCGCACTGGCTGCGTTCGTCCCGTTCGTTTGAAAGGTGATCCCGATGAAAGCCGCTGCACTGATTGCATTGACCTGCCTCGCGCTGACCGCTTGCGGCGGTGGCGACGACAATTCCTCGCCCGCCGCGTCCGGCGGTTCGGGCACGACCAACAACGGCGGTAGTGGCGGGACGGGCGGGACGGGTTCCGGCGGCACCGGCGGTTCGGGCGGCAACACGCTGACCTGGCGCTATGAGGCGCAGCCTGTTGCGGCCGACAGGGCGAGCTTCCTGGCGCTGGTCAACAGTGAAGGCGCGAAGGGCTATCGGTATCTGGGTGACTACTTCTACGCTTCGGGCAACGGCGGCACGCAGTCGATCTTCGTGAACGACGGCACCGTGCAGACCTACACGTACCAGCTGCAGACGGCGCCGGCCGACATGACGTCCTTCGTCAATGCGGCCAACGCACAAGGGGCGAGCGGCTACCGCTACGAAGGACCGCTCACTTACGGCGATCTCTATCGCAAGGATGGCGGTTCGTCCGCCACCTACACGTATACGACGACGGGCCTGCCGGCCGATGCGAACGCGTTCCTCACACAGGCGAACGGGCAGGGCCAGTCGGGCTACTGGTTCCTCGGCCCGATGATGGTGGGCGCCGTGCAGGCGAACGTGTACATGAAGAACAATGCGTCGAATGCGACCTACACGTACGACGCGCTGGCGCCGACGTCGAGCGTCAGCGACTTCATCGCACAGGCCAACAGCGAAGGGACGAAGGGTTATCGCGCGAAGGGCGGGATGGCATTCGGTACGGCGATCTCGTGGATCTACGTGAAGGACCAGACGCAGTCGCCGACCTTCTCATACCAGTCGGCCGCGATCCAGTCGACCGGCGCGAGCTTCGTGCAGCAAGCCAATACGTTCGGTGCGCAGGGCGCTGCGTATCTGAGCGATATCGCGCTCGGCGTTTCCTCGCCGGTGATGGCGTCGTTCTATTTCACGCCCAAGAACTGCACGGGCTTCCTGTGCACGACGCTAAATCCGCTCACACAGAACTGAGCGGGCGCGTTGCGCACTGCTGCATCGCGCGGGTCGTTCCGTCGAGCATGATCCGCATGCGTTGAATCGAGTGCCTCAGGTGCACCGCATCCGTGGACGCATCTTTTGCCGCCGGCTCACCGGCGGCATTTCAATTTGTATGCGTGTCGGTGTGGGGCACCGAGGGCATTGAGTGCGAACTGTCTCGAAAAGTACCGTCACCCGTTACGAAAAATTTCGCTATACGCGCTCAACGCCGGCGCCCCGCCCAGATGCGCATACAGCACCTTCGACCCCGGCTCGAATTCCCTAAGCCTCACCTTATCGATCATCCCGTGCATCGATTTCCCTTCGTAGACGGGGTCGGTCAGCATGCCTTCGAGTCGTGCGCATAGGCGAATCGCTTCCAGCGTGCCATCGCTCGGCAAGCCATACTCGGGGCCGCCATACCGCGTATCGAGCACGACATCTTGTTCGACGATATCGCGGCCGAGACTGACCAGCTCGGCCGTATGCCGCGCGATGCGCGTGATCTGTTCGCGCGTGCGTTCGGGCGTCGCCGACGCGTCGATCCCGATCACGCGATCGGCGCGCCCGTCGGCCGCGAAGCCGACCACCATGCCCGCTTGCGTGCTGCCCGTCACCGAGCACACGACGACGTAGTCGAACTTGAAGCCGAGTTCGGCTTCCTGTTGCCGCACTTCTTCGGCGAACCCGACGAACCCGAGCCCGCCGAGCGGGTGCTCGGAGCATCCGGCCGGAATCGGATACGGCTTGCCGCCTGCCTGGCGCACGCTTTCCATCGCTTCTTCCCAGCTTCGGCGAATCCCGATGTCGAAACCGTCCGCCACGAGCCGCACGTCGGCGCCCATCATCCTCGACAACTGGATATTGCCGACGCGGTCGTACACGGAATCGTCGAAATTGACCCAATGCTCCTGCACGAGCACGCATTTCATCCCGAGATGCGCGGCGACGGCTGCGACCTGCCGCGTCTGGTTCGACTGGACGCCGCCGATCGACACGAGCGTGTCCGCGCCCTGCGCGAGCGCGTCGGGGATCAGGTATTCGAGCTTGCGGGTCTTGTTGCCGCCGAACGCGAGGCCGCTGTTGCAGTCCTCGCGCTTCGCATACAGCTCGACCTTGCCGCCGAGGTGTGCGCTCAGGCGCTTGAGCGGCTGAATCGGGGTGGGGCCGAACGTCAGCGGATAACGGGGGAAGCGTTGCAGGTTCATCGAATCTGTCTCCGGAAAGGCGGGGGGTGCCCGGGAATCGGTGCGCTCGGGAGGAGCCGGCATGCCGTCTCCCGATGAAAAATGATAGGCATGCAGGCGAGAAATGAGCTTGCGAAATAAATATCGTCGGCCTACGTTGATAACGAATCGAACATCAATCGAGCAATTCGGATTCAAAAAACTGGAGGGTGACGCAATGAAATTAAGTGGACGGGCGGCGACGTCGGCCGATGCCGCGCCCGCGCTCGATCGCATCGATCGCGCGATCCTCAGGCAGCTTCAGCAGGACGCGTCGATCTCGAACGTGAGCCTCGCGGCCAAGGTGAAGCTGAGCGCGCCGGCGTGCCTGCGGCGCGTCGAACGGCTCAAGGAGATGGGGATGATTCGCGGGATCGTCGCGCTGCTCGACCCGAAGCCGCTCGGGGCCGGCATGCTCGTCGTGATCGGCTTCGTGCTCGACCGCTCGACGCCGGAGGCGTTCGCCGCGTTCGAGAAGGCCGCGCAGAAGGTATCGGGGTGTGTCGAATGCCACGTCGTGACCGGCGAGTTCGACTACTTCATGCTGGTGCGCACGCGCGACAACGAGAGCTTCAACCGGCTGCACGCGGAGCAACTGATCTATCTGCCGGGCGTGCGTCAGGTGCGGTCATTCATGGTGCTGAAGGAGATTCTGTCGACGCATGTGCTGCCGGTGTAGCGCGGCGCGCCGTCGATGTCCGGTGACGACGGCTATGCCATTTGGATAATGGAAAACTCCCGATTGAGAGTATACAATGGGAGAATTAATTGACCCATTCGGGAGTCGCCATGACGGCAACCTCATCTGCGGGCCGCCAGCCGGCCAAGCGGGCGGCCGCGTCCCGCGCCGCAAAGGCAACGGGCAGCGCGAACGGGCTGGGTACCGGCACGGGCGACTTCGACACCTTTCGCCGGATGGCGCCGATGTCGCAGCGGCGCGCGATCGCCGATGGCTTCGACGCGGCCATCATCGAGCGCGTGGCGCGCGAGTTGCTCGGTGTGCCGGTTCAAACCCTCTTGAATGCACTGAGCCTGCCCAGCTCGACCATTCTGCGAAAAATTGCCAAGCATGATCGGCTGTCGCAAGGCGAGTCCGATCGCGTGGCGCGCGTGCTCTATGTGCTGGATCTCGCCACCGATCTGTTCGAGGATGGCAAGCGGGCAGCGGAATGGATGAGCCGGGCGAACGCGGAGCTCGACGGTTTGAGGCCGATTGAAGTGCTCGACGTGCAGCCTGGCTACGACCGTGTGCGGGATATTCTGAACCGTGCACAGTTCGGGGTCGCTGCGTGAGGCTGTACCGTCTCGCGAAAGAACGAAAGGGCCGCTATCTGGCGGACGACCTGAGCGGGAACGGTGCGGCGATCACGGGGGGCCGCTGGAATCCTCGTGGCATGCGCGTGCTGTACACCTGCTGCCATGCGTCGACGTCGTTGCTGGAGGCGCTCGTCCATATGTCCGGCTTGCTTCCCGCAGGCGGATTTTTCCTGGTGACGCTAGAAGTGCCCGACACCGTTCACGACGACGCGTACCAGCCGAACCTGCCGGGCGATTGGGCGGCATTGTCACAGGATCCGGAGTCGACTGCCCGGATCGGGCAGGCCTGGCTTGAAGCGGGCGAGCAGTTGGCGATGCGCGTGCCGTCAGTCGTCTGCCCGACCGACTTCAATTTGCTGCTGAACCCGATGCATGCGGATTTTGCATCGAGTGTGAAAGTCGTCAACAAAGAAGCGTTCTTGCTGGACCCTCGTCTCTTCGGCTAGGCGGTCGTATCGCGCTGGTCGACGAACAACCGTCGGCCGCCGCCCGTTCGTATCGCCCGGTCAGCATTGCCATGGCGCGAGGTCCGACCGCGGAGCCTTGCCGAGCCGTTCGCGCGCGGTGCACACGACGGCATCGTCGATCTCGCCTTCATCCGCCAGCGCCTTCAACGCGGCGAGCACGATGCTCGCGCGATCGACCTCGAAGAACGTGCGCAACGCATCGCGCGTGTCGCTGCGTCCGAACCCGTCGGTGCCGAGCGTCACGTAGCGGCGCGGTATGTACGCGCGGATCAGTTCGGGCACCGCGCGCACGTAATCGGTCGCGGCGATCACCGGCCCGCGCGATGCGGCGAGCACCTGCGCGACGTACGGCACGACAGGCGCGTCGTCGAGGCGGGACAGCCGTTCGGCCTCCATCCCGTCGCGTTGCAGTTCGGTGAAGCTCGTGACGCTCCACACGGCCGCGTCGATTCCCCAGTCGTCCTTCAGCATCCGTTGCGCGGCGATGACCTCACCGAGGATCGCGCCCGCGCCGAGCAACTGCACGCGCGCTCCCGCATTCGAATCGGCCGGCAGCAGATGGATGCCCTTCAGGATGCATTCGCGCAGTGCGTGCGGATCGCCGGCCGGCGCGGACGGCTGCGCGTAGTTTTCGTTCGTGACCGTCACGTAATAGAACACGTCGCGCTGCGCTTCGACCATCTCGCGCATGCCGGCATCGATGATCATCGCGACTTCATACGCGAACGCCGGATCGTACGCTCGGCAGTTCGGAATCGTCGACGCGGCGAGATGGCTGCTGCCGTCCTGGTGCTGCAGCCCCTCGCCGCCGAGCGTCGTGCGCCCCGACGTCGCGCCGACGAGGAAGCCGCGCGAGCGCTGGTCGGCGGCGGCCCAGATCAGGTCGCCGATGCGCTGGAAACCGAACATCGAGTAGTAGATGTAGAACGGCAGCATCGGCAGGTCGTGCACGCTGTACGACGTCGCGGCCGCGATCCACGACGAGATCGCGCCCGCTTCCGAAATGCCTTCCTCGAGGATCTGGCCGCGCGTGTCCTCGCGGTAATAGAGCATCGAGCCGAGATCCTCAGGCTCGTAGCGCTGGCCGAACGGCGAGTAGATGCCGACTTGCCGGAACAGGCTGGCCATGCCGAACGTGCGCGCCTCGTCGGCGACGATCGGCACGACGCGCGCACCGATGTCGCGATCCTTGATCAGCGCGGCGAGCATGCGCACGAGCGCCATCGTCGTCGACATCTCGCGGCCGGCCGCGTCCAGCGCGAACGCTCCCCAGGCCGGCATCGAAGGGACGGTCAGCCCCTTCGACGCCGCTCTCCGCCTTCTGGGCAGATAGCCTCCCAGGGCAGCCCGGCGTGCATGCAGGTAGCGCATTTCCGGACTGTCTTCCGCTGGCTTGTAAAACTTCAACTGTTCGACGTCGCTGTCCGACAGCGGCAACCGGAAGCGGTCGCGAAACGCCTTCAGATCGTCGACGTCGAGCTTCTTCTGCTGATGGGTCGTCATCCGGCCCTGGCCGGCGGCGCCCATCCCGTAACCCTTCATCGTCTTCGCGAGAATCACGGTCGGCTGGCCGCGGTGCGCGAGTGCGCGTGCATACGCCGCGTGCAGCTTGCGCGCGTCGTGGCCGCCGCGGCGCAGGCGGTCGATTTCCGCGTCGGTGAGCTGTGCGGCGAGCGCTTCGAGCGCGGGGTCCTGGCTGAAGAAGCGCGCGCGGTTGTATGCGCCGTCGTTCGTGGAGAAGGTCTGGAACTGGCCGTCGACCGTCTCGGCGAACGCACGGGCGAGCGCGCCCGCGTGGTCGCGTGCGAACAGCGGATCCCAGTCGGAACCCCACAGCACCTTGATCGTGTTCCAGCCGGCGCCCGCGAACTGCGCTTCGAGTTCGTCGATCACGCGGCCGTTGCCGCGCACGGGGCCGTCGAGCCGCTGCAGGTTGCAGTTGATCACGAACACGAGATTGTCGAGCCCTTCGCGCGCGGCGAGCGACAGCGCGCCGAGCGATTCGGGTTCGTCCATCTCGCCGTCGCCGAAGAAGCCCCACACGGTGCGGCCCGCCGTATTCGCGAGTCCGCGATCGCGCAGGTAGCGCATGAAGCGCGCCTGGTAGATCGCGTTGATCGGGCCGATGCCCATCGAGCCGGTCGGGAACTGCCAGAAATCGGGCATCAGCCACGGGTGCGGATACGAGCACAGGCCCGGGCCGGCGATTTCGCGGCGGTAATGCTTCAGGTGCTCCTCGGTGAGGAAGCCTTCGAGATACGCGCGCGCATAGACGCCCGGCGACGAATGCGGCTGAAAGTACACGAGATCGCCGCCGGCCGTGCCGGATGCGTCGCCGCCCGCGGGCGCCGCCGCGCGGAAGAAATGGTTGAAGCCGGTTTCGAACAGGTCGGACGCCGACGCATAGCTCGCGATGTGGCCGCCGAGTTCGCCGTACGCGCGGTTCGCGCGCACCACCATCGCGAGCGCGTTCCAGCGCAGCGCGGCCGACAGCCGTTCCTCGAGATCGAGGTCGCCCGGATACGGCGGCTGCTCGGCGAGCGCAATCGTGTTCAGGTAGCGCGTGACGGGCGTGCGCGGCGACGCGAGGCCGCTCGCGCGCGCATGCTCGGCGAGCCGGTCGAACAGGTACTGCGCGCGGTCGCGGCCGACGTGCGCGACCACCGCATCGAGTGCGTCGAGCCATTCGGCGGTTTCTTCCGGGTCCGCGTCGACGCGCGCGAGGGCCGCGCGCTGCGCGTGTTCGATACCGTTCGACAGATCCGTCATGTGAGTCTCCCGCGCGCCGGCGGAGGCGCGCATCAATGGGACTCATGCTACGCGTCGATCGACAGAATAGGCGTCTGATTTCATTGGGAATTTGCTGCGGAATAGTGTAAATATTCTGTCATCGTCATGATGGAAGGAATATTCAAACCATGAGCGCGTCCCCCAAGCGGCTCGACCGCATCGACATCGGCATCCTGAACCAGCTTCAGCAGAACGCGCGGATCACGAACGCGGAACTGGCGCGCGCGGTGAACCTGTCGACCACGCCGTGCTTCAACCGCGTGCGTGCGCTGGAGAAGCTCGGGCTGTTCCGGCAGCAGGTCACGCTGCTCGATCCGGAGCCGCTCGGGCTGCGGATCAACGTGTTCATCCAGGTCAGCCTCGAGAAACAGGTCGAGGACGCGCTGCAGCGTTTCGAGGAAGCGATCTCGCAGCGGCCCGAGGTGATGGAGTGCTATTTGATGTCGGGCGACGCCGACTATCTGCTGCGCGTCGTGATGCCCGACATGCGCACGCTCGAGCGTTTCATCATCGAGCGTCTCACGACCATTCCCGGCGTATCGAACATCCGGTCGAGCTTCGCGTTGAAGCAGGTGCGCTACAAGACCGCGTTGCCGCTGCCGGCGGCGGGACTCACGCTCGTCGATCCGGACGAGTCGGCGTCCGACTGGAGCTGAGCGCGGCGCCAGCCAGCCTGTCCGTTCGCCTGCGCGACGGTGACGAAACGATGACACCGGCCGCGCGGCGCGGCGTCGGATCGAACCAATCGCGTGCGTGCCCCTCCTACGGGAGTCGGCCCGCTTGCACCGTCGCGACGCGGCGCGGGCCAGTCGCGTATGCTCGTCCGGTCGGCGATGCGCACGAGCGCACGGCCGGTTGATGCATGTCTCGATCAATCAACGAGTGAGGGCGTGATGGCAAGACAGACGATGGCGGAATACCTGGCGAAAACGCTGGCTGCGGCGGGCGTCGAGCGCATCTGGGGCGTGACGGGCGACAGCCTGAACGGCCTGTCGTTCAGCCTGGCCCAGATCGGGGCGATCCGCTGGATGCATACGCGGCACGAGGAAAGCGCCGCGTTCGCGGCCGGCGCCGATGCCGCGTCGACCGGGCGGCTCGCGGTGTGCGCGGGCAGTTGCGGCCCCGGCAACCTGCACCTGATCAACGGGCTGTACGACTGCCACCGCAACCACCAGCCGGTGCTCGCGATCGCCGCGCACATCCCGTCGACCGAAATCGGGCTCGGCTACTTCCAGGAAACCCATCCGCAGGAACTGTTCCGCGAGTGCAGCCACTTCGCCGAACTTGTCACGAACGCGTCGCAGTTTCCGCGCGTGCTCGCGCGCGCGATGCGCACCGCGATCGAGGAACGCGGCGTGGCGGTGATCGTGCTGCCGGGCGACATCGCGCTCGGCGACGGCCCGGACGAAGTGCCGGCGTGGAGCGAATCGGCGCCGCCGTCGATCCTGCCGGCCGATGCCGATCTCGACCGGCTCGCGGCATTGCTGAACGGCTCCGACGCGGTCACGCTGCTGTGCGGCAGCGGCACGCAGGGCGCGCACGACGAAGTGGTCGCGCTGGCCGACACGCTCGGCGCGCCGGTCGTGCACGCGTTGCGCGGCAAGCAGTTCGTCGAATGGGACAACCCGTTCGACGTCGGGATGACGGGGCTGATCGGCTTCAGCTCCGGTTATCACGCGATGGAATCGTGCGACACGCTGCTGATGCTCGGCACGGATTTCCCGTACCGACCGTTCTATCCGTCGAACGCGAAGGTCGCGCAGATCGACTGGAAGGGCTCGCAGCTCGGCCATCGCGCGCCGCTCGCGCTCGGGCTCGTCGGCACCGTGAAGGAAACGATCGCGGCGCTGTTGCCGCGGCTCACGCGCAAGACCCAGCGGCGCTTCCTCGAGAATGCGCTGAAGCACTACGCGGCCGCGCGCAAGGGGCTCGACGATCTCGCGGTGGCCGAGCCGCCGGGCCGCGCGATCCATCCGCAGTACCTGACGAAGATCGTCGACGAAGTCGCGGCCGACGACGCGATCTTCACGGCCGACGTCGGCACGCCGACACTGTGGGCCGCACGCTACCTGACGATGAACGGCAAGCGGCAGCTGCACGGCTCATTCAACCACGGGTCGATGGCGAATGCGATGCCGCAGGCGCTCGGCGCGCAGGGCGCGCACCCGGGGCGGCAGGTCGTGTCGCTGTCCGGCGACGGCGGGCTGTCGATGCTGCTCGGCGATCTGCTGAGCGCGCGCCAGCTCAACCTGCCGATCAAGATCGTCGTGTACAACAACAGCCTGCTCGGCTTCGTGTCGATGGAGCTGAAGGCGGCCGGCTATCTCGACACGAACGTCGACCTGAGCCCGACCGACTTCGCGGCGATCGCGAAGGGCGCCGGTATTTTCAGCGTGCGCGTCGAGCATTCGGAGAACGTCGAGCACGCGTTGCGCACGGCGTTCGAGCATGACGGGCCGGCGGTGGTCGACGTCGTCACGTCGAAGTACGAGCTCGCGATGCCGCCGAAGATCGAGCTCGCGCATGCGAAGGGCTTCAGCCTGTTCATGCTGCGCGCGATCCTCAGCGGGCGCGGCGACGAGATCGTCGAACTCGCGAGAACCAACCTGCGGTGACGGTGTGTCGGGGGCGTGCGGCGAGCCGAGCGTTATCCCGCGCACTTGCAGCAGCGCGTCGATCGCTGATCGGCGCTCGGCGGCTGATCTGGCACGAATTTGTCAGGGGAATCAGGGACAATCTTCACGTCACCTTAAGTTTGCGTTTCCTAGAATCGATTGATCGCCGCGTGTCCCGCGGCGGACCGATTTGCCCAGGAGGATGCGCATGAACCTTGCCCGTATCGCCGTAGCCCAGTCCCGCGCAGTCATCGGCATGCCGCCGCTGACCGCGCAAGCGCCGGAGGCTCGCCTATGATGTGGCCGAACGCATGGCGTGTCTCGGCACTGTTCGTGCGCGAGTGGGTCGGCCGGCCGGCCGCGGTGGGCGCGTTGTGCCCGAGTTCGCGGCATCTGGCACGCGAGATGGCCGACGCGGTGCCGGACGGCGAGGGGCTGGTCGTCGAACTCGGCGGCGGCACCGGCGCGATCACCGCGGCGCTGCTGGAACGCGGCGTCGCGCCGCGGCGTCTCGTGGTAGTCGAACGCTCGCCTGCGTTCGTGCAGCATCTGTGGCGACGCTTTCCCGGAATCTCGATCGTGTCGGGCGACGCGCGGCAGCTCGAGCGGCTGCTACCGCCGGGCGCCACGGTCGACGCGATCGTGTCGTGCCTGCCGCTGCGCACGCTGCCGCGTGAGGACGTGGCGGCGATCGTCGGTCAATGTCACCGCGTGCTGTCGGCCGACGGCGTGATGATTCAATTTACGTATGATCTGCGCCCGCCCGGCCGTCATCCGCTCGGCGATTCGGCATTTGTTGCCTGCAATAGCCGGATCGTCTGGGCAAATTTTCCGCCGGCGCGCATCGTGACCGTGCGCAATGCTGCGACCGAAATGTCGAGATTCGCTGAGCAGTGACATCATGCGACCGTGTTGTCATGCTGTGACAACGCGCTGCGCAGCGAACGCCTAGATCGTGGGAGTTGCGGCATGCATTTCTGCGGCCACGGCTCCGTCGGCTTGGATTCCGAGCGCGTACGATGCTTTCTGCGACGGTGCCGTGTTTTCCCGGCAGATGATGTTGTACGTTTGGTCGTGCGCGGTCAGAGCCGGCGTCGATTTAAATGTTCTCTGTATTGACTGGACTGTCTCGACTTGAATCGTCAAAGCCAATTTTCAATTGTTGACAGTGATGGATTAGTCTTGTGAGAGAATCCAGTATGCATGGTGTAAGGTTTTTACGCGATATTCTCCATACGAGACAAGGGATCGTTGATCTCCGTGCAGGGACGATTCTGCCGCCGCGCGATGATGAGCGCGTTCAGGTACAGGCACTCTGAACAAAAGGGTGTACTTGCGGTTAAAAAGGGGCGGGGTCGCTAGGGATTTTCGGCGCCCCATGACAATCGATCGACGAACGGGGCGATAAATGTCTGGCGTGCTGGACGAGCTTCTGCGAGGTTACAGCGACCTGCGCCGCTACCTTTCCAGGCGGCTGAGCAGCGACGATGCTGCCGATCTTGCGCAGGCTTCGTTCGAGGTGGCGCTTCGGTACGCCCAGCAGAACGAAGTGCGGTCGCCGGCTGCGCTGATGTTCCATGTTTCGAATAATTTGCAGATCGACGCAGCGCGACGCCGACGATTTTTCCCACAGCAATTGTGCGAAGACGTCGGTGACGAAGGCCTTGACCGGCTCGTGCGTTCCGATGTGACGCCGGAGCGCGAATGCATCGCGCGCGAGTCTCTCGAGCAGGTCACGCGTGCGCTGGACGGATTGCCGCCCCGGTGCCGCGAAGCATTTGTGCTTTGCAAGCTGCATGGCCTCTCGTACGAAGAGGCAGCGCAGGAAATGGACATCAGTCCGACCGTCATCAAGAAGTACCTGGTTCAGGCAATGAAAGCGTGTCGGGACGCTGTGCTATAAGTGCACAATCGCGTGCGTTGCACGGGGCCGCCGTTGACAGTCGACATGCCACTTACCCAGGCCGAGATAGACAAAGCCGATGACTTGCTCGTTTCGCTGATGTTCGGTAGCGAGGCGGAGAAGTCGCGCGCGCAAATCGAGCTTGAATCGTGGGCGGGCAATATTCCGGAACGGCGCCAGTACCTGTCTGATCATCATGCGGCGGAGCGCGTCGTCGATGCGCTGAGCGACGACCTCGGCCGACTGTACAAGCGGCACGTAGGTCCCGCCGTTCACCCTCCTACCCCTGCTGAAGAGCGAATCTCCCGGCCCGCGCCGAGCGGCCGGCGCACGGGCGTTCGCGTGGCGACCTACGGCGCCGCGCTCGTATTGTTTGGCGCAATGTCGACGCTCTGGATCGTCAACCCGATCCTGACGAGCCAGCACTTGCGAACCTCGATCGGCGAGCACGTCGATGTCGCACTCGACGACGGTAGTCACGTTACGCTCAATACCGACACGGAATTGATCTTCGTGAACCGCCTGCGCTCGCGTGATGCGACGATTCAGCGGGGCGAGGCGCTGTTCTCGGTTGCCCATAGCCTGGTGCGGTCGTTCGACGTGTCGGTGGGCGCGGCTAACGTCCGGGATATCGGTACGCGATTCACGGTACGGAAAATGACCGATGGCGTGGACGTTGCCGTGCTGGAAGGCCGGGTCGAGCTGACTGCGTCGGCAGGCGCCGCGCCGGTACCGTTGCAGGCCGGCCAGGCCGCACGCGCCGATCGCGTGGGGAACGTCGAACTTCAGGGCCAACAACAGTTCGATGCGATGGTCGGCTGGAAGGACAACCGCCTGCAATTCAACGGGACGCCGTTGCGGGATGTCGTCCAGGAAGTGCAGCGCTATCGAAAGCAGCCGATCGTGCTCGCCGATGCACGGGTGGGCGACTATCGCGTGACGGGCGGGTTTTCCAGTGCGGACCCGGACTTGCTGCTGAAGACATTATCGAGCGTCGTGTCGGTGACCGTTGAAATTCAGCCGACGGGTACGGCCGTGATTGCGCCGCGTCGTTGATACGCTCGACGGTATGCGTTGGGTGACCGCCCGTGTGCGAACTGCCGCCGCTATCGACGGCGGCTATTGGTAAAAATAATTGCAGGCTGCCGACTGGTCCCTTTCTGCGTCTCGTTCGCCTCATTGATAAAGGAGGTGCGCGGCGCGAGTGTCGCGTCGATCAGGTGCAAAGGTACGAAGTGGGGCGGGCGAGCATGGGAAAAACAGGAGCGGTCAACAGGATGGAGTTGCCGGCGCGCGTCGCTGCCGCACTGTGGATACTGTTCAGTTCGCCGCTCTATGCTCAATCGGCCGTCGAACTGCCCGCACAGCCGCTGAGTAGCGCACTGGTGCGTCTAGCGAGCACCATGGGAGTCAACATTCTCGCGCCCGACAAGCTCGTTGCGGGCCGGCAAGCGCCGGCCGTATCGGGGCAAATGTCATTGCGAGACGCGCTCGATCGCCTGTTGGCCGGCACCGGACTGAAAGCCGTGGCACGCGGCGACAAGACCTATGTGATCGAGGCGTCGTCTTCGGTGGCACAACCGGCGCTGCCGGAGTCGGCTGATTCCGTGTTGCCGACCATCGAGGTCAACGCGCGCGCGATTTCCGACGAGCTGGGCTTCGTGAGCGAATCATCGAGCGCGGCGACTCGCACCGATACACCGATCGTACTACTTCCGCAGTCGATTCAGATTCTGAACCAGAAGTTGCTCGAGAGTCAGGGTACACAGTCGGTATCTGATGCGCTCGCTTATCTCGGCGGCGTGACGACGAGCAATTATGGCGGCGTCCAGGCCCAGGCGACCATCCGCGGATTCAATGCGCCGGTGACGGTCAACGGTCTGCCGACCGCGCTCGGGCTGAGTTCGCAGGTCGCCGGCGCATTGAGCATCCCGATCGACGGCATCGAGAAGGTCGAGGTGCTCAGGGGGGCGGACTCCATTCTGGCCGGCGCGATGGATCCGGGCGGGATCGTCAACGTCGTGACCAAGCAGCCGACCGAAAAGCCGGTTCGCGAGGTGACGATACAGGTCGGCTCGTTCGGGGACTGGAAACAGGCGATCGACTTGGGTGGCCCGGTCGGCGGCGATAAGCGCCTGACTTATCGCTTTGTCCTGGCGGCCGAGAGAATCGGCGAAAGCGCGTATGGTTACGATGGCTCCAAATCCCTCTACGTCGCACCGTCAGTGAGCTGGAAATCCGCTGGCACGTCGATCGTAATCGGCTACCGTCATCAGGTGCAGGACGTCCCGCTCAATGCGACGACGCTGTTCGGCCCTGACGGGTCTCCGGCGAAAGTGTCCTTGCCGACAACGCAGCCTGGCGGGACACTCGTCCAGTCGGACGACGTCGACGTCGATTTCAAGCATCGATTCAACGAGATCTTTTCGATCGAAAGCCGCACCGTTTATTCGCGCTATATCGAGAAATACTCGAATACCGGATACTGGCCGGTGTCTTTTGCTGCGACTCCTGACTCGGCCTACTTCAATGCGCTGGCCGGCGATCACCATGCATTCAATGTATTGACCGACAACAACTTGAATGCGCGATTCTCGATTGGACCCGTCAAACATGTGGTACTTGCCGGGTTTCAGTATTCGGTGAACTGGGAAAGTTCAAGTATCCCAGCCGGTGGAAACAGTTTGCTAGCCGCACCGTTTCCGAGCCCTGTATTGCCTCCATATAACGGATCGTTCGTCTACGACGATCCCGGGAAAAATTACTTCAGCAACACGTATCTGCAAGATCAATTGTCCTGGGGGCGGTTGCATGTTACGGCCAGCCTCGCCTATGGCAAGTCGCAGACGCCCGGAACGGCATCCCAGCATGCGTGGCTACCCAATTTCGGCGTGCTTTACGAACTGACGGACACCTTGTCCGTCTACGCGAGCTCGATGCGCAGCTTCTATCCGCGACGCGGCTATACGTTGACAACAGGAAGGACGCCGCCGCCGTATTCGGGACATTCCGTCGAGGCGGGCGTGAAGGCGAATCTGCTCGATGATCACCTGGCGCTGACCGCGGACGTGTTTCGAACCGAGTCGGCAACCGTCGTTCAGCAAATCCCGGGTACCGGCCTCGTCGATCTGCAAGGTGGACAGGTGACCCGAGGTGTCGAGGCAAGCGCCACCGGGCGGTTATTGCCCGGTCTCAACCTCAATGCGAGCTACGCCTACAATGCGGTGCAAAGCGGCCCAGGTCTGCCACGTCACACGGGTTCGTTGTGGCTGACCTACGATCTTCAGGGCGAACGGTTGACGGGATGGGGCGGGGGCGTCGGTGTGCTGGCGCGTACCGAAACATTCGTCAGGGAAGACAGCGGCAATCGCTTGCCGGGGCAGGCTCAAACCGACTTCGGCATCTGGTATCGGGCGAAGCACTGGTCCGCCACGCTCAGCATCAAGAACGTATTTGATCGCGTGCTCTACCAGTCTGGTGCAACGGACAATCAAGCGTTTCTGCAGCCAGGTAGACTGGTCTATCTGACGGCACGCCGCGATATCTAGATCGGATTTCATACCAGCAAGGGGCCGCAACGGTACCGTGTCGCACGGCATGGATGCCGAATGCCACCGCTAGCAGCACAGTCTCGGTTCGGACCAAGGAAGATGCAGTCACTGAAACCAAAAATATAATCAACGGCGGCAACTCGATAGGAATTATTGATCCGAATCGACTGGTCCGTTTTCCTCCGTCATTCGCCTTTGCATATAGAGACGACGAAACGACCTCGTATGGCAATCGACAGTTGGCTCGTCACGCCGGCTGGACGTTCGTACAGCACCGGCGTATGTCTGATCAAGATTGAGTGTCCCCGTGGCGGACTCGGCAGGGCAGTGAGGAGGCGGTGCATCGATTCAAAGCTTGAACTCCATGGAAATCGATATGGATTCCTGATTGTACGGGGTGGCGACGACATGTCGGTGATTCAGATCGTCATTCTGTTAAGGATTTGGTTAAGCGCTGAAGATCGGAGCAGATTCATATCGTCGGACGTGTGATGGATAAATTCACCAGATATATACAAAGGAAAAGTGAGCTGGAGGCGCAGATCGCCCGGGACCGTGCGCTGGTCCGTGACGAGATCCTCATCGAAATCATGCTTGCGATCGAAGAATTTAACTTCGATTCGGAGGAGCTTTTTCCTAGTGGGAAGAAGCGAAAAATCAAACCGAAATACTTCGATCCACAAAGCGGGGCGGTGTGGAGTGGCCGAGGGCGTGAGCCGCTCTGGTTGAAAGGCAAGAATAGGCGAGATTTCGAACTCGAGTCGACGGACGTGACGTGGAACGGCGTAGCAGAAGGAAGGTGTGAATAATGCCGCCGCAGTTCCTCGTGCATTGAGACTTCGAGGTTTATACCACTTTGGCCGTGTCCGGTAATCCTCGTAACCGGACACTTTTGCGCATCATTACCCCGAATGCGCATTTTTTATTCTGAAAGACGGAGATTGGTGGCGGACGCTATTGAGGAATGAGACGTGAGTACATTTCGGGAAGTCAGAATCCAGGCTTTACAGCGGGCGTTGATGGACGAAGCGAGTGGATTTTGGATCGACAACGAAGTGGCGGAAAGCGTGATCGTCAAGCTCGACAACGTGACGTTGGCCGCAAAGATATCGATTGTCAATCGGAGATCGACATCCACGGAGGACTTGCTGAATCGACTTGGTCTAAATGGCGACGCATCGAATCCGTCGTCGTGACATGAAACTGATTATTTCAAGGAGGTGGCCGGATTTCATTGGTGGTTTTTTCTGAATGAACAAATTTGATCGACATGTGGACGGTTGAAATGAAACTCAACAAGAAATTTACCCTGCTTGCAGCGATCTCCTTGCTTGCAAGCGCATCGACGGCTTTCGCCGCATCTTCGGGGGCGCCGGTTGCATCGACGGCAACGGGCACGCTCGCCGTGACCGGGGCGCTCGTTCCCGGAACCTGCAGCGTCACCCTGCAAGGTGGCGGGAAAGCGGATTTCGGCACCATCAGCAGCGCTTCGCTGAATGCTGACTCGACAACGGGCACCGCACTGAATACGTCGCCTGCCATTCCGATGACCGTGTCCTGTACCGCGCCGACGCAGATCGCGATCCGGGTTGCGGACAATCGTGCCGCGAGCCTGGCGAGCATCAAGTCCGGCAGCAACGTGACGTTGCAGTTGAACAGCGGCACCGTCGCGAAATGTGCGTCCGCCTGCCCGACCTACCTGGCCTACGGTCTCGGTACGGCATCGAACAACAATGCCGTGGGCGTGTATTCGATCACCGCGGACACGTTTGCCGTCGACGGGACGGCAGGTGCGGTGGGGGCGACCTACGGCGCGGACGGCAAGGGCAGCTTCGGTATTTACTCGCAAGCCAACGCAGTTCAGATGTATTCGAATCCGAGCGGTTACTGGACCTGGATTCCAAGCGTCAGCGCTACCGCACCGACGATGGGCAAGGTGTTCACGGCGAATCTGTACGTCACGCCGACGATCAACAACACGAGCGCCCTTCCGTTGAACACAAATATCCCGCTCGACGGCAACGCGACCGTCACGATCTTCTATATCTGATGTTCGGGGTTTTGCAAATTAGCTTGAGGACGACATGAATAAGCGATTGATTGAAGTGGCACTCGCCGGCGCCGCACTGACCTTGGCCGGCGCATCGTTTGCCGGCCAACCCGTTCCCGGTCCGACTGCGACGCTGACGGTGACGGGCACGATCACCCCGCCGGCGTGCACGCTGTCGCTCGGTGCGAACGGCACGGCGGCATTCGGCACGACGCAGCTGAGCAGCATCTCCAACAACGCGACAGGCACCGTGCTGTCGAATCCGCAAACGGTTCCGCTGACGATCACCTGTACCGGCAACACGCAGGTCGCATTCGGTGTCAAGGACAACCGTGCCAGCACCGTGGTAAGTGGTCTGACGGCCAATTGGGCATCGGGTCTCGCAGCGGGTACGACGAGTGCGACGAACTCGTTCGGTCTCGGCCAGTCGAGCTCGAAGAACATCGGTGCGTACACGCTGACGGCCAACACGTTCGCGGTGGGCGGCACGGCCAAGACTCCGGCCACGATCACGTTGGCGAACGAGACGCTGGCGCCGGCGGCATCGACGTCTGCGGGCCTGGTCGTGAACCCCAACGACGCCGCCAACCTGCTCACGTGGGCGGACAGCACGTCGTCGACGGCGGCATCGACCGGTTCAACCTTCACCGCGAACATCGTCGTGACGCCGACAGTGAATCAGTCGAGCGCACTGCCGACGAGCGGCAACATCACGTTCGACGGCAACGCGACGTTCACGGTGTATTACCTGTAAGGGCTTCGAGGCGCCGTTTCGCCGGCGCCTCGTCTTCCGCGATGCTTATCTTGCGCTCATCATGAAAAACAGGATTACTAAAAAATATTGCGTGCTGATTCTAGCCGGCCTCGGGCTGCTTAGCGCGGCGGCCCGCGCGGATAACCTCAAGCTCGAGTCGTCGGTCGTCGTCGTCGATGCGAGTAAGGGAGAAGCGTCGCTTGGCGTGCTGAATAACGATAAAGGCCCGTTGCTGATGGTGACGCGTCTGGAGAAGATCCCGGAGGAACCAGTACAGCGTCTGACAGTTACGCCGCCGGTTGCACGGGTTGAACCGGGCGATACGCAGGTCGTGCGGTTCTTCCTGGTCAGCAAGGATGACATCAAGGTCGAACACCTCGAACGCGTGAGCTTCGAGGGCGTGCCACCCAAAGATGACAACTCCGTTCACATCGCGATCAGGCAGAACATTCCCGTGATCATTCGGCCCAGGAGTCTGGCCCGGAACGACGAGCCGTGGAAGCTCTTGACATGGTCGCGCACTCCATCCGGATTTTCGGTGAAGAATCCCGGTCCGTACGTCGTGCGCATGGCGCAAGCGGCGACGCTTCTGCCAAGCAAGACCGCGGTTGCATTGCCCCGGACTTACATCCTGCCGGGAGAGATGCTCGACATCAAGACGAAAGCCCCGAGCGCAACGGATACGGACATCGAAATCAGTCCGGCTTCGCTGTACGGCTACATCGTTGGCAAGTACCCGGCAAAGATCGGTCCGTCCGCGTCTGGCGCGGCGACCTCGTCGACCGGCGCTGCCGCCTCCATGGCCACGAGCACTCCCCAATAACAAACCGGCGGCCCTTCACCCACATGCAATACCCAGAATGCTTCCCGATGCGGACGCTGACGCGCTGCATCCTGCTTGGTCTTGGCGCCGTGTCGGCAGCGCATGCGGCCGACACGAAATTCGACGTGGATACGCTCAAGTCGATGGGGATCTCGCCGGCCGTGGCGGACTACTATAGCGCCGAGCCGAGGTTTCCGTCCGGGGCGAACTCGGTGGTGCTGGTCGTCAACGGGGTGAGGATGGCGACGACAACGGTGCAGTTCGATCAGAACGGCGCACCGTGCCTGACGCACGAGGTACTCGATCGCGCCAACGTGGAATGGTCGGGGCGCGACGCGGCGACGGCCTGCGTGAACCTCAAATCGGCTTATCCGGATGCGGTGACGACCCCGAAACCGTCGCAGAACATTCTTGAGTTGCTCGTGCCGCCGGAAGCGGTGCGCTCGCGGGACCCCGCACCCGTCTACGGGCAAGGCGGCCGGGGCGCGATGCTCAATTACAACCTGTTCACGGTTCGCACGCAGGCACCGGGCTCGCATGGCAACACGTATTACGCAGACACGACGTTCGGCTTCAACGCGGGCGACTGGCTGTTTCGAAGCCACGAAATCTACTCGGGGCAGGACGGCAGAAGCCAGTTCCAGCATCAGGAAGCCTATATCCAGCGCACGTTCACGCAATACAAGTCGACGTTGCAGGCCGGCCAGCTGAGTCTGCGCAGTAACCTGTTTTCCGCGCCGCTGTTTACTGGCGTGCAGGTTTTCCCGGAGATGCAGCTCGGCGAAGACAGCAGCACGAGCGTCTCGGGAATCGCGCAGACACCGTCTCGAGTCGAGGTGCGGCAAGCCGGCGTGCTGATCTATTCGACGCTGGTTCCGTCCGGGCCGTTTACGCTGAACCGGCTGCCGCTGATCAACGGCAGCTCGGATCTGCAGGTTACCGTAATCGAGGCCAACGACTCTCGGCACGGATTCATCGTTCCCGCCGCATCGTTTGCCAACAACTTCGTGTCGCCGGAAAAGGGGGTGTCGTTTGCGATGGGCAAACCACGCACGATCGGTGGCGACATCTCCTATCTCCAGAGCAACTGGTTCGTTACGGCGACCGATGTGATGCCGCTGCCGCGCGTCCACGCAAACCTGACCACCGGCCTGCTGGTGGGGCAGGATTACCGGTCGATTGGGGTGGCAGTGGACGGATCGCCGACGCGGCGCATTCGCGCGTATGTGCGCTCGGTATTCGCAGACGATGCCCGAATCGATCACAAAGGCTTTAAGGGGCAATCGGGGATCAGTGCGATCCTGACCGAGGCGATGTCGCTCAGCGCCTCGGTGACGCATCAGACGCGCGGCTACCGGGAACTGGCCGACTCGCCAAGCTATCTCGACCTGTACTACGCGAATACGAAGGACACGTTCAATACGACGATCTCCTATTCGACGCAGCATTTCGGCGGGTTCAGCGCAGGTTACACGCGCATTGCCAGTTTCGACGGGTCGGACAGCAATCGGGCGCTGCTCAGCTGGAACAAGAATTTCAAGAAGATGTCGATATCGTTGAGCGCGGATATCGGCTCCGGGCGCGGAATGTCGAATCTGTATTACGCGAACATCAGCTTCCCGATTGGCGACAACGCTGGCTACGTTTCGGCCAACGCGTTCCGAAGTGGGGACCAGACGCAGGCCGGTGTCACCTACGACCAGCAGGTCAACGACTACTTCGGCTACAACGTGGCGGCCGCCACTCAGGCACCCGGCGGTCACCAGAACTACACCGCGAGCGTTCGCGTGCTGCCCAAATATGCACAGTTCGGCGCGACGGCCACTGGCACGAGCGACAACGCGCAGTCCTATTCCGCAAGCCTGACCGGCGGTGTCGCATTCGACGGCATGCATCCGCTGTTCTCGCCTTATCCGATCGGCGACACCTACGCGGTCATGCAGGCAGCAGACCTGTCGGGCGCGCGCATCACGACGCCGGCCGGCCCTGTATGGACGGACTATTCCGGCCGTGCTGTCGCGCCCAACCTGATGCCGTATCGCAACAGCCGCCTCGAGCTGGGCATCGACGGACTGCCGCGCAACGTCGAGGTAAAGGACGCCGTCAACGTGCTCGACGCGGGGCGCGGTTCAATCGGACGTGTGGCGTTCAAGGCGGTACGGATTCGCCATCTCCTGCTAACGGTGCGCGACGCTCCTGACAAGTCGCTTGAAGGGGCGAGTGTGCTGGCGCCGGATGGCCGGTTCCTGACGATCGTCGGCCCCGACAGCAAGTTGTTCATCGACGCCGAGCAGCTCGAAAAAGGCGCGCTTCAAGTCAAGCCCGAGTCCGGGCCTGCGTGCTTCATTCACTTCAAGCCGAATGCGCATCCGGATGACGACGCGATCTACGAGACCGCATCGACCGTGTGCGCGGGGAATTGATTCATGTCGAATTTATCGAGTACGTGTCGAATTCTGGCGGCGGCAGCCGTGGCGTGTTGCACGATGTCGGCGTACGCCGGTTCGCCGTTGCCGGGTCAGCCATTCAATCCGGGCGTGCCTGTCGTACCTGACCAGCCGCCGGCGCCCGGGCAGGCTGCCGTGCCGGACAGGAACGTCACGTCGCAGTTCAACCGGGGACCGTTAGGGCACATCGGTGCAATGCCGGGATTGCTCGGCAATGCGCCGTCCGAATGCGTGATGACGTTGGGCAGCGCGAAGATCGATTTCGGGCGCTACAACAGCGGAGCAGTGGCAAACGCTGCACCCGGCACGCCGATCCAGATCGGCACCCGGGTGACGAATCTGCAGATTACCTGCCCCCAGCCTGGGTATGTCGCGATCACGTCGCATGGGCAGACGCGTCCCGACGGGGCCCGATACGCGTTCGGGCCGTCGGGGGATGTGACCGTTACGGCACGTTCGGCGCAAGCCGACGGGCGGACGATTCGCATCGGTCTGGTCGACACGCCCGGACAGGTTCCGCAGATCTGGCAGGACGAAGTGAAGTGGCTGCCGGGGAAGACGCTGGTGCTGGGCGAGCCGAACGTTACGCCGTTCAGCCAGGCGAGCGTCCAGTTAAGCGTCGATGCGAATCTCGACTCGACCAAAGCGCATCCGACCGGTGCGCTATCGCTGGCGAATTCGCTTCAGTTCAGTCTGTTCCGTTGGGAAAAGTAGGTGATGGAACGGCGATGCCGGTTTCGACAGACTTGCGTAGGAAGCGAGTGACGGACGGCAACGGATGCATCGAGCGTATTTGGAGAACCGGTATGAAGCCATGTGTCGATGTTCCTAAACAGTACTGGAACTGCATCCTCAAGGTAATGATCGATCGGAAGCCTGGAGAAAATCGGTGACTAATACGCATCGCTATTCGACGTCGGTGATGTCGGACGGACAACGCATCCTCGACATCATCGAGCCGGGCCGAGCTTACGAGCCGACCAGGTTGGCCAGCCAGCTCGGCTTGAGAACCTCGGCGGTTCGGGCATGGCTGGAACACTGGGTCGCTGCTGGCAAGCTTGAACAAGGCATGTTTCAGAACGCCGACGGCGGCCGCGGGACGTGCTTCTTTCTTCCTTCGGGCAATGCGCCGTTGTGCTCTCACAACGAAGCCCGGCGTGTGGTCGAGGTGTGCGCGCATGACGTACTCGAGGCGATGAAGCCGGGTCTCGGCTATCGTGTCCGGGAAATCGCGACGCGGCACGTGCTGCCACTACACCGGGCGACGACGCTGCTATCCCTGTTGCTCCGGGAAGGGCGGGTGATCAAGAAAACGGGCGGTGGAACTCACCGCCGGCATGACCTGTACTACGTCGCGGGCACCGAGCCCGATTCCGTCACGCGGGTCGCGGCTGCGCCTGCACCGACGCAGGCGCATGCGACGGCACCGTTGTCCATTCAGCCTGCGTACGACGCCGAATATGCCCGAACGCTGCGATCGCTGCGCGACATCTGCGCTGCGAACCGTGGTCGGTCGTAGCCGGTTCATCGAGAGACGAATGCAATCGTTCATGTGAGCGCACTTGTCGAGAGGAAACGAATGAGCCGAATTCAACAGTGCCACGGAAGACGTATGGGCGAGTATCTGTTCAATCGCTGGGTTGCTGCAGGGCTCGTCAATGGCGATATCGAGAAAGCTGGCGGAAGTACGGCCAACGATCGAAGCCTGATGTGCGACATGCTGACCAGTCGGCTGGCCGTGGCGTTTCTCAAGGGGGAGGTCGCCTGTGACACCGGGCTTCGTGCGATGGGAAATCTTATCGTCGTTTCGAAGACGCACTTGTCTCCATTTTCTTGGGCGGTTTTCGAGGCATTTGCCGGCGGGATTTATGGTGCAGATGAAATCTCGGTATATCTTGATCCGGTTCTGACGTTCACAGTCCCGCAGATAAAGCAGGCACTTGTGCGGCACGAGAATGGAAGCGCAGCCGGAACGGGGACTTCCGGATAGCGGACAGGCCAAATCGAATCGGGCGCCGAGGAAGATACGCGGACTATCTCGATTGATCGACGCGTCGTAGACGGCGCTTGCGGTCAGGCCGGCCGGTATCGTGTTGGCGATACGGCCGAGCCGTGGCCGGTTTCTTCTTTGCTCCGCACCACGCGCCGGAAGCTAGACACGCGCGCTGTCCGTCACCCGCACCGCAGGCCGCGACGCGACGCGCTTGATGAAGCGGTCGAGCGGCGTCGCATAGCCGCGCGCGATGACTGCACTCAATCCTGCCGACAGCACCAGATACGCGGCGAGCAGCGCCAGCTTGCCGTCGCCATGCGTGGCGGACGGCGGCCAGCACGTGCGAAGCGCGCCGAGCACGATCAGGTGGAACAGATACAGCTCGTAGCTGAGCCGGCCGCTCCAGCGCAGTGGCGCGAGCACGAGGCCGTGAGCGGATGTGCGTTCCGCATGCGCGCCGATCAGCAGCACGGCCGTGCCGAGCGCCATTGCGGACACGCCGAACACATCGCTTTCGGCGATCGGCCAAGCGAGATAGAGCGCGGTCATCAATGCTGCGACGAGCCATTGCACGGGCGCGGCCGCAAGCCTCTGCCAGCGCGCGCGTTCGGCGAGCAGCGCGGTGCAGCAGCCGATCGCGATGCCGTCGAAGCATGCGAAGTACGCGTACAGGAAGCCGCCTTCGTCGCCCGAATGCGTGTAGCGGTACACCGGGCCGATCGCGGCAATCAGCAGCCAGAACGCGAACAGCCGCGTGTCGCGGCGCAGTGCGATGCACAGCAGCGGGAACGACAGGTAGAACACTTCTTCGACCGACAGCGACCACAGTACGCCGAGCGCATAGTTGACCCATCCGTACGCGCCGATCAGCACGTTCATCCAGAACGTGAGCGATGCCAGATTCACGAGCCAGTACGACACGGCGACGCCCTGCGGCGCATGGTTCATGAAGATCGGCACGCCGGCCGCCGCGAGGCCGTTGACGAGCGCGAGCAGCAGAAGCAGGCACGGGACGATCCGCGCGATGCGCGACACGTAGAACGCGCGCACGTCGAGCGCGCCGAGGCTGCCCCAGCGGCGGCGCGCGTTCGACGTGATCAGGTAGCCCGAGATCGCGAAGAACATCGTGACGCCGTAATTGCCGTTGCGCACGATCGCATGGATCGTGTCCCAGCCGAGCGCGCGGGCGAGCGCGGTGTCGCGCAGCGGATACGCGATGTTGAAGTGATGCAGCAGGACGAGCAGGATCGATACGCCGCGCAGCAGGTCGATGCGGGCGTTGTGAGGGGGGGCGCTCATTGTGGCCGGGCCGGTTCAGCGAGGGTCGGCAGCGTCGCGAGGAACGTGTCGCGCGAGCGCAGGCCGGCATTCGGCGCTTGCCGCTCGTCGTCCTGGATCAGGTTCGCGAACACCAGCGTGCGCGGCCCCTTCGTCGCCCAGCCGACGAACCAGCCGTACGCGCGTGCAGCGTCGTACTTGAGGCCCGGCGAGCCGGTGCCGGTCTTGCCGTGCACCGTCCAGCCGCTCGGTTGCGCGTCGATCAGCGTGATGCGCGCGGTCATGTCGTATGCATGTGCGCTGACGGGCAGCGTCCGCTGCACGATCTTGCGCATGAACGCGACCTGTTCGAGCGGCGAGATCCGTAGCGACGAGTTGACCCACGCGCCCCGCACGCCGGGGAGTTCGCCCTGCTTGCTGGTGACGTCGGCGTTGCCGTAGCCGAACGCACTCGTGTACTGCTGGAAGCGTGCCTGTCCGAGCGCCTGCGCGACCTGCTCCGAATACCAGAAGATCGACAGCTTCATCCAGCGCGCCGGGTCGGTCGGCTCGCGCCACGGCGCACCGCCCCAGTCGGGGTAGCCGGCGTGGAAGTCGAGCGTGGGTGTGTGCTCGTCCTTCAGCACGCCGGCGTCGAAGCCCATCAGGCCGATCGCGACCTTGAACGTCGAGGCCGGCGTCACGCGGTTGGTGCAGTCGCCCTGCTGCACCAGCACCTTACCGGTGGCGGCATCGGCGACGACGGTGCAAACGGGATGGGCGTGAGACGACGCGGCGGCCGCGAGGCCGGCGAAGGCGAACAGCGCATAACGCCAGTGCTTCAAGTGCGGCTCCTTGGAAAGCGTGCGGAAGGTGTGCGGGGTGGACGGGACGCGGAAGGGCCGTGCGCAATCGAGGCGACGGCCGGCATCGGTGACGAGGTCGATCGCGAGCGTCGGGATGGCTCACAGTGTATCGGCGGATCGCCGGCTGTCGAGCTGTCATGGTTGACGGGGCACGCGCGCGGCCTTCACCGGTTCCGGCGGGTCATGTCGTGCACGCACCGATTGCCGCGCCGATGAAAAAGCCCACCGGCAGACCTGTGCCTGCGGGCGGGCAAAGACACCTCGCGCAGACCGGCGCGGGTGTCGCGTGAAGAACGGAGAACCGGCTTGCGTCAGAACTTGTGGCGCAACGCGAGCCGTACGGCCACCTGGTTCGACGTCGACGACGGCGCGTCCGTGCCGAGGATGAATGCGTTGTCGAGGATCGAGTTCGTCCGGTCGCCGGCGATGTGCTGGTACGCGGCCTGCACGTACACGTCGGTGCGCTTCGACAGGTTGTAGTCGGCCATCAGCCCGACCGAATGGATCTTCGGCTTCGCGTCGCCGCTCGAGGCGTCGTACTTTTCGAGCGACAGCACGTACTGCGCGCCGACCATGAACGCCGGCGTGATCTGGTACGAACCGTTCACCTCGAAGTTCTGGTACTTGATCGCGCTGACCGTCGCCCCCGGCGCGATGATCGCGCCCGGCGTGCCGAGGTAGCCGTTGCCGGTCGGGTTCTTGTAGTTCGAGTTCGTGTACGCGAGGCCGACCGTCGCCGGCCCGAACGTGTAGTTGATGCCCGCGCCGAACACGCGCATGCGCTCGGCGATGTAGCTCGCGTCGTTCGCGGTGATCGCGCCGGCCGAGCCGTTGCCCGGATGGTTCGCCTGCAGGTACGCGGCGCCGATCAGCAGCCCGTCGTGCTGGTACTGCGCGCCGAAGCTGTACGCGCGGTTGTCGGAGAAACCGGTGCTGTTGCTGAAGCTGTATGCGCCGCCGAACTGGAAGCCGCCGAAGTTCGGGCTCGCGTATTTCACTGTGTTGTCGAGGCGGAACGAGTTGTCGGTGTTGTCGTTGTCGAACGGGTGCGCGAGCAGATAGCCGCCCCAGTTGCCGTTGGCGGTGGTCGGCGCGAGATAGTCCACGACGGAATCGTACTGGCGGCCGAACGTCAGCGTGCCGTACTGCGTCTGGCTCAGGCCCACGTATGCCTGGCGGCCGAACATGCGGCCGCCCTGGCCGAGCCGGCCGCTGTTCACGTCGAAGCCGTTTTCGAGCTGGAAGATCGCCTTCATGCCGCCGCCGAGATCCTCGCTGCCCTTCAGGCCCCATCGGCTGCCCTGCGCGTAGCCGCTGGCCATCTCGTAGACGTGGCCGGTGCCGACGTTGTTGGTGTAGTTCAGGCCTTCGTCGATCACGCCGTACAGCGTGACGCTGCTTTGCGCGAACGCGGGCGCGGCGAAGGTTGCCGTTACGGCGAGCGCCGTCAGGGTCTTTTTCATTGATGAGATCTCCGGGATATCCAGCTTGTATCGGTTGTCGTGAGCGCGTCCGGCAAGGCGCGCCCCGTCATCCGGGGCGATCCGGCGCAGCGCGTGCGGCGCCGGATCGCGCGATGCGCGGCGGCGCGGCACCCGGCAACGTCGGGTCGTGTCTCCTCCGATGACACCGCGCATTCTTGCGAAGCCGAAACGGAATCGAAAGCGAGTAATTTCGATGGATGGGATCGGGTTCGCCAATGGGGGCGCGACGGCGATTTCGACAGTGGAAACGGGCGGCCCGGCGTCACGGTTCGATGCCGGCCGGGCAACGGGCGAACCGCGCGCAATGCCGCCCGCGCCGGGCCGCGGCCGCCCCACCTGAAAACAGCCGGGAGGCCCGCCGCACGGGCCTCGCAGCGCGTCGGGCGATCGATTGGCGCTGCCGATTGCAATGATCGGAATTACTCGTTTCCCTAAACAAATTGGCGGCTCAAACATGCAGGCTGACCGGACGTGGATGCATTCGCGATGCGCCGGTCGCCGCGCCTGCCGCGACGCACAAACAACAGATTCGATTTGGAGACGACCCACCATGCAGATTCGACGACTGAAAACGGTCCTTCTCGCCGCCGCGGCGATCCTGTCCGCGCCCGCGGCCCACGCGGCCGGCGGCGCGTGCACCGACGGCAAGACGGTCCATTTCGCGAGCATCACGTGGGAGAGCGGATCGTTCGCGACCGAGGTGCTGCGGCAGATCATGGAGAAGGGTTACGGCTGCAAGACGGACGTCGTGCCGGGCAGCACGGCCGCCACCGAAACGGCGCTCGCACGTAACGACCTGCAGATCTGGGCCGAGCAGTGGACGGGCCGCAGCGAGATCACCGAGAAGGCCGTCGCGTCGGGCGCCGTGAAGCTGATCGGCGACACGCTGCCGGGCGGTACGACGGAAGGCTGGTTCGTGCCCGACTACGTGGTGAAGGGCGATCCGGCGCGCCACATCAAGCCGGTCGCACCGGGGCTCGTGTCGGTCGACGATCTGCCGAAGTACAAGCAGGTGTTCGCCGACGAGGAGGAGCCGGACAAGGGCCGCTTCCTGAATTGCCCGACCGGCTGGGACTGCGAGCGCGTGAACACGCGTCTGCTGCGCGTGCTGAAGCTCGACCAGTCCTATACGAACTTCCATCCGGGCACGGGCGCGGCGCTGGACGCGGCGATCGCGTCCGCGTACCAGCGCGGCGCGCCGATCGTGTTCTATTACTGGGGTCCGGCCGCACTGATGGCGAAGTACAAGTTCACCGCGCTGAAGATGCCGGCCTATAACGAAGCATGCTGGAAGACGTTGCGCGACGAGAGCAGCACGCGCCAGTGCGCGTCGTCGTACATGGTGTCGCGGTTGACGGTCGGCGTGTCGAAGCCGTTCGCCGATGCGAACCCCGATCTCGTCGGCGTATTCGGCAAGGTGCGTTTTCCGATGGATTTCCTGAACCAGACGATCCTCGAGATGACGACGAAGAAGATCGACGGCGCGGCGATGGCCACGCAGTTCCTGAAGACCCACCCGGACATGTGGAAGCAGTGGGTGCCGGCCGACGTCGCGCAGAAGATCGCCGGCAGCCTGAAGGGCGCGTAACCCGCGCGCGGCGGCGGGCCCGCGCCTGCCGCCGCCGTCACGCGCCTTCGCGGCGCGACGGAGAATCAACATGGACGGTTTCTTTCTGCACCTGTCGATCGCCGACTGGGTCAACAGCGCGCTCGAGACGTTCGTCGCGCAATACGGCGACGGCTTCCATCATTTCAGCGTGCTGCTCCTGCGCTACCTGCTCGTGCCGCTCGAAGGCGCGCTGCGCGCGGCGCCGCCGTGGCTCGTGCTGCTGGTCGTCGGCGCGATCGCCTGGAACGCGACGCGCCGCATCGGGCTCGGCGCGCTCTTCATGCTGCTGCTCTATGCGATCGGCTGCTTCGGCCTGTGGGACAAGCTGATGCAGACGCTCGCGCTGATGCTCGTCGCGACGGTGCTGTCGGTCGCGGTCGGCGTGCCGCTCGGCATCCTCGCGTCGCGCAGCGCCTGGCTGCGCCGGATGCTGTTGCCGGTGCTCGACGTGATGCAGACGCTGCCGAGCTTCGTGTACCTGATTCCGGTGCTGATGCTGTTCGGTCTCGGCAAGGTGCCCGCGATCCTCGCGACGATCATCTACGCGCTGCCGCCGCTGATTCGCCTGACCGATCTCGGCATCCGCCAGGTCGATCCGGACGTGACGGAAGCCGCGCGCGCGTTCGGCACCACGCGCTGGCAACTGCTCGTCAACGTGCAGTTGCCGCTGGCGCGGCCGAGCATCATGGCCGGCATCAACCAGACGACGATGATGGCGCTGTCGATGGTCGTGATCGCATCGATGATCGGCTCGCGCGGGCTCGGCGAGGACGTGCTCGCCGGCATCCAGACGCTCGACGTCGGCAAGGGTACGCAGGCCGGCCTCGCGATCGTGATTCTCGCGATCGTGATCGACCGGATCAGCCAGGGCTTCGGCCAGGAGCGGCGCGCCCGGCGGCGGCTCGCGCAGCAGCGCCGGCAGCGGGGCGCGTCGCGCGTGCCGTACCGGCTGCCGGGCAAGGCGCCGGCCGCGGGCGTCGATTCGAATCAGGCGACGCAATCGTCGCGCGCATAGGAACGGAGGCGAACATGGCGACCATCGACGTCAAACACGTATACAAGCTGTTCGGGCCGCAGGCCGCGCATGCGCGCGTGCTCGACCTGCTGCGGGGCGGCAAGCGCAAGGCCGACGTACTGGCCGAAACGGGCTGCAACGTCGGGCTCAACGACGTGAGCCTCGGCATCGAGTCGGGCGAGATCTTCGTGATCATGGGGCTGTCGGGTTCCGGGAAATCGACGCTCGTGCGGCACTTCAACCGGCTGATCGAGCCGACCGCCGGCGAGATCGTGATCGACGGTCGCGACGTGATCAAGCTCGACGCGCACGGGTTGCGCGAGTTGCGCCGATTCAAGGTCAGCATGGTGTTCCAGAACTTCGGACTGCTGCCGCACCAGACCGTGCTCGACAACGCCGCGTATGCGCTGCGCACGCGCGGCGAGAAGCGGCACGATGCGGCCGACGCGGCGCGCAACTGGCTGACGAAGGTCGGGCTCGACGGCTACGGCGACCACTATCCGGACGAGCTGTCGGGCGGGATGCGGCAGCGCGTCGGCCTCGCGCGCGCGCTGGCCGCCGACACCGACGTGCTGCTGATGGACGAGGCATTCTCCGCGCTCGATCCGCTGATTCGCACCGAGATGCAGGATCAGTTGCTCGAACTGCAGGCGACGCTTTCCAAGACGATCGTGTTCATCACGCACGATCTCGACGAGGCGTTGCGCATCGGCGACCGGATCGCGATCCTGCGCGACGGCACGCTCGTGCAGGTCGGGACGCCGGACGACATCCTGTCGCGGCCGGCGGACGAGTATGTGAGGCGGTTCGTGGAGAAGCGCGCGAGCATGGCTTGAGCGGCCGGATCGCAGCGTGAATGAAAAACGGCGCATCGCGATGAGCGGTGCGCCGTTTTTTACAGGATTCCGCCGACGGGATTCGTGCGACGAGCAGGTGTTTCCGGTCGACGCAGCGGACTCGTCGGCACGTGTCTTCACGCCACGCCCGCCTACTTGGTGCCAAGCACGCAGGCAAGCGGATGCGACGCCGTGCCGTTGCGCTGCACGGCGACCGACTCGAAATTCGCGTCGCTCATCAGCCGCGCGAGCTTGTCGGGCCGATGGGCATCGTAGGGCGCGCGGTCGATGTCGCGGACGGTGATCGCGACGATCCCGCCGCGCCGGACGACCCGGCGCAATTCGCCCAGGCCGCGTTCAGGCGCCGGCCAGAAGTAGATGCAGTTGATCGAGAACGCCTTGTCGAACGCGTCGTCAGGAAACGGCAGCGCGTCGACGGAGCCGAGGCCGAGGTGCACGCGCCCTTGTTCGATGGGCACGCGGTTCAAGCGCTTCGCGGCGGCCAGCATGGTCAGCGAGTGATCGACGCCCGCCACGTGGCAGGACGGCGCCGCTTCGGTCGCGAGCCGGATCGCGTCGCCGGGGCCGAACCCGACTTCGAGTACCCGGTCGCTGTCGCCGATCGACAGCAGCGACAGGGTCCACACGTTGTCCAGCCGGTTGTGCCGGCGCATGATGCGGCCGGCGATGCGTCCGGCGAGGCCGCGCGGCCGGCCGGGTTGCCCGAGATGAGTCGCCATGATGTGCCCTCCTTTCCGGCCCGGGCGAGCAAGCGGCGTGCCGCCGGCATGGCCGATGTGGCAGCCGGGGAGAACAGGGGCCGCGCGGGCCCCGCTCGCGGAATCAGTGCGCGGCGGTTTCCGGTTCGCCTTCGCGCGCGCCGGCCATCTCGCCGCGCAGCGCGTCGGCCAGAATCAGGTCGGCCCCTTTCTCCGCGACCATCATCGTCGGCGCGTTGATGTTGCCCGACGTGATGTTCGGAAACACCGACGCATCGACGATCCGCAACGCATGCAGCCCGTGCACGCGCAGCGACGCATCGACGACGGATGTCGCCGCGTCGGGCCCCATCGCGCACGAGCCGCACAGGTGGTAGATCGAACCCGACTGCTCGCGGAAGTATTGCAGCATCGCTTCATCGGAATCGACTTGCGGGCCCGGCGAAATTTCCTCGACGGTCATCGATTTCAACGCCGGCGCGCGCATCAGCGCACGGATCACCTTGCTGCCCTGCACGGCTTCTTCGAGATCCTTCCGCGTGGTCAGCGCGTTGATGTGGATCTTCGCGGCATCCTCCGCGCGGTTCGACGCGATCTCGATCGTGCCGCGGCTCGTCGGCCGGCACGGGTTGAACGCGATCAGAAAGCCTGAATACGGCTCGGGCTTGATGCTCGCGCGGTCGCTCTTCGGGATCCGGTACGACAACGGGTTGAAGTAGAGCTGCAGGTTCGGTTCGTGCGCGTCGTCCGAGCCGCGGAAGAAACCGCCGGCCTGGTTCACGCTCATCGCGAGCGGGCCGCGCTTCGTCAGCAGGTAGCGCAGCCCGATCTTCATCTTGCCGAGAAGCGTGCCCATCTCGTCGTTCAGCGTCGGCCGGTTCGCCTTGAAGTAGAAGCTCACGCACAGGTGATCCTGCAGGTTGCGGCCGACGGCCGGCAATGCGTGCACGAGCGGCACGCGATGCCGCGCGAGCAGCGCCGGATCGCCGACGCCCGACAGTTGCAGCAGCTTCGGCGTATCGACCGCGCCGGCGGCGAGAATCACCTCGCGCGCGGCGACGATCGCTTCGTCGCCGTGCTTTCCCGCGACGACCACGCCGGTCGCACGCGTGCCGTCGAACGTTACGCGCTGCACGAGGACGCCCGAGCGCAGCGTGAGGTTCGCACGACCCAGCGCGGGCCGCAGGTACGCGAAGCTGCTCGAGCAGCGCTCGCCGTGCTTCGTGTTCAGGTCGTAGATGCCCGCGCCTTCGAACTGCGCGCCGTTGAAATCGTCGGTGCGCGGCAGGTTCAGTTGCCCGCAGCCCTTCAGGAACTCGTGGACGATCGGATGCACGTCGGCCTTCATCGACGTGATGTGGATCGGCCCCGTCGCGCCATGATGCTGCGGATCGGTCGTGCCGGCCGCGTGGGTTTCGAGCTTGCGGAAGTACGGCAGTACGTCGTCGTATGCCCAGCCCGGATTGCCGGCCTTCGCCCAGTCGTCGTAGTCGCTGCGCTGGCCGCGCACGTAGACCATCGCATTGATCGAGCCCGATCCGCCGACCACCTTGCCGCGCGGGCAGTACAGCTTGCGCCCGGCGAGCTGCGCTTCGGGCTCGCTGTAGTACATCCAGTTGTAGCGGCGGTTGTAGTAGGTCTTCGTGAAGCCGACCGGTACCTTGAACCAGAACGACGCGTCGCGCTCGCCCGCTTCGAGCAGCAGCACCGAGTGCCGGCCCGATGCGCTCAGGCGATTCGCAAGGATGCAGCCGGCCGAGCCCGCGCCGACGATGATGTAGTCGTAGGTCATCTCGCTTCCTTTGCGCTCAGCCCTTCGCGGGGGCGAGGTCCTTCACGTCGACGGGCTGCTGCCCCATCTGCAGGTGCAGTCGCTCGCCCGTGTACGGTGTGTGGCGCTTCACGACGTCCATGTTCAGTTCGATCCCGAGGCCCGGTTCGTTCGACGGAACGATGTAGCCGTCTTCCCAGCGGATCGGCGTCTTCACGACTTCCGAATGGAAACCGCCCCACGTCATGATGCTTTCCTGGATCAGGAAGTTCGGCGTGCAGGTCGCGAGCTGGATGCTCGCGGCCGCCCCCACCGGCCCGTTGTACAGGTGCGGCGCGATCTGCGCGTAGTGCACTTCGGCGAGCGTCGCGATCTTCTTCGCTTCGAGCAGGCCACCCACGCGCGCGACGTTCAGTTGCAGGATCGATGCGCCGCCCGCCTGCAGCAACTTGTGGAATTCGTACTTGGTCGTCAGGCGCTCGCCGGTCGCGATCGGAATCGACGTGTGCTTCGCGACTTCGGCGATCGCTTCTTCCTGCCCGGGCGGCACGGGCTCCTCGAACCACAGCGGATCGTACTTTTCGAGCCGCTTCGCGAGCCGGATCGCCGACGACGGCACCGTCTGCCCGTGCGTGCCGAACAGCAGGTCGGCCTTGCTGCCGACGGCTTCGCGTACGCGCCGGCAGAACAGTTCGCAGCGGTCGAGGACTTCGAGCGACAACTGGTGGCCGGAATAGGCGGTGTACGGGCCGGCTGGGTCGAACTTGACGGCCGTGAAGCCGAGCTTCACGTTCTCGGCCGCGCATTCGGCGGCGAGATCGGGATCGTCGTAGTCGTATTCGCCGTGCGCGTTCTTCGGATACAGATACGTGTACGAGCGCAGCCGCTCGTGGATTTTCCCGCCGAGCAGTTCGTACACGGGCTTGCCGGCCGCCTTGCCGATGATGTCCCAGCACGCCATCTCGAGGCCGCTGACCACGCCCATCATCGTCAGGTCCGGCCGCTGCGTGAAGCCGCTCGAATACGCCTGGCGGAACAGCCGCTCGACGTGGTGCGGGTCGTGGTTCAGCAGGTAGCGGTCGAACACGTCGTCGATGATCGGGCCCATCGCCTTCGGGTGGAACGTCGCCGAATAGATCTCGCCGACGCCTTCGATGCCGTCGTCGGTCTTCAGCTTCACGAAGATCCAGTACATCCCGCCGATGTGCGGCGGCGGCACGGCGACGATGTGGGTTTCGAGCGAAACGATCTTCATGCGGACTCCTGGATGCGGTTGAGGCGGATTTTGAGGAACGCGGCGGCGCCTGCTCCGCAGAGCGCCACGGCCGCGATATAGCCGAAATAGAGCTGGTAGCCGTGCGCGCCCGGCCAGGTCTGCGTCACGTAGCCGTTGATCAGCGGCACGAACACGTCGGGCGAATAGCCGAGCACCGAGATCAGGCCGATCGCGAGGCCCGCGCAATGCGTCGGCACCTTGCAGTCGTCGAGCAGCGACCAGTACAGGCCGCGGATCGCGTACGTGAGGATGCCGATGAACAGCACGAGCACGACGAGCATCGCCTGCGGGCTGTGCGCGGGCGCCGCGATCAGCCCGACCAGCGACAGCGCGGCGAGCACGAGCGCCCAGAACAGCACGGACACTTTCGACACGCGGTCGCCGAGGAAGCCGCCGCCGATGCCGCCGACGGGGCGCATCCACAGCTTGAGCGTCGTGATGAAGCCGGCCGCCGTCGCGCTGAGTCCGAAATTGCCTTCGTGCAGGTACGCCGAGAAGCTGTAGGTCGCCCAGAACACCTGATAGCCGCAGAACACGATCGCGGCGACGAGCCATAGTTCGGGGATCGCCGCGAGCGTTTTCAGGTCGCTCAGGACGTTGCCCTTGGCGCGCTTGATGGCGGCCGTGCGGTCGTCCGCGCGCGACGGATCCTTCACCAGCGCGAGCACCACGCCGAGCGCGATGCAGCAGAACGCGTACAGGTGCACCACGAGCTTGAAGCCGGCCGCGTCGGTGCCGCCGTGCGTTTGCGTCACGTATGCGAACAGCGTGATCGCGATCGTCGCGAGCAGCGCCTCGACGAGGCCACGGCCGCCGTCGAGCAGGCCGAAGAAGCGGCCCTGTTCGTCGCGGCCCGCGATCATGTTCACGCGCTTGATCACGGCCGCCCAGAACGTGAGGCCGGTGGTCAGCCCCCAGCCGGCGAAGATCAGCACGAGCGTGTTGAACGACGGCCCGGTCGCGTAGACCAGCCCGAGCGCGCCCGTCGCGAGCAGCGAGAAGCAGATCAGCCAGCGCGGCGACAGGCGGTCGGCGAGCCAGCCGCTCGGCAGGTAGCTGACGAGAAAGATCGTGCCGAGCGACGAATACAGGTAGCCGAGCTGCACGTCGTCGATCCGGAAGAACTGCAGCATCGTCGGCTGGTACACCTGCCGCAGATACAGCATCGGATAGATCGCGCCCGCGGCAATCACGAGCAGCAGCAGTTGCAGGTAGCGTTGCGAGCGCGAATGCGGCGACGCGTGGGCGTCGTCGTGCAACGCGAGCGACGCGGCGGGTGTAGACGGTTGGGTCGGCATGATGTCTTCCTCCATCAGACTTCCGTGGTTCGGAAGTCTGCAGATTTGTTTTGTGTTTGATCGGATCAGGGGCGGCGCGCGCGGCGCGGTGTCGGGGTGCGCGCGCCGGAAACGGTGCGTGGGCCTTGCTGTGTCAGTACTTCATGACGACGAGGCGCGTCTGCGTGAATTCGAGCATTCCGTGCTTGCCGTCGTCGCCGCCGAGGCCCGAGCGCTTCCAGCCGGCGTGGAAGCCCTGATACGGATCGGCCGGCGTGCGGTTGACGTACAGTTCGCCCGCCTCGATCGCGTTCGCGACGGTCATCGCGGTGCGGTAGCGCTCGGTGTAGAGCACCGACGACAGCCCGAACTGGTGATCGTTCGCGAGCGCGATCGCTTCGTCGATCGTCGTGTAGCGCAGCACCGGCATGATCGGGCCGAAGGTTTCCTCCTGCACGATCTCCATGTCCTGGCGGCAATTCGTCAGCAGCGTGGCCGGGTAGAAGAAACCGGGCCCGTCGGGAATCGTGCCGCCGGTTTCGAGCGTCGCACCTGCCGCGACCGCGCGTTCGACCATCCCGTGGATGTGCGCGCGCGCTGCCGCGCTGACGAGCGGGCCCATCCGCGTGGCGTCTTCCGCGCGGTCGCCGCTGCGCACGGCGGCCATCTTGTCCTTCAGCAACGCGACGAAACGGTCGTGCACGCTGTCGTGCACGTACACGCGTTCGATCGCCGTGCACAGCTGGCCGCAATGCGTCGTCTTCGATGCGACGAGCGCGGCGGCCGCGCGTTCGAGATCGGCGTCGGGCTCGATGATCGCGGGCGTCTTGCCGCCGAGTTCGAGCGACGGCTTCGCGATGTTCGCCTTGCAGTAGTCGAGCACCTTGCGGCCCGCGTTCACGCTGCCGGTCAGCGTGATCATCCCGACCGCCGGATGCGTGCACAGCGCTTCGGCCGTCGCATGGTCCATCGTCAGGATGTTGACGACGCCCGGCGGGAAGCCCGCCTCGTCGACGGCCTTCGCGATCTCGAACGCCGACACCGGCGTGTGGTTGCTCGGCCGCACGACCACGGTGTTGCCGGCGATCAGCGCGGGCGCGACCTTGCGCAGCAGCGTGTACACGGGGTAGTTGAACGGAATCAGGCATGCGACGACGCCGATCGGCTCGCGCTGCAGGAACAGGTTCTCGTCGGGCGTATCGCTCGGAATGATCTCGCCCTCGATCCGGCGCGCCCACTCGGCGTGGTAACGCGTGATCTGCCCGGCGTAGACGGCTTCGTTCGATGCGTCCTCGACGCTCTTTCCGGATTCCTGCGCGAGCGCCGCGCCGATCTCGGGCGCGCGTGCGGTCAGCGCGTCGGCGAAGCGGTGCAGGTACGCGGCGCGCTCGGCGCTCGGCAGCGTGCGCCACGCCTTGTGCGCGGCCGCCGCGGCATCGACGGCGGCGAGCGCGTCGGCCGGCGTCGCGGCCGGCACGCGCGCGAACGGCGCTTCGGTGGCGGGGTTGTGGACGACGATGAACGTGTCGCTTTCCGGGGCGACGAAACGGCCGTTCACGTAGTTGCGTTCGGTGCGCATGAAGTGACTCCTCCGATGGATGCTGGCGCATCGCTTCGGAGGGCGACACGCGTGGCACGGGACGGAGTCATTCTGTTCATGCGTTTAACGCACGACAAACGACTTATTTTTGCGTCGGCCATGAGAAAAACGCACGTTACTCGGTGGATCGGCCGGAATCGCCCGTCGGGCAAGGCAATGACGGCTGGCGGCGCGCGTGGCGCAGGTGCGGGCCTTCGGGTATTTTCCGACGGGTCCGAGTGCCGACGGGCGCGGGAGCGGGTAAGGTGTCGCCCGCGGAGGACGGAGGACGGAGGGCGGAGGGCGGAGGGCGGAGGGCGGACGGCGGACGGCGGACGGCAGACGGCGGACGGCAGACGGCAGACGGCAGACGGCAGACAGCGGGCCGAGCCAGGGCAGGTCTCAGGCCAGCGGCACTTGCGGCAGCGGCGACGATGGTTCGAGGTGGCGTTTCGCGAGCCACACTTCCTGCTGCAGCCAGTCGCGGAACTGCACGATGTGCGGCAGGTTCGTCTGTTCGGGTCGCGTGACGAACCAGTACGACTGGTGGCCGTCGACGTGTACGTTGAGCACCTGCATCAACTGCCCGGCCGCGAGTTCGCGCGCGACCATGTGGCGGTCGGCGATGGTGATCCCGAGGCCGTCGATCGCCGCGCGGATCGCATGGTCGAGCAGGTCGAATTCGTAGCCGCCGCGCGTGTCGACGTCGGCGATGCCGGCGGCCTTCAGCCAGTGCTGCCAGGTCAGGTAGCGCTGGTCGTCGGTGGCGAGCACGTGCAGCAGCGTGAAGCGGTTCAGGTCGATCGGCGCGCCGTCCTGCCGTAGCCGCGCATACAGCGCGGGCGCACAGACGGCGATATGCTGCTCCTGCATCAGCAGCGCGTTGTCGAAGCCGTCCCATTCGCCGTCGCCGAACCGGATCGCGCAGTCGAGCACGCGGGATTCGCCGAGGCTGTCGTGGATGCGCGTCGTGAGGCTCAGTTCGAATTCGGGATGCGCATCGCGCAGCCTGCCGAGGCGCGGCATCAGCCAGCGCGCGGCGAAGGTGGGCGGCACGTTCGCGCGCAGGCGGTTCAGGTGGGTTTTTTCCTGCAGGCTGCGCACGGTCAACTCGATCTTGTCGAACGATTGCTGCAGCGCGCGCAGCAGCACGCGGCCGGCCGCCGTCAGTTCGAGCTGGTGATGGCGGCGCTCGAGCAGGGTTTCGCCGAGCTGGCCTTCGAGCTGGCGGACCTGCCGGCTCACCGCGCTCTGCGTCACGTTGAGCAGTTCGGCCGCGCGTGTGAAGCTGCCGGTGCGGCCGGCCATCTCGAAGGCTTTCAGCGCATTCAGCGCCGGCATCTTGCGTCTCACGGGGCAGTGTCGTGTTTGGTGCGGGATGCTTATTGTAGGCGGGAGGCCGGCACGGGGGGGCGATGAATGACGGGGTGGACGGCGCCGGGCCTCGGGGTTTTCACGGCATGACGGGCGGCGCGCTTTTCTGCGATAAAGCTGCCCGCGGAATGGCCGGCGGCGCCGGCCGCAACCATACTAACGATACGAACGAAGGGGACACACATCATGCGACGCCTGCCATCGTTGATCGCGCTGCGATTTTTCGAGGAGACCGCGCGTCACCTGAGCTTCAATCGCGCGGCGGTGTCGCTGTGCGTGACGCAAGGCGCGGTGAGCCGGCAGATCCGGCTGCTCGAGGAAGCGCTCGGCGCACGCCTGTTCGAGCGCGATCACAAGGGCGTGCGCCTGACCGACGCCGGCCAGCGGTTGCTGCCGTTCATCGGGCAGGCGTTCGACACGATCGAGCGCGGCGTCGGCGAAATCGCCGCCGCGCGGCCAGGCGCGAAGCGGCGCCTGACGATATCGCTGCCCCCGACGTTCGCCACGCAGTGGTTTTCGCCGCGGCTCGGCACGCTCGCGGAGGCGCTGCCCGACGTCGAACTGTCGATCCGGACCGAGCCTGCCGACGATTGTCATTGCCACATCCGCTTCGGGCGCGCGGCACGCACCGGGATGCAATCGGAGCTGCTGATGATGGAGCGGCACGCGCTGGTTGGCGCGCCGCGCTATCGCGGCGACGCGCTCGACGTGCTGCTCGGCCGGCTGCCGTCGCTGCACGTGCTGCACGAAGGCAAGCGCCTGGCGCTGTGGGCCGACTGGTGCGAGCAGGCGGGCGTGCCGGTCGAGCGGATCGGCGACGGCATCGAGTTTTCCACGCTCGAACAGGCGATTCGCGCGGCGCGCAAGGGCGCGGGGCTCGCGGTGGTCGACCTGAACATGATCGAGGAAGAGATCGGCGAGGGCAGTCTCGTGCGGCTGTCGCCAGTACAGCCGATCGGGCCGTTCGGTTATTGGCTCGACGTCGAGCCGGAGAGCGTCGCGGTCGAGCATGTGGTCGCGTTCGCCGCGTGGTTGCGGGGGCAGGTGGTGAGGCGGGGGTAGGAGACGATGTCGCCTCTCGGACGTGGCTGACGGGCGGTTGCGAAAGGATGGTCCCGTCCGGGCCCGGCACGCGTTCCGCCCCGCTTCACTATCCGTCAACGACTGTCACGGTACCGGCTATCGGTCACCGTGTCATTGATCGGGGTCCTGGCCGAAATGGAGGAGCGTTTCCCGTCGGCCGATGGCCCTTGCCTCCTCTTTCGAAATGATCGGCAACTGACTCTTCGCATGATCGATCCGCCCTACGTTGAATACCTTTCGTTGCGGCCGTGATGTCGGCTCGGTGGACGGTCGCACGCCATACTCGGTGGCCGAATCGCGCATGATGCGCGCGAGGCCGCGATGCAGCGCATTCGCGACGAACGTGTCGATGAGCTTCCGGGCTTCCGCCAGACGAATGGCACGATGTTCGTTGGTCGAGCGATCGCGCTTCACGGCAGTGCGCGCCATCCGGAATCCGCTGATGGAACCGTGTCTTATCGTCATTCGTAGATATCCTTTTCAATCAGGTATTCGCGTAACGCCCGCAGGGATTCCCGACACGGATCGACGTCGAACGTCATCCATCGATGGGAGCCGCCCACTCGCCAGAAGTCGCGGCCGATTCTCGTCGCATAGAGCGCACGCAACGATCGAAGGCTTCCGTCGGCCAATCCGATCGGGTATCCGGGGAAATACCGGAACAGCGCCGCTTCGTCGTCGTGCTCACCCGGAATGGGCGCATCGAATCCGAATCTCGGCCACGCGTAGTACCCGTGGAGCCGGGGGCCACCGGGTTCGGGCGCAGTCTTTCGGCCGCCCACCGCGAGCGCGATGATCCTGGCGATTCCCAAGGTATCGCACGCTCGAGCGATTCTCCACAGCATGGCCGCGCCGAGCCCGGCGACTGCGCTGTCGGAAAGATCGATGATTCCGAGTTCGAGTACGGACGCGTCCGTGTTTCGAATGACGGATATCCGGTTTTCGGACCGGATCAATGTCGGGTGAGTGACGGCGAAGGTCAGCCTGCCCGAACTATCGAGATAGGACTGAACATCCGATTGCGCCGGTGCGCCGCACAGCGACACGAGCAGTTCGTCGCCGACTTCCTGTCCCACACCGAGCAACGCAGGAATGTCCAGATCGTTCCGCTCGATCGTCAGCCGATCGTCGAAGTACGTCGCTTCGTACGGGAGAACATGGCTGAGATCGACGGGCTGGGCGGGCATGGCGGCGGACGAAAAACGGAACGCGTTCAGCATATCGACGCGCCGCTCGTTCGCCGAGTCGGCCGAACGACCAGTTCGCAAGCAACGTGGTCGGTCGGATATCCCGTCGGGCCGAGTTGTGGCGTGACGGCGCCGTCGAGCATGATCGGTGTTCGGAGCGCGAGATCGAGAAGGGCCGCGCGAACGAACGCGCAGCGCCGTTACGGATCGCGCAAACGTACCCGATACGTGTACCGCACCATTCACCCCGTCGACGAGCGACGGCGACACCCCGTTAATCAGGAGTTCCGTTCTTGATAATAGTTGATAATCCGGCTAACCTGCCTGCATCGGAATTCATGCCGTCTGGAGGGCAACATGATCAGTGCCGACCTTGGCCCGCAACTGGAAAGCTACGTCGCGAAGCTGGTCGATTCCGGCCGTTACGGATCCAAAAGCGAAGTGCTTCGGGAAGGGGTGCGCTTGATTCAGGACCGCGAAGCGCAACTGACCGCACTCGATGCCGTGATCGCGCGCAGCCTTGCCGATGCGGACGCGGGACGCGGAGCAGACTTGGCGGACGTGTTCGATCGTCTGGAAGCGAAGTATCGGGCGCAGGCGGATCGTCAGGCGTGATCATGCACCTGTCCGGTTTTGCGATAACCGAACTCGAGCTGATCGCCGATTACATCGCACGCGAGAATCCGCAACGTGCGATCACGTTCGTGCGGGAACTTCGCGAAAAATGCCTGAGCCTCGCCGAGATGCCGTTCGCGTTCCCGCTGGTGCCGCGCTTCGAAGCTCACGGTGTGCGGCATCGCGGATACGGCAATTTTCAGATTTTCTATCGGGTCAAAGGCGATCCCCCCGTGCAGATCGACGTGCTTCACGTGCTGCACGGCGCGCGGGACTACACTAGCATTCTGTTCTAAGCCGAGCGGCGGGTTCCAGCTTTTTCGTCAGTGGCTAAGTATGCGTTACAAACGAAGGAACCCGGCCATGGCCGGGTTCCTTCGTTGCGAGCGTGATGCCGCACCTCCTGCCGTCGACACCGCGCACGCTTCAATGCCCCGCCGCCTCCTCCAGCGTCAGATGCTTCGTCTCCGGCGCCCACGCGATCGACACGATCATCCCCGCCAGCAGCACGCCCGCCAGCGCGAACATCGTCGCGTGAAACCCGAGCGTCGCGATACCGACCGGCAGCAGGAACGTGCCGATCGCCGAGCCGAGCCGGCTGCACGCGATCGCCAGCCCGACCCCGCTTGCGCGCACTTCGGTCGGAAAGCACTCGGGCGGAAACACGCCGACGAGATTGCTGAACGCCGACATCGTCAGCGTGAAGATCGCGAACGCGACGATCATCGCGACGGCCGCCGACGACGGCAGCACCGCCAGCGCGACGAGCGACGCGCACGTCACAGCGAACGAGCCGATCAGGAAGCCGCGCCGCGACAGCCGGATCGTCAGCCAGATGCCGATCAGCGCGCCGAGCACGAGGAAGCCGTTCAGCAGCAGGTCGGCGCCGAAGCCTTCTGCGAGGCCGATCGTCTTCAGGATCGTCGGCAGGAACGTATAGATCGCGAAGTACGGAATCACGAGACACACGAAGAACGCGCAATTGAAGACCGTCCGGCGGATCAGGTCGCGCCGGAACAAGCGCGCAAAGCCCGTATTTGCATGCGGTTCGGCCGAACCGTCGAGCATCACATGCGGCCCGAAATGCTTCGCGACGATCGCGCGTGCCTCCTGCACGCGGCCCTTGCCGAGTAGCCAGCGCGGCGACTCGGGCGTGCCGATCCGCAGCACCAGCACGATCAGCGCCGGCAGCGCGGCCGACGCGAGCAGCCAGCGCCATGCATCGGGCGCGGCGTCGCTGTACGCGAGGCCGAGCACGTTCGCGGCGACATAGCCGATCGTCCAGATCACGCTGAACGAGCCGAGCAACGCGCCGCGATGCTTGCGCGGCGAGAATTCGGCGAGGATCGCGTGGCCGACCGTGAAGTCGCCGCCCATCCCGAAGCCGATCAGCACGCGCAGCATGCACAGTTCGAGCGGCGAGCTCACGAAGAATTGCGCGAACGCGGCCGCGGTGATGATCACGAAGCTCGTCAGGAAGATCTTCTGCCGGCCCATGCGGTCGGACAGCCAGCCGAACACGAGGCTGCCGAAGAAGATGCCGATCAGCGCCGAGCTGCCGATCATCCCCATCCAGAACGCGTCGATCGGCATCTGCTTGCCGAGCGCGGCGAGCGCATAGCCGATCGTGCCGAGCGTGTAGCCCTCGGTGAAATGCGCGCCGAACGTCAGGCCGGCGATCTTCACGTGGAAACGGTTGAGCGGCACGTCGTCGAGCGCGACGGGGCGGCGCGGTGCGTCGGCGTCGCGCGACAGCGGCAACGCGCGCGCGGTGCCGGATTGAACGTTGGCTTGGGTCAAGCTGCCTCCGGAATTGTTATGCATGCGGCGCGCGGGCGTCGGACGACGCCGCGACAGCCGCGCGAGCGCCGCGCGGCCGGGCGGCACGCGGCGCGGATCGACCGCGGGGAACGGTCAGCGGCCGAGGCCGGCCATCAGCGTGTACTTGAGCTCCACGTACTCGTCGAGGCCGTACTTCGAGCCTTCGCGCCCGAGCCCCGATTGCTTGACGCCGCCGAACGGCGCGACTTCGGTCGAGATGATCCCGTCGTTGACGCCGACCATCCCGCTCTCCAGTGCGCCGGACACGCGCCATGCGCGGCCGAGGTCGCGCGTGTAGAAATACGCGGACAGCCCGAACGGCGTGTCGTTCGCCGCGGCGATGGCTTCTTCTTCAGTCGTGAAGCGGAAGCAGCCGGCGACGGGGCCGAACGTTTCCTCTTCGGCGATCAGCATGTCGGGCGTCATGCCGGTCAGCACGGTCGGTTCGTAGAAGGTGCCGCCGAGCGCGTGACGCTTGCCGCCGGTCAACGCATGCGCACCCTTCGCGGTGGCGTCCGCCACGTGTCGCTCGACCTTGCCGAGCGCCGCTTCGTTGATCAGCGGGCCCTGGTCGACTTCACCCGCGAGCGCGTTGCCGACCCGCAGCGTGCGCACGGCGTCCGCGAGCTTGCGCGTGAACGCGTCGTACACGCCGTCCTGCACGAGGAAGCGGTTCACGCACACGCAGGTCTGGCCGGTGTTGCGGAACTTCGACGCGATCGCGCCGTCGACCGCCGCATCGAGATCGGCGTCGTCGAACACGATGAACGGCGCGTTGCCGCCGAGTTCGAGCGACAGCTTCTTCAGCGTATCGGCCGACTGCTTCGCGAGCAGCTTGCCGACCCGCGTCGAGCCCGTGAACGACAGCTTGCGCACGACGGGCGAGCTCGTCAGCGTCTCGCCGATCGCGATCGCGTCACCCGACACCACGTTGAACACGCCGGCCGGCACGCCGGCGCGCTCGGCGAGCACCGCGAGCGCGAACGCCGACAGAGGCGTTTCCTCGGACGGCTTGAGCACCATCGTGCAGCCGGCCGCGAGTGCCGGGCCGGCCTTGCGCGTGATCATCGCGAGCGGGAAATTCCACGGCGTGATCGCCGCGACGACACCGACCGGCTCGCGCGTGACGACGATTTGCGCATTCGGCTTCGGGCTCGGGATCACGTCGCCGTACATGCGCTTCGCTTCTTCGGCGAACCATTCGAGAAAGCTGGCCGCGTAGGCCACTTCGCCGCGCGCCTCCGCGAGCGGCTTGCCCTGTTCGCGCGTCAGCAGCTCGGCGAGCGCGTCGCGGTGTTCGAGCATCAGTTCGCCCCAGCGCTTCACGCGGGCGCCGCGCTCCTTCGCGGTCAGCGCGCGCCATGCGGGAAGTGCGTGGGCGGCCGCGTCGATCGCGCGCTGCGTGTCGTCGGCGCCGCCTTTCGCGACCTTCGCGATCGTCTCGCCGGTCGCCGGGTTCAGCACCGGATAGGTCGCATCGCTCGCGCCATGCGATTCGTGCCATTCCCCGCCGATGTAATGGCCGGTCCTCAGAAATTCGTTCATCGTATGTCGTTCCTTCAGTGTTTCAGTCTGCCGCGAAACTGCCCTGCGCCGGGCGCGACTCGCGCGCGATGCGCTTGCCGGCCGTGTAATCGTTGATCAGGTCGCACGGCGTGTAGTTGCGCTCCAGTTCGTGCAGTTCTTCCTCGGTGAGCCGCGTTTCGAGCGCGCCGAGCGCGCTGTCGAACTGCGCGACGGAATCCGCGCCGACCAGCATGCTCGCGACGCCGGGGCGGCTCAGCACCCACGCCTGCGCGATCTGCGCGGGCGGCACGCCGCGCCGCTTCGCGACCTTCGCGACCGACGCGGCGATCGCGAGCGACGACGCGTCGCCGTACATCTGCGCGGTGAAGAAGTCGGTCTGGTTGCGCGTCGATTGCGGCTCGCAGGTCAGCAGGCCGCGCGCAAGCGGGCTGAACACCGAGACGCCGACACCCTGGTCGATGCAGTACGGCACCATCTCGCGCTCTTCCTCGCGATAGGCGAGATTGAGCTGCAGCTGCATGTTGACCGGCTTGTCCCAGCCGTTTCGTTCGCAGGCCTGCATGATCTTCGCGAACTGCCACGTGTACATCGTCGACACGCCGATGTAGCGCGCCTTGCCCGCGCGCACGATGTCGTGCAGCGTGCTCATCGTTTCCTCGACGGGTGTGTTCACGTCGAAGAAATGCAGCATGAAGATGTCGACGTAATCCATCCCGAGACGCTTGAGCGACCCGTCGATGCCGTCGAGCACGTGCTTGCGCGAATGGCCGCCCGCATTCGGATCGCTGCCCATGTCGTAGCCGACCTTGGTCGTCACGACGAGCTCCTCGCGGCGCGCGTTGCGCTTCAGGATGCGGCCGACCACTTCCTCGCCGACCCCCGTCGAATAGAAATCCGCGAGATCGATGAAGTTGACGCCGGCATCGAGCGCGCGGCGCACGATCGGCTCGCTCTGCGCTTCGTCGAAGATCCACGGCTTCCACTCGGGCGTGCCCATGTTCATCGTGCCGAGACACAGGCGGGACACCTTCAGGCCGGACTGGCCGAGGCGGACGTATTCCATGCTTCCTCCTGATGCGGCCTGGCCGGCCGCGCGTTGTCGGTCAGTTCCGTCAGTTCTTTTTCGGCGTGTAGAACGGGTTCGACACGTCGCGTGCGGCGGCGAACACTGCGTCGCGATGCGGCAATCCTTCCATCGCCGCGACGATCGCGTTGCGGCACGCGCGGTAGTTGTTCTCGAACACGGCATCGAGATCGTCGGTCTGCGGGTTCACCCAGTTCGCCGACACGACGACCCAGTCGTTCTCCGCTTCGGGCGGCAGCGTGCCGTTCTCGAGCGCTTCGGCCACGGCCTTCGCGATGCCGGCCTGCGACGCGCCCCACGTGGCATTGCCGTGGAAGTCGCCGGCGATCTGCGCCTTGTTCACGTATAGCGTGAGCGGCTTGGTCGGTATGCCCGGCTGCGCGATCACGACGAACGGCGCATGGCCGGCCGACGGCGTCGCGAGCGCGGTCGCGAACGCCTGGCCCGCCGGGCCGTTGCGCGGGCCGACCAGCACGTTGATGTGCGCGAGGTTGACGCCGGGGCCTTCGAAGCCTTCGCCGATGTAAAGCTGCCTGGGTTGGGATGCGGTCATTGCAATGTCTCGTCGATGAGGTTGGGTGTGAGGCGATTGTGGTGGGCCGCGATGCGGCCGGTGAATCGATGTTTCCTGATCGAGGTATGAGTTTTCGTCGTCTCCGGGAAAGCCCCGAGCCCGGCGCGCGGCCGCCCGCCGGGCGGCCCGCAGCGGCCGTCTCGACGAGCGGCGGCGTGCGGGCGGCGAAGGGGCGTTCGCATACCGGCTCCGGGTTTGTCATACCCGGCCAGGGGTTGGAGGGCCGCGTGCATCCGGACAACAATCGGCGTACTCCGAGCCCTATCTTTCGTGTTCCCTTCCATTTTCGAAAGCGAGTAATTCCGATGGCTGCCATTGAGAAATCTGGCGCGCTGCGCCAGTCCCCCCAGGTGGAGCCCGCGCTCCCGGGGGGCTCGTCCAGGGCGGAGAGCCCGGGGCGGCCCGGCGTTTTCTCGAAGCCCGACTGGTCCAAGCTGACGTCGCTCGACCCGGAGCTGATCCGCGCGTTCGTCGCGGTCGTCGAAAGCGGCGGCTTCACCGCGGCGGCCCGGCAACTGCATCGCACGCAATCGACGATCAGCCTGCGCATCCGCACGCTGGAGGAGCGGCTCGACACGCACCTGTTCATGCGCAACAGCCGGCGGCTCGAACTGTCGCGGGACGGCGAGAATTTCCTGATTCACGCGCGGCGGATCATCCAGGTGCAGAACGACGCGATCCGCGCGCTGAAGCAGGCGAGCAGCGATCGCGGCATCGTGCGCTTCGGGCTGCCGGAGGACTACGCGGAGCTGTGGCTGCCCGACCTGCTGAAGTCGTTCTATGCGCTACGGCCGGGTGCACGCCTGCACGTGCATTGCCGCACGTCGCTCGAACTGATCGAGCGGCTGCACGCCGGCGAGCTCGACGTCGCGCTCGTCGTGCGGCACGGACCGAACGCGGGTGGGCGGCTGCTCGGCCGTCACGACGTCGTGTGGGCCGCGCATCACGATTTCGCGCTCGACCCGGATGCGTCGGTGCCGCTCGCGCTGTTTCCCGAGACGTGCTGCTACCGGCAACGCGGGCTGCAGGCGCTCGCGACGGCCGAGCGGCCGTATCACGTCGTCTATACGAGCCAGAGCCCGACCGGTATCAAGATCGCGGTGAACCACGGCGCGGCCGTGACGATGATCGATCGCTGCACGCTGCCAGAGAACTGGCGCGTGCTCGACGAGGCGGACGGGCTGCCGCCGCTGCCGGCGGCCGATCTCGAACTGCATCGCTCGCCCGGCATCTGCGATCCGCTGACCGACGATCTCGTCTCGCTGATCGAATCGATGGTCGACGAGCGGCGGCGCGCGTCGCTCGCGGCGTTCGCGTAACGCGGCGCCCGCGGCGCAGGCGACGCCGCCAGCATGGCGTGCGGGGCGCGATCCCGGCGCGCATGCCGTTTTTTGCACGGCTGCCCCGTTTTTTTGCACGGCGTTGATACGGTTTCTTCCAAGCTGGGGACGTGTCGAGCAGCCGGGACGGCTTCCGTCCGCGCCATGACCTTCATTCATACCTTTCCCGCTTCGAGGTCGCCGGTCGCAGGTGCGTGCCGGCTGCGGCTCGCGGTCGGCGCCCGCCAAGCCGGGAACGGCGATTGCTCGGCTAATCCGCCGCCGAGTCGCCGGCCGCCGTGCTGTCCGGCGGCCATCGACGGTGGCCGTTTGTGCGCTGCGTCGAACGCGGCGCTACCCTGAACAGGGAGGGCCCATGTACCTTACGGAAGAAGTGCGTATCGCGCGCCCGGCTGCCCGTCGCGCGCACGCCGCGGCGTTGCCGTCGGGCGGGCAGCTTGCCCGGCAGTTGACGGTGACGGTTCGCGCGGCGGACGTGCTGCTGCGCCAGGCGATTCGCGTGCCCGATCGCCATCAATGGTCGGTCGACGCCGAGCGCGTCGATGCGGCCGGCGGGCCACTCGCCGCGTGGGATTCCCACGTGACGTTCCGCATCGTCAAAGTATTCGCGCCGGCGTTCGATGCGCACGCGGGCGCGGCCGACCCCGATCAAGTGGCGGTCGAAATCAGATTGTTTCTGCCCGAACAGGCTTACGTCGCCGAGCGGCGCATCGGCATCTTCGGCCGACGGCACGGCCAACGATTCAGCGCGACGCTGTCGGTCACGGCAGGTTCGCAGTGGGGCGGCCGGCGCAGCGAGCGCGTTCCGCCGGCAGGGCGGCACGTGCACGGCGACACGCTGGAAGCGCTCGTCGATACGGTGGCCGGCATCGTCAATGCGGCGTTGGGTGCGGTCGGGCATGGCGCGAGCGGCCACGGATGACGCCGCGGCGAGCGGGCGCCGACGGGCTCAGGCGTCGCCGGTCTGTCCGGTCTGCCGTTGCAGGTCTTCCATCAATTGTTCCGCGAGAAAGTCGCACGGCGGCCGTTTCGACTTGGTGCTGCGCGCGAGGATCAGCTCGAGCGGCGGCAGGTCGGGCAACCCGTGCGAGCGGCCGAGCATCGACAGTTGCGCGGGAATCGCGCAGCGGGCGAGCGGCGCGACCGCGAGGCCGGCTTCGACCATGCTGAGCAGCCCGAGCAGGCTCGGGCTTTCATACGACGTGCGGTACGGCACTTTCGCACGTTCGAGGCTGCGGATCGCGTTCTCGCGCGCGACGCTGCCTGGCATGAACACCGCGATCGGCAACGGCCGTTCCTCCCAGACGCGCGGCCCGTTCGTCATCGCGGCCCACGCCATCGGCTCGTGGCGGATGAAGTCGCCGGTGAGCCCCTTGATGCGCGTCCCGCAGACGAGATCGACGGTGCCCTCCTTGATCAGCGGCGCGAGCGCGCTGCTCGGCAGCCCCATCACCTGAATCTCGACCTTCGGGTAGGTCGCGGAGAATTTCTTCAGCACCGACGGCAGCAGCGACGATGCATAGTCGTCCGGCACGCCGATCACGACCTTGCCGGTCACTTCCGGCCGCACCACGGCCGCCCATGCCTCGTCGCGCAGCGCCAGCATTCGTCTGGCGAATCCCAGCAGCACCTCGCCCTCGCGCGTCAGCACGATGCTGCGCGGCTTGCGCACGAACAGCGGCCGGCCGATCGCGTCTTCCAGGCTCTTGATCTGCATGCTCACCGCCGACTGCGAGCGGTTCACGGCCTCGGCCGCGCGGGTCATGTTGCCGGTTTCCGCGACGGCGACGACGGTGGCCAGCACGTCGTGATCGAGCATCTTCATGGGTATCAGGAAAACTGAACGTAACGATCAGCATTATGCGTTTTTATTGTTGCTATGTGTCTGCCATAGTGCGATCACGCTGGCGCTTCACCCGAGGGTGGCGCGGCGGTCGGGCCGGACGATCCGGCGCGCGGGACTGAACAGGAAAGCGTGGTGAATCGATGATGGACCATCCGTTGCGCGCCGCGCTGGCCGCGGAATTGCATGCGCGGCCGTTCCTGCGGCTCGCCGAAGCCGTGTCGCTCACGCATTACGCGATCTATGCGGACGGTCGGCCCGACATCCACGAAACGCTGCTGCACGCGCTGTGCCGCGACACGGGCATCGACGCGCCGCACGAAGGCGCGACGCACCATGCGGTGCAGTCGCCGTCCGGCTGGCACCTGAAGTGGGAGCGCCACACCGAATTCTCGACCTTCACGTTCGTCGCGCCGCGTCGCGACACCGGTTATTTCGACGATCTCGCGATCGAGGGCATCCCGGCCGCGTGGTTCGCGCGGCTGGCCGGCATCCGCTTCGTCGCGGTGCGGATGGAACTGCTGTCGGGCGACGCCGCGCGGCTCGTGTGCGGCGACCTGCGCCGTTGGATCGACGGCCCCGCGCTCGTCGGCAGCAGCGTGCTCGGCGGCGGCAAGGTGTTTTGCGACTGGCACGTGCGCGACGACGGCTTCATGCGTTTTCTCGTCGTCGACGAGGATTTTCGCGAGGAGCAGGGCGGCCGCCTGTTGCAGCGTCTGTACGAAATCGAAACGTACCGGATGATGGCGCTGCTTGCGCTGCCGGTCGCGCGCCGGATGAGTTGCGAGCTCGACGAAATTCACGCGGCGCTGCATGCGTCGATGCAGCGGATGGACGCGAGCGGCGCCGACGGCGACGACGCGGCGCTGCTGGTCAAGCTCACGCATCTCGCGGTGCGGGTCGAATCGTTGTCGGGATCGGGGGCGCGCTTCAGCGCGTCGCGCGCGTACGAAAAGCTCGTGCTGGCGCGCATCCAGGAATTGCGCGAGGAGCGTATCGAAGGGATGCCGACGATCGCCGAATTCATGGAGCGACGCTTCGCGCCGGCAATGGAAACGTGCCGCAGCGTATGGGCGCGCCACGAACAGATCGCCGCGCGGATCGCGCGTGCGGTCGACCTGCTGCGCACCCGCGTGAATCTCGCGCAGGAAAAGGACGTCACGCGGCTGCTGGCCGGCATGGAGCGCACCGCGCGCAACCAGCTTCATTTGCAGCACGCGGTCGAAGGGCTGTCGGTGGCCGCCATTTCGTACTACGTGCTGTCGCTCGCGACGGCGGTGTTCAAGGCGCTGCACGTGATGAACCTGCCGATCGATCCCGAACTGGCGGAAGGGCTGCTGATCGCGCCGGTCGTGTTCGCGGTGATCCACGTCACGCGACGCACACGTGCGCAGCTTGCGCGGTCCGAGTCGGCGCATGACGGTGAGCCCGCGCATGCGGTGGCGTTGAAGCGGGCAAGCTAGAACATCAACGACATATCAAAGCAAAGGAGTGGAGATGACTTTCATGCAAACGCGATTCGCACGCTTCAGCGGCATCGATGCCTTCGACGAACCGGTCCAGGACGAAACCGGCGCACCGGAAGACGTACGCGTGACCTCGTATCAGGCCGTGCTGCAGGAGCCGATGACGTCGCTCGTCGGCGGTACGCTCGATCGGCCGGATGTCGCGGCGGTGGCGATTCTCGGGTACAACTGACGCGCGTTCCGTTCGCGTCGTATCGACGTGACGCGGGCGTTTCGTTCGAGTGAAACGGCGTGGTCGTCGCGGCCTCACGGCGGCGTTTGCGATGGCGTGAGCGCATGACGCGCGCTATAGTCGTGCGACGCCCGCAGCGGGTGCTGCACGCCCGGCGGCCTATTCACGCACGCGTTCGCCCGATGACGCCCGATCCCGACGTCACCCTTCGACTGACCGACACCGGCCAGCCGGCCGCCCGAGACTTCATCAGCCGCAAGCTCGGCGAATTCAACCATGCGATGGCGGGGCGCACCGATGAGGCCGCGCTCGACGTCTACGTGACCGACCGCGCGACCGGCGAGGTATTGGGCGGTCTCGCCGGCCGGACGTCGCTCGGCCTGTTCTTCATCGACCTGTTCTATCTGCCCGAGTCGCTGCGCGGCGGCGGCTTCGGCAGCCGGCTGCTGCGCGAGGCCGAAGCGGAAGCGAAGCGGCGCGGTTGCGCACGTGCGGTGCTGTACACGATCTCGTTCCAGGCGCCGGATTTCTATCGGAAGCACGGTTACGAGACGTTCGGCGAAGTGCCGTGCGAGCCGGAAGGCGCGGCGCGCGTGTTCATGGTCAAGGTGCTTTGAGCGCGTTTTCCGGGCAACGGGTTTGTTCGCGACATCTACAAGGCCGGCAATCTCGGCGATTTCGATGCCGCGCCGGCCGCCGGCCTGTGGATCCTTGAAATCCAGATCGCCCACCCGACGCGGCCGTTCGGCGCGTTTTACGAAGACCTGCTCGTATAAGCGCGGCGCCCGGCGACGCGCGCCATGAACGCGCGCCGGCCGGGGGCCTTGGACAATGGCGGTACCGCCGCGCGCTCAGATGCTGATCGCGACGGGGCCCGCGAGCGGCGTGTAGCCGTCGTCGAACAGATACCACGCGTCGTACTGGCCCGACGCCAGCGTGCTGTTCGCAGTGGACGAGAACAGCAGCGAGCCCGTGCTTTTGGGCAGGTACGCCCACGACTTGTAGTTGCCCTTGGTCGGCTGCGCGCCGCGCGCATAGATGCCAACCCAGTTCTTCGGGCTGTGGCGCCACGGCGGCACGAGGTAGTCGAATCGCAGCGTGCCGTACGACGCCCCCTGCGACGCCAGCGTCGCGACGAATTTCCCGTTCGTATTGCCGATGGCCGAATCCGTCAGCAACGCACCGGATTGCGCTTGCACGCAGCCGGCCACGCGGCGCAGGAAATTCGGGTCGTTCGCGTCGCGTATGCTCGCGTCGTACCAGCCGGCATCCCCATACCACGTGACGGCTCGGGTCGCACCGGCGGGCACGCTCACGGACTGCGCCGTATTCATTCCGTACGCGTTGTCGACGAGCTGGAACGTCGTCGCGCTCGAACCGGTGGAGTTGTCGAGCGTGATCTGCACGTTGCCGTTCTGCACGTCGTAGCAAAGGCTGACTTCGGCTCTCGATCCCGTGTTTCCCGACGCGCCGATGTTGCCGCGGAACGTTTGCAGGAACCCGTTCGGGCCGTAGATCGAATAGTCGTAGCCGCCACCCGAATTCAGTGCGAGCGCGTCCGACAGGGCAGCGCACGCACTCGTGCCGGCACCGATCGTGTATTGACGCGGGATCGTGCTGGTACCGTCGACCCACGCCTGCAGATGCACGCCGGCCGCGCCGGTGTTGGTCATCGTCAGCGCGAGCGTCTTGCCGGACCGGTTGACCTTGCCCTGGACGAAGAACTCGTATGGCAGCCGGCAGGCGCCGTTGCGGCCGGCCGTCTGGGCCGGCACCGCCGTCGTGGTGGGGTAGGGGATCAGGACCGTCGAGCCGTTCGGATCCATGTTGCTGGCGGGCCCCGGGATCGCCGGAATCGTCTGGTCGGGATTCGCGAAATCGAATGCCGACGTGAGATCGCCGCATACCGTGCGCCGCCACGGCGTGATGTTGGTTTCCTGCAGTCCGAAGCGCGCTTCCAGAAAGCGGATTACCGACGTGTGGTCGAAGACCTGCGAATTGACCTTGCCGCCCTTCGACCATGGCGAGATCACGAACATCGGCACACGCGGGCCGAGTCCGATCGGCACGTCGCCGCTGGCCGATCCGTCCGATGCGCCACCGCCGCTGGCGACGAATTCCGCCGCCGTCGATACGGTCGACTGGCCGGTGCCGGCGTAGGCGCTCGACGGGACGGCCGGCGGCACGTGATCGAACAGGCCGTCGTTCTCGTCATACATCACGAGCAGCACCGTGCTGGCCCATACCTTCGGATTCGACGTCAGCGCGTTGAGGACGTTGCTCACGTACCATTCGCCGCCGCTCGCGGCCCACGACGGATGTTCGCAATATGCGTAAGGCGCGGCGATCCAGGACACCTGCGGCAGCGTGTCGTTCGCGACGTCGGCCTGTAACTGGCTGAAAAGATTCGTGTCGTATTCCTTACCGCCCCCGGCTGGATCGATCTGCGTGCCGTTGAGCGCCGGCGCGAGCGGATCGTTTGCGCCGAGGTTCTGGTACTGCTTGAAGTTCAGGATGACGTTGTCGCCGTAGTTGCCGTTCCACCACAGATCCTTGCTGGAGCCGTTGTATTCGCCGTAGCCGTGGCCGGAATCCAGTCCGTTGCCCTTGTCCTGGTAGAACTTCCACGTGACGCCGGCCGCGTTCAATCGTTCCGGCACGGTGGTCCACCCGGTGCCGGTCATCGTGTTCGTCGTGTACGGCGAATAGCCGGCGACGTTGCCGCAGCATCCGGTCCACAGATACAGGCGGTTCGGGTCGGTCGGGCCGAGCATCGAGCAGTGGTAGCCGTCGCACACGGTGAATGCGCTCGCCAGCGCGTAGTAGAACGGAATGTCGTTCTGCGTGAAGTAGTACATCGTGCCGGTGGTCTTCGCCGCGACCCAGTTGTCATAGCGGCCGCTGTTCCAGGCACTGTGCGTACCGTTCCAGCTGTGATCGAGATCGCCGTAATAGGTGTCGCCGTTCGCCACGCCGGCGGGCGGGGTCGGGTTGAACGGGAACACGTAGGACAGCATCCAGGGCTGGCGCCACACCGGATAGCCGCTCGAAATCACGACCGGCCGAGGATCGCCGAAGCCGCGCGCGCCGCGCAGCGTGCCGAGATAGTGGTCGAACGACCGGTTTTCCTGCATCAGGATGACGACGTGCTTGACGTCCTGAAGGGTGCCGGTGACGGTCGCCGCCGGAATCGACTGCGCGCGCAGGATGCTCTCGGGCAGCATGCCGGTGACCGCGGTGGCGCCCGCGAGTTTCAGCGCATCGGCCAGGAACTGGCGTCGTGTCGTGGATTTGTTTTGCATGATCGCTCTTTGTCGTGAATTGCCGGTCGGACTCGCCGGATGCGGCCGTTCGCCGCGCGGTGCGCGGGCTTTTGCCCGTTTTCCGCTACCCGGCCATGGGGCCTGCGTCGGTCAGTGACACGCGCTCGCGCAGTGCAGGACCGGCGCGGATGCCGAACCTGGTGCCGATGCGCGGACGGCGGCTACGTTGCCCGCTGCACCCGAGTCGCCGTCGCCGCAGCCGGCCAGCGTGCACAGGAGCGCGATCATGAAAATGCCGCGCCAGTGCGGAAAGCGGCTTTCCGACGGGCGAGGCGGTACGACATGCTTCCGATCCATTTCGAATCGGATTACTGATTGATCGAGACTGGTGCTGTGTGCTCCGAATTTCATTACCCCTCCAGATATGAAATGGACAGCAGAGAATATCGCCCGAATCAGAACAACTTCATGACAGGCCACCCGCGCGTGCCTGCAACGTGCGAAAGCCGCGCGTCGGGATTGGTGGCGACCGGATGCGTGACGTAGTCCAGCAGCGGCACGTCGTTGATCGAATCGCTGTAGAAGTAGGTCCGTTCGAAATCAGACGGCGCGTAGCCGAGCGAATCCAGCCATGCGGTCGTGCGCACGATCTTCCCTTCGCGGAAACTCGGCACGCCGATGCTGCGCCCGGTGAATTGCCCGCCGGGCGTGCCGTCGTCGGTATCGAGCTCGATGCCGAGCAGATGCTCGATCCCGAATTCGGCCGCGATCGGCCCGGTCACGAAGACGTTGGTCGCCGTGACGATGCAGCAGAGATCGCCGTTTTCGCGATGCCAGTCGACCAGCGCACGCGCCTGCGGCGTGATCGCCGGCCGGATCACTTCGTCCATGAACTGCGCATGCCAGCGTTCGAGCTGCGCACGCGGATAACGCGTGAGCGGCGCCAGCGTCACCGCGAGATACGCGTCCATGTCGAGCGTGCCGGCCGCGTAATGGCCGTAGTGCTCGTCGATCAGCGCCGCATGCTCGTCGTCTTCCTGCCAGCCGACCCGGGTAATGAAGCGGCTCCAGGCCTGGTCGCTGTCGAGCGGCAACAGCGTGTGGTCGAGGTCGAACAGCGCGAGATTCTTGTGCATGTGGGGTTCCTGGTATTGCGTGCTTACGCGCCGATGAGTTTCTCGATCGCGTCCCTGGCGTTTTTCCCGTCGATGGTCGTGACGCCGTCGAGCCACTTCGACAGCACGCCGGGATTCTTCTTCGCCCATTCCTTCGCGACCGCGACCGGATCCGCGTGATTCATGATCGGCACCATCAGCTGGTTCTCTTCGTCGGTCGTGAATTTCAGATTGGTCAGCAGCCGGCCGACGTTCGGGCAGCGTTCGAGATAGCCGGGCGTGACGAGCGTGTAAACCTTCGCCGATCCGTAGTTCGGGCCGAACACGCTGTCGCCGCCGTCGAGATACGAAATCTTGTAGTTGAGGTTCATCGGGTGCGGTTCCCACGCGAGGAACACGATCATCCGGTGCTCCTGCACGGCGCGCGTGACCTGAACGAGCATCCCTGCCTCGCTCGATTCGATCAGCTTGAAGCCGCCGAGCCCGAATTCGTTCTTGTCGATCATTCGCTGGATCAGCGCGTTGCCATTGTTGCCGGCGCCGATCCCGTAGATCTTGCCGTCGAGCTGGTCGCGGAATTTGGCGATGTCGGCGAAGTTCTTGAGACCCTTGTCGGACGCGTATTGCGGCACGGCCAGCGTGTAGCGCGCGCCGATCAGGTTGGGCTGCGGCAGCTGGTGCACGGCGCCGGCGTCCACGAACGGCTTCACCGTCGGCGTCATGCTCGGATCCCAGTAGCCGAGGAACGCGTCGATCTGCGCCTTCTTCACGCCGGCCAGCACGATCGGCGGCGATGCGATCGTCTTGCTGGCCTCGTAGCCGAGGCCGTCCAGCAGCATCATCGCGACGCCGGTGGTGGCCGCGATGTCGCTCCAGCCGACATCGCCGAGCGTCACCTTCTTGCAGACGTCGCCCCCGGATGCGTGAACGGGGGCCGTCGCAAGCGTTGCCAGCAGCGTTGCGGCCAGTATCCATGCCTTTTTCATCATGTTGGTCTCCTAAGCAAGAGTTTCGGATCGGATTGCCTGATGGATCCGACGATCGATCGTATTGATCGGATGAAACGAACGAACTTCGGTCTAGCCATGTTGATTTTCGTACCGTATATTAGAAAGCACAAAATCGCAAGATCGCACAAAAATACAACTTGCCGGTCGTGGATGCGACGGCAAGTGAGCGAAGGCAGGAAAAGTCGGGCGGCGGTCCGGACGGGCCGTGCTTCATCAAGTGGATAGGCAAAGCAGGGAGATTTCGAATGATCAGTCAGCTGGAAATCATTGCCCGCCTGCTGCTGGCGGCATTGCTCGGCAGCATCGTCGGTATCGAACGCGAGCGGCTGTCGTGGGCGGCCGGCTTGCGCACGCACATGCTGGTGGCGGTGGGTGCCGCGCTCGTGATGGTCGTCTCGGCGTTCGGCTTCGCCGATATCCAGGACGCGAAGAACGTATCGCTGGACCCGTCGCGGGTCGCCGCGCAGGTCGTGTCGGGCATCGGCTTTCTCGGCGCCGGCTCGATCATGCTGCGCGGCGAGATCATCCGCGGCCTGACGACCGCGGCGAGCCTGTGGGTCGTGGCGGCGGTCGGGCTGGCCGTCGGCGGTGGCATGTACGTGGCCGCGATCGCCGCGACGGCGATCGTGCTGGCGATCCTGGCCGGCCTGAAGCCGATCGAGAAACGCTTCTTCGCCGCGCGGCAGCGTTGGGGCGTGCGCATCCTCGCGAGCCGCGGCGCCGTGAAGCTGACGTCGCTGCAGGCGATGCCCGGCATCGATCAGGCGCGCATCGTCCAGTTCATCATCGAACAGGATGACGCCGAGCCGGACGACGACCGCATCCACGTGGTTTTTTCACGGATGACGAACGCCGAGTTCCAGGCCGTCCGTCAATCCCTGCAGACCCTCGTCGGCATCAAAAAGATGGAGGAGAGCGCAGCATAGATCGCCGTTCGAATAACATTGACGTTCACTCCGAGGACATTTCATGTGGCAAGAAGAGCGATATCAGAGGATCCGGCTTCTGTTATCGAAGATGCAGCGCGTCTCCACCGACCGGATCATGGCCGACCTGAACGTGTCGCGGGAAACCGTGCGCCGTGATCTCGTCGATCTCGAGGCGCTGGGGGAACTGAAGCGCGTGCACGGCGGCGCGGTGCAGGTGGGCGACGAAGCGCCGATCGCCGAACGCGCGCAAACGCACGTCAAGGCGAAGCTGGCGATCGCCCGCGCGGCGGCCAGGCTGGTCACGGGCTCGCAGACGCTGTTCATCGATGCAGGCACGACCACCACGCTGCTGGCCGAGGAGTTGTCGAAACTGTCGGGCCTCACGATCGTCACGAACTCGATCGATGTCGCGCTGAAGATGCGTTCGAGCGACCCGGGGCAGGCGAAGAACGAAACGATCCTGCTCGGCGGGATGATCGGCAGCCGTGCGGCCGCGACGGTCGGCGACGGCACGGTCGCCGAAATCTTCCGCTATCGTGCCGACCTCGCGTTGCTGTCGCCGGTCGGCGTCGATCACGTCAGAGGCGCGACGAACTACGACCGGATGGAAACCGAAGTGGCGCGCGCGATGGTGAGCAACGCGGCGGACGTGGCGATCCTGGCCGATTTCAGCAAACTGGGCACGAACAGCCGGATCAGCTTCTGCGAGCCGGCGCGGATCGGCACACTGGTGACGGACCAGAAGGCGGAATCGGTTAGCGGCTTCAAAAGCATCAGGAAGGTCATCAAGAATATCGTGCTGTCATAGCGCCGGAAGGCGCGCGGCACGATCGGCTGCCGTTATGCCCTCCATGCGGCGCGCATTCCGCCCACCGGTTTTTTCCTGGCGTAATATATCCGCCGATACATCGAAGGCGCGCCGTCCGGCGGGCCGTGACGGAGGCGGGCGATGGAGATGGCAGGGACGGCGGCGCCTTCGGCGCATCAGACGGCGGCGGGCTCGATCGCGCTGACGGGCGCATTCGTGCGGCCGATGACGGTGACGCTCGACGATCTGCGTCGGCACGCGAGCGCAATGGCCGAACCGTTCGACCTGCGCTGCTTCACGACGAACCGCTTCATCCGCTCGGTCGCGCCGTATCGAGGTGCGCGGCTGAAGGACCTGCTCGACGCGGCCGGCCTGCGCAACGACGAGCCGGGCGACTTCAAGCGCACGGTGTTCATCGCACATGCGCACGACGGTTATGCGGTCACGTTTTCGTGGCATGAACTGTTCAATACGCCGGTCGGCGAGCACGTGGTCGTCGCGTTCGAATGCGGCGATGCGCCGCTATCGATCGACGATGGCGCGCCGCTGCTGTTCTCCGGCGCCGACTTGCTGCCCGCGCCGCGTCACGTGAAGCGGCTGGCCGGCATCGTCGCGCGCGTGCTCGAGGTCTGAGCCGGCACGCGTGCCGGCGGCGTTTGCCGCGTCGGCCATCGTGTATGCTTGCCCGCATCGTTTAAACGGCGGGACAACATGAAGACTTCGGCACACCCCAAGCCAGAGGTGCGATTCAGGATGCGCATCCAGCAGGCCGACACGATCGCGCTCGGTCCGGGCAAGGTCGCGCTGCTCGAGGCCGTGCACGAGCACGGCTCGATTTCGGCGGCGGCGCGCAGCCTGAAGATGTCGTACCGGCGCGCGTGGCTGCTGATGGACGAGCTGAACCGCTCGCTGAAATCGCCCGCCACGATTTCAGAGCATGGCGGGCAGAGCGGGGGCGGCAGCGTGCTCACACCGGTCGGCGAGGAGATCATTCGCCTCTATCGCGGGATCGAGGCGCGCGCGTACGCGGCCTGCGCGGACGAGATCGCCGCGCTCACGAAGATGGTGCGCCGCTGAAGGATGCGTCCGGTCGGGTCTTGCCTACCCGTGCCGCAGGCAGAAGCGCGGCGTGCCGCCCGTGGACGCATCCGGCGACATGACGTCACGCGCTTGCGCATCGAGCCGCCCGATCAGTTCGACGAAGCTGGCGACACTGGCGGTCCGCAGCGGGTAGTACGCGATCCGGTGGCGTTCGCAGATGCGCTTGAGCAGGTTCATCGAATCGTGGTCGACGCAGTCGACCGGGAACACGACCAGGTGCGCGCCCGGTAGCGCGGCGGCCAGCAGGCCCTTGCGATCCTCGATGCCGCCGTCGTGCATCGTCACGTCGCCGCCCGACGCCTCGACGATCCGCCGGATCGCGCGGTTCGAACCGGGCCGCCCGCCGACATAGACGATGCGTTTGCGCCGAAGAATCGACAGCGTGTCCATGGCCGGTTCGGCCGGATCGTCCGTCGACGCCAGCACCGCCTGTTCGAGCGCGCTCGCTTCGGCGCGCAGCGTTTTCACCCTCGCCATCAGGTCGTCGAGCCGCGCGCGCATCGCGCGGGCGCTTGCCTGTTCCGCGGCAACCCGCTGCTCGGCCGCCTCGCGGCGGCTCGTGTGCAGCGCGAGCCGTTCGTCGCGCGCGGCCAGCGCTTCGCGCAATTCACGCACTTCGTCGCGCAACACGGCGTCGTCGGCCAGCGGCTGGGCGTTCCGGCGCGCGTGGATCGCATCCAGTTCCTGCTGCGCCGCGTCGCGCTGCGTGCTCATCTCGTGCAGGCGCGCCTGCTGCCTTTCGATCTTCGCGTGCAGCGCGGCATTCTCTTCCTCCAGCGCGACCAGCCGCCGGATATCGGCGCGATTGGCCGCGCCGACCAGGTGCGACAGCATGTGCAGATCGCCGAACGCGGCCTGGCGCACGCTCATCGTCGTGCGCGGATGCGTCATCAGCGCCCAGTACGCGGGCGGAATGTCGCCGTTCTTGAGGGCTTCCTTCCAGCGCGCGAGGAGTTCGTCCGCATCCTTCGCGCTGTCGAACGCGCGTATCGCGCCTGCATAGCGCTCGTCGAGCGCCTTGTGCAGCGCCTTGCCGCCGGCCGCGCCTTCGATCGCGAGCTCGACGGCCGCGTGGTGGATTTCCAGGTCGGTCGCGCGCCGGCGGTCGAGATCGGTGAATTTCGGCACGAGCTTGCGCAGTTCGTGCGTGGTCAGGCAGGTGCCGATGATCGAGCAGTGCAGATGCGAATCGAGCTCGAACAGGCGCGTGCGGCGCCTCAGCTCAGCCTGTTGCGCACGGGACGGCGCGCAGCATGCGTCGATCCGCGCGCCGGTTCCCGCGGACGGATGGCCGGCGGACGACGGGAGGTCCGTCATGCGGGCAAGGCGAAAGGGCGGAGCGTGCATGTTGACCTCTATCCGGCGCGGTCGGACCGGAGACGGATGCGCGAAAGATTTGCGAAATATACCACGGAATATAACGAGAGAAATTCCGGGGAAATCGCGGAGAAAGGCACGGTGGCGCGCTCAGCAGAATGCGGTTGAACGGTCGGTGCGCGGCAGTGCGGCCGGGGCCGGCAGCGGCGCTGCGGGTGAAACGGGGAGTGACGCCGGCGCGTGGTGTTCCATCACGGACTCGACGCACAGCCCGACGAACAGCACGTCGACATGCTCCAGCGCGGCGACCGCGTCGCGCATCGCGGCCGGGTCGTTGCTGAATGAATCGGAGAACACGTCGTCGCGCGTGCGTTCAAGGCGGTGCGCGTGTCCGATCGCCCGTTCGAGATCGGGCAGGTGCGTGAAGCGTGCGGCGCGTGCGTCAGCTTCGAGCGTCGACAGCAACTCGCGAAAACCCATCGCGGACAGTGCATCCTCAGGCGCGGTTGCGTTGCGCGCGGCCGAGAACATCCGGATAAAGCGCACGACGCTGCCGCGCAGGCGCCGAAATGCGTCGACGACATCCGTGACCTGCTGCGCACGCGCGTCGCTCGACAACGGCTTGAGCGCACTGATCTTGCGCGCAAGCGGCTGTTCCCGTGCGGCGCGCAGCGGGGCGAGATCCGTCGGCATGCGGGTCATGTCGTTTCTCCGGTGTGCAGGTATCGATATATTCTACGGTATATATCGATAAGGCAAAAAAGGGCCGTCTCCATTTTCCGAGGGAAGCTATCGGCCGATGGTAGAGGAGAACGGCCGCGCGAAGATTCTGAAGTCGCAACGTTTGCATCGGTGGGTCTCGATGCGAGTGTCGCCGCGGCACCGACGCGGCGCAGCCGAAGGCTCAGGTCAGCCGGAGACGGCGGGCTGACCGGGCCGCAGCGCGCCGTCGTGCGATCCGGCGGAAGGGAATGACGTCGCGGCCGAGCCCCACGCGGCGAGTTCGCGCTTCGTGCGCACGCCGAGCTTCGCGAATGCGCGCTTCACGTACGACTCGGCCGATGCCACGCGTACGCCGAGAATTCCGGCGGTTTCCGGCACGGTCTTGCCGGAGAGCAGGTGCTTGCAGGTTTCGTATTCGCGCTTCGACAGCTTCACGCCGTCGGCCGCGAGCCGCGCATCGAATTGCGCGAGCGGATGGACGTCGGGCGTCGCGTGCGCGATGCGCCGCGCGGCGGTGGTCGACGCATGCAGTTCGAGCAGCGGAAACAGCATGTCGCTGATGTCGCGGAAGCGGTTCATCTCGGCGAGCGTGAACGGTGGCCGGCCGCGGCCGCGCTCCAGTGCGATCGAATGTTGCGAATAGCGCGTGCCCCGCGCGAGCACGCATTCATGCCCGATATGCACGTCGTCGAATAGCCGCTGGCGGAATTCGCCGGGCGGGATCGCCGCGATGTCGCGCACCACCAGCATCGTGCCCGTCTTGCCGCGCAGCCCCGCGAACAACGGGTCGCTGTCGAGAAAGCGCTCGTAGTAGAGCATCATCACGTCGGAGATTTCGGCGGATGCGGCGCCGATGCCGCTGCTGCCGATCCATTCGCAACGGTAGCCGGTGGGCATCGTGCCGTCGACGCGCGAACGTTCGACGTGCGCGACGTCGAGCGGCACGATGTGGTTCAGCAGTTGCGTGAGGCGCGGCACGAAGTGCGGCGTGCCGACCGTCTCGATCAGCTCGCCCAATGCCTTGAACGATACGTCGAAGCGATCGTTGTTGCGGTGCAAGGAGTTCACGTTGAGCAGCATGCGGTTACCAAGGGGCTGTTTCGCCCATCGCGCGCGTTCCGCCGATACGAAAAAAAGCATGGGTGGGGCCGGCCATCGGAGCGGCCGACCGCAAGTCCATCGTCAGCGGGAGCAGGCCCTTGAAGCGGTTGGATTCTAGCGCTTGCCGCGAGGGACGTCATCAGGGGGAAATACCGGCAGGCGTCCCGCCGATCCGTTCGCCCCGTAAAACGTCGCGTGTCATTCCGAAGAGGGCATACCGGGGCAGTGTAGACGAGTCGCCGCGTCTGGGCCTTTTTCAATCGAACAGCAAACGATTCCGATGACTACCGTGATCACGGACATCCTGCCGCCACGCGCACGCATGGGTGAATTCAAGACGCTCGACATTGGGAGAGACGAAAGCGACTGGCGGCCGATCTGCGCACCGTCGGAATCGATACCGATACATGTGCGCCCGATTGCGCGGCCGGCCATCCTCACGACCTCGCGCGTGACGCGTTGCGGCGGTCGTGACACCGCAAGGGAGCAGCGATCGAGCAGGGCGGCGCAAACGTGCCGCCCTTGTGCGTTCATGCGTCGATGCGCTCCACCTTGCCGACGAGCAGCCCATACGACAGGCTGCCCGCAAGCGCCATCGCGGCGATGTAGGTGATCGCGCGCGAGAAGTCCGCGCCGTCGACGAGCAGCCCGATCACGATCGGCGTCGCGATCGCGGACAGGTTGCCGATCAGGTTGAATACGCCGCCCGTGAGGCCGAGCAGCCGCGCGGGCGCGAGTCCCGACACGAGCGACCACGTGATCGACGCGAAGCCGTTGCCAAAGAACGCGATCGTCATGAACGCGATCACCCAGCCGGTGGAGCTCACGTAGTTCGCGCCGATGATGCAGGTCGAGATCAGCAGCCCCGAGATGATCGGCAGCTTGCGCGCGAAGCCTTGCGACGCGCCGCGCCGCATCAGCCAGTCCGACAGCACGCCCGAGCACAGCACGCCGACGAACGCGGCGAGGAACGGCAGCGACGCGAGGAAGCCCGACTTGATGAAGTCCATCCCGCGATACTTGACGAGGTAGGTCGGGAACCACGTGAGAAAGAACCACAGCGTCGAGTTCAACGCGAACTGGCCGAGGTAGATGCCCCACAGCTTGCGCCGGCCGAGCACGACGCCGAGGTCGCGCCACGTCGACGGTGCGCGTTCGCTGCGCGCCGCGACGCGGTCCTCGAGATCGACGAGGCCGCCGCCGTCGCGGATCAGCGCGATTTCGGCCGCATTGACGCCGCGAAACGCGCGCGGCTCGCGATACACCGCATACCAGATCGCGGCCCATGCGATGCCGGCGAGACCGGTCGCGACGAACACCATGTGCCAGCCGAGATGCACCTGTAGCCACGCGAGCACCGGCGTGAGGAACGCGAGGCCGACGAACTGGCCCGACGTGTAGCCGCCGATCGCGCTGGCGCGCTCGCGGGTCGGGAACCACGTCGTCACCACGCGGTTGTTGATCGGGTAGGCCGGCGCCTCGAGCGCGCCGACCGCGAGGCGCAGCACGATCAGCCCGACGAACGAGCCGGCGAAACCGAGCAGCAGCGTCGCGGCCGACCACAATGCGAGCGCACCCGCATACAGCACGCGCGGCGACACCTTGTCGACGAGCCAGCCGCCCGGAATCTGCATCAGCGCATAGGTCCAGCCGAACGCGGAGAACACGAGGCCCGCGCGGACCGGATCGATGTTCAGTTCCTTGAACAGCTCGGGCGCCGCGATCGACAGGTTGCTGCGGTCGAGATAGTTGATCACGACGGTGACGAACAGCAGCGCGAGGATCAGCAGTCGCTTGCGGCTCGGTGGCGTGGCGGGGGTTGCAGCCGCGGTTGCGCGGGCGGCGGATTCGGACGAGGCTCCGGTGTGGGCGGACGGCCGCTCCGGCGGGTTGGCATGGGTGCGTGACGCGGATTGGGCCACGGTCGTCTCCTGTGTTCTATGCGCCGGCCGGCGCTCGCGAACGAGGCGGCCGAATCGAATGGCGTTGGAGCGAACGTTAGAGCCGTGGCGCGGCGTGCGTCAACATTTGGGCAGGCATCCCTATTAATGGGACGTTCGACGCTCAATATGTGGGAATGAATGCCGGCCGGCGTGTGTCGGCGTCGTCACGAAGGAGAGGGCGCAGGCGGGCGTTCAGCCGCGCGTGCTGTCGTCGCGATAGCCGTTCTTGCCGATGAAGATTTCCTTCAACGCGGCGCGCAGCGTGACCGGATCGTACTGGCCGGGCGCGAGGTGAATCACGTAACGCGTCTGGCCGTCGAGACGCGCGGCGATGCCCGGCTCGATCTCGACATCGATCGTGTCGTCGGTCAGCCGCACCGACAGATCCTTGACGCGCAGGTTGAGCTGGTCGCGCACCATCACTTCGATCAGCGTGTCGTCCGGAAAGCGCGACAGCGCGAAGCAATAGTCCTGCTCCGCATCGTGACAATAGATGTTGGCGAAGCTTTCGTCGTCGTCGAGATCGGACGTGGCCGCGCCGACGGTAGCGTGAAGTTCCATGAATGGGGTTCCTGCTGAAGGGTTATTCGTGGGCGTGCATCGTCGTGTCGATCGCAGCCGCGCTGTCGGGCATCGTGTCGGGCTGCACGTCGCGCGCCTTCAACCAGAGCCCGAATTCGCGCATGACGTCGACCACCGGCCGCAGCCGGTCGCCGTCCGCGGTGAGATCGTACTCGACGCGCACCGGCACTTCCGGATAGACGGTCCGCTGCACGAGCCCCGCGTCTTCCAGTGCGCGCAGGTCGAGCGTCAGCATGCGCTGCGAGATGCCCGGCATGTCGCGCCGCAGGTCGCTGAAGCGACGCGGCCCGTCGAGCAGGTACGACACCAGCAGCAGCCGCCAGCGGCCGCCGAGCAGGCGCATCGCTTCTTCAACGGAACATCCTGTCGCACTCGTTTTCATCGTGCCGAATCCTGGTCGGTAAATTTTTTGTGACTACGGCACAAACGACTGCCGTCTTCTCAGCGCTGCGCCGATGCGAGATATTAGCGCCCGCGTCGCGGCGAATCGATACATGGACAACTCACGAAGGAAACGCATGAAGCTCTATCACGCTCCCGGCAGCTGTTCGCAGGCGATCTGCATCGTGCTGCGCGAAGGCGGGTTCGACGCGGAGATCGTCAGGGTCGACGCGCGCAAGCATGTCGTCGAAGGCGGCCGCGACTACTACGACGTGACCGAACTCGGCTACGTGCCGCTGCTCGAACTCGACGACGGCACGATGCTGCGCGAAGGGCCGGTGATCGCCCAGTATCTCGCGGACCAGCGCCCGCAAGCCGCGCTCGCGCCCGCTTACGGCACGCTCGCGCGCTACCGGCTGATGGAGTGGCTCAACTTTCTCGGCACCGAGATCCACAAGGGCTTCATCCCGCTGCTGTATGCGGTGCAGGCGGGGAAGTACGTAGAGCCCGTGCGGCAGAAGCTCGACAGCCGCTTCGCGTGGATCGACCGCCAGCTCGACGGCAGGACGTTCGTCACCGGCGACACGTTCACGGTCGCCGATGCGTACCTGTTCGCGCTGACCGGCTGGGGCAAGGCCGACTGGTTGCGCTCGGTGTACAACGCGGACATCGATCTGAGCCGGCATGCGCATCTGCGTGCGTGGTACGAGCGGGTGCGCGGGCGGCCGGCCGTGCAAGCCGTGCTGGCGGCAGACAACCTGCTGCGATGACGCGCGGCGGCCGCGGCAGGGAACGCGCGTCGTTTTGCCGTAGCGACGCCGCGCCATGCTGAAACGGGCCGCGCTATAATCGCCGCCATGAAATGGCTTCGGACCTTCATCCTGCTGTTGCTGTGCGCGGTGCTGCCCATCAGCGGGCTGGCAGCCAGCGGCCTGACCGGTGAATGTCCGATGCAGCACACGAAGTCGATGGAGGCGGGCACGGGCATGAACATGGCCATGTCCGCCGACATGAGCGGCTGCGATTCGATGCAGCCGTCATCCGCCGATCACGCGAAGGCCAAAGCCAAGGGCATGGCCTGCAAGGTGACGGCCCAATGCCAGTTCGGCAGTCTCTACCACCCGGCCGCCCGCGCCGACGTCAGCCGTCCCGCTGCATTCGCCAGCACGATCGTCTTCCACTACACGCGGTCCGTCCCGGCCCGCGACCCGAACGGGTTGTGGCGCCCTCCACGCATCAGCTGATCCCGATTTGACCGGTTCACCGCGCACGCGGTGAGGTTCGTCCTGCGCGCAGGACGGGGAATCCCGTTGGGTTCCGATTTGGGGTTACACCATGTCATTCGCTTTTCGCACGCTGCGCATGCCGCGTGCATGTCGGCGCGCGCCCGTACCGTGGGCCGCGCTGCTGGTGGCGGGCGCCGTTCACGCGCAGCAGTCGCCGCTTACGCTGGACGCCGCGCTGCAGTCCGCCACCGATCGTTCCGCGTCGATGCAGGCCGCGCAAGCTTCCGTGCTCGCGCGCGCCGAAGCGGCCGTCAAGGCCGGCCAATTGCCGGACCCGATGCTCAAGGCCGGCATCGACAACCTGCCGGTCAACGGCGGGCAGCGCTTCACCGTCGGCCAGGATTTCATGACGATGCGCCGCATCGGCATCGAGCAGGAATGGGTGTCCGGCGACAAGCGGCGGCTGCGTACCGCGCTGGCCGACGAACAGGTCGGCCGCGAGCGCGCCGGCTATCTCGCGCAGCTGGCGGCCGTACGCCGACAGACCGCGACGGCTTGGCTCGATGCCGTCTATGCGAAGCAGGCACTCGCGCTTCAGCAGGCGCTGCTCGGTCACATGAACCATGAATTCGATGCGACGCAGGCGTCGTATCGCGGCGCGAAGGCGAGCGCGGGCGACGTCGTGCAGGCCCGCTCGATGCTCGCACAGACGCAGGACCAGGTGCTCAAGGCACAGCAGGCGTACCGCACCGCGCTCGTCGCGCTGGCGCGCTGGACGGCGGCGCCCGTGACGGACGTGACGGGTACGCCGCCCGCGCCTGAATCCTTCGTTTCGTCGTTGCCGCCGGACGAGCTGCGCCTGTCGCAGCCGGCGCTCGTCGCCGCCGCGGACGATATCGCGGTGGCCGAAGCCGACGCGGCGGTCGCGAACAGCGAGCGCAGCCCCAACTGGACGTGGGAAATCGCGTACCAGCAGCGCGGCGGCGCGTACTCGAACATGGTGTCGGTCGGCGTCTCGATCCCGCTGCCGCTCAATCGCAAGAATCGCCAGAACCGCGACGTGGCCGAAAAGGCTGCGCTCGCAACGAAGGCGCGCCTGATGTACGAGGACACGCTGCGTCAGGTACAGGCCGATATCCGCACGCAATCCGACACGCTGGCGAGCGGTCGTGAACGCATCGCGAACCTGGGCGCCGCGCTGTTGCCGGCCGCCGACCAGCGTGTGCGGCTCGCGACGGCCGCGTACCGGGCGGGCACGGGGTCGCTCGCCGACACGTTCGCCGCGCGGCGGGCGCAACTCGAAGCCCAGTTGCAGGTGCTCGATCTCAGGCGCGACGTGTCGCAGACCTGGGCGCAGCTCGAATATCAAGTCGTGCCGTCGGCGATGGCCGCCGCGCAGTGAAGGAGACCGCCATGACCAAGCAATTACTGACGCGTGCGGTGCCGATCGCGTTCGCCGGCGCGGCGCTCGTCGGCGCCGGTTACTTCGCGGGCCTCCGCCATGCCACGGGCGATGCGGCGACGGCCGCCACGGCTGCCGCCGCACCGTCGGGCATGCAGGCTCGGCAGCCCGCACGCAAGGTGCTGTACTGGCACGACCCGATGGTGCCGAACCAGCACTTCGACAAACCGGGCAAATCGCCGTTCATGGACATGCAGTTACAGCCCGTCTATGCGGATGAAGGCGACGCCGCGGCGGGTATCCGGATCGATCCGGGCCTGCAGCAGAACCTCGGCATCCGCTATGCGACCGTGCGCCGGCAGCAAACGGCGGCCGGTTTCGACGCGGTGGGCACCACGCAGTTCGACGAAGCGCGCACGGAAGTCGTGCAGTCGCGCGTCACGGGCTACATCGACCATCTGTATGCACGCGCGCCGATGCAGCGCATCGCGAAGGGAGCGCCGGTCGCATCGCTGTTCGTGCCCGACTGGCTCGCGCCGCAGGAGGAATATCTCGCGCTGAAGCGAGGCGGGATGGACGACAGCCTGCTCGATGCGGCGCGCGCGCGGATGCGGGCGCTGTCGATTCCGGACGGCATGATCGCGAATCTCGAGCGTACCGGCCGCCCGCAGACGCACGTCGTGTTGAGTGCGCCGGAGGCCGGCGTCGTCAGCGAGCTCAATGTGCGCGACGGCGCGATGGTCGCGCCCGGCCAGACGCTCGCGAAGATCGCCGGGTTGTCCACGCTGTGGCTGATCGTCGAGGTGCCGGAAGCGCTTGCTTTGAACGTGCAGCCGGGAATGTCGGTCGACGCGACGTTCGCGGGCGATCCGGCCCGGCATTTCAGTGGACGCATCCGCGAAGTGCTGCCCGGCATCAGCACGGACAGCCGCACGCTGCAGGCGCGGGTGGAGATCGACAACGCATCGCTGAAGCTCACGCCCGGCATGCTGATGCGCGTACGGGTCGCCGATAAGGCGACGGTGTCGCGCCTGCTTGTGCCGTCCGAGGCCGTGATCGCGACCGGCCAGCGCACGATGGTCATCGTGAAGAACGGCGACGGCCGGTTTCAGCCGGCGTCGGTGACGGTCGGCAACGACGTCGGCGGCGACACGGAAGTGCTCGGCGGATTGAACGAAGGCGATACGGTCGTCGCGTCGGGGCAGTTCCTGATCGATTCGGAAGCCAGCCTGAAAAGCGTGCTGCCGCGGCTGGAGCGCGCGGCAGGGACAACCGCGGCCGCATCGTCCGCGACGGCAACCGCGCCGGTCTACGAAACCACCGGCAAGGTGGAGAAGGTCACGGCCGACGACATCACGTTCTCGCATCAGCCGGTGCCGGCGCTCGGCTGGGGTGCGATGACGATGGCGTTCGGCAAGCCGTCGGCGCAGGCGTTCGCGGACGTGAAGCCGGGCCAGACCGTGCGTTTCGCGTTCATGCAGACCGACGACGGCTACCGGCTGACGAAGGTCGAGCCGCAGGGAGGGGGGCGATGATCGCGCGCATCATTCACTGGTCCGTCCATCACCGGTTTCTGGTGCTGCTGGCTACCGTGCTGCTCGCGGCATGGGGCGTGCATTCGCTGCGGCAGACGCCGCTCGATGCGTTGCCCGATCTGTCGGACACGCAGGTGATCGTGAAGGCGTCGTATCCGGGCAAGGCGCCGCAGGTCGTCGAGGACCAGGTGACCTATCCGCTCACGACGACGCTGCTCGGCGTGCCGGGCGCGAAAACCGTGCGCGCGTACTCGTCGTTCGGCGACGCGTTCGTCTATGTGCTGTTCGACGACCATACGGATCCGTACTGGGCGCGTTCGCGTGTGCTCGAATACCTGAGTCAGGTGCAGAGCCGCCTGCCTGCGGGCGCGACCGTGTCGCTCGGCCCGGATGCGACGGGCGTCGGCTGGGTATACGAGTACGCGCTCGTCGATCGCACCGGCCATCACGATCCCGGGCAACTGCGCGCGCTCAACGACTGGTTCCTGAAGTTCGAGCTGAAGGGCGTGCCGGACGTATCGGAAGTCGCGAGCATTGGCGGCATGGTGCGCCAGTACCAGGTCGTGCTGGATCCGGACAAGCTGCGCGCATACGGGGTCCCGCAGGCGGCGGTCGCGGAGGCCCTCGGCAAGGCCAACCAGGCATCCGGCGGCTCTGTCGTCGAGCTGGCCGAGTCGGAGTACATGGTGCGGTCGTCGGGCTACCTGCGCACGCTCGACGATTTCCGTCGCGTCGTGCTGCGCACCGACGCCGCCGGCACGCCGGTCCTGCTCGGCGACGTCGCACGCATCCAGGTCGGCCCGGCGATGCGGCGCGGCATCGCGGAATTGAACGGGCAGGGCGAGGTGACGGGCGGCGTCGTCGTGATGCGCTCGGGCAAGAACGCGCTGACGACGATCGACGCGGTGAAGGCGAAGCTCGCCGACCTGAAGCGTTCGCTGCCGGCCGGCGTCGAGATCGTCACGACCTACGACCGTTCGCAACTGATCGCGCGCGCGGTCGACAACCTGACGGACAAGCTGATCGAGGAGTTCGTGATCGTAGGGATCGTCTGCGCGGTGTTCCTGTTCCATCTGCGCAGCGCGCTGGTCGCGATCCTGTCTCTGCCGCTCGGCGTGCTGGCCGCGTTCATCGTGATGCACTACCAGGGCGTGAACGCAAACCTGATGTCGCTCGGCGGGATTGCGATCGCGATCGGCGCGATGATCGACGCCGCGATCGTGATGATCGAGAACGCGCACAAGCATCTGGAAGCGTACGACCGCGCGCACCCCCGCGAGCCGATCACGACCGCACGGCGCTGGGAACTCGTGGCGGCGTCTGCCGCGGAAGTGGGCCCCGCGCTGTTCTTCTCGCTGCTGATCATCACGCTGTCGTTCGTTCCGGTGTTTTCGCTGGAAGGGCAGGAGGGCAAGCTGTTCGCGCCGCTCGCGTTCACGAAGACCTACACGATTGCCGCCGCCGCGGGGCTGTCGGTGACGCTGGTGCCCGTGCTGATGGGCTATCTCGTGCGCGGCCGCATTCCGCACGAGCACGCGAACCCGATCAACCGCGTGCTGATCCGCCTGTACCGGCCGTGGCTCGAAGCGACGCTGCGGCGCCCGTGGGCGGCGATCGGCATCGCGGCCGTCGCGCTCGTGCTGACTGCCGTGCCGTTGTCGCGGCTCGGCGGCGAATTCATGCCGCCGCTCGACGAAGGCGATTTGCTGTACATGCCGACCGCGCTGCCGGGCATCTCGGCGGACAAGGCGAGCGAACTGCTGCAGCAGACCGACCGGCTGATCAAGACCGTGCCCGAGGTCGACACGGTGTTCGGCAAGTCGGGCCGCGCCGATACGGCGACCGACCCGGCGCCGCTCGAAATGTTCGAGACGACGATCCGGTTCAAGCCGCGCAGCGCGTGGCGGCCCGGCATGACGCCGGAGAAGCTCGTCGACGAACTCGACCGGACGGTGAAGGTGCCGGGCCTGTCGAACGTATGGGTGCCGCCGATCCGCAACCGGCTCGACATGCTGTCCACCGGGATCAAGACGCCGGTCGGCGTGAAGATCTCGGGGCCGGACCTGGCGGGGATCGACGCGATCGCGACGCAGGTCGAGGCGGCCGTGAAGCACGTCCGGGGCGTGACGTCGGCGCTCGCGGAGCGGCTGAACGGCGGCCGCTACATCGACGTCGACATCGATCGGCTTGCCGCCGCGCGTTACGGGCTGTCGGTGGCCGATATCCAGTCGGTCGTGTCGTCGGCGATCGGCGGCGAGGATGTCGGCGAAGTGATCGCGGGGCGCGAGCGCTTCCCGATCAACATCCGCTATCCACGCGAGATCCGCGATTCGCTCGAGAACCTGCGGCAACTGCCGATCGTGACCGCGCGCGGCGCGCAGATTCGCCTCGGCGACGTCGCGCATGTCGCGATCGCCGACGGGCCGCCGATGATCCGCAGCGAGAACGCACGGCTGTCCGGCTACGTGTACGTCGATCTTCGCGGTACCGACGTCGGCACGGCCGTCCGTGCGATGCAGCAGGCCGTCGCGCAGCAGGTCGCGTTGCCGCCCGGCTATTCGATCGCATGGTCGGGGCAGTTCGAGTATCTCGAACGGGCGGCGGCGACGCTGCGCACCGTCGTGCCCGTCACGCTCGTCGTGATCTTCGTGCTGCTGTTCGTCACGTTCGATTCGGCAGCCGATGCGTTGCTGCTGATGTCGACGGTGCCATTCGCGCTGGTCGGCGGATTCTGGCTCGTGTGGGCGCTCGGTCATGCGGTGTCCGTCGCGACGTCGGTCGGCTTCATCGCGCTCGCGGGCGTGGCCGCCGAATTCGGCGTCGTGATGCTGCTGTACCTGAAGGGCGCGCTGCAACGCCGGCTCGATGCCGGCGAACCGCTGACCGATGCGTTGCTGCTCGACGCGATTCGCGAAGGCGCGGTGCTGCGTGTACGCCCGAAGGCGATGACGGTCGCCGTCGTGCTCGCCGGGCTCGTGCCGATCATGATCGGCCACGGCGCCGGTTCCGAAGTCATGCAGCGCATCGCCGCGCCGATGGTCGGCGGCATGGTCACGGCGCCGCTGCTGTCGATGTTCGTCATTCCCGCCGCCTGGCTTCTGCTTCAGCGCCGTCGTGCGCGAAGCGCGGGCCGCCCGCGGCATTCCGATGCAGTTCCTTCCGGCACGAACGTGCCATCCATTCCCACCGGAGAATCACGATGAAGATGAATCAATTGATCGCCACCGCCGCCGCCGTTCTCGCGTGCGGCGCTTTCGCCGTCCCGGCCGTTGCCGCCGGCGACATGTCGGGCATGGACATGTCCGGCATGAAGATGTCGTCGGACGGCGCGGCGGAATCGAACGCCGCGCTGACCGACGCCGAAGTGAAGAAGGTCGATGCCGCGAGCGGCCGGATCACGCTGAAGCACGGCGCGCTGGAGAACGTCGGGATGCCGCCGATGACGATGGCGTTCAAGGCGAAGGATGCGGCGATGCTCGCGCACGCGCATGCCGGCGACAAGGTCAAGGTGCGGATCGAGAAGGTCGACGGCACGCTGACGATCGTCAGGCTCGTCAAGGGCTCCTGATCGTCCGGATGCGGGCGTTCGCTGCCGCCCGCATCCGGCGCCGTGAAGCGCGTCGCGCCGGCGTGTCCGCCGGCCGGCGCGCCCGATGTACGCTCAGCGCGTCAGCGTCAACGCCAGATACCCCGCATAACCCGCGCCGTTCGCGAGCAACGCCCACAGCGCGAGCCCGCGCGTGCGCGCATTGACGCGCAGCCAGGCCGCCGCCGCGAGCGTGACGATCACGCCGGTCAGCACCTCGGGGCGCGGCTCCCACGGCGTCAGCATGATGCCGATCGCCGGCAGCAGCGTGCCCTGGAACACCATCGCGCCGGTGATGTTGCCGAACGCGAGCGTGTCCTTGCCGCGGCGGATCCACAGCACGCTGTTGACCTTCTCGGGCAGTTCCGTCGCGATCGGCACGATGATCAGCGACAGCAGCAGCGCCGACACGCCGAGCACGTGCGATACGCCTTCCACGCCGTGAATGAAGCCCTTCGCCCCACCGACCAGCAGCGCGACGCCGATCAGCAGTTGCAGCACGATCGTCGCCAGGTTGATCGGCAGGCCGACGCGCGACAGGAACATCGCGTGCGGCGCCTCGGTGCCGTGCCCGGCATCGACGAGCCCGGTCGACGCGCGGAACGTCATCACGACGTACATCACGTAGAGGCCGACCAGCATCGCGGCGAGCAGCGCGCGCACGGCCCAGTTGTGATGCGGGACGAACATCGCGACGGTCGCCAGCGAGAATGCGGCGAGGAAGGTGTTCATGTCGCGCACGAAGCCCGTCCGTTCGGGTGCGATCGTGCCGCGCGGCCCGCGCGAGCGGATCACGGCGAGCGTCATCAGGAACGTGGTGAGCGTCGCGAGCATCAGCGGCGCGCCGAGAATCGCGCCGACGCCGATCTCCTCGTTCACGGCCTGGTTCGACGTGCCGCCGGCCAGCGCGAGCAGCGGCACCATCGTTTCGGGCAGTGCGGTGCCGACGGCCGCGAACAGCGAGCCGGTCACGCCTTCGGAAATCTTCAGGCGTTCGCCGAGATGTTCGAGCGCATTGGTGAAGACCTCGGCCGCGACGAGGATGACGATCAGCATGAACGCCAGTTCGACAAACATGAAGGTCATGCGGCACCTCCGCGGGCAGCGGTGGCGTGAGGGAAGCGAGCGGGAAGGAACATGGGGACTCCGTGGTCGGACGCTGACGAACCATGACACATCCGCCGCCGTCCGACCAGGAACGACGCGATGTGCCCATGGTCTCGCCAAGCCGATCAGGCCGAACGCGCCACGGCCGCAGGCCGAGTGTGTTGACGCGTTCGCTTTCCGGGGACGGAAAGCAGGCTACTCCCCAAAGACGGGAAGCAGTCTAGCCGAGCGGTTTTCTTTCGACAAGCCTTCGTCTCGAAAAAATATATCCCTTCGCCCGGTGAGGGTAGCCGTCAGGAGATATACTCCCCTACCCTATACAGGAGCCATCGATGAGCCATACCGTTCGCGAAAAACAGAAGCTGCTGAACCGCGTGCGCCGTATCAAGGGACAGGTCGAAGCGATCGAGCGGGCGCTGGAAGACGAGCGCGGCTGCAACGACGTGCTGCAACTGATCACGAGTTGTCGCGGCGCGATGAACGGCCTGCTGGCCGTCGTGCTGGAAGACCACATCCGGTCGCATCTCGTCGATGCGGACACGCCCGATGCACACGAAGGCAGCGCGACCGAGCAGCTCATCGACGTCGTGCACAGCTATTTCAAGTAAGCGGATCGAACATGAACGAATTCAAGGGCCCGGCAACAGGCGGCATGCACAGCCACGCATTTCTGGGCGCCGCACACGCGCAGAACGAGCGGAAGACGTGGATGGTCATCGGCCTGTGCACGGCGATGATGATCGCCGAGATCGTCGGCGGCACGCTGTTCGGCTCGCTCGCGCTGGTCGCCGACGGACTGCACATGTCGACGCACGCGGGCGCGATGCTGATCGCGGCGCTGGCCTATACCTATGCGCGCCGGTACGCCGACGATCCGCGTTTCGTGTTCGGCACCGGCAAGCTCGGCGACCTGGCCGGCTTCACGAGCGCGATCGTGCTGGCGATGATTGCATTGCTGATCGGCTACGAGGCGATCGCGCGGCTGCTGGCGCCGGTGCCGATTCACTTCGACGAAGCGATTCCGATCGCCGTGCTGGGGCTCGCCGTGAACCTCGCCAGCGTGTGGCTGCTGAGCGGCGATCACCATCACGGGCATCATCACGGTCATGGGCACGATCATCCGCACGACCACGACCACGACCACGACCACGACCACGACCACGACCACGACCACGACCACGACCACGACCACGACCACGCGCACCACGCGCATCATGGTCACGGTTCGCACTCGGCGGCGCATCGCGACCACAACATCCGGTCGGCCTACGTTCACGTGATCGCCGACGCGGCCGTGTCGGTGCTGGCGATCGTCGGCCTGCTGCTCGCGCGCGCGTTCGGATGGGTCTGGATGGACCCGCTCGCGGGCATCGTCGGCGCGCTGGTGATCGCCAACTGGGCGTACGGGCTGATACGTGATACGGGCGGTGTCCTGCTCGACGTCAACGTCGATCGCAAGCTGACGGACAACGTCCGCCGCGCGATCGAGGCGCTCGGCGACAAGGTCAACGATCTCCATGTGTGGCGCGTGGGCCCCGGGCACATGAGCGCGATCGTGTCGGTCGAATCGGGTGACACCGCACGCGATGCGCGTTTCTATCATGCGCTGCTCGCGGGCTTCGACGGCGTGTCGCACGTGACCGTCGAAGTGATGACACCTGCGAAGGCGGCCTGATCGTGGCCGTGAAATCGCCGTGTATCGACCTGTGCGCGTTCGACGGCCGCACGGGTTTTTGTGTCGGCTGCCTGCGCACGCGCGACGAGGCGCGCGACTGGAAGAAGCTGACCGACCATCGCCGCCACCAGATACTCAACGACCGTACGCGCCGGCAAGCGAAACTCCGGCGCGACGACGCGCAATAGCAAGGGCGCCCGCGCTCCCGAAGCCTGCGATCGGTGTCACGGGCCTGCGGTAGTATCGCTGGCATCCAGTGCCAGGATTCCTGAACCGGGAGCGCCCCATGCAGACCGACTCATCGACCGGCATTCTTCGCCAGATTCCGCGCAGCGTGTGGGTGCTCGGCTGCGTCAGCCTGTTGATGGACGTGTCGTCCGAAATCATCCACAGCCTGTTGCCGATGTTCCTCATGGCGGGTCTTGGCGCGAGTGCGACGACGATCGGCCTGATCGAGGGGATCGCCGAAGCGACGTCGCCGGTCGTCAAGGTGTTCTCCGGCACGCTGAGCGACTACCTGCGCAATCGCAAATGGCTCGCGGTGACCGGTTATGCGCTCGGTGCCCTCAGCAAGCCGCTGTTCGCGATCGCGCCGACGATCGGCGTCGTGGTGACCGCGCGGATCGTCGACCGCGTCGGCAAGGGGATTCGCGGTGCGCCGCGCGATGCGCTCGTCGCCGACGTCACGCCCGTTCACCTGCGCGGCGCAGCGTACGGGTTGCGCCAGTCGCTCGACACGGTGGGCGCGTTCCTCGGGCCGCTGCTGGCCGTCGTCATCATGCTGGCGTGGCGCGACAATTTCCGCCTCGCGTTCTGGCTGGCCGTGATTCCCGGCGTGCTGGCCGTGGCGCTGCTCGCGTTCGGCATCGACGAGCCGGCACGTGCGCCGGGCGAGAAGCGCGTGAACCCGATCCGCCGCGAGGTCGTCGCGCAACTCGGCGCCCGCTACTGGTGGGTGGTGACCGTCGGCGGCGTGTTCGCGCTGGCGCGTTTCAGCGAGGCGTTTCTGGTGCTGCGCGCGATGAGCAGCGGCGTGCCCGTCGCGCTCGTGCCGCTCGTGATGGTCGCGATGAACGTCGTGTATGCGTTGTCCGCTTACCCGTTCGGCAAGCTCGCCGATACGACGAGCCACACGAAGCTGATGGTGGTCGGGCTCGTCCTGCTGATCGCCGCCGATATCGTGTTGGCGCACGGCGCGTACTGGCCGACCGTGCTCGTCGGCGTCGCGCTATGGGGGCTCCATATGGGGATGACGCAAGGGTTGCTCGCGACGATGGTCGCGCATGCCGCGCCGGCCGAATTGAGAGGGACGGCGTTCGGCGTATTCAACCTGATCAGCGGCATCGTGACGCTCGTCTCGAGCGTCGTCGCGGGCGTCCTGTGGGATCGGGCGGGTGCTGCCGCGACGTTCTACGCGGGGGCCGTATTCAGCGCGGCGACCATCGCGCTGCTCGTGTGCGTTCGCACGTCGTTCGGTACGGTGCGGGATCGCTAGCGCCGCACGCGGTGGCGCATGACCTGACTGCCCGTGCCGCGCGGAAAGTACAGCGCGAACGTCGTGCGCCCGTCGCGGCTTGCGACCTCCACCTTGCCGCGATGCCGTTCCCTGATCGACTTCACGATCGCGAGTGGCGGCCGTACTCGTCTCGAGCGCGCTGCGGGGGATGGTCTGGCGCGGCGGTTTTCGTCGGAAGATTCGCTACATTTTATCTGCTCGATCGTACGGCGCATGGCGATCGCGGCGTGATGACGACAATTACATCGGCCTGTCTACCGATTACCAAAAACTGTCATTGAGCGCCGCTAAGCTTTCGCCACCCTCACAACCGGGATTCCCGCCATGCGCTCCACAATCCGCCTGTTTGCCCCGCTATTGCTGCTCCCGACGCTCGCCGCGCCGGCATTCGCCGCCACTGCCGCGCCCGTCAGCCCGAACTGCGGCGGCAGCACGACGCCGATCGCCGAGATCCAGGGGCCGGGCGCGCCGTCGCCGCTCGCCGGCCAGAACGCGTCGATCGAAGCCGTCGTCACCGCCGATTTCGGCGGCACGGACGGCTTCGGCGGCTTCTTCGTCCAGCAGGCCGACGCGCAGCGCCGCAACCAGCCGGGCGTGTCCGAAGGCCTGTTCGTCTATGCGCCGAAAGCGCGCGCGAAGGCCGGCGATCTGGTGCACGTGACGGGCAAGGTCGAGGAGAAATACGGGCAGACGCAACTCACGCTGTCGGGCGCGATCGCGGTGTGCGCGAACGGCCAGACGGTCACGCCCGCGACGCTCACGCTGCCGGTCGACAGCCCGAACGCGTTCGCCGCATACGAAGGGATGCTCGTGCGCCTGCCGCAGACGCTGAGCGTCACCGACAACTACGAGCTCGGCCGATACGGCAGCGTGATGCTCAGCAACGGCCGCCTGCGCACGCCGACGAGCGTCGTGCCGCCCGCGCAGGCGCAGACGCAGATCGACGCGAACGCGCGCAACCGCCTGATCCTCGACGACGGCTTGAACAAGCAGAACCCCGCGACCGTACCGTATCCGGCGCCGGGCCTGTCGGCCGCGAACACGCTGCGCGCGGGCTACACCGTGCGCGACGTCGAAGGCGTGCTCGAAGTGCGTTACGGCGCATGGCGCGTGCAGCCGCTGCCCGGCGCGACCGTGCCGGCGTTCGACACACGTGCGAACCCGCGCACCAACGCACCGGCGCGCGATCCGAAATCGAACCTGCGCGTAGCCTCCTTCAACGTGCTGAACTATTTCAACGGCAACGGTCTCGGCGGCGGCTTCGACGATCCGAACAACCGCGGCGCGAAGACGTTCCAGGAATTCCAGCGCCAGGAAGCGAAGATCGTCAGCGCGCTGAAGGCGATCGACGCCGACGTGATCGGCCTGATGGAAATCCAGAACAACGGTTACGGCGAACTGAGCGCGGTGCGCCAGCTCGCGGCAAAGCTCGGCAACCAGTGGCGCGTGGTCGATCCGGGCACGTCGCGGCTCGGCGGCGACGCGATCGCGGTCGCGCTGATCTACGACAGCCGCAAGGTCGAACCGGTCGGCCGCGCGGCGACGCTCGCGATCGACGACAAGAACCGCCAGCCGCTCGCGCAGTCGTTCCGGCTGGCCGGCGGCAACAAGCAGGCGCTGACGGTGGCCGTGAACCACCTGAAGTCGAAAAACTGCCCGGACGCCGCGAACGACGATCTCGACCAGGGCGATGGCCAGGGCTGCTGGAACCCGACGCGCACGCGCGCGGCGGCGAAGGTGGCCGACTGGCTGGCCGGCAATCCGACGGGCGTCAAGAGCCAGGGCGTGCTGCTGATCGGCGACTTCAACAGCTACACGTACGAGGACCCGATCCGCACGCTCGAATCGCGCGGCTACCGCAACCTCGTCGCGCGCTGGATCGGCACGAACGCCTACAGCTACGTGTACAACGGCGAAGCCGGCTATCTCGACCATGCGCTCGCGACGCTGCCGCTCGCGTCGCACGTGAAGGCCGTGCACGAATGGCACATCAACGCGGACGAGCCGCTTGCGCTGCAGTACACGCTCGCGTACAAGTCGGCCGAGCAGCAGAAGACGTTCTATGCGGCCGATGCGTATCGTTCGTCCGATCACGATCCGGTGCTGATCGATATCGCGCTGCCGGGCGGCGGGAAGTGACGAGGGTTTGAGTTTTTGCGACAGGCGCGACGCGCGGCAATGCCGTACGTCGCGCCTGTCCGGGAAATCCATTCGAATATCGGGTAAATAATGCCGCGAAGAATTAATCGAACCGGTATTTTATGGATGACGCAGTGCACATCGATTCTGTAATTGAAGAATGATGGAAGTGAATCGAATTGCAGAATGACGTGCGTATGCCGCTGCATCGTCCCAATCGATTGACGATAATAAAAATGAAAGAATAATCCTGTCGATCCGAAGGCTTTGAATGCGCTGCGCCGATGCAGGAAAGGCTTCTGCGTTGTGCGGGAAAAGTAAAATATTCGATGCGGCATTGCCGATAAAGCGCACCTTTCACGAATAATCCTGTTTTCTTTCAAATACCAGACACTATCCGCCCTTCGCATCATTGCGGGATTTTTAATATCCGAATGATCTTTGACAACGCGGCGCAGCACCGCCTATTTTTGTCATGGCTTAAGTTTCAGTTATACAAAAGTTGTCCAAACTGCAGGGGGCGCGTCCGGCATCATTCTCGCCAAGCAGTTTGCTGTGTCTGTATCACGTTCAGTCTCTTGGAAGTCCGATCCCCAACCGCCGACTGCCGACCGTGCAACGCGAGTGGCGGGTAGGCCTGCGCGTTTCGCGGGCGTTGGCGGCCTTTGTGACGCGGTATCCGAAATCAAAGGGCAGAGATGAAACCAGACAGGAGCAGTACCGGCAGCCGCCGTGTTCGTCGTGGCCGGCTGGCCGGGCTAGGCGCATTGACCGCCATGACACTGGCGCTCGCGGCATGCGGCGGCGACGATTCGTCGTCCGTCGGCGCATCGAGCCTCGCGCAGGCCACGGCGAGCCAGCAAGCCAGCGCGCAGGCGGCCGGCAATCCGGCGCCGACGGCCAACCAGCCGTACGTCGACCCGGTCGCGTACTCGATGAACGCGACCGACGGCCTCGCGCCGTCGCAGGTGTCCGAGAAAGCGGCCGTCATGCATTACCAGTGGAAAGGCGGCGGCAAGACGATCGACTACACGACGACCACCGGCCACCTGACCGCGCAGGACGCGAGCGGCAATGCGGAAGCGTCGATGTCGTATGTCGCGTACACCGCGCCCAGCACGAACGGCAAGCCGCGCCCGGTCACGTTCGTCTATAACGGCGGCCCCGGCTCGTCGTCGATCTGGCTGCGGCTCGGCTCGTTCGCGCCGACCCGCGTGGCCACGCCCGATCCGCTGTTCGGCAACAACTGGCCGAACTATCCGCTCGTCGACAATGCGGAGAGCCTGATCGATACCACCGATCTCGTGTTCATCGACCCGCCCGGCACCGGGCTGTCGGAAGCCGTGTTGCCGAACACCAACCAGAAGTACTGGGGTTCCGACGTCGACGTGAACATCATGCGCGACTTCATCCAGCGCTATCTGAACGTCAACAGCCGCGGCACGTCGCCGATCTACCTGTACGGCGAATCGTACGGCACGCCGCGTACCGACATGCTCGCGCTCGCGCTCGAATCGGCCGGCGTGCACCTGACGGGCATCGTGCTGCAGTCGTCGATCCTGAACTACTTCGCGGATGCGGTGGAAGCGGTGGCGATCACGCAGTCGACCGAAGGGCTGCTGCTCGATACCGATACGGTGGCCGGCTATCTGCCCGGCTACGCGGCGGTCGCGGCGTACTTCAACCAGGTGTCGCCGGCGCCGGTGAACCAGGATCTGTACGCATTTCAGACGGAGCTGTTCACGACGCTGATCTACAACCAGCTGCAGAAGTACTCGCAGTCGTGGGTGTTGAGCCAGCTCGGCATTCCGGATGCGCTCGGCACGCCGGTGTTCCCGAGCGATGCGACGCTCAGGCTGTGGTCGATCCCGTCGAGCCTCACGCAGCAGGCGCTGCGCGGCTACTTCAACGCGAATCCGTTCGGCACGAGCCTGCTGCCCGGCACGACGATCGGCCGGTATGACGGGCGCGTGTCGTTGCCGAATTCCGACCCGCGGCTGCAGACCGACGGCGATCCGTCCGACATCCTGATCTCGCAGCCGTTCACGAACGCGCTCGCGACGCAGATGCCGGACTACCTCGGCTACACGGCCCCGAACGCGACGTACCTGCCGCTGAACGACAACATCATCGGCGTCTGGGACTTCTCGCACGACGGCCAGCCGATGCCCGACACGATCCCCGATCTGCTCGGTGCGCTGCAGCTCAACCCGAAGCTTCGCGTGCTGGCGGAGAACGGCTACCACGATCTCGCGACGCCGTTCTTCAACACGGAGAAGCAACTCGCGCGGCTGCAGACGGTGAAGGGCCTGAATCCGAAGCTGCAGGTGAACTTCTTCCAGGGCGGTCACATGACCTACCTGGACGACGTCGCCCGTCCGCTGATGAAGCGGGACCTGCAGACGTTCTACAAGGGCGCGCGGATTCCGACGGCGCTGACGCTGCACACGCTGCCGCCGCCGTGGCCGGATGAAAACCCGCCCAGCGTACCGACCGGCAGCGTCCCGGGCGCGACGGCCGCGACGACGCTGGCGGCAGCCCCGTGAGCGACGGATGCCTGGTCATCGGAACCCTCTATTCATCCATTGAATGCGAGCGATCATGTCCCTAATCCAATTGATGCGGCGTATGTCCCCGTTGATCGTGCTCGGTGCCGTGATGAGCAGTGCCTACGCGTTGCCGCCGCAGGCGGTGGCGCCGGTGAAGCTGCCGCACGGCGGGCGCGGTGTCGACGGTCCGTTCTTTCCGGCCACGCGGGCGGCGCCGGTGTTGCCGTCGACCGGCGCGGCGTTGCAGCAGCAGGCGCAGCAGCGCGTCGACGCGAGGCTCGGCGGCAATACCGTGCTGAGCAACGGCGCAGCCGTGACGAAGGCGCAGGCGCAGAGCAGCGGGCTCGGCTTCGTGTCGAAGCACTTCGACGAGATCGATGCGAAGCACACCGGCCGCGTGACGATGAGCGACGTACGGCAGTTCATCCGGCAGCGGCAGGTGCAGGCGCAGCAGGAACAGCAGGACGAGTGACGTAGCAGGCAGGGCGGCGGCCGGTGCGGCTTTCCAGCGTACCGGCCGCCGAATCGTCGGCGGGCGCGGGCTAAGGCGCGATCACCGTCATCCTGAACGGCCCGCCATGCTCCGCCGCATGCGCGACCGCGTCGTTCGCGTCGTCGAGCGCGAAGGCCGTCACGTCGAATTGTCCGAGGTCGAGCAGCCCGCCGCGAACGAGCCCGGTCATCAGCGTCACGGCTTGCGTCGGGTACATCCATTTGCCGCGCAGCGTGATGTCGTTGCGCATGATCCACGGATACGGCAGCTCGAGCCCGGCCCCGCCGAGCATGCCGACACCGCCCATCAGCACCACGCGCCCGTACGGGCGAACCGCCATCACGGCCGCCCGCACCGTCGTCGCGGGCACCGACGGCGGCATCAGGTCGATCACGCAGTCGATCGGCCCCGGCGCCGCCTGCTGCATGCGGATACGGTCTCCGGTTTCGTCGCCGCTCAGCTCGACCGTGCGCACGCGGTCGCCGAAGCGGCGTTCGAGATCCGAGAGCACGCGCACGTTGCGGCCGGGCGCGACCACGCAGCGCGCGCCCATCGCCAGCGCCACCGCGACGCAGGCGCTGCCGAAATTGCCGGTCGCGCCGCTGACGAGCAGGATTTCGCCGGCGCGCAGGTCGGACGCCAGCAGCCCGCCGTAAGGCACGAGCAGCGTATTGAGCGCGCACCAGCGTGCGGCGTCGGCCGACGCGATCGCGCCGATGCGCACCGCGTTCTCGGTCGGCACGCGCAGCCGTTCGGCGAACGGACCGTCGTGAAAGTAGCGCTGCAACTGCTTGCCGCCTTCGCCGCGCGTGCTCCAGCCCTGCAGCACGATGTCGGGCATCCGTGCGTCGTCGCGCGAGCGTACGGTCGGGTCGCAGAAGACCCAGTCGCCCGGCTGCAACTGCGTCGCGTCGGGGCCGGTTTGCCGGACTCGGCCGATTGCGCCGCAGCCGGGCACGATCGGCAGCTCGATCGGATAGCGGCGCTCGCCGCTGAACACTTCCCGCGCATAGGACAGAACCGGCGTCGCGACGACGTCCACGATGACTTCGCCGGTGCCGAGCACGGGGTCCGGCATCGTTTCGATCGCGAGCGGCCTGCCGAACGACTTCAGAATCGCAGCTTTCATGACGCTTCCTGACGGTGGGGATGCGTCGATTCTGGCAGGCTTAGAATCCGCAACAAGGCCCGGCGCGAGCCCAGGATCGGCCGATACCACCCTGCTCGGAGCGAACCCGATGACCGTCACCACGCGAACCCCGTTCGGCGATTTCCTGCGCTCGCGGCGCAAGAAGCTGCGCCCGGAGGCCGTCGGCCTGCACGACGGCCCGCGCCGGCGCACGCCCGGCCTGCGGCGCGAGGAAGTCGCGGAACTGGCCGGCATCGGCGTCGACTGGTACGTACGGCTCGAGCAGGGGCGCGACGTCAACCCGTCGGATGCGACGCTCGACGCACTGGCGCGCGCGTTGCGGCTCGACAAGGCCGAAGCTGCTCATCTGCGCACGCTCGCACGGCGCGATGGGGCCCGTGCGTTCGTGCCGGAACGCGTGCCGCCGACTCTGGCGCGGCTCGTCGCGCATCTTCAGCAGCCTGCGTACGTGACCGGCCGGCGCTGGGACATCCTCGCGTGGAATGCCGCCGCGGCCGACGTGCTCGGCTTCGACCGGCTGGCGCCGGCCGATCGCAACATCCTCGTCTACATGTTCGAGACGCCGCACGCGCGTGCGCTGTTCGCCGCGAGCTGGGCCGACGAGGCGCGGCGGATGATCGCGCTGTTTCGCACGAACCACGATCTCTACGCGAGCGATCCGGCGTTCGTCGCACTGATCGCGCGATTGCGCGCCGGCAGCGGCGAGTTCGCGCGGTGGTGGGATGCGCATGACGTGCGCAGCGGCGTGTCGGGCGAGAAGGTGCTCGTGCATGCGCAACGCGGCACGCAGCGCTACGAGTACGCGACGTTCCAGGCGAACGACGATCCCGCGCTGAAGCTGGCGATCTATACGCCGGTGAACGGCGACGAACAGACCTGATGCGGGCGTGACCGGCGCCGCCAGGCGGCCACGCGGCGAAGCATCGGCTTCATGCGCGACCGCGGATGGTCAGGCGTAATGGTGGGGAGCGGCTCAGGCCGCCCGTCGAGCGGACAGTCGATTCCACAGCATGCCGGAGCGGCTGCCGCTGCGGCAATACGCGAGCACCGGCTTCGGCAGCGTGTCGACCAGTGCGCCGAACGCGTCGACTTCCGCGTCGCCGATGCGGTCGCGCTCGACCGGCAGGTAGCGCGCGTCCATCCCCAGTTCGCGCGCGGCAGCGGCGATCTCCTCGAACGGCGGTTGATCCGCGCCTTCGCCATCCGGCCGGTTGCAGATCACCGCACGAAAGCCCGCATTGCGGATCGCCTTCAGGTCGGCGGGCGTGATCTGCCGCGACGCGGTGAAGCCGGTCGCCGCGGCCGCCCGGCATTGCTCGATCGCCCGCGCGAAACAGCCGATCGCGAAGTCGACGTCCTGCTCCGTCGTGAAACGCCCGAAACTGATGCGCACGGTACGCCCGGCCGTTTCCGCGTCGAGGCCGATCGCGGTCAGCACGTGGGACGGCGCGCCGCTGGTCGAATTGCAGGCGGAGGTGGACGACACGGCGAGCGCTTCGCCGAGCATGAACGGGAAGAAGCCCGGTGCGTTGACCGTCAGGCTCAGCGTGTGCGGGATGCGGCGGGCGGCGGCCGCATTCTGCGTGACGTCGCCGAGCGCGAACAGCGCGTCGGTGAGCCGCGCGCCGAGCGCGGCGATCCGCGCGGCTTCGCCGTCGAGTTTTTCGGCGGCGAGTTCGCACGCGACGCCCATGCCGACGATCTGATGCGTCGCGAGCGTGCCCGAGCGCAGCCCGCGCTCATGGCCGCCGCCGTGGATCTGCGGCGCGATCCGGCTCGCGATCTCGCGGCGGACGAACAGTGCGCCGATGCCCTTGGGGCCGTACACCTTGTGGGCGGACATCGACATCATGTCGATGCCGAGCGCGCGCACGTCGATCGGCGTCTTGCCGAGCGCCTGCGCGGCGTCGACGTGGAGCAGCGCGCCGGCGGCGTGCACGATGCGGGCGATCGCACCGATGTCGGTCAGCGTGCCGATCTCGTTGTTCACGAGCATCAGCGATACGAGGCCGGTGTCGGGGCCGATCGCGGCCGCCACCGCGTCGGCGGTGATTTCGCCGTCGGCGTCGGGCGTCAGGAAGGTGACCTGCATGCCGTGCCTCGACAGGTTCGCCATCGTGTCGAGAACGGCCTTGTGCTCGAGGCGGCTCGTGATCAGATGGCGCTTGCCGGTCGCGTTTTCCGCATAGCCCTTCAGCGCGAGGTTGTTCGATTCGGTGGCGCCCGACGTCCAGACGATCTCGTCGGCGTGGGCGCCGATGAGCGCGGCGACCTGCGCCCGAGCGTGCTCGACCTTGTCTTTCGCCAGCCGGCCGGCGGCGTGCGAACTGGATGCGGGGTTGCCGAAGATGCCGTCGAAGCCGAGGCAGGCCGTCATCGCCTCGATCACGCGGGGATCGGCGGGGGTCGTGGCTGCGTAGTCGAGGTAGTGCAGCGGGGTGGGTTCGCTCATGTCCGTCTCTTGCTCATTGCGTGGTGACGGAAATGATACGGCGGGCGGAAGGGAAAAAGGATCCAAATGTGGCTGACGATTCAGCTCGATGTGGAATAACGTTTTCTCCATATATGGAATGGGGGAATTTATTTCCTGGTGTGGCGGGCCGCGTCGGCGATGGCGCGTGAAGGTGAATCGAATCAGTTGTGCAGCAGCACCTTCCCGATAACCTGCCCGGATTCCAGCGCCTCGTGCGCGTCGATCACCTGATCCAGCGGCACCTTCATGCCGATGCGCGGCGCGTAAGCGCCGGCGGCGACGCATGTGTTGATGTCCGCGATGGCGGCCCGTTTGGCTTCCGCGGGCACGTGATAGATATAGACGAAACGCAACACGCAACCGTGCGTCATGGCCTTCAGCAGCGGCACCGACAGTTCGTCCGTTGCACGGGCCGTTGCGTAGGCGCTGATCACGCCGCCTTGCGACAGGCACGCGAGGTCGATGTCGAGGTTGGATTTCAGGTCGACGTCGACGATACGGTCGACACCGAGCCCGCCGGTTGCGTCGCGAACGGCGCGCGCCATGTCCGCGTCGTTTCGGTCGAGCACCAGATCGGCGCCGTTCGCTGTCGCGATGGTGGCCTGTTCGGCGGTTCTGACCGATGCCGAGACCCATGCGCCCGCCCATTTCGCCAACTGAATCGCCGCGCTGCCGACCACGCCCGCACCACCGTGCACCAGCACGTGCCGCCCCGCCAAGCTGCCGTCGGCGAACAGGCAGTGATGCGCGGTCAACGCCGGAATGCCCAGTGACGCACCGACGTCGAACGATACGGGGTCGGGCAGGCGCACCGCATGACTCGACGGCACCACGACGAACTCCGCCGCCGTGCCCGCGGCGCGGCCATATTGCGCTTCGTAGATCCAGACCCGCTCGCCGAGCCGGTCGGGCGATACGTCGATGCCGACGGCATCGATCACGCCGGCGCCATCCTGATGCGGCGTGATGCGCGGGTAGGGCATCGCGGACGAGAATCCGGCACGCGCTTTCACGTCGGTCGGATTCAGTCCCGAGACCGCGATGCGAACGCGCACCTCGTTCGGCCCGGGCTGCGGCATCGGCAATTCCCCGACGCTCAGGACATCGCGGGCGGCACCCTGGCGCTCGTAGAACGCTGCTTTCATCTGTCGTGCTCCGATTGGTTTGGCAAAAGGGGCATGCAGCGAGGTGTCGACTGCAGCCCGGGAAAATTCTGGGTTGCAGGGATATCGATGGCAAGTAAGTACGACTTTGATATATAGGGCAAATTTTTATACTATCGGTCGATGGAAAAAACCGATACGAACGGATACCGATGCACGGTGGAGGCGACCGTCGACGTGATCGGCGGGAAGTGGAAGCCGTTGATCATCTACTACCTGCTCGGCGGCACGAAGCGCTTCGGCGAGCTGCGTTCCGTCATCGGCGGTGTCACGCAACGCTCGCTGACGCTGCAGCTTCGCGAGCTTGAAGCGCACGGTATCGTGTCCCGCAAAGTATTCGCGGAGGTCCCGCCCCGTGTCGAATATTCGTTGACGGACGTGGGGCGCACCCTCACGCCCGTGCTCGATGCGATGAAGAACTGGGGCGACCGCTACGTTGCGCGAGGCGAGTCGCGTTAAGTGCATTTGGATACGGGCCGGCCGGCGCCGGCGGCCGGCGGCTTGCCGCGTCACGACCGAATGGCGGCAAGCGCGGGATGAGCACGCGCGGCCGCCCGCCCGTCAAACGTGCAGCGCCGGCTGGCCAGTGGCTGAACCACGCCGGCTGCCGATCGAGACGGTGACGCTGAAGCCCGGCTATGCGTCGCCGGCTGCGTTCAGCCGCGCGTTCAAGCGCGTGACGGGCATGTCGCCGGGGGGCGAGCCGGCAGGTCGTTCGTCGTACCTGAAAAGCGGCGAACCCGTTACCTCGCTCGACACGGCCGCATCGTCCTCGCGCGCGAAGCGGAGCGCCGATGCACCGATGTCCATGCGGGATTTCCCCGTCACGCACGAGCGAGCGCCACGTCGCCCTCGCGTGCCTCCGCCCGACGCTTTCCCGCCGCCCGTTCCGGGCCGCCGTTCCCGATTATTTGCGTTTCGCGAATGGCGCGTTCGCCGGTTGTTCCATACCCGATCGGCGGCCGTGCACCTATCGTGGTGGCGTCGGCTGAGCCCGTTCGACGCGTCGAATCCGGGCGCCAGCCGGCACTTCCTCGCGATTCGCGTCGCACACAAAAACCATCGGAGCCGACCATGCGCAGGCGCTGCGGCGCGGGCGGGCGAACCGGCGTCCACGGAGACGGACATGAAAGCAAACGAGTGGGATACCTCATACGAGTGGAAGGCGGTCACGCTGCTGGCGCTCGGTTTCGGGCTGGTCGGCCTCGACCGCTGGCTCATCGCGCCGCTGTTTCCTTCGATCATGAAGGACCTCAACCTGAACGCGCAGGACGTCGGCAACTGCATCGGCGTGCTCGGCCTGTCGTGGGGCATCTTCGCGGCGCTGATGGGCGGCATCTCGGACAAGATCGGCCGCCGGAAGGTGCTGATTCCGGCCATCGTCGCGTTTTCGCTGCTGTCGGGCTTCTCGGGGCTCGCGGGCGGGCTGCTCGGCCTGATGGCGATTCGCGGCCTGATGGGCGTCGCGGAAGGTTCGTTCTGTCCGACGAGTTTCGCGGCGACGGCCGATGCGTCGCATCCGCGGCGGCGCGGCCTGAACCTCGGCCTGCAGCAAAGCGGCTTCGCGCTGTTCGGGCTCGCGCTGTCGCCGATCATCGCCACGCAACTACTCGGCGTTATGTCGTGGCGCTGGGTCTTTGCGCTCGTGGCGATTCCCGGCCTGATCCTCGGCGCGTTCATGTTCTTCGTGATCCGCGAGCCGAAGGTTGCGAAGGACGTCGCGTCGGAGCATGCGCCCGCGTCGCTCGGCCATGTGCTCAAGAGCCGCAACATCCTCGTGGCGATGGCCGCGCTGTGCTGCGCGATGACCGGCGTCTTCGTGCTCGGCGCGCTGCTGCCGCTGTACCTGACCGATTACCTGTCGCTCGGTACGCAGAAGATGGGCCTCGTCGTGTCCGCGATCGGCTTCGGCGGCTTTCTCGGCCAGTTCGGATTGCCCGGCCTGTCCGACCTGGTCGGCCGCCGTGTCGCCAGCATCGTCGGCTTCGCGGGCACGGCCGTGATGCTCTACGTCTTCCGCGGTCTCGGCCCGCAGCCGCTCGCGCTGTTCGGCGTGCTGTTCGTCGCGTCGTTCTTCACGCTCGGGCTGGTGTCGCTGCTGTCCGGCCCGGTGGCGACCGAGGCCGCGCCGGTCGGCCTCGTGTCGACGTCCATCGGCGTGGTGGTCGGCGTCGGCGAGATCTTCGGCGGCGGCATCGCGCCGGCGATGGGCGGCTACGTTGCCGCACACTTCGGCATCCAGAACATTCTGTGGCTGCCGATGGGCTCGGTGTTGCTCGGCATCGTGGTCAGCCTGCTGCTGAAGGAAACCGCGCCGGCCGTGCTGCAGCGCCGCGCGCTCGTGCAGCCGGGGCTGGCCGCCGGCGAGCAGTCGCGGTAAATGCGGGCGCGGGCATACCGGCGCGGGCATCCCGTCGGTTGCCGGTGTCGGCGCGCCCGGCGATTGACATCGATTTGGCGACACAGTGACGTCTTTCGCATGACACAGCACTTTATCCGCACGGGTAGACTGCCGGTTTCGCCGTCGAAAAAGGGCGCGGTATGGACCGGTTTCTGAGCATCGAGGCATTCGTGAGGGTCGCGGAGGCGAGCAGCTTCGCCGAGGCGGCGCGGCAGCTGGGTGTGACGAGTTCGGTCGTGACGAACCGCATTCAGCAGCTCGAGAAGTTCGTCAACGCGCCGCTGTTTCACCGCAGCACGCGTCACGTGCGGCTGTCCGAAGTCGGCGAGACGTTCTATCGCGAGTGCGCCGACGTGGTGAGCCGCGTCAACGAGCTGACGGACCAGATGCGCGAGCTGCGCGCGACGCCGACCGGGCGGCTTCGCATCCAGATGCTGCCCGGTTTCGCGCTCGATCACTTCGGCACGCCGCTCGCCGCATTCAATCAGCGCTATCCGGGCATCCAGCTCGACATCATCGTCAACGATCGCGTCGTCGATCCTGTCGAGGAAGGATTCGACATCGCGTTCCAGATCTTCCCGCCGATTTCCGAGTCGCTGATCGAGCGACGGCTGTTCACGGTCCGGCGCCTCTTCTGTGCCTCGCCCGCGTACGTCGACGCGCATGGTGCACCACAACATCCGCGCGATCTGCTGCAGCACACCACGGCGCTGTATTCGGGCTATCCGTCGCGCAACCGCTGGACGATGACGCGCGGCGACGAGGTCGTCGAAATGGAGTTGCCGGGCATGATCCGCTCGAACTCCGTTCATCTGTTGCGCGAGTACGCGCTGACCGGCGGCGGCGTCGTCTGCCTGCCGACGCTCGTGGCAAGCGACGCGCTCGTCGCGGGCCGCCTGGTGCCGATCCTGACCGACTACCAGCTCGCGCCGCTGAGCTTCGCCGCCGTTTATCCCGCCACGCAGCGGCAGGCGTTGAAGGTGAAGGCTCTGGTCGAATTCCTCGCCGAATACATCGGCGACGAATCCCCGTGGGATATCCCGCTGCTGGCGCGCGGCTGGGTGCGTTGAGCCGCGCGGATTATTCGCGAAACGCAAATGCCGTAATCGCCGTCCGTCGCCTTGTTGCGGCTGTTCGTTGCCCCTAGAGTGGAATCCAACAAGCGGTTCAACTCAGGAGACAGTCATGACCAGCACGGCATTCCACACCGTCTTCGGTTCGCTCGATGGTTACCGGAAGGGCGAGATCGAAATCACCAGCGGCAGCGCGCAGCACTACGCCTTCTCGAACGTCTTCGAGGTGGCATCGAAGTCGGCCCCTTACGAAAAGGTCGTCGCCGGCAAGAACCTCGAATACGTGATCGAAGTGTTGCGGACCGACGGCCAGTCGCCGTGGTTCGCGTGTGCGCACGACGAGTTCACGATCCAGATGGACGGCGAGGTCCGGATCGACTTCATCAAGCTCGACGACCCGCCGCAATCGGGCCGCGGCACCGTGAGCGCGGGCGCGCACCCGGCCGGCCGGAACATGGGGTACGTCGTGTTACGCCAGGGGCATCAGGCGCTGCTGCCGGCCGGCTGCGCGTATCGCTTCACCGCGAGCCGGCCGGGCGTCGCGCTCGTCCAGACCGTGCTCGGCGAGCTGTCCGTCGAGAAGTGGGCCGAGATCTGCCTGCACTGACCTTCCGACCGCATTCGACTATTCCAGGAGACACGTTATGGCCACCCTCGAGACCCTCGACCTTTCCACGGGCTTCGCCGCCGATCTGGTGCGATCGACCGAAGCCGATGCCGTCACCGGCTACCGCGGCTTTCAGCTCGGTGAATTCGCCTTCCGGCGCGACGAATATTTCGTGAAGATCAGCTGGCCCGCGAAAGGCCAGACCCGCACGCATGCGATGCCGGCCGACGCGTTCCTGCGCGCGATGATGCGCGACGTCGCGTGGGGCTTCTTCTACGGCTGGGTGAATTTCGATCACGTATTCGGCACGCGCAATCACTACGGCAAGGTCGACATGTATGCGGGAACCTTCAACGGCATCCTGAAGGACGCCGGCGTCGACTACACCGAGACCTTCGACACGCCGACGATCATGGCGACCTTCAAGGCGATGCTGCACGACTGGACCAACGAGGGCTTCGATCCGTTCGCGGCGCCCGAGGAAACGGGCACGGCGTTCGGGCGCAAGTACGGCGACAACGGCTCGGCGATCGAGCGTACGCGTATCGCGACGCGTCGCATGCCGGGCCTCGAAGGCGACTCGCCGCTGCGCGACGAGCTGCCGGTCAACCGCGCGTTTCTCGACGTGGCGCAGGACGAACCGGAAGTGCACGTCGAGCCGGGCTTCGAAGGCGAGCTGCACGCGTTCAACCTGTTCAAGTACCTGTCGCGCTCGGACGTGACGTGGAATCCGTCGGTGACGTCGGTGTGCGGGCGCAGCCTGTTCTGCCCCACCACGGAGGAATTCATCCTGCCGGTATTCCACGGCAACGACCGCGTCGAATGGTTCCTGCAACTGTCCGACGAAATCGTGTGGGACATCGGCGACAAGAACACCGGCGCGCCGCGCGCACGCATCACGATGCGAGCCGGCGACATCTGCGCGATGCCGGCCGATATCCGGCACCAGGGCTATTCGACGAAGCGCTCGATGCTGCTGGTCTGGGAGAACGCGACGCCGGATCTGCCGCAACGCTACGAGAGCGGCGAGCTCGCGCCGTATCCGATCGCGTTCTAGGCCGCGCTTCAGTTTTCAGTTCCAGCTTCCGCTTCCGCATTACACCGAGGACGATTCATGCAAACCCAACTCTTCATCGGCGGGCGCTTCGTCGACGCCGTCGATCGCGGCACGATCGACGTGCTGAACCCGCACGACGGTTCCGTCATCACGAAGATCGCCGCGGCCACCGCGGCGGACGTCGACCTCGCCGTCGAAGCCGCGACGCGCGCGTTCCCGACCTGGTCCGCGATGCCGGCCGCCGAGCGCGGCCGCCTGCTGCTGCGTCTGGCCGATGCGATCGAAGCCAACGCGGAGGAGCTGGCGCAGCTCGAATCGCTGGACACCGGCCACCCGATTCGCGATTCGCGTGCGCTCGACGTGCCGCGCACGGCGGCCTGCTTCCGCTATTTCGGCGGCATGGCCGACAAGCCGCAAGGCTCGGTGATACCGGTCGAGACCGGTTTCCTGAACTACGTGCAGCGCGCGCCGATCGGCGTGGTCGGCCAGATCGTGCCGTGGAATTTTCCGCTGATGTTCACGAGCTGGAAAATGGGCCCGGCGCTGGCGGCCGGCAATACGGTGGTGCTCAAGCCGTCGGAAATCACACCGCTGTCGACGCTGCGCATCGTCGAGCTGATGGCCGAGGTCGGGTTTCCTGCCGGCGTCGTCAACATCGTGCCCGGCTACGGCCATACGGCCGGCCAGCGGCTCGCGGAACATCCCGGCGTCGGCAAGATCGCGTTCACCGGATCGACGGCGACGGGCCGGCGAATCGTCGAAGCGTCGCAGGGCAACCTGAAGCGCGTGCAACTGGAACTGGGCGGCAAGGGCGCCAACATCGTGTTCGACGATGCCAACCTCGACGCGGCCATCAACGGCGCCGCGTGGGCGATCTTCCACAACCAGGGGCAGGCGTGTATCGCGGGGTCGCGTCTGGTGCTGCACGAACGCATCGCGGACGCATTCCTCGAGCGCTTCGTCGCGCTCGCATCGTCGATCCGGATCGGCAACCCGCTCGATCCGAATACCGAAATGGGGCCGCTCACGTCGAAGCAGCACCTCGATCGCGTGCTGTCATACGTCGACGTCGCGCGTGAGCAGGGCGGCCGCGTGCTGACGGGCGGCAGCGCACCGCAGGATCCGGCGCTCGCCAATGGCTATTACGTGCGCCCGACGATCGTCGAGGCGAAGCATGCGACCGACCGCGTCGCGCAGGAGGAAGTGTTCGGGCCGTTCGTCACCGTGCTGCGCTTCGGCAGCGACGAAGAAGCGTTGGCGATCGCCAACGCGACGGAATACGGGCTCGGCAGCGGCCTGTGGACCAACGACCTCTCGCGTGCCCACCGGATGGCGGCGCGGATCGACGCGGGCATGTGCTGGATCAACTGCTACAAGCGCGTCAATCCGGGCAGCCCGTTCGGCGGGGTGGGCAAGTCGGGCTACGGCCGCGAGATGGGCTTCGAGGCCATGCACGACTACACGGAAGCGCGCTCGGTGTGGGTCAACGTCGACGGCAATGTACCGCCGCATTTCAAGCGCTGAGGCTCGTATGGAACGCTTCGTCTATCAGGGAACGCCGTCCCGCGTCGTGTTCGAATGGGGCGCGCTCGAACGGCTGCCGGACGAGCTGTCCGCGCTCGGCGCGCAGCGGGCGCTGATTCTGTCGACGCCCGAACAGCAGCCGCTCGCCGACCGCGTGAAGGACGTGCTCGGCGAGCGTGCGGCGGGCGTGTGCGCGCAGGCCGTGATGCACGTACCGGTCGAAGTCGCGCGTGCCGCGCGCGAGATGGCCGCCGAGCTGGGCGCGGACTGCTGCATCGCGATCGGCGGCGGCTCGACGATCGGGCTCGGCAAGGCGATCGCACTCGAATCGTCGCTGCCGATCCTCGCCGTGCCGACGACCTACGCCGGCTCGGAGATGACGCCGATCTACGGGCTCACCGAAGGCCGGTTGAAGCGCACCGGGCGCGATGCGCGCGTGCTGCCGCGTACCGTGATTTACGACCCTTCGCTGACGTTGTCGCTGCCGCCCGGTATTTCGGCGGCGTCCGGTGTCAATGCGATGGCGCATGCCGTCGAGGCGCTCTACGCGGAAGACGCGAATCCGGTCATCAGCCTGATGGCGGAAGAATCGATTCGTGCGCTCGGCGAAGCGTTGCCCGGCGTGGTGCGCGATCCGCAAGATCGCGCGATGCGCAGCCGCGCGTTGTATGGCGCATGGCTGGCCGGCACGTGCCTCGGTGCGGTCGGCATGGCGTTGCACCACAAGCTCTGCCATACGCTGGGCGGCACGTTCAACCTGCCGCACGCGCAGACGCACGCGGCGATGTTGCCGCATACCGCGCATTACAACCACGCCGCTGCGCCCGACGCACTGCGGCGCGTCGCCCGGGCGCTGGGCGGGCGCGACGCGGCCGACGCCGGGCCGCTGCTGTTCGCGCTGAACGCGCAGCTCGGCATCGCACCGGCGCTGGCTGATATCGGGATGCCGGAGCAAGGGCTCGATGAAGCGGCCGATCTCGCGTGCAGGAACCCGTATGCGAACCCGCGGCCGATCGAACGCACCGCGATTCGCGCGTTGCTTCAGCATGCATGGGAAGGGTGCGCGCCGCATTGAGCAGCAGGATGCGCGAACGGAGAACGACGTGATGAATGACCAGATCGGCCTGCACGGCTTGTCCCGCGAAGCGATGTTCGGCTTTGCCCTTGATCGGAGCTGATCGCCATGGCGCATTTTTTTGCAGTGTTTGCCACCGACCAGCCGGGTATGCGCGACGTGCGCGACCGCATGCGGCCGATTCACCGGACGTATCTGCGCTCGGCGGCCGAGCACGGGGTGTACGTGCGGCTCGGCGGCCCGACGCTGGACCCGCAGGGCGATGCGATGAACGGCACGCTGCTCGTCGTCGAGGCGGACGATATCCATGCGGTGATGCGGTTCGTCGGCAACGACCCGTATGTGAAGGAGGGCCTGTTCTCGCACGTCGAGGTGCGTCCGTGGGACTGGAGCCTCGGCAACCCCGAGCAAAGGGTGTGAGCGATGGAAGCGAAACGGCTGTGCCGCGTGTCCGATGTGCCCGACGGCGGCGCGCGGGTCGTCGATGAAGCCTGCATCGGACGGCCCGTCGTCGTGGTGCGGCGTGGCGAGCAGGTGTGGGCGTACGTGAATCGTTGCCCGCACTTCTCGGTGCCGCTCGATTTTGTGCCGGGGCGTGTGTCGTGCTACCGGTCGCAGGTGTTGATGTGTGCGCATCACAGTGCGTTGTTCCGGTTCGACGACGGCGTGTGTATCGACGGGCCTTGCACGGGGGCCGGGCTGGACACCGTGGCCGTCGAGGTGGATGCCTCCGCGTGGGTCGTCTTTCGGGGCGCTTGATTTCGCGGATTTTGCATCGTTCAGGTCGATATGGCTTCACCGGAGATTTTTCGAATTAATTAATCAGTAAAACTAAATTCAGGTGTTGTTATGACTGCCTGATTCAAGGCGATTTTCCACGAAGCAATGAGCGAACACCCGCCTCGAAGCAGGTGACGAACGCGTATTTTCATAAAAAAGACGGAGACAACATGAAACTCAGGTTTGGTGTATTGGCGGTGCTTGCCGTGGCGCAGGGCGCATGGGCGCAAAGCAGCGTGACGATGTTCGGATTGATCGATTCCGGCATCTCGTATGTCAGCAACGAAGGCGGCGGAAAGAACGTCAAGTTCGACGACGGCATATTCGCGCCCAACCTGTTCGGCCTGCGCGGCACCGAGGATCTCGGCGGCGGATATCGTGCGATCTTCGCGCTCGTGAATCAGTTCTCGATGGCGAACGGCAGCATCGTCGGCACCGGGATTTTCGGGCGCAATGCCTACGTGGGCCTCGAGAGCGACCGGTTCGGCAGCCTCACGCTGGGCAATCAGTACGACTTCATGGTGGATTCGCTCTTTTCAAAGGGCAACGCGATTTCGCGGGACATCTCCGGCCTGTACGGCTTTCGGAATGGCCCGTTCCAGCGTCTTGCGCTTCCCGGTAATCCGACCGGCGCGTTCGACTGGGACCGCACGGCCGGCAGCAAGCCGATCGCGAATTCGGTCAAGTACAGCTCGCCGACCGTCGCTGGCTTTTCCGGTGGCGTGATGTATGCGTTCGGCGGCGTGGCCGGCTCGGTCGGCGCGGACAACGCCGTCAGCGCCGGCGTGAACTATGAGCTCGGGCCCTTCGGCGTGGGCGCGGCCTATACGAACGAGAAATACGGCCCGGCGCCGGGCGTGCCGTCGACCAGCGTGCGCAACTGGGGTGTCGGGATGCACTACGACTTTGGCGTGGTTGCCGCGAAGGCGCTGGTGACCAGCGTGCGCAACGCGTTCAACGGTGCGGGCGTGTGGATGGCCGAAGCCGGCGGCCTGTGGCGGATCCGGCCGGACGTCGTGCTGGGCGCGAAATACATGTACATGAAGGGCAATGAAGCGGTGAACGACAACCATGCGCATCAGGTCAGCGTCGCCCTTCAATACCTGTTGTCGAAGCGGACGATGGTGTATGTATCGGCGGATTATCAGCGGGCGAATAGCGGCGCGAATGCGCAGGTGAACGGGGTGCTGGATCCGAACGGGGTGTCGAGCTCCGCGAGTCAGGCGGTCGCGCGGGTGGGGCTGCATACGGTATTTTGACGACGCGCATTTGCCGCGTTCTTCAAGCGCGCAGGGCGGCACGAGATCGCCCTGCGCCGATATTTCCCACCATTTGAGTTTCCCGCATAGTCCGCAAGGAGACGATATTTTTCCTGGTAAGTGAGCGGTAAGTCGACTGGTCCTACAGTAGCCCCCGTTTTGACCGCCGACTCCAGGAAAACGATTGTGAAAATTGCCTCCCGCCGCGAACGCCCGTTATTGCTGCTTGCTGCTTCATTTGCACTTTCATCTGTTTCCGCGTGGGCGGACGAGGGCACGAACCCACCCGACCCCGACAATACGGGGCTGACCATCCTCGACCACGCGACGAACGTCACGCATTGGGGACTCGGCGCCGGCGTCGGCATCGAGCCGTCGGTTTACAGGGGCGACGGCACCCGCGTATTGCCTTTTCCGCTGGTCTACTTCGACAATAAATGGGTGCAGGCCATCGGCACCACGGTCGATCTGAAAATCGGCAGCTGGAGCGGCGTCAGTGTCGCGCTTCGTGGCCAGTTCTCGCTGTTCGACGGATACAAGGGCTCGGACGCGCCGATCCTGAACGGCATGGAAAATCGCAAGGGCGCGTTATGGTACGGCCCTGCACTGTCATGGAGCACGAGCTTCGGCACCTTGTCGAGCAGTTTCCTGCTCGGCGGCAACAAGGGCGAGCGCGCGAAGATCGGCTTCGAGAAGGCGTTCGCCCTCGGCGCGTTCTCGATCGCGCCACATGTCGGCGTGGAATGGCTGAGCGACAAATACGTCGACTACTATTACGGCGTGCGACCATCCGAGGCGCGTGCCTGGCGTGCCGCATACAGTGCGGGTTCGACCGTGAACGTATCGGCCGGCACCCGTGTCGACTACCGGCTGACGAAGCAGCAGACGATTTTTGTGGACGTGGGCGTGTCGCGTCTCGGCGACGGCATCACCGACAGTCCGCTCGTCGGACGGCGGTTCGTTCCCGAGGCCAGAATCGGCTACATGTATCGGTTCAAGTGAGTGCGAGTATGCCAAGAGTGGCGATTGTCGAGGATCACGAGCGCCTGGCCGGCCTGTTGGCACAGGCCCTGGCTGCGGCCGGGATCGAATCCGATCGGTTCGGTAATGCTCGGGAAGCCGCCTACGGTGTCGAGCGGGCCGACTATGCACTGCTGATCGTCGACCGCGGATTGCCCGACGGAGACGGCCTGGCGTTCTTGCGGACGCTGCGTGCGGCGGGGCGCATGATGCCTTGCCTGATGCTGACGGCACGCGATGCGTTGCATGACCGCATCGACGGACTCGAAAGCGGCGCCGACGACTATGTGACCAAGCCGTTCGAAATGAGCGAACTCGTCGCCCGCGTGCGCACGCTGATGCGGCGCCCGGCGCTGCTCACGACCCTCGTCGCATCGTTCGCGGACGTGACCGTGGACCCGGCCCAGCGCGCGATGCGCTGTGGCGATCGGACGGTACTGCTGGCGCCGGCCGAGCTGCAGGTCATGCTCTGCCTGATCGAAGCCGCGGGGCGGACCGTCCGGCATTCGATACTCGAGCATGCCGCATGGGGGCTCGCGGAGGCGGTCACGCCGAACGCGCTCGAGGTGACCGTGCACCGCTTGCGCAAGAAACTGACGGCGATCGGGGCAACGATGCGGCTCACCAACATCCGCGGCGCCGGCTTCGCGCTGCGGGGCGCGTGACGATGCTTCGCCGCGCGTCGCCCGTTGCCACTCCCTCGTAAGAAAACCGCCATGTTCCGTCATTGGATCCTGCGCCTGTCGACGCGTCTATGGGTGACCAACGTCGTCGCGTTCGCCGTCAGCCTGGCGCTGCTGTCCGCGCTTTCCATGTATTTTCTCGCTCGATATCCGGAACTCCTCGGGCGGCGCCAGCAGATGGAGAGCATCCGTCATATCGAGGCCGGCATGCGCTTCGACGCGATCGGGCGGCCGGTATCGGTGCGATTGGGCGAGCGTCCGGCGGCGATGTTCCGGCTCTTGCCAACCGACGCGATGTACCGCGTGCTCGATGCGACGGGGAAGGTGTTGCTGGCGTCGGCGCCGTCGAACGGGGATCGGCCGTGGCTGGCGGAGGATCTCGCGACGGCGGCCGGCAAGGTATTGCCCGTCACGATCGACGGCAAGGCGTATGCGATCGCGACGCAGCGCGCGTCGAACGGTAGCGTCGTCCATTACGTGCAGGTGGCGCAAAGCAGGCAACTCGTCGATGCGCTCGTCATGACGAGGGTCGATCCGATACCGAAGACCGTCGCTTATGTGCTGGTCATTGCGACCATCATTTTTGGACTGACGTTGCCGTTGACGATTGGTCACGTGCTGAAGCCGTTGCGGGAGGTATCGCGTGCCGCGCGGGAAATCGAGCCGCGCAACCTGAAAACGCGGCTGTCGTCGGCCGGGATTCCCAGCGAGATCAAGCCGCTGATCGATGCGTTCAACGACGCACTGAGCCGGCTCGAGAATGGCTTCGCCGTTCAGCAGCAGTTTCTGGCCGACGCCGCGCACGAGTTGCAGACACCGCTCACGCTGGTCAGAGGGCAGATCGAGCTGCAGCCCGACATCAGCCAGAAGGCGCTGTTGCTTCGCGAGATCGACCTGATGGCCCGGCAAGTGAAGCAACTGCTGCATCTGGCTGAAGTCAGCGAAGCGCAGAACTTCAGCTTCGGCGACGTGAACGGCGACGAAGTCGCGCGAGACGCCGTGAGCTTGCTGGCCGGCAAGGCCGATGCGAAGCAGGTGAAGCTCCATATCGAAGCGCGCGATTCCGCGTCGCCGATACGCGCGGATGGCGGGGCGCTTTTCATCCTGCTCAAGAACTTTCTCGAGAATGCGATCAACGCGTCGCCGTCGGGCGGTGTCGTCGTGCTGACCGTTCTCGAGACGGCGATTCATGTCGACGATGAAGGGCCGGGCATTCGGCGGGAGCATCTTCCGCTGCTCTTCGACCGATACTGGCGGGCGCCGGATTCGCGGTATGACGGTGCGGGCCTCGGGCTGGCGATCTGCAAGGAGATCGCCGACGCTCATCAATGGAAGCTGACGGTCGATGTGCTGGCAACGGGCGCGCGGTTCAGTGTCTGGTTTTAGTTGGCGCGGAAGGTCGTGTGTGACCGGGTTCCCCTCGGTACAGGGGCCGGATCGGAGAGACGTCCGGTCGCAGCGTGGTTTTTCCTGAGGGCCTTGTTCGACGTCGGATTTTCGCTATAATGGAACTGCGTTCGGAATGACGAACGCGAGAATTCAAGCATCCAGAGTCGGGTCATCCGACGCCAACCTGCCCTCCCGGGCAAGGTGGACGCCCTCGAGGCGATGCGGCCGATTGACGGCAACGAAGCGGGAGCAGCATGGCTGGCACCGGTTCGATAACCATTCATCCGGAGCAACCATGAGCCAAGTTTCCTCCGCTTCCCGCCCGACCGTCTGTGAAGACTGGTCGCACTTCCTTCCCGGTTTTACGTTGACGCATACGGTTCATCTCGTTTCGAGACGGATTCCGGGCATCGTTTCGACCGCGGAGGCCGTACTCGAAGGTGAAACGGCTACGGTCGATCGGTGGGCCATTACTCGCTGTGGCGACGTTCTCGAACAAAAGATCGTGCTCGGCGAAATGACGGAAGGGCAAGCGGTGCGGCTGCGTGAAAGGCTTGCCGCGCTGGAGGGGGTGCTTCGGGCGCGGGTGGGGCATCATTTCGTTCGGGGTGGTTCGGCGACGGCCGGAAATGCGTCGGAGTCTCAGCATACGAAAGCTAACGCTGCCGTAACGAACCAAGCTGCATTTCGTGAACGAACGCGCGAGCAATGGAATTATCGGGAGAAGACATGCCATGACAGAGAATGTCTCGTACGATGGTACGCTGACCAAAAGAATGCGCTAAGCGAAATTGCGACTACAGGTGTTGTCGGTTCGTAAATCGGCGTCTGCATGCCCGCGCAGCAGGGTCGGATGGCTGCGACCTTCGCAAATTCGTTTGGCTCAGCTCCGCCGCGGATATGAGCCAGCCGCCCGATTCGCCGCGCACGTTCCCGCGCATGCGGAATCGTAGGCCGCCGAGCCTCCCCTTGACCCCAAGCACGATCAGCAACGATTTGTGCGCATGCGCTTCGAGCCAGCGCGATAGCTGGTCGATGATCGCGTACCAGCCATCGTCGCGTTCGACATGGACGTTTGACTTAAAGCTGCATCAGCTACTGCGATTGCTGGCGCGCGGCCAGAGCCTTACGCTGACCGAAGGGCACTGATGATTCGCTTGCCGAGTTGTTGAGTATTCGCCTCGGTGCCGCTTTCATATTGCGTCGAGATACCTAGTTGCTCGGCGAATTTGTGCAGAACTGGTCGTGCGGGGGACACTGGCAGGCCATCCCGCTCGAGCTCAATGATGCCGCTCGCGAGCCGTCTGATAACGTACCCATCGTAGAATTCTTCCTCGTCCTGTTCGCTTGTCGAAGACGTCGGTTCCCAAAAGGCTTCTTCCGGATTGCGCAGAAGCTGCTTGACCTTGTCGGCGGCCTCAAGGGTACGGTCGGCCCACGCTAGAGTCAGAACATAGGTTGTGCCATCGAGGAAGAACCTCTCGTTTGCACCGAAGAAATATCGAAGCTTTTTTCCGGGAAACAGGGCTTGGAACTCAGCTTCATCTGCGTGGCCTGGTTTGGAGATGAAGAGATCGCGCTTTCGCCAAGTGATTGCCTCTCGAATCTCGTCAGGCGAACGCCCCTGTGTTATGGCTTCGCGTACAAGCCCAAGCATCAGTCGGCGCTTCGGCAGATTGGGATAGAAGGCATCCCCGATGGTCAGATCGTATCGAGTCGTGTCTCGGGTCGTCGTCCGCGCACTTGCTTGTTCGTTCGACTTTTCACGTAGCGCGACCGTATATTGAGTGGCCTGCGGAAGAGGGATGACTTGCTGGATGTCGAGCAATACATGAGAGTCGACCGCATGCGGGCGAATTTGGACACATCGAATGTCCATGTTTCCCTGTTTATTCAGCCAGAGAACAGCTGTCGTCAATTCAGAGGAAAAATTCGCAGATGCCAACACGATTCGCACCGTATCGGTGAAGACGACGGGGCCCTCGTCTACCTCCAAGAAATCACGAAGCGCCTGTTCGGGATCCTCACTGGAACCAGTGTCGGTGAGGTACTTGCGATGGGCTGCGATCGCTTGCTCGAACCGCATGGTTGAAATCATCGCTGCGTATCGCAACGCTTGCAGGTCCATATGGGCACCTTCGTCACGTTTCAACTCAACGACGACCAGATTTGCGTCCTCGTCCACGCACAGCAGGTCAATTCGGCGATTCGCTCCGTTCCAGTCACCGAACTCTTCCGCGATAACTTTCGTCTTCACTCCGGGAGTGATGGCTTCAATGTGTGCGCGCACTGCTCTCTGAATATCGGCTCTTTCTCGCAGACCAAGATTTCCGAAGGTGCCGAGCGGAATAGGTTGCAAGCCATTGCCTGCTATTTCAAACAATGCCATACGGAGACTCTTTAGTTGAAAAATAAACAACGAATTATATAATATAAAATTGACAAAAATACGGCGCGACGGGAGAATTTAACCATCCGTCGAATGGCTAATATTTTTCGATGAGTGATCGCAGTTTTTCACCCAACCTATGATCCTGGATAAATTTCGGCCGCCATCATCCAAAATTTTAGATGCTTCGTACATTGCTTTTCGGAGATGTTGCGCATTTTGGTCGCGCAAAAAATGTCGACGGAGCAATTTACAATAGTCCTCGCCAAGTGATCCTTCGTGGGGATTTCAGCGGGGACGTCGCGTGGAATTATTCGAAACTGCCATCTGCCTTCGGCACGATTCCCCCTCACTCCACCGTCACCGACTTCGCCAAATTCCTCGGCTTATCAATATCCGTCCCCCGCGCCAGCGCCGCGTGATACGCGAGCAGTTGCATCGGCACCGTATGCAAGATCGGCGACAACGGCCCGTAATACTCGTTGAGCCGAATCACCTCGATCCCCTCACTCGGCACGATCCCGCAGTCCACATCCGCGAACACGAACAGCCGCCCATTCCGCGCACTGACTTCATGCATGTTCGACCTGAGCTTCTCGAGCAGCATGTCATTCGGCGCAACCGCGATCACCGGCATTTCATTGCTGACGAGCGCCAGCGGCCCATGCTTCAACTCCCCCGCCGGATAAGCCTCCGCATGAATATAGGAAATCTCCTTCATCTTCAGCGCCCCTTCGAGCGCGATCGGATAATGCATGCCGCGCCCGAGAAACAGCATGTTGTCGCGTCGCGCGAGCAACTCCGACCACGCCATGATCTGCGGTTCCAGCGCGAGCACCTTCGACATCGCGTCGGGCAGGTGCCGCAGCGCCCGCAGATGTTCCTTTTCTTCATCGTCACTCAACCGCCCGCGCACCTGTGCCAGTGACAACGCCAGCAGGAACAACGCCACGAGCTGCGTCGTAAACGCCTTCGTCGAAGCCACGCCGATCTCGATCCCCGCACGCGTCACGAACTGCAGCGCACATTCGCGCATCAGCGCACTCGTCGCGACGTTGCAGATCGCGAGCGTATGCATCATCCCGCTGCGCTTCGCGACATGCACGGCCCCGAGCACATCGGCCGTTTCACCACTTTGCGACACGGCGACGACGAGCGTGCGCGGATTCGGCACGCTGTCGCGATAACGAAACTCGCTGGCAATCTCGACGCTGGCCGGCAGCTTCGCGATGCTCTCGATCCAGTATTTCGCGGTCAGTGCCGCGTGATAGCTGCCGCCGCACGCGAGCAGCAGCACCGAATCGACGTCGTTGAATACACGCCACGCGCCGTCGCCGAACAGCTCGGGCATGATCGACGAAACGTCGAGCAGCGTATCGGCCACGGCCTGCGGCTGCTCGAAGATCTCCTTCTGCATGTAGTAACGATACGATCCGAGATCGGCCGCGCCGCTATGCGCGGCGACGCGTTGCACCGCGCGCTCGACGCGCTGGCCGGCCGCGTCGACGATCCAGTAGCGATGCAGTTGAATATCGGCGACGTCGCCGTTCTCCAGGTAGGCAATGCGATCGGTGATGCCGGACAGCGCAATCGCATCGGACGCCAGAAAATTCTCGCCTTCGCCGACCCCGACCACGAGCGGCATCCCGTCGCGCGCGCCGACGATCCGATGCGGCTCGTCGCGGCACATCACCGCGATCGCATAGCTGCCGCGCAGTCGCGCGACCGCACGCCGTACCGCATCGAACAGGTCGCCGTCGTACAGGTGGTCGATCAGGTGTGCGATCGCCTCGCTGTCGGTCTGGCTCGCGAACACATAGCCGTGCGCCTGTAGTTCCGTGCGCAGTTGGTCGCAGTTTTCGATGATCCCGTTGTGCGACAGCGCGATGCGCGCGTCGGCGTCGCTCGGCGAGAAGTGCGGATGCGCGTTGAGCGTGACGGGCGCGCCATGCGTGGCCCAGCGCGTATGCGCGATGCCCGTGTAGCCGGACAGCGCCTGTGCGGCAATCTCGCGCTGCAGGTTCGCGACACGATCGACGCTGCGGGCGCGTGCCAGCGTGCGGTCGCGGTAGACCACGACGCCGCACGAATCGTAGCCGCGGTATTCGAGTCGCTTCAGGCCGTCGACCAGGTTCGGCAGGATGTCCCGCTGGGCAACCGCCCCGACAATTCCACACATATCGCGCTCCGTAAATGTCCTGTCTGGATCAGTGAGAGCGATGGTAGAGCTAGCGAAATGGAATTAAATTTCAAAAAGCGATCGAATATGAACTTAATGGAATATCGTATATTATGTTGAAATTAAATTTCACTGTCTGACGGGAAGGAGAGGCCGATGGCCGGCATCACCCTCGACGATCTCGACCTGCGCATCCTCGCAATCCTGCAGGAGGATGCATCGGTCTCGAACCTGCAACTGGCCGAGCGCGCGCTGTCGTCGCCGCCCACCTGCATGCGTCGCGTGCGGCGGCTGACGGAGGCCGGCGTAATCCGTCGGCAGGTCGCGGTGCTGGACCCGGTCGCGATCGGCACGGCCGTCACCGCGCTGATCGAGATCAGCCTCGACCGGCAGACGGCCGAAGACTACGACGCGTTCGAAGCGTACGTGTGCGCGGAGCCGGCCGTCACGCAGTGCTATCGCGTGTCGCCGGGGCCGGATTTCGTCGTGATCGCCGATCTGGCCGACGTCGCCGAATACGACGAATTCGCGCGGCGGCTGTTCACCGGCGCGTCGAACGTCCGCAACGTGCGGACGTTTTTCTCGACGCATCGCGCGAAATTCGAAGCGAACGCGCGGGTCGCGCATGCGATGCGCAAGCGCGGCGGCGGCTAGGTCGCACAACCTGCGCCGAATGCGAAACCCGGCATATCAAAACGCCAGCGCCTGCTGCACCGGATGGTGCGCGCCGCGCGAGAACCCGGCGTCTTCGAGCGACAGCAGCGCACGTTTGCGGTCGATGCCGCCCGCATAGCCGGTCAGGCTGCCCGATGCGCCGACCACGCGATGGCACGGCACGATGATCGACACCGGATTGCGGCCGACCGCGCCGCCCACGGCGCGCGCGCCGCTCATCGGCAGCCCGACGCGCTCGGTGATGTCGCCGTACGACACGAGTTCGCCGAACGGAATCGCAAGCAGTTCCTTCCATACCCGTCGCTGAAACGCGGTGCCGCGCAGGTGAATCGGCACCGAGAACGTGTCGCGCGCGCCGGTGAAGTACTCGGCGATTTCTTTTGCGACCCGGCGTGCGAGCGGCGACATGGCGAGCGCGTCCGCTTCGCGCACGATCGCAAGCGACGGGAAGTATTTCTGGCCGACGAAGTAGAGGCCGGTCAGCGCATCGTCCTCGATGCGCACGGCGATGTCGCCCAGCGGGCTCGGAATCAGGTAAGCGGGAGTCATCGCAACACATCTCCATGAAGGCGCCACACATGCAATGCGGCATACGCGCGCCACGGCGCCCAGCGCGCGGCATGCGGCGCGCTGGGCGGCGCGCCCGCGGGTTCGGTGCGGGCGGGCAGCCACGCGTCGTCGGCGGGGAAGGCGTTCGGCCACGCCATCGCACGCATCGCGACGTACTGCACCGCGCGTTCATCAAAACCGGGCAGCGCGCGCAGCGCGGCGAGCGTCGCGTCGAGCGGCGCCATCGGTTCGAGCGCGAGCGTGCCGTCGTCGACGGCGCGGGCGAGCGACACGATCGCGCATGCCGTGTCGCGCTCGATGCCGATCGTCTCGAGGGCCGAAGGCGGCAGTGTGGTCAGCGTCGCGGCGCAGGGCAGTGCGTGCGTGAGGCCCGGCGGCGCGCCGTCGACCGGCGTGCCGAAGCGTTTCGCGACGCGTGCGAGCAACGGCGTATCGACCTGCGCCGCCGCAAGCTGCTCGCCCGCGAGGGCACGGATCGCAATCTCGAGACCGTCGAACGCGCCGGGCACGCGCAGGCCCGGCGAACCGCTCGCGAGATCGCCGAGATGCGCATCGATCACGTCGGGGCGGCTGTCGAGATCGAACAGCCGGCGCACGCGTGCGAGCACGGCCGGCACGACCGGCGTCAGCGCGTGCGACACGGTCACGGCCAGCGCGAAGCGCTGCGGCACGTGCGCGACGGACAGCCAGCCGGCCACGCGGCCGCCGCCGTTCCGGTCCGGCAGGTCGACGATGCGCGCATAACGCTGCGCGTCGATCCGCTCGACGCCATCGATCTGCCGCTGCGCGAGAAACCGCATCAGGTCGGCCCACGCGAACGGCGGCCGGTACGGCAGCGGGAAGGTCATGTCGCCGTCGGCCGATGCGCCGGCCCCTTTTCCTTTGCGCAGCCGCAGCGGATTGAGGCCGTAGCGCTGGCGGAACAGGTCGTTGAAGCGCCGCACGCTGCCGAACCCGGCCGTCGACGCGACGACGGCCACCGGCAGCGCGGTATCGGTCAGCAGCCGCTTGGCCATCAGCAGCCGCTGCGTCTGCGCGAACTCGACCGGCGACACGCCGAACTGCGCACCGAAGATGCGGCGCAGATGGCGCTCGGTCACGCCGACGCGCCGTGCGAGCGCATCGACGGAATGAGCGTTCAGGAAACCGTCGTCGATCAGCGTCGCGGCCGCGTCGGCGAGATTGCCGGACAGGTCGAGCAGCCCGTGGCCGGGCGCGAGCTCGGGGCGGCAGCGCATGCAGGGCCGGAAGCCGGCTTTCTCGGCGGCCGCGGCGGTCGGGTAGTAGCTGCAGTTGCGCGCCTTCGGCGGCTTCACCGGGCAGACGGGGCGGCAGTACACCCCGGTCGTCGCCACGCCGACGAAGAACCAGCCGTCGAAGCGGCGGTTCCGCGAAAGCAGGGCGTCGTAGCAGGTGTCGGGATCGAGGCGCATGAGACGACTGTAAACCATCCCCGCCGTCGATTCTGGCTGGAATCGGACATGTGTCTCCGCATCCGCGCGCCGGCCGGGCCGCAGCGGGAAAATCAGAGGAAAAACGATTAATACCACTCTGCGAAACAGTCGTCTCTTTTCCCGCGATGAATTTGAGATGACTCATCGAAATCCCCGACTGACACGGCCCCGGCAGACACCCTATCCTTTGAAAAACGTTTTCCAGACGGATCGGCGAAACGCGTCGTGCGCAGCAGCGCGCCGGCGTTCGCCCCGGCGCCGGTCGCCGGTCAACGAACTGCGTGCGGCGCGACGGGCGCGACCGCGCATCGGAGACATTCATGCCCACTGCCGTCGTCGGCGCCGTGCGCGCGGCCGCCAGCCGCTATCGCTGGACCGTCTGTGCACTGCTGTTTTTCGCGACCGTCATCAACTACATGGATCGGCAGATCCTCGGCCTGCTCGCGCCGATGCTCCAGCACGACATCGGCTGGAGCCAGGTGCAGTACGGCCGCATCGTGATGGCATTTTCGGCGTTCTATGCGCTGGGCCTGCTCGGCTTCGGGCGCATCGTCGACTGGCTCGGCACGCGCGTGTCGTACGCGGTGGCGATGCTGGTGTGGAGCATCGCCGCGATGCTGCACGCGGCGGTCGGCTCGGTGACGGGCTTCGCGTTCGTGCGCGCGCTGCTCGGCATCGGCGAGGGCGGCAACTTCCCGGCCGCGATCAAGACGACGGCCGAATGGTTCCCGCGCCGCGAACGCGCGCTCGCCACCGGCATCTTCAACTCGGGCGCGAACATCGGCGCGGTGTTCGCGCCGGCGATCATCCCGGCGATCGCGGTGGCCTACGGCTGGCGCGCGGCGTTCGTGATCATCGGCGCGATCGGCCTCGTGTGGCTCGCGGTGTGGCTGGTGATGTATCGCACGGCCGACACGCGCGCACTCGCCGCGGAGTACGACGAGCCGCGCGACGAAGCCGAAGCGCTCGACGCGGCGAATGCGAACGCCGGGGCGCCGCGCTGGGGCGAACTGATCCGCAAGCGCGAGACGTGGGCGTTCCTGGTCGGCAAGTTCCTGACCGACCCGGTGTGGTGGTTCTACCTGTTCTGGCTGCCGAAGTGGCTCAACGAGTCGCGCGGGATGGACATGCAGCACATCGGTTTGCCGCTCGTCTGCATCTATGCGCTGACGACGGTCGGCAGCATCGGCGGCGGCTGGCTGTCGTCGATGCTGCTGCGTGCGGGCTGGAGCGTGAACCGTGCGCGCAAGACGGCGATGCTGATCTGCGCATGCTGCGTGCTGCCGATCGCGTTCGTGTCGCAGGTGCAGAGCCTGTGGATCGCAGTACTGATCGTCGGTCTCGCCGCCGCCGCGCACCAGGGCTGGTCGGCGAACCTGTTCACGACCGCGTCCGACCTGTTCCCGCGCCGCGCGGTCGCGTCGGTGGTCGGCATCGGCGGGATGGCCGGCTCGATCGGCGGCGTGCTGTTCTCGGAAGTGATCGGCCAGGTGCTGCAGCGCACGGGCCACTATTGGGTGCTGTTCGCGATCGGCGCGTCGGCCTACCTGATCGCGCTGGCCGTGATGCACGTGCTCACGCCGAAGATGAAGCCCGCGAAACTCGACGCGTGAATCGCGTCCCTGCAAACGAACGCGCCTCCTCGGACGGCGCGTTTTTTTGCGTTCGGGACAGTGACGTGTCGCGACCGCGTCAGCCGGCCGACGCCGTCGACGCGCGCATGATCAGCCGCGGCTCGAACGTCGAATAGCTCGCGTCGGTGCGCCCGGCGAGCGCGTCGATCAGCTTCTGCATCGCGAGCTCGCCCATGTTCTCGCTCTGGATGTCGACGGTCGTCAGCGCGGGCGCCGCGTATTCGCCGTACGGCACGTTGTCGATGCCGGCGACGGACACGTCCTGCGGCAGCCGGAAGCCGAGCGACGCGGCCTCCTTCATGAAGCCGAGCGCGATCAGGTCGTTGTAGCAGATCACGGCCTGCGGGCGCTGCGGCCCGAGCATCACGCGCGAGCACGCGCGCTCGCCGGCTTCGGCGGTCGGCGCATGCGCATCGTGCACGTCGAGCGTGAGCCCCGCTTCGGCGAGGCAGTCGCGCGCGCCCTGGATCCGCTCGTCGTTCACGCGAGCCGTGCCGAAACCGAGATACGCGATGCGCGTATGGCCGAGATTGAGCAGGTGGCGCGCGAGCATGTAGGTCGACAGCCGGTTGTCGATGCCGACGCTCGGAATCGGCAGGCCGGGGCTGCGACGCAGCAGCACGAGCGGCTTGTTGAGGTCGAGCATCCAGCCGGCTTCCTCGTCGGGCATCCGCGTGCTGACGATCAGCCCGTCGACGCGCTGCGCGAGTGCCTCGATCAGCGAACGTTCGCGCGCCTGGCTCTCCTCGGTATCGACGAGCAGCAGCGTGTAGTCGTGCTGCAGCGCGACGCGGTTCGCGCCTTTCACCACGTTCGTGAAGTGCGGGTTGCTGATGTCGAGGATCACGAGGCCGATGGTGCGCGTGCGGCCGGTGATCATCGAGCGCGCGAGCGGGTTCGAACGGTAGCCGAGCCGCTCGATGGCCTCCTTCAGCCGTGCCTCGACGGTCGGCGAGAAGCGCTGCGTGCCGTTCACGTATTTCGATACCGTCGCGACCGACACGCCGGCTTGCGCGGCCACGTCGCGGATCGTCGAGGAAACTTTTTTCATCCGAAGGGTAACGTTTTCGTTCGATAACGCCGGATTGTGGCAGAAAAAGCCGGCGCGCGGCCGGCTGCCGATATCGGGAAAGTGCGGATGGCCGCGAACGGGTTCGGCCATTGACGTTCGACGCCGCGTCCGCGTATAGTTGGAAAACGTTTTCCGATTTGAGTAGATTCAAGGAGATTCGATGAACGCCTCTTCCACCGCCGCGCGCAAACCGTTCGGCCGCCTGCTGCTGACGGGCGCGGCCGGCAACCTCGGCCGCCAGTTGCGCGGCGCGCTCGCCGACTGGGCCGATGTCGTGCGCGTCAGCGACATCGCGGCGCTGGACGACGCGGCCGCGCATGAAGAAATCCGCGTGGTCGACCTGGCCGACCGGCCGGCCGTGATGCAGCTCGTCGACGGCGTGGACGCGATCGTTCACCTCGGCGGCATTTCGGTCGATGCGCCGTTCGATGATCTGGTCGGCGCGAACATCACCGGCACGTACAACCTGTACGAAGCCGCGCGCAAGCACGGCGTGAAGCGCGTCGTGTTCGCGAGTTCGAACCACGCGATCGGTTTCCATCCGGTCACCGAAGTGCTCGACGCCGATTCGCCGCTGCGCCCCGACAGCCTGTACGGCGTGACGAAGTGCTTCGGCGAATCGCTGTCGCGCTACTACTTCGACCGCTTCGGGATCGAAACCGTATGCCTGCGGATCGGCTCGTCGTTCGAGGTGCCGAAGAATCCGCGCATGCTCGTCACGTTCCTCAGCTATCGCGACTTCATCGAACTCGTGCGCTGCTCGCTGCTGACGAACCGCGTCGGGCACGCGATCGTCTACGGCGCGTCGGACAACCCGGTCAAGTGGTGGGACAACACGAAGGCCGGCTTCCTCGGCTTCCGCCCGCGCGACAGCTCCGAACAGTTCGCCGGACTGTTTCCGGTGACGGCGCCGACCGCCGAGTACGACGATCCCGCGCAGCGGTTCCAGGGCGGCGGCTTCGTCGTCGGCGAGCCGATGGAGCGGAAGGCGTCGTAAGCGTCGCCGGCATCGGCTGCGTCAAGCCTCAACGCAGGATGTCGGTCGCCTTGTGCCGTTCGTCGACGCCGTCGATCAGGATCAGCGGGCCGCTCGCGTGCCGTGCGCGCAGCGGCTGAATCTGCCGGTACGCATCCGATTCGTACCATTCGCGCGCCGTGTCGAGATCGGGAAACGCGATCGCGATCAGGTCACCGCGCCACACGCCCTCGCGCACTTCCGGCCGCGCGCCGTGAATCACGAAATGTCCGTCGTACGGCGCGAGCGTGCCGTCGATGCGCTCGAGGTATTCGACGATGTCGTCGCACATCTCGACGTCGTGCAGGTGGGCGATGGCGTAGGCGGTCATGGCAGGCTCCTTGGCGGGGTGCGGCGCGTGAGTCGATGGGGCCATGATCGCGGCGCGAGTGATGTGCGTCGATTACCTGCGACGTAAGCAAATCGGGACAATCTCGCCGCGCCGTACTCCAGGCCACGGCGCGAACGGATGAATAGATGGACGACGCAGCGCAATCCCACGGCACAATCCATCACGCCCGCTTGCGCGCCGGCCGCACGACGGGCGCCGGCTCCAGCGGCTCGCCGGCCTGCTCGCGCAGCCGATCGAGCATGCGTTGCGCGGCGCCCGCGCAATCCTCGCCTGCCGGCTTGTTCTCGATCTCGACGATCAGTGTCTCCAGATGCTGCCGGTTCTGCGCGAGCCGCCGTTCGAGCAGCGCGATTTCGCCCACCCTGTGCCGCAGCGCGACCAGCAACTCATCGCGCGGCCATGCGCCGAGATCCGGCGGCAGCACCGCACGGATCTCCTCGAGCGAGAAGCCCGCGCTCTGGGCGCGATCGATGATCGCGAGCCGCGTCAACGCTTCCGCCCCGTATTCCCGATAGCCGTTCGCCTGCCGGCGGGCCGGTTCGAGCAGGCCGCTCGCCTCGTAGAAGCGGATGCGCGACGCCGCGAGGCCGCTCGCCTTCGCCAGTTCGCCGATTTTCATGGTGTGCTCCAAAGGGGCTTGACCTTAAAGTTGACTTTAAAGTTATCGTTGGGCATCGTCAATCGAGGGTGCCCACCATGAATCTGTTTGCGCCGCTGACACTGCCCAACGGGGCGGTGATTCCAAACCGTCTGGCCAAGGCCGCGATGGAAGAAAACATGGCCGATGCGGACCACGCGCCGTCCGACGCGTTGCTGCGCCTGTACCAGGCGTGGGCCGACGGCCAGGCCGGCCTGATCCTGACCGGCAACGTGATGGTGGACGGTCGCGCGATGACGGGGCCGAACGGCGTCGTGCTCGAAAGCGACGCGCATCTCGACCGTTTCCGCCGTTGGGCGCGGATCGCCCGCTCGGGCGGCGCGCACGTGTGGATGCAGATCAATCACCCGGGGCGCCAGATGCAGGCGGCGCTCGGCCAGACGACGCTCGCGCCGTCGGCCGTGCCGCTCGCGCTCGGCGCGCTGTCGAAGCAGTTTCCGGTGCCGAAGGAGATGACGGCAGCCGATATCGCCGACGTGCAGCAGCGCTTCGTGCGTGCCGCGCAGCTCGCGGAGCAAGGCGGCTTCACCGGCGTGCAGGTGCACGCGGCGCACGGTTATCTGCTGAGCCAGTTCCTGTCGCCGCTGACGAACCGGCGGCAGGATCAATGGGGCGGCAGCATCGAGAATCGCGCACGCCTGCTGCTCGATATCGTGAAAGCGGTGCGCGCGACGGTGTCGCCGGGATTCGTCGTCGCGGTGAAGCTGAATTCGGCCGATTTCCAGCGCGGCGGTTTCAGCGCGGACGACGCGAAGCGCGTGGTCGAACTGCTGAATCCGCTGGGCGTCGATCTCGTCGAACTGTCGGGCGGCAGCTATGAAGTGCCGGCGATGCAGGGCGAGGCGCGCGACGGGCGCACGCTCGCGCGCGAAGCGTATTTCCTCGAATTCGCGCGCGACATCACCGCCGTCGCGCGGATGCCGCTGATGGTCACGGGCGGGATCCGGCGTCGTGCGGTGGCCGAGCAGGTGGTGAACAGCGGCGTGGCGATGGTCGGCATCGCGACCGCACTGTCGATCGACCCGAACCTGCCGCGCGACTGGCGCGCCGGCAAGGACAGCGTGCCGGTGCTGGAGCCGATCCGCTGGAAGAACAAGGCGCTGGGCGCGCTGGCGAACATGGCCGTCGTCAAGTTCCAGCTCACGCGGCTCAGTGAAGGGCGTCGCACGGACCCGCGGGTGTCGCCGCTGCGCGCGCTGGTGCGGCAACAACTGGCCGCGCAGTGCCAGACGCGGCGCTACCGGAAATGGATGGCGGGCGCGCGTACTTGATCGATGCTTCCGGTTCGGCCGCGGCGATACCGGAGACTGACCGGTTCGCCGCCACGCACGCGCCGGCGGGTGTGTGGCGCGTCGAGGTCAATCGGCGCGAGCGTGGCGCCGGTGCCGTCGACGCCGCTTTCCAGTGCTTGTGCATGCCCGGCCGGCGAGAGCGCGGCAAGAACGGCAGCGGGCAGCGTCGATCTGAACTTCATCGTTGCGGTTTCCTTCGAATGGAGGAAGCGCTTGCGTCGATCACGCTGCGGCGGGCGCCGCGCGGCCGAACAGCAGCCGGTCGAGCAACCAGACCGCGACGATCGTCAGCCCCATCAGCGGGAAGACGATGCCGAGCAGCACGAGCCCGGCGACCCAGCCGCGCATCGGCGGCATGCCGCGTTCGCGCGACGGTGCGCCCAGCGTCCCGGCCGGGCGGCGCTTCCACCACATCACGGTGCCCGTGACGGCCATCGCAGCCAGCCCGAGCGACAACACCGCGCAAATGAGCTGGTTCGCGAACCCGAAATAACGGCCCATGTGCAGCGACGTGCCGTACGACACGGCTTTCGATACCGCGCCGTAGTCGCCATAGCGGATGTCCTTCAAGACGGCGCCGCTGTACTGGTCGACGTAGATCGTGCGTTCGGCCTTCGGATCGGCCGGAAAGTACGACGCGGTGAACACGCCATCCGCGCCGGACGGCAACGCGAGCGTGTAGCCGCTCGTCACGCCGAGCCCGGCGACGATCGCGATCGCGCGGGCCAGCGGCAGCGGTGCCGGTGTCGGCGCCGACGGCGAATGCGGCACGGGCACGTTGCCGACCGCCCACGGCGTTTGCGGTAACGGCAGGTCGTCCATCACCATGCCCGGCATCGATTCGCCGGAATCGTGGTGATGGCCGGACGGTGCGGCGGCCTGCACAGGCGCATGGCCGGGCATCGCCGCGGCGCCGGGGCGCGTCGAGCGTACCGATGCGCCGCCCCACGCGCCTTCCGGCGCGCCGAGGTTCACGGTCGCGGCGAGCGCCTTGAAATTCTTGCCCCACGAGCCCGACCACGGCAGCCCCGTCAGGATGAACGCGACCGTGCCGGCCGCGAGCCAGATGCCGGCTGTCGCGTGAATGCTTTTCCACAGCGGCCGGCCGCGCAGCGACAGGTCGGGCCGCAGCGCGTGCCCGACGCGTGCCGTACCGCGCGGCCACCACAGCGCGATGCCGGTGCCGATCATCACGAAGGTCCAGCAGGCGGCGAGCTCCATCAGCAACTCGCCGGTCTTGCCGAGCAGCAGCTTGCGATGCAGCATCCGGTCGACCTGCATGAAGCGGTTCTCGACGCTCAGCGTGCCGAGCACGCTGCCGTCGTACGGGTTCACGTACACGCTCTCGCGGCTGCCGTCGCGCAGCCGGAATACGTACTCGGCGCTGCGGTCCGGGGCGGTGACGACCTGCAGGGACACCGGCGTTGCGCCGGCCGGCATCGCGGTGCGTGCGCGGGCGAGCAGCGTGTCGGCATCGAGCCGCGGCGTCGCGCGCGGTTCGACGATCAGCCGGTGCGGATACAGCAGCGGTTCGATCTGCGGCTGGAAGCAGTAGAGCGTGCCCGTGATCGCGAGGATCACGAGAAACGGCATCACGAACAGGCCGGCATAGAAATGCCAGCGCCAGAGCGTCCGGTAACCGGCGCTGGCGGAACGGGCGGGCGAGATGGCCCGATCGACGGTGGTCGACATGGTATGAACTCCTCGGGTTCGTCGAGCGGCGCGACCGGCGCGGGCCGGCTGCCGTCAACGTGCGTCGCACCCGCGTGCCTGCATCGCCGCGGCAGGCGGCGCGGCACGCTGCGCAAACGGTGTGCAGGGCGGCGTCGCCCGCGCGATGCGGGCATTCGGGTGAACGCGTGAATCAGGTCGGGTGAAACGAACGGCGTGAACGGGCATGCACGTCGACGTGCATGCGCCACGGGGCGAAACGTTCAGCAGAACAGAGGAGGCGCGCGGGAGGGCGGGCGATCGTCGAATATCGATCGCACGAAAGGAAGACTGTCGAAGTGAATGCGGAAGCGCCGCGGCACCGCCGCGGGAAACAGCAGCACCAGCAGCACGAACGACGCGAGCGCTGTGAACAGCGTGGCGCCGAATGCGCACAGGGTGTCGCCGTTGCCGGAGGACGCCGCCTTGTCGGCGTGCGCGTCATGCTTCAGTGCATCGACGAGCGCGAGCGCATCGTTGGCCGGCGTGATCGGCGCGCTCGCGTCGAAGCGGGCGGCCAGCGCGGCGCCGGTGACGATCAGCGGGCCGCGGCCCGAGCACAGCACCACCGAGCCCGCATCCGGGCCGTCCGGATCGAGCATCACGGCGCCCGACATCAGCGCGCGGGACAGCAGCATCACGAGGAGGAGCCCCCACAGCAACTGTCGCGCGACGCCTGGCCGGAGCAGGAAGCGGCGAAGTGCGTTCATGGCGCGCGATTGTACCTCCGTTTACGCGGAGGGGCAGGCGGGCCGCGCGTGGGCGGGGTGGGCTGGGTTGCCGCTATGGCCGTGCGCGACGCACGATCCGTTGCGCCGGCTCACACCGGATAGGCATCGTCGACCTTCAGGTTCGCGAGCCGGAACAGCGTGCGCAGCGTTTGCGGATGAATGTCGCGGTGCGCGGCGAGCGACGTGAGCATGAAGTCGAGCACCTTCGCGTAGCGGAGCAGCACGAGGCAGCGCGCGAGATCGGGCGTGCGGCCGCGCATGTCTTCGGCGAGCGTGACCATGTGCGTCGACAGCGTGCGCGCCATCTCGAGTTCCATCTGCTGTTTTTCGGTCCAGTCGGGCAGCGGCTGTTCGAGCACCTTTGCGAGGAAGAGCTGGAACGACGAATCGGACGAGTTGGGCTGCGCATCCATGAAGAGCCTCGTTGCGTATGCATATCGTACGGGCGTATCCGTTGACGCGCCCGAGGGTGAATTCCTCTCCGCGCGGTCCCGCACGCGGCTTCTGCCCGAACGGAATGCAGATTCCGTACCAGCGCCGCCGGACGATTGTTGAGCAATGTTGAGCCGCGATCCGCCATCGGTCGGCGAGTCCCGCCGGGACTGGATCGCGCGGGCGGTCGAGGCGGGCATCTACGGGCGCAAGGCGGGCGGCGTCGGGCGCCCGAAGCGGCGCGGCGACGCGAAATGCTTCACGGATGTAACGTAACGCGGGCACCGGGTGCGCCGCGCGTTTGCGCCGGCGAACGGCCGGAACGGCGCGCGCCGGGCGGTTCGGCCGCGCCCGCCGTGCGTCCGCCGACGGGAAGCCGCTGCGCGCAACGTGCGCGGTTGCATCGCGCGAACCGGCGGCGAGCACGCCGGTTGTTTCAAAACAGAGACGGTCCGGCGAGGGGCGATCGGTTGCGTGGTCACCCAACTGGCCCAGCGATCGGCCGCGCAATTGTCCATGGGCAGACGGCGCAGGTTTGCCAACAATCTACGGATCATCCCCGCGAGATTCGACATGAGCGTCCACACTTTCTTCTCGGCCAACCTGCTGCTTGCCTACACGGCCTATTTCATCGGCACGGCCAGCCCCGGGCCGAGCAATCTCGCGATCATGTCGGTCGCCGCGAACCAGGGCCGCAAGGCCGCGCTCGCGTTCGCGCTCGGCGTGATTTCAGGGTCGATGTTCTGGGCGACGGTGGCGGCGCTCGGCGTATCGGCCGCGCTGCTCGCGTGGTCGAAGCTGCTGGTCGCGATCAAGGTCTTCGGCGGGCTGTACCTGCTGTGGCTCGCGTTCAAGTCGGCGCGCACGGCACTGTCGGGGCCGCCGGCGGCATCGGCGAACGCGGCGCGCGAGCAGCGGCTGTCGCGCTTCTACGTGCGCGGCGCGATGCTGCACCTGACCAATCCGAAGGCGATTCTCGTGTGGGTGTCGATCGTCGCGCTGTCGTCGAACGGGGGCGGGGCGCACGGCGCCGTCGTCCCGGGCTGCCTCGCGATCGGCTGCATGGTGTTCGGCGGCTATGCGCTGGTGTTCTCGATGGACGGTGCGCGGCGGCTGTACGTGCGCGGCCGTCGCGCGATGGAAGCGTGCCTGGCCGTCGTGTTCGGCGTGGCGGGGATCCGGCTGCTGGTGACGAACGTCTAGCCGCGCGATGCGTGCCGGAAGCCCCCGCCGCACCGATGGGCGGCGCAGGCTCCGGCATCGATCAGGATGGCTTCAGAAAATGAAGCCCGTATTGATGAACTTCGAGTGGTGATCCGACACGATCGAGTCGAGCAACTGCTTGCTGCTGTCGGTCTGCTTTGCCGCGACCATCGAGCGGATCGAGAACGCACGCAGCGCGTCGCTCACCGACAGCGTGCCCTCGGCCGAATCCTTGCGCCCCGCGAACGGGAACACGTCGGGCCCGCGCTGGCACTGGCAGTTGATGTTCACACGGCACACCTGGTTCACGAGCGGATCGACGAGCGCGCCGATCTGCGCCGGATCGGAACCGAAGATGCTGACCTGCTGGCCGTGATCCGACGTCGTCACGTAATCGAGCGCGGTTTCCACGTCGTCGAACGGTGCGACCGGAATGATCGGCCCGAACTGCTCCTCGCGGTACAGCTTCATCCCTTCGGACACCGGATACACGACGGCCGGGTAGAACAGCGTCTTGCTGAATTCCCCGCCCGATTGATTGACGACGTGAGCGCCCTTCGCCTTCGCGTCGTCGATTGCATCGGTCATGTAGGCGGTGCGATGCATGCCGGGCAGCGGCGTGATGCTGACGCCTTTTTCCCACGGCATGCCGATCTTCAGCTGTTCGAGCGCGGCGGTGAAGCGCTTCAGGAATTCGTCGACGATCGAGCGATGCACGAGCAGCATCTTCAGCGCGGTACAGCGCTGGCCGTTGAACGACAGCGCGCCGAGCAGGCACTCCTTCACGGTGAGGTCGAGATCGGCGTCGGGCAGCACGATCGCCGCGTTCTTCGCGTCGAGGCCGAGGATCGCGCGCAGCCGGTGCGACTTCGGGTGCTGCTTCTTCAGGTGATCGGCCACCTTGCTCGACCCGATCAGCGCGAGCACGTTGATCTTGCCCGACGCGAGCATGTGCGGCACCACCACCGCGCCCGGCGCGTAGATCGTGTTGATCACACCCTTCGGGAACGCGCCGCGGAACGCCTCGAGCAGCGGCTCGAACAGCAGCGTGCCGTACTGCGGCGGCTTGAACACCACGGTGTTGCCCATCAGCAGCGCGGGAATCAGCGTCGCGAACGTCTCGTTCAGCGGATAGTTGTACGGGCCCATGCACAGCACGACGCCCAGCGGCGTGCGGCGGATCTGGCCGATCGTGCCTTCCGCGATCACGAAGCGCGAGTTCGCGTTGTCGAGCTCCTTCAGCGCGTCGATCGTCTGCGTCATGTAGGTGACGGTGCGGTCGAATTCCTTCTGCGAATCGGCGAGGCTCTTGCCGATTTCCCACATGATCAGGTTCACGACGAGTTCGCGCTGCGCGACCATCCGCTTGATGAAGTCCTGCATGCACGCGATGCGCTGCTCGACCTTCATCGTCGGCCACTCGCCGCGGCCGGCGTCGTACGCGCGCACCGCGGCGTCGAGCGCCGCGTCGCTTTCCGTTTCGCCCATCACCGGGTAGCTGCCGATCTCGACCTGCTCGACGCTGCCGTCCGCCTGCCGCACGCACACGGGCGACAGCACGGTCTTGGTCGCGCCGTCCCACGGTCGCAATTCGCCGTCGACGAGCGATACGCGCTGGTGAATCGGCGAAGCCAGCCGGAATTCGGCGGGGATGTCCTGTAAGGCGGGAAACAGGTGCTGCAGGGAGGCGGAATCGGGCATGACGGTCTCGTTTGACGGGGTGTCCGGGAAGGACGGGCGATGCGAATCCTGAGCTGAATGATCCTCGATCCTGAATCGGCATCATGACGCGCACGCGACGACGCGTCACGCGCGAATCGCGCCGATTGAGCGAATGGAACCAGTTCCATTTAAAAGGAACGCCGCACCGAATGCAACATGAGGCGAAACATGTCGCAATGACCGAAGGCATTTGGAAAGAATGTTTCCGAATCGCCGGAATAACAACTTGGGTGCAACCGCAAACGTTTTACTTCGGCCGAATTGAGCGGATAATGACGCGGCGCGGCGAGGAAAAAAATGCAGTGAACCTGAGAGCAGACGTAGTGAATAACAGAAGAAGATCCGCCGCGCTGCCGATACGAGGTCGGCTGCCCGGAGCGCCGGGTCGGGGTTGCCCGGTCCGGCGCGCACCGGACCGGTGAATCCGTCCGTCCGTCTGCTTCACCCGATCCTTCGTGTTCCTCTCCAGCTTCTCCGTCGTCGTATCCCCACTCCCGTCTTTTACCGATCGTTTGCCGCATGAGGCCACCGATTCGATACTTTCGTCTTCGTTACGAATCAAGCCGCTTGATGACCTGAAATAGAAAGGTATTCGTCAGGAATGCGGGGCGTCATGCGCGTTCACGTTGCGGGCAGGCGACACATAAAAAATTAACTAAAAACACGAATCATTCTCGTTTATTATTTCGCCGCATTACGAGCCGTGACCGAACGTCACGGCTTTTTTCGTGCCGGTAGAGCCGGCCGGCATCGATCCGTGCCGGCTATTCGATCGCCGGCCTGCGCGACGGGGCGATCCTCCACGCGCGTCGTCGTCTTCACGGAAAGGGTTTCGCCGGCCGATTCGCCGCGTGACGTGTGCGCGGGCCGGCGTGTTCTCGTTCGCCGTTTTCTTCACCACCTTCTACGTTCACGATGAAACTCAACACGAGCGCGTGCCATGCGCTTCTGATCGCCACGTCGCTGGCCGGCGCCCGCACTTCGTTTGCACAGGCGGCCGCCGCCGCGGCGACCCTGCCCGCGATTTCCGTCAACGCGGCCGCCGAACATGCGTCGTACGACGGCGGCCGTTCGCGCGCGGCGACCAAGACCGACATGTCGCTGATGGACGTGCCGCAGACCGTGAACGTCGTGCCGCACGCAGTGATCGAGGATCAGAACGCGACGTCGCTGCAGGACGCATTGCGCAACGTGCCGGGCGTCGGCTTCTCGGTCGGTGACGGCCAGCGCGACCAGATCACGATCCGCGGCTTCAACAGCATCACGGACCAGTACGTCGACGGCATTCGCGACGATGCGCTGTACTACCGCGACCTGTCGAACGTCGAGCGTGTCGAGGTGCTGAAGGGGCCGGCGGCCGTGCTGTACGGGCGCGGCTCGGCGGGCGGCATCGTGAATCGCGTGCTGAAGCGGCCGCTGGCGACCCCCGTGAACGACGTGGGCGTGACGCTCGGCACGCGAGGCGAGCGGCGCGGCGAATTCGACCTCGGCTGGAACCCGAACGACGCGGCGCGCTTTCGCATGACCGGCGCGGCCGAGAATTCGAACAGCTTTCGCGACCAGTTCCAACTCAACCGGCAGGCGATCGCGCCGTCCGCGCAGTTCAAGCTCGACCGCGACACGGTGCTGAACGTCGAATTCGACTACCTGCACGACCGCCGCACGTCGGATCAGGGCCTGCCCGCGTATCGCGGCCGGCCGGTCGACGTGCCGATCAACACGTATTACGGGTCGGCCGACGGCGGGAACAGTTCCTACAACGACATCTCCGCGAAAAGCGCGACGGTGTCGCTCGATCACCGCTTCGACGATTCTCTGTCGTTCCACGGCGCGATCCGCGCGTACGACTTCTCGCTCGAGCGGAAGAACTACGTGACGTACGAGCCGATCAAGACCGCCGCGCACCCGGTCGTCACGCTCGACCAGTCGACGCGCCAGCGTACCGATCACGGCATCGACGGCCTGTTCGAACTCACGCAGAAGACGTCGCTGTTCGGCATGCGCCACGAGCTGCTGTACGGGCTGGAACTGTCGCAGCAGCAGAAGTTCGATACGATCTACAGCGTGTCGAAGGTCGCGACCTACGATCTCTTCGATCCGCAGCCGGTCGTCCTGCCCGGCGTGCCGACCGGCGCGCGCGCGAAGACGAACGCGTCGACCGTCGTCGGGCTCGCGGGCGTCTACGCGCAGGACCTGATCTCGCTGACCGAACACTGGAAGGTGCTGGCCGGCCTGCGCTTCGATTACCTGAACCAGATCCGCCACGACTACACGTCGTCGAACGTCAATCTCGACCGCACCGATCATGCGTGGAGCCCGCGCGTCGGCCTGATCTACGAACCGCTCGACTGGCTCACGCTGTATGGGTCGTTCAGCCAGTCGTTCTCGCCGCTGGCCGACACGCTGATCAGTTCCGGCGCGTTCTCGAACGGCGCCGCGCTCGCGCCGCAGAAGACCACCGCGTATGAAGTCGGCTCGCGCTTCGACCTCGGCGGCAAGGCGACGGCCAGCGTCGCGCTGTTCGACATGCGCCAGACCAACCAGCAGATCGGCGACCCGGCGAATCCCGGCTATGCGCTGCCGATCGGCACGCAGCACGTGCGCGGGATGGAGCTCGGCTTCACCGGCGAGATCGCGCCGAAGTGGTCGGTGTATGCGGGTTACGCGTACCTGAACGGCACGGTGGACGGTTCCGCGCAATCGACGGCGGCCGGCCTCGCGGTGTCGAGCAACACGCCGGGGCTGATGCCGCGTCACAGCGCGAACCTGTGGCTCAAGCGCGAGCTGCCGTACGGCTTCTATGCGGCGGCCGGCATGCAGTTCCAGTCGGCGCGCTACACGTCGGCGAGCGATCTCGTCACGCTGCCGTCGTTCACGGTGTTCAACCTGGGCGCCGGCTATCGCAGCAAGAAGGTCGACGTGACGCTCACGCTCGACAACCTGTTCAATCGCCGCTACTTCATTGCCGCTCACGGCAACGCGGACCTGTACAACATGCCGGGCGATCCGCGCACGCTGACCGCCACGGTGAAGTGGCACATGTGACGCATGCGGTGCGCGACAATGCGGGTCTTCGTCACGATGACCCGCACCTGACCGCCCATGATCCGCCTCGCGCTTGATGTGTCCGGCATGGCCGGCCGCGCCGGCGCGGCACGCATGCGGCGCCGCCGCGCGATGACGCCGGCGCGATGGCGCCGTTACTCGACGTCCTCGTCGTCCTCCTCGGCGGCGTCGTGCGCGTCGCGCTCCGGCGCCGCATATGCGCTCGCCTGTTCGAGCAGCCAGCCGCGGAACGATTCCAGCGGCTTGCTGTGGCTGAACTCGGTCGGATACACGAGGTAGTACGCCGAATCGCCGACGGTCGTCGCGTCGCACGGCACGACGAGCCCGAGCTGCTGCAACTGTTCCTCGACGAAGAACTTCGGCACGAGCGCGACGCCGAGCCCGGCCGCGGCCGCGCTGATCAGCATCGTGTGCAGTTCGTAGCGCACGCCCTGCATCGTGCGGATGTCCTCGACGCCGTGCGTCTCGAACCACTGGGCCCACGCGCCGGGGCGCGTCGTCGAGTGCAGCAGCGGATACGCGAGCAGATCCTCGACGCGCTCGACGGGCCCGTTCAGCAGCGACGGCGAGCAGATCGGCACGACCTCCTCACCGAACAGGTAGTCGGACGACGTGCCGGGCCAGGTCGGCTTGCCGTAGTGGATCGCGGCTTCGAAGTGCGTGTCCTCGAACGAGAACAGGTCGGTGCGGCTGCCCATGTTCACGCGCACGTCGGGCGTGCGGTCGTAGAAGCTCTTGATGCGCGGGATCAGCCAGTGCGACGCGAAGGTCGGCAGCACCGCGAGCTCCAGGTAACCGCCGCCGCTGCCGTGCGCGATGATCGACAGCGTGTCGCGGTCGAGCGTTTCCAGCGCGCGCCGCACCTGCGTGCCGTACAGCTTGCCGGCCCGCGTCAGCACGACGCGCTGCTTCACGCGTGCGAACAGCCGCACGCCGAGGCTCGCCTCCAGCGTCGCGATCTGCCGCGACACCGCGCTTTCGGTCAGGAACAGCTCCTTGGCCGCGTGCGTGAAGCTCTCGTGACGGGCGGCGGCTTCGAAAGCCACGAGCGCGCCCATGTTGGGGATCTTGAATTTGCGCATGATGTCGGGGCCCGTTTAGAGATGGAACGCCATGGGAACGGGGTATTCCATCTCCAAACGGACCCTTGATTTGTCTGACGAACGAACCTCGCGGCGTCGGGGTAAAGCGCAGGCGAAGAACGGCTGATAATTCCAAAAACTCATCACGTATCAATTTAATCTCGCTTTACGCCCCGCTGCAACCCTTTGAATAATGCTCCCCACGCAAGGCCAGGCGCCCGCTGGGCGGCCGGCCGACGAGTTGCCGGCACGTTTGCCGGCGGGTCCCCCGAGACGAGAATCCTGATGCGCAATCCGAATATCGACAGCTTGCTGACGAAGCTGCTGGGACAGGCGAAGACCGACGCCCTGTTCTCGACCCTGAACATGCCGGCCATCCTCGAAGAATGGGAAGACGGCATCGTGACGCGCGCGGAAATCGCGCAGGCGATGAACATGGCGCTGTTCGAAGGGCTGCTCGAGCGTTCGGCGAACGGCCGCGCATACACGGCCGACGCGATCGAAAGCGGCGGCTCGGTCTATTTCGACCATGGCGCGCTGCGCACGGTGCGCTGGCCGCACACGGGCGCGCTGCCGCCGGGCGAGGCCGCGTTCACGCGCATCTTGCGTCCGCTCGGCTTCCGCCTGAACGGTCGTTACCCGCTCGACAAGCTCGGCATGACCGGCCGCGCGTACGCGCATGAAGACGCGCCGGACGAAATCGCGCAGTTCTTCGTCAGCGAACTGCATCCGGAGCGTTTCTCGAAGGAATTCCAGCAGGCCGTGACGAATGTCGTGAGCACGTCGCGCGACCCGCTGTCGCCGGCGGCCGTCGCGCTGCTGTGGGAAGTGGAGCGCGAAGGCTGGCTGTCGCTGGAAGCCGCGCACGCGCTGCTGCCGGAAATCGTCGGTGCGTTCGCGCGCCAGCACGATCTGCCGAACGAGCTCGACTATGAAACGCTGCTGATGGAATCGGCGGAAATGGCGTGGATCGCGACCGAAGGCAATGCGTTCAACCACGCGACCGACCGCGTCGCCGACGTGTTCAAGCTGTCCGACGACGAGAAGGCGAAAGGCCGGCCGATGAAGCCGGAAGTCGAACGTTCGCGCTCGGGCCGTGTGTTCCAGACCGCGTATCGCGCGGATACCGTCGAGCGCGAGTTCCGCACCCGCGACGGCGGCACGGTGAAGCGCAACGTGCCGGGCTCGTTCTACGAGTTCATTACGCGCAAGCGCACGTTCGACCAGACGGCGCGCCGCTGGGTGACCGACCTGCGCTTCGACGCGGGCAACGCGCAAGGCATCTTCAAGATGACGGCGAACGCGGCGAAGTAAGCGCGACGCGTAAGAAAACAGATGGGCCGGCGGCTGGTTTCAGCCGCCGGCCCGTTTTCGTTCGTCGACGGGGCGTCGCGTGCGTCAGAAGAGGTGCGTGACCAGATAAAACAGCACCAGCAGCCCGATCGGTACGCCGAGCAGCCATGCGATCAGATATTTGCCCATGTCGTTGTCCTCCTCGTGGCCGCGACGCGGGTGGCGTCGCGGCGGGGTGAGACGACTTGCGCGTTACAGCTCGCGGTCGAATTCCTTCAACTGCTTCTCGGCTTCGTCGCGGGCGATTCCGTAACGCTCCTGGATCTTGCCGGCCAGATAATCGCGATTGCCTTCCGCGACCGAGAGATCGTCGTCGGTCAACTTGCCCCACTTGGCCTTCAGCTTGCCGGTGAGCTGCTTCCACTGGCCCTTGATCTTGTCTTCGTTCATGGTGTGCTCCTTTCGTAAGGGGAGAAAAGTGCGGCACGCGGCCGCGTGATAGTTCAGGCCTTCGCCTTCAGGCCGGATGAGTCGACGTGCTTCACGCCCTTGATCGCGCGCGTCACGGCGACGGCCTTCTTCACGGCGGTCCTGGTCGGCAGCACGCCCGTGAGCGTGACGACGCCGTCGACCGTCTTCACGCTGATGTCCGTGCTCTTCACGCCGTCGGTGGTCGCGAGCTCACTCTTCACCTTGGTCGTGATCCAGGTGTCGGTCACGGGCTGATTCGATTCGGTCGCCATGCCGCTGTCGGTCGACGAGGCCTGGGCGTGCGCGTTCGTGAGCGGGGCGGCGGAAAGCAGGAAGGCCGCGCTGACGGCGAGCAGTGTCGAAAGGTGCGAGGTCTTGTTCATTGATGTTCTCCTTCGATTGGCGGGTGAATCCATCGGGAGCACGGGTCGTTCCCGTGCATTTCCCGGCCTTAGCGGGCGATCGGCGTGTCGTAGCCGGGCTCGCGCGGCGGCATGTCCGGACGCGGCACGTCGGGCGGCAGCGGCACCGGCGGGTCGGTGCCGGGCGACGGTTCGGGCGGATGGTCCGGGGACGGTTCCGGCCGTGTCGGATCGGGTGTCTGATGCAATTTCATCCTGGTGTCCTCCTCTGCGGGATGAAAGGGCAGCGCATAAGCGCCGATGCAGTACCAGCGTACCGACGCGAACGCGAGTGGACATCGCGCAAATTCACCTGATTGGCTAGTGCGTTTGCACCGGGGACGAAACGGAACGGGCGGGCACGCGACGTGCACCCTAGTCCGGGCAACGCGGCGCGACGGCCGCCCGGGCCGTGCTGCGCCGTTCGGCGGGGCACCGCACGATCGCGAGCGGCGTGCGAATGTACTATTCGAGATAGTGCATCCGCGCCTGTCGCGCCTCGGCGTGGCACGCGATCATCGCCGCACGCGCCAGCCGGCGCGTGGCACTGCAACGGGCGCTCGGCCGGCGCTCATGTCGACGACAGGGACAACGATTCGATGAACGAACAAATAGACGAACAGGCGCTCAAGTCGCATACCGACCGGCGTCAACTGCACCAGATCATCGCGGGGCTCACCGAGGGCGTGATCCTGATCGAGCCCGACCAGCGGATCGTCTGGGCGAACGAGGCCGCGCTCGCAATGCACGGCGTGACCGAGCTGAAGGCGCTCGGCGCGGACGTCACCGAATACCGCGAGCGTTTCCGGCTGCGCTACCGGAACAACCATCCGGTGCGCGACGGCCACTATCCGATGGATCGCGTGATCGCCGGCGAGGAGTTCAGCGACGTGACGGTCGAAGTCGAATCGGCGGCCGACGAATCGGTGAGCTGGGTTCATCGCATCCGCAGCCTGGTGCTGACGAACGCGGCCGGCGCACCCGACTGCCTCGCGCTGGTGCTGCACGACGCGACCGAATGGGCGAGCGCCGAGGAGCGCTTCGAGCGCACCTTCAACGCGAATCCGGCGCCTGCCGTGATCTGCCGGCTCGACGACCTGCGCTACGTGAAGGTCAACCAGGGCTTTCTCGACATGACGGGTCACGCGCGCGACGACGTGCTCGGCCGTTCGGTGTATGAGGTCGACGTGCTCGAGCAGGCCGAGCGGCGCGAGCTTGCGATCGAGCGGCTCGGCGAAGGCGCGACGATCCCGCAGATGGAAGCCGTGCTGAAACTGGCCGACGGCAGCACCAAGGCGGTGGTCGTCGCCGGGCAGCCGATCGACATGAACGGCGAGGCGTGCATGCTGTTCACGTTCATGGATCTCGAGCCGCGCAAGCAGGCCGAGCGCGCGCTGATGCAAAGCGAGGAGCGCTTCGCGACGGCATTCCGGATGGCGCCGGTCGCGACCGCGATCGTCACGGCCGACCGTTTCGAGCTGCTCGACGTGAACGACGCGTTCGCCGCGATGACGGGCCATGCGCAGGGCGACCTGCTCGGCAAATCCGCCGACGAGATCGGGCTATGGGCCGAGCGCGGCGTGTGGCCGCGCATCGAAGGCCGGCTCGCGCGCGACGGCAACGTGCGCAACGCGGACGTGCAGATCCGCACGCGCGACGGCGACGTACGCGATTGCGTCGTGTCGGCCGACCCCGTCGCGATCCACGGACGCGACTGCCTGCTCGTCGCGCTGCTCGACATCAGCGACCGCAAGCGTACCGAGATGGAGCTCGTCTATGCGATCGAGACCGCGATGCAGGATGCGTCATGGTTCAGCCGCACGCTGATCGAGAAGCTCGCGAACGTGCGGCGCGCGAATGCGCCGGATGCGGGCGCGCAGCTGTCCGACCTGACCGCGCGCGAGCGCGACGTGTTCGACCTGCTGTGCCACGGCCTGGCCGACAAGGAGATCGCCGGCCGCCTCGGGCTTGCGCCGAACACCGTGCGCAATCACGTCGCGACGATCTACGCGAAGCTCGACGTGCACAGCCGCGGCGAGGCGATCGTATGGGCGCGCGAGCGCGGGGTCGTCGGTGCGGCCGAGGGCAACGGCGCGCGTGGCGACAAGGGCGCGGCGAAGGGCCAGGACTGACGGCGCCGGTACGAATGCACCATGCGCACTGGTGCATCCGCATCTGCCGCCCACGGCGCCCGCTTGCGATCCTGTCCACTCGGCGGTGCGGCGCGGGGGCGCGGCATCGTCGGCTTTCCTCAACCATCGCAGGAGACGACCATGGACAGGAATCGCATCGAGGGCAAGCTCAAGCAGGTCAAGGGTTCGGTCAAGGAAGCGCTCGGCAAGGTAACGGGCGACCGCGAAACCGAAGCGGAAGGCGTGGCCGAGCAGCAGGCCGGCAAGCTTCAGGAGAAGGCCGGCGAGGCGGCCGATGCGGTGCGCAACCACAAGGGCACCGATCGGCACTGATCGATGATGCGGCGCACCCCGCCGGCGGTGCCCACGCCGGCCGGGCCGGCGTCGTAACGATGATGCGTTGTCAGCATGACCACGGCCGGCCTTTATCCAGCGGCGCGGCCGCCATTCTCCACCGAATACCTCCCTCCACGGTCCACCGCCGGACGGGCCGCGGATCGGCCATGACAGCGGAACTTGATGATAAATCCTCACAACGTAGTTCCGATATTTCGTTTGCTGCACGGGTATTGGCTACCCACAATCCATTCACCTCTTTCGCGATGAAAGGCTCTTCGGAGACGGAGTCGCGGTAATCGTCCGGCGGATCGGTGCGTCGCACGCGCCTCGGCACGGAAAGGCATTACCGGCGCGCAGGAGGTTGCCGACGCGCGGCGCTCGCGCGTTGCATCCCGACCCCCAGAAGAAGGACTGCCATGACGTTCCGCATTCGTTCGCTTTCCGGCGTAGCAGTGACCGCCGCGCTTCTCGCGTTCCAGACGGGCGCGGCCCAGGCGCAGGAGACGATCGTCAAGGTCGGCGTGGCCGGCCCGCTGACGGGCGGCGGCGCCGCATACGGCAAGGACATCGAGAACGGCGTACGCATGGCGGTCGACGAAGCGAATGCCGCGCGCACGACGGTCGGCGGCAAGCCGGTGAAATTCGTCATCGCGTCGCAGGACGACCAGAGCGATCCGCGCACCGGCGTACAGGCCGCGCAGCAGCTCGCCGATGCGCAGGTCGCCGTCGTGATCGGCCACTTCAATTCGGGTACGACGCTGCCCGCATCGAAGATCTATGCGAAGGCCGGCATTCCGATGATCACGCCGTCGGCGACCAATCCCGACATCACGCGCGCCGGGCTCGATACCGTATACCGCGTGATCGCGACCGACACGCAGAACGCCGGCAACGCCGGCGCGTATGCGGCGAGCGTGACGAAGGCGAAGCGCATCGCGATCATCGACGATCGCACCGCGTTCGGCCAGGGCGAAGCCGACGAGTTCGAGAAGGCGGTGAAGGCGAACGGCGGCGCGATCGTCGCGCGCGAATTCACGAACGACAAGGCCGTCGACTTCAGCGCGCAGCTCACGAAGATCAAGAGCACGAATGCCGACCTCGTATTCTTCGGCGGCCTCGACGCGCAGGCCGCGATGCTGGTGAAGCGCATGCGCCAGCTCGGCATTCGCGCGCAGTTCCTCGCGGGCGGCGGCGTGATGAACGCGAACTTCATCAGGCTGGCCGGCAACGCGGCCGAAGGCGCGTCGGTGTGGGAGTACGGGCAGCCGCTGTCGCGTCTCGCGAAGGGCAAGCTGTTCGAAACGAAATTCAAGCAGAAGTACGGCGTCGACATGCTCGCGTATGCGCCGTTCGCGTACGACGCGACGTGGATCGCGATCAACGCGATGCAGAAGGCGAACTCGACGAAGCCGGCCGATTTCAACGGCGCGCTGAAGGGTACGCGCTACGACGGCATCACGGGCACGATCGCATTCACGAACACGGGCGACCTGAAGAACCCGAGCTCGACGCTGTATGAAGTGAAGAACGCCGCGTGGCAGCCTGTCACGACCAAATCGGCGGACTGAACGCAACACGCGCGAGCGGGCTTTCGCGGCGATGCCGGACGTGCTGAAATAGCCGAAGCGATCGTCGAGTAAGCCTGCCCGCGCGACGCCGTGCGAGTCGCGGCACGAACCACCCACGGGCGCGGCCGGCTGGCGAGAGCCAGCGCAAGCCCGTTATCAGCGTGAACAGGCCCTGAGCCTGTTGCGAGCAACCGGAGTCAGTCGTGAGTTCTCAAGTCGTCATCGTCGGCGGTGGTGTGATCGGCAGCTCGATCGCGTATTTCTTGCGCGCCACCGATCCCACGGTCGCCGTGACCGTCATCGAACGCGATCCCACCTATGCAAGATCGTCGTCGGCGCTGTCGGCTGCGTCGATTCGCCAGCAGTTCTCCACGCCGCTGTCGATCGAGATGTCGCTGTTCGGCATCGACTTCCTGCGCACGATCGGCGAACGGCTCGAAGTGGACGGCAACCGGCCTTCGATCGATCTGCACGAAGGCGGTTACCTGTTCCTCGCGACGCCGGCCGGCGACGCGACGCTGCGCGAGAACCATGCGCTGCAGACGAGCCTCGGCGCCGATATCCGGCTGATGGACGGCGACGCGCTGCGCGCGAGGTTTCCGTGGCTCAACGTCGACGATCTCGTGTCGGGCGCGTACGGCGTGAGCGGCGAAGGCTGGTTCGACGGTTACGGGCTCGTGCAGGCGCTGCGCAAGAAGGCGCAGGCGCTCGGTGCGCGCTACGTGCCGGCCGACGTGAAGGACGTCGTGCGCGACGGGCGCCGGATCACGCATGTCGTGACGGGCGACGGCGAGCGCTACGCGTGCGACACGCTGGTCAACGCGGCCGGCGCATGGACGCGCACGCTGTCGTCGATGATGGGCATCGACATTCCCGTGTATGCACGGCGGCGCAGCATCTTCAACGTATCGTCGCCGGCGAAGCTCGCCGATTGTCCGCTGCTGATCGACCCGACCGGCGTGTATTTCCGGCCGGAAGGGCGTACGTATATCTGCGGCACGTCGCCGAGCCCGGATCGCGACCCGGACGACCTGCCGCTCGACGAAGTCGATCACGACCTGTTCGACGACGTGATCTGGCCGACGCTCGCGCACCGCGTGCCGGAATTCGAGGCGCTGCGCGTCGAGAATTGCTGGTCCGGTTACTACGAGTACAACGTGTTCGATCACAACGCGATCATCGGCTACCACCCCGAACTCGACAACGTCGTGTTCGCGAACGGCTACAGCGGCCACGGGCTGCAGCAAGGGCCGGCGACGGGGCGTGGCGTCAGTGAACTCATTCTGGGCGGGTGTTACGACACGCTCGACCTGTCGTCGCTCGGCTGGGCGCGCGTGCTCGAAAACCGGCCGATCGTCGAAAAGAACGTCGTGTAGCGCGGCGTGACCGCCCGGTATGGGGTGGGCGGGATTCTCCTTGTGTCTCAAACCCGTTGGCCCGACTTCGTCGGGCCTTTTTTTGTCGCACGGGCCGGTTACCCCGCGCCGTAGACGGCGTCCCGCAGATCGAGCGTGTACTGCCCGTTCATGCCTTCGTAGAGCGTGTTCGACAGCGACACGACGGTGAGCCCGCGTGCGCGGTCGACGAACCACGAATGACCGTAGACGCCGCCCCAGCGCCAGGTGCCGACCGATTCCGGCGACGCGGCCGCCTGCGGATCGTGCAGCACCGAGAAGCCGATTCCGAAGCCCGCGCCCGGCAGGTCCGGCAATTCGAGATCGCCGGTCTGTACGCGGCCCATCTCGTCGACCAGTTCGGCGGGCAGGATCGCGCCGCCGCCCGCGCGCAGCGTGTCCAGCACCGTCAGCACGTCGCCGGCGCTGCCCACCATCCCGGCGCCGCCCGATGCGAACGCGTGTGCATTCAGCGCGCGCGACGGCGAGTACGTGACGCCGACGAACCCGTCGACGATGGGCACCGTCTCGTTCTCGACGAGCCGGTGCGGCCGCGGCGTGTCGTTGACGTACGGCGTGGCGAGCCTCGCCGGATCGCGTGCGACGAAGCCCGTGTCGCGTGCACCGAGCGGGCGCAGCACGAGCGCATCGATCGCGTCGGCGAGCGGCACGCCGCAGACGGCTTCGATCAGCGCGCCGATGACGTCGATCGACAGCGAATAGTTCCAGCCGGTGCCGGGCGCGAACAGCAGCGGCACACTGGCGATCCGGCGCAGGTTTTCGGCGAGCGTGATCGATGCGCCATCGAGCCCGTCGGAGACACCTGCGCGCGCATAGGGACCGTTTGCGTCGGTTTCGTTGAAGCGATAGTCGAGACCGGCGGTATGCACGAGCAACTGGCGCACCGTGATCGTCGGCACGCGGCCGTCGGGCAGTGCCGGACGGAACGCGGGCAGCCAGCGCGCGACATCTTCGTCGAGCGACAGCTTGCGTTGTGCGACGAGCGCCATCGCGGCCGCCGAGACGATCGGCTTCGTCACCGACGCGAGCCGGAACAGCGTGTCCTCGCGCATCGGCGTACCCGATTCGCGGTCCGCGAGCCCGGCGGCGCGGCGATAGACGAGTTCGCCGTCGCGGGCGACGAGGACGACCGCGCCGACGAGGCGCTCCGTGTCGAGCTGGCGGGACAGGACCGCGTCGATGCGCTCGGCGAGCGCGGGATCGGTTGACGACTGCAGTGACGATGCGGGAGAGGAGGTCATCGAAATTTCCGTCGTGAAAGGGCCTGGTCGACATGTTATGGGACGCTTGCCGCATGCGTCGTTAACCCTTACACGGAAAAGGGGCGATGTACGCGGCATGGGCTGGCGTCGACGAACACCGAGCCCGGCAGCAGACAAAATATGCGCCAATCGGCCGGCGCCGTTCGTTAGAATCTGCTTTCGTCGAGGAAATGACGCATTTGCATGGGTGCAGAGCAGTATCGAATCGAAGACGCTGCTCGTCCTGATTCCATCGTTCATCTTTCACCGGAGGCGAGCATGCCAGGTTTACTTCCCGATGTTGACCGCGAGGGGCTCCTCGAATATTCGGTGGTGTACACCGATCGCTCGGTCAACCATATGTCGCAGCGCTTCCAGGGCGTCATGCGCGACATCTCCGCCACGCTGAAAAAAGTCTACAACGCGAAGGCGGTCGCGATCGTCCCGGGCAGCGGGACGTTCGGCATGGAAGCCGTGGCGCGACAGTTCGCGACGAACAGGAAGTGCCTCGTCATCCGCAACGGCTGGTTCAGCTTCCGCTGGTCGCAGATTTTCGACATGGGCAGTATTCCGTCCGGAACGACGGTGCTGAAGGCGCGTCCGGTCGAGGCCGGCAGGCAGGCCGCCTACGCGCCGGCGCCGATCGACGAAGTGGTCGCCGCGATCAGGGAAAACAAACCCGATCTCGTGTTCGCGCCGCACGTCGAAACCGCCTCCGGCATGATGCTGCCCGATGCGTACCTGCGCGCGGTGGCCGATGCCGTGCATGCGGTCGGCGGCATGTTCGTGCTGGATTGCATCGCGTCGGGCACCGTGTGGGTCGACATGCAGGCGAGCGGCATCGATATCCTGATCAGCGCGCCGCAAAAGGGCTGGAGTGCATCGCCGTGTTGCGCGATGGTCATGTTGAGCCCGCTCGCGCGCGAGCGCATCGATTCGACGACCAGCACCAGCTTCGCGTGCGACCTGCGCAAGTGGCTGCAGATCATGGAAGCATACGAGGGCGGCGGCTTCGCGTATCACGCGACGATGCCCACGGACAGCCTCACGACGCTGCGCGACGTGATGAAGGAAACCGACGCATACGGTTTCGACAAGGTGAAGGCGGAACAGCTCGAACTCGGCGAGCGCATTCGTGCGCTGCTGACGGAGAAGGGGTTCAGGAGCGTGGCCGCGCCAGGGTTCGAGGCGCCGGGTGTCGTGGTCAGTTACACGGACGATGACGGTATTCGCACCGGAAAGAAGTTTGCCGACGTCGGTTTGCAGATCGCGGCGGGGGTGCCGTTGCAATGCGACGAGCCGGCGGATTTCAAGACCTTCCGGCTCGGGTTGTTCGGTCTCGACAAACTGAACGATGTCGATGGCGCGGTGAAGCGGTTTGCCGATGCGTTGAACCGGATTCTTTGACGCGGTCGTGCGGAATGAGTTGCTTCGGTGGCCGCCGCTCGTTTGTCGATCGGTGGCTTCCGAATCGTTGCAAACTCAACGATTCAGGATCGTGACATGACCGAATGCGCGCTGACATTTGCCAGTCAGGCCGAATGGGAAAGCTGGTTGGGGCAAAACGGCGGCACGTCGACCGGAGCATGGCTGCGGCTCGCGAAAAAAGGCGCGGGGCAGCGAACCGTCACCTATGAAGAGGCGGTGGAAAGCGCGCTCTGCCACGGCTGGATCGATGGCCAAAAGAAGGCCGAGAGCGAGCAATACTGGTTGCAACGTTTCACCCCGCGCTCGGCGAAAAGCATCTGGTCCAAACTCAACAAGGACAAGGCCGAAGCGCTGATTGCCGCGGGCAGAATGCGCGCGGCCGGCATGGGCGAAATCGAGAAGGCGAGGAAGGACGGCCGCTGGGAGGCTGCTTATACGTCGGCGAGCAACTCGATCGTGCCGGACGACCTGCAGGCGGCTTTGGACGCCAATCCGAAAGCCGGGAAGTTTTTCGCGACGCTGAACAGCCGTAATCGCTACGCGATCCTGTTCCGGATACAGAACGCGAAGAAGCCCGAAACGAGGGCGCGCAAGATCGCGGAATTCATCGACATGCTGAAGCGGGGCGAGACTTTTCATCCGTAGCGCGTGGATCGCGCGATTGAACGTCGCGCGTTCGCGAATTATTCTTCATCGTTCGAAGTCGCGTCACCGTTGCGCTGCTACGCAGGCAAAAGGCCCGCTTTACGATAATTGTCGATCAGCGCGTCATAGAGCGAGAGATCGCCGCGACTCCTCGCGATGAGCTGCGCGCCAGCGATGGCGGCGAAGATTGCCCGCGCCCGCTGTTTGCTCTCCCGAGCGCTGACCACCGCTGCTGCGGACAGAACCTTGCTGAGCCACGCCACGTTCACGTCGGCGAAAGCCAGGACTTCTTTCATCACGACTTCCGGCAGATCGTCGGTTTCGGCGGCCATGAAGCTGCAAAGGCACAGACGGTTGCCGGTCTCGAGCGCCTTGCGGAAAGTGTCCGGATAGCGACGCAGGCAGTCCAGCGGATTGCGCGATCCGGCCAGCATGTCGTCCAGCGCCGCCGCCGAATCCTCCCGATAACGCTTCGCTACCGCTGCGCCGAGATCGGCCTTGCTTTCGAAGTGGTGGTAGATGCTCGCGGCCCGGATCCCCACCTCGTTGGCGAGGTCCCGATAGTTCAACCCGCCGTAGCCGTGCGTCTGCGCGAGCCTCGTGGCGGCTGCCAGAATTCTTTCTCTCGAGTTCGAACTCGCGTCGTTCGTCACCGCTTCAGCCTCCGCGCACAGGAAATGGGTGTTGACACCCCGGATTGTACCTTATATGGTTAACCTAACAAACGTTAGGTAGATTCATGGACGACGTGTTTTCACGTCGTCCGATCCAGTGCAACCGACTACGGAGCGCCCCTGCAATGACTTCCAGTAACAGCGATTACGACACAGCCCGACTTCCCGTGATGAAGATCCACGATTTCCCGACGGGGCCTTATCCGACACGCGTGCGCATCGCGTTGGCCGAAAAGGGGCTGCAATCGCGCGTCCAGTTCGTGATGGTCGATCTTTACAAGGGTGAGCATAAAAAACCCGAGTTCATCGCCGGCAAGAATTATTCGGGTACGTTGCCGGTGCTGGAACTCGATGATGGAACCTGCATTGCCGAATGTACGGCCATTACCGAGTACCTCGATACGCTCGATGGCGTACCCGTGCTCACCGGCGGCACGCCACGCGAAAAGGGCATCATCCACATGATGAGCAAGCGGGCCGAGCTGGAGCTGCTCGACGCGATCAGCGTTTATTTCCATCACGGCACGCCGGGGCTGGGCCCTGATGTCGAGACGTATCAAAACCCGGAGTGGGGGTTCCGTCAACGCGACAAGGCGCTGAGGGGGATGCGCTACTTCGACGCCGTTCTGCAAACCCAACCGTATGTCGCGGGCGAGACGTTCTCGATGGCCGACATCACCGTCATCGGTGGTTTGATTTTTGCGATGCTCGTGAAACTGCCGGTGCCTGAGGAATGTGATGCGCTTCGAGCCTGGTACGCGAGAATGCTGGAGCGTCCGAGCGTAAGGAACCAGCCGGTGTTTGCTACGTTGATCTGAACAGCCGCTGCAACTTCGCTGATGACGGACACGTGATATGAGCGAACGGATGAAGGCGCTGCCGCATCAAGCAATACAAAACACTGCGGCAGCCTACAATGGTTCGAGCCATGTCACGCCGTCCGTGACAGCGAGTGCGGCCACGCCGATGATGCGGTCAGTCTTCGAGCCGTTGGTCCGGGGTGGTGGCAACCGACGTTGCATGCGTGGGCCGGTCGCGTGACGACGATTTATTTTCCGCGGCAATCCTCAGGGGATTAAATTGGAGCAGATCGGATATTCGTGGCCCACCTTTGATCGAATCACGCAGCATCTGATCAAGCTCATCAACCCGGCGAAAATACTGGATATCGGAGCCGGAGGCGGCAAATACGGGCGCCTGCTCAAGAAGGTCGTGCCGAATTGTCATTTCACGGCGCTGGAATGCGACGTGGAGACACATCCGATCCTGATCGAGAATGGATACGACGACATCATCGCCGGGGTGAGCGACACGCTCTATGAAAGATCGGGGGATACGTACGATACGGTGATTCTCGGGGACGTCATCGAGCACATGCGTCATTCGCAGGGCCGCGACTTGCTGGAGTTCCTGAACTACCGGGCGCGATACATCATCATCTCGACGCCTGAATGCATGCCAATGAGAGGGGCGTCGTATTTCGAGAGTCATAATTCCGTGTGGCGCCCCGATTCATTCATGTGGCATGATTTTTGGGCCCATCAGCAATGCGGAATCATGCATTTTTATCTGCTGCGAGGGCATCTCGACTGGAATGCGATGGGGCTTGATGCACTCGTGAACTCCTCCAACGCGTCGAGTCTGTTCAATACGCGCGCCCACGATGAACAGGAAGCCGGCGATGAAAAATTGCTCCAGCCGGTCGATCTGAAGCTTCATGACTACCGGTACATGGAGAAACTGGAAGGCGACCGGTATGCAATATTCCGCCCCGTATGATTCGATGAAAGGGCTCTGCCGCCCATCAATACGCGAAGCGCTTTTCTTACCGTACAAGCAAACGCTACGACAGGGGCGAGGGTGCCGACCACGTGCTGAGCGCCGAGCGCCCGGAAATTCTGCGTCGCCTCGCCGTCGGCAAGTAGCGCGTTATCGCTGCGCGTCCCCGTACGTCTCCTTGCACACCCCGCGTAGCGCGTCGACGAGCAGATCGCGCGCGGGCGATTGCGAATCGGCGGCGCGCGTGAACAGCGCGATGGGCGGCAGCGTCCACACCAGCGAATAAGGCACGATCGCCACGCCGGCGATCCGCACGAGTTCTTCCGCGATATCGGCCGGCACGATCGACACGGCCTCGTCGCTCGACGCGATCATTTCGCCGATCAGCTTCGACGAGTAGCTTTCGACGATCGGCACGGGCGGCGCGATGCCGGCCGACAGGAACAGGTCGGTCACCTGTTCGCGCATCGGCGTATGCGGCGCGCCGAGAATCCAGTCGAGCGCATGCAGCTTGTGCCAGTCCAGCGGCGTGCGGGCGAGCTTCGCCGCCAGCCGCCGGCTCGCGATCACGCGCGGCTGCTGCTGGTACAGCACCTCAAACGAAACCTGCCCGAGATCGATCGCCGACGACGCGCGCCCGATCACGATGTCGACACTGTGATCCCGGAGTTGCAGCAGCAACTGATCGCTGGTGCCTTCGTGAATCGTCACGGTCAGGCGCCGCTCCATGCGCGCTTGCAGCCGCTTCAGCGCCGCCGACAGCATCTGGCCGGAGATGAACGGAATCACGCCGATGTGCAGATGGGCCGCATGCCCGGCGGCGACGGCCTCCATCTCGCGGGCGAGGTGGTCGAGATCCTTGATCATCGCCTTCGCCCGTTCGAGCACGACCGCGCCGAGCGCGGTGGGCCGCATGCCGCGCGACGAGCGCTCGAACAGCGGCGTGCCGAACATGCTCTCCAGCTCGGACAGCGCGTTCGTCACGGCCGGCTGGCTGCTCGCCATGTGCTCGGCGACGCGTGTCAGCGACCCGTGCTGCTGGATCTGCAACAACAGCACCAGATGCCGAATCTTCAGACGAGCGCCGAGCCGCCTGACGACGTCGTTCGCGTCAAAATTCATTGACTGGTCATGTACTCATAAGAAAAAAGTGATGGACCGATATTAAAACAGAATCATCACGTTATGGCGGGTCCCTAGAATCCCCTTCATGGATCGCGCCGGGACTGGCCTGGCGCCCACGCCGGGACCAAAACATGAAACAGACAGAGACACAGCAGCAGGCCGCGTTCGACTATCACGAGTTTCCGACCCCCGGGAAAATCTCGGTGGTAGCGAGCAAGCCGCTGGTGACCCAGCGCGATCTGGCGCTGGCCTATACGCCCGGCGTGGCGAGCGTGTGCGAGTCGATCGCCGCCGATCCGCTGCAGGCGCACCGTTTCACGAGCCGCGGCAACCTCGTCGGCGTGATCACGAACGGCACCGCCGTGCTTGGCCTCGGCAACATCGGCCCGCTCGCGTCGAAGCCGGTGATGGAGGGCAAGGCCGTCCTGTTCAAGAAGTTCGCCGGGATCGACGTGTTCGACATCGAGATCAACGAGACCGATCCGGACAAGCTGGTCGACATCATTGCCGGCCTCGAACCCACGTTCGGCGGCATCAACCTCGAGGACATCAAGGCGCCGGAATGCTTCACGGTCGAGCAGAAGCTGCGCGAACGCATGAAGATTCCCGTCTTCCACGACGATCAGCACGGCACGGCCATTACCGTTTCCGCCGCGTTCATCAACGGGCTGAAGGTCGTCGGGAAGTCCATCAAGGAAGTGAAGGTCGTGACGTCGGGCGCCGGTGCGGCCGCGCTGGCGTGCCTGGACCTGCTGGTCGACCTCGGGCTGCCGGTGGAAAACGTCTGGGTGACCGACATTGAAGGTGTCGTCTATCGCGGCCGTACCACGTTGATGGATCCGGCCAAGTCGCGCTTCGCGCAGGAAACCGATGCGCGCAAGCTCGCCGAAGTGATCGGCGGCGCGGATGTGTTCCTGGGGCTGTCGGTGGGCGGCATTCTCACGGCGGAGATGCTGAAGGAAATGGCGGCGCGTCCGCTGATTCTCGCGCTGGCCAACCCGACGCCGGAAATCTTCCCGGAACTGGCGCATGAGACGCGCGACGACGTCGTCATCGCGACGGGCCGCTCGGACTACCCGAACCAGGTCAACAACGTCCTGTGTTTCCCGTACATTTTCCGCGGCGCGCTGGACGTGGGTGCGACGACGATCACGCGCGAGATGGAGATCGCCGCGGTGCACGCGATCGCGGGGCTGGCAGAGGAAGAGCAGAACGAAGTCGTCGCGGCGGCCTACGGGGCATACGACGTGTCGTTCGGCGCGCAATACCTGATTCCGAAGCCGTTCGACCCGCGCCTGATCGTGCGGATCGCGCCGGCGGTGGCGAAGGCGGCGATGGAAGGCGGCGTCGCGACGCGTCCGCTCGCGAATCTCGATGCGTACGTCGAGCAGTTGCAGCAATTCGTCTATCACTCGGGCGCGTTCATGAAGCCGCTGTTCGCGACCGCGCGTCAGCTCGTGCGCGACGGCGGCAAGGCGCGGATCGTGTTCACCGAAGGCGAGGACGAGCGTGTGCTGCGTGCGGTGCAGGTGATCGTCGACGAGAAGCTTGCGCGGCCGATTCTGGTCGGGCGTCCGGAGGTGCTGCTCGCGCGCATCGAGCGATTTGGCCTGCGCTTGCGTCTCGGTCAGGACGTCGAAGTGACCAATCCGGAATACGACGAACGTTTCCCGCAGTACTGGACGAAGTACTGGGAACTGCGGTGCCGCGACGGTATTTCGAAGGAAATGGCGCGCGTGGAAATGCGCCGCCGCCTGACGCTGATCGGCGCGATGATGGTGCAGCTCGGCGATGCGGACGGGATGATCTGCGGGACGGTGGGCGAGTATCACAATCACCTGCGGTTCGTGGACGAAGTGATCGGCAAGAAGCCGGGGGCGTCGACCTACGCGGCGATGAACATCCTGTTGCTCGATCAGCGGACGGTCGCGCTGGTGGATACGCACGTGAACGACAACCCCGATGCGGAGCAGATCGCGGAATTCACGATCGCGGCGGCGCGGCAGATGGAATGGCTGAATCTGACGCCGAAGGTTGCGCTGCTGTCGCGGTCGAATTTCGGGTCGGGGAGTGCGGCTTCGGGCGTGAAGATGCGCCGGGCGCTGGAGATCGTGCGGGAACAGGCGCCGGATATCGAGGCGGATGGCGAGATGCATGGCGACTGTGCGCTCGATGAAGGGCTGCGGGCGAAGCTGCTGCCGATGTCGCCGTTGAAGGGGGCAGCGAATCTGTTGGTTTGTCCGAACGTGGATGCCGGCAACATCGCGTACAACCTGCTCAAGACCGAGGCGGGGAGCAATGTGGCGGTGGGGCCGTTCCTGTTGGGCGTGAACGCGCCCGTGAACATTCTGACGTCCAGCGCAACCGTGCGGCGGATCGTGAATATGGCTGCTTTAACGGTGATTGAGGCTAATCGGGGTGTGGGTGGGTGATTGATTGGGAGGCGAGGGGCGGCTACGGACGCCCCTCCGTTTGTCGGCATTGGGCCATGAACCGCCGTTGAAAAATAAAATGCGAGCGGCTGCTGGAGGCTGTAGCCGGTCATGGATATCCGTGCGCCGGCCGACAGCGATTTTCACTCGATGCACCGGTCACCGAATTTGAACGCGCCGCGCTCTGTTCAGGAGGTCGAATGGTGCGTCCATACTGAATCCACTGCCCGTTCCTCTGACTCGAGTTTGGCGTACCTGACGCCCGCCGAGTTCAAACAGCAGTATTGTTCAACTGAAGCAACCGAGGCCGTTCTCCAAGACTGAAGTGGCTCGAAAAAATCGGGCTGGTCAGAGCGACCTGAGACAAAGCCTCCCGTATCAATTGCTATCCAGATATCTGGTTATTGTCCCAAGATTCATGATTATCTCCTGCTTGGGTCGATTTAACAGTTGTTTTCATTGCTATTGCAGGCCTGCTTGGGCTTCGATTACGTTAGCGCGGTTTCATTCAGAGGCGCTATCCACCCATGCCCGTTGTCAAAAAAATCCCGTATTACCAGATGGAACCGCGACTTTTATATTCCGGCAAGCATTGGAAATGCTACTCGGGCGTCGTCGGGTGCGTTCCCATCGACACGCAGCAAAAAATCTCGTTCGCCAGGCTTGCGCCAAACGAGCAGCCACCTCCACCTCCGCCTCCGCCCAAGGTAGCTGCTCCAGCCACGCCGAAGAAGGCGCCAGCCTCTGCTCCAGTACCAAAGCCGCCCGCCAAGCCGCAACCGAGCGACCAGCCTCAAGATGCCGAGCAAGCCGACAAACTGCCCAGGTTTGATCTGCAGGACATTCCCAAAGCGATGGAGAAGATGGGCTGGCCCATTTCGGCCAAGTTGGCGCGAGAATGGTTCGCCAGCCCCAAGCATGTCTACAACAACGATCTCAACTCTGTACAACCGCTCGACGACACGACGGTTACCCTGGATTGGGCATTGAAATTTCGCGGTGCATCCGGGCAATTAAAGCAACTCGTCCGGCAAGCGATTTACACGCCGAACGCTGCGCGAGTAGCCACGAAAATCTTGGTGCCCGTGATCGAGACGAGTTTCTCGGGCGGGCAGTTGAACGCGGCAGGTATCGCTGTCGACACTTCACCCTTTCTCAACGATCTGCTCCAGTTTCACATCGCGTGGGGATTTCAATTTCAACCGGTATCCTCCATCGATACGCTCGACGGTATCGCGATGACCGATCTGACCGGCGCCCTGGCGAACTTCAACTTCTACGCTGCCATCGGGAAGGCGACCGTCAATGGCGAGCGCTATTACAAGTACGAAGGCAAGAGCAAGATATTCTGTCTCGAGCCGGTGGCGCAGATTACCCACGTCTATGTCTACATCAAGGACAGCTACTCGTTCAACGATGATTCGCCTTCGAAGAGCCAGTATCTCGGTCACTGGAACAAGAACGGGATGATTTTGTCCTACGTCGCGGCCGTCAACGATTTTTTCAAGAGCAGCAACTTGAACGTCGGAAACTCGAACGTTGAGGAGTGGCGTTATCTCCCTAAGGGAGAAGAGGTCAATAAGCCGGTTGACAAACGGACCGGCCTATTTCGGAAATTTTTGGCGAAGGATGTCTACTGGCCGGTACATAACAGGACGTACCGGGACTGGAGGTCGGTGCATAATCGTGGCGGCGACTTCATGGTCTACAGTAAGCCCAAACTCATCAAGCTGGACAAGCCGATCATTCTGAAAATTGACGCCATATGCAGAACCATTCCGGCCGAGAAGTGAAAGCGGCCATGACCATCTTCAAAGTGGCCTCGTCTGTGGTCGCCATCTGTCTGATTGCCGCTATCGGATGGTTGTTCGTGCCGGTCGACGTGAGGAACGCGATCACGCTTTTCTTGCTCCTGAATGCGAAGGTGGCGATCTTCGCCATCACGTCGATCATCTTCGTGTTCTATCTGTACCGGCTTGTCAGAAATTACAACCGTTTCAGCCGAGCGAAGCGCATAGGTCTGGCGATCGTCACGCTCGGCTTTTTGACGTTCGTCTACCTGATCGGCTTTCGCGGGATCATGACCGATGACACCGATTGTCAGCGCTTCAATTACAACGCCAAGCTGAACGGCGGTATCAAACAGATCGACGGCGCGACCTACATCGTGAACATCTGCGGAAGCGGTCGTCACGGCGATGGCTTTTTCGCGGATCAAAATGAGCAGGTCAAAATCGTCGTAGCCGATGCCCGCGGATCGACGTTGGCCACTCGGCTTTCTTTCGTTTTCTGGGGCGGGCGGCCCGGCCACGAGCCGATCGAGGTCCGCGACGGCAAGTTGATCTACTTCGATGCGTCGGATCGGTATGACGGCACGCGGTCGATCCCGATGCCGCCCAATACGCTCGATTGGGTCGCGGCGAGAATTCCGATTCGGCTTCGCTGAGAACGGTCCCGTTGCGCGGGTAGGCGTCGCGAGTGGTCGCGCATGCGGGGATAGCGCCCGCTCCGCATCGACCCTGCGTCCGGTGCCCCTCCCCCATTTGATGACCAAACCGCAAGACCTAGTGCATAGATATCGTTTGCCGAGCCCTTAATGACTATCGACAATCGTGGCTCGAATTCACCGCCGCGGCGCCAGAAGCGCCGCGGTGGCCGGCACGCGACGGCTATCCCGGCCGTCCGCGCCCACCCGCTCACGACGACATGTACGCGTTCACGCCCTCATTCCAAAACCCCGCCGGTTCGCCGATCCGCGAGTTGTTCAAGTACCTGTCCGAACCGGGCATGATTTCCTTCGCGGGCGGTTACCCGGCCAGCGACCTGTTCGACGTCGACGGCCTGAATGCGGCCGCCGAACGCGCGTACGCGCAGCCCGTCCGCTGCCTGCAATACGGCCCGACCGATGGCCTCGCCGAACTGAAGCAGCAACTGATTGCGCTGATGGCGCGTCGCGGCGTCGCCTGCACGTCGGCCGAACTGCTCGTCACGACCGGCTCGCAGCAAGGGCTCGACCTGCTGCTGCGCGTGATGGTGTCGCCGGGCGACGTCGTGCTGACCGAACAACCGGCATATCCGGCCACGCTGCAGGCGATGCGTTTGCAACAGGCGCGCATCGTGACGATCCCCGTCGACGGCGAAGGGCTCGACGTCGATCGTCTCGGTGAACAGCTCGCGTCCGGCGCGATCGCGCAGCCGAAGCTGCTCTACACGGTCCCGACCTTCGCGAACCCCACGGGTGCGACGCTTACACGCGAACGCCGGCTGAAGCTGCTGCGTCTCGCGGTGCAATACCGTTTCCTGATCGTCGAGGACGATCCATACGGCGACCTGCGTTTCGCGGGCGAAGCCGTGCCGTCGATGCTCGCGCTGGCCGGCGAAGTGGACGGCGCGCGCGACTGGCTCGTGCATTTCGCGAGCCTGTCGAAGATCGTCGCGCCGGGATTGCGCGTGGGCTGGACGATCGCGCCGGCCGAAATCGCGCGGCGCTGCGTGATCGCGAAGCAGACGGTCGATCTGTGCAGCGCGCCGTGGACGCAGGCCGCCGCCGCCGAATACCTGGCCGACGGCGCGCTCGAACGCCATCTGCCGCGCATCACGGCCGCGTACCGGCGCAAGTGCGACGCGATGTGCGACGCGCTGCGCGACGGTTTCGGCGATGCGATCGAATTCCATCGTCCCGAAGGCGGGATGTTCGTGTGGGCGCGGCTCGGCGCGGTGCCGTCGGACGTGCTCCTGCAACGGGCGATCACCAACAAGATCGTGTTCGTGCCCGGCAAGGCGTTCTTCGCGGACAACGTCGACGCAGCGTCGCTGCGCCTGTCGTTCGCCGCGCCGGACGTCGATGCGATCCGGGAAGGCGTCGCGCGCCTCGTGCGCGCGTACGGTGCGGCGCTGGCCGCGTAAGGAGACATCGACATGACGGTTACCATCAACGAAACGGTATCGACGGGCGCAGCAGCATCGGGCGCCGGCGACAAGCGGCCGGCGAAGCATCGCTCGTCGCAGATCAGCGCGGGGCCGCAATATGTGGCCGACGTGCTCGGCCGCTTCGGCGCGGAGCCTGCGACCGATGCCGGCGATGCGGCGCAGGTCGTGCTCGGCTACAACTGAGCGGCGCACGGGCGGCGGCGCATCGCATGCGAGCCGTCGCCGAAACAAACGGTTAAGCTTGCGCGATCGAAACACCGACGATCGCCGCCGCCTCATGTCCGACTCGACCTCCGAATCGCTCGCGCAAACCTACGACCGCCTGTGGTCCTGCCTCGAATCCGGCGTGCGCGTGCAGCGCTCGCCGTTCACGATGTTGCAGGCGGCGACGCTCGGCCTCGATGGCGCGCCGAAGGTCCGGACGATCGTGTTGCGTCAGGTGAATCGCACCGAGCGCGTGCTGTCGTTTCATACCGATGCACGCTCGGCGAAGGTCGCGGAGTTGCGTCGCGATCCGCGTCTCTCGATCGTCGCCAATGATCTCGATGCACTCGTGCAGATTCGTGCGGAAGGTGTTGCGTCGATCTGCGAAGACGAAGCGCAACGGCGTGCGATCTGGGAAGCGAGCCGCCCGCATACGTTGCTGCTGTATCGCGCTCCGTTGCCGCCCGGTACGCCGGTCGCGTCGCCCGAAGTCGCGCATGTCGACGGCGCCGCACCCACCGGAGACGGCTACGAAAACTTCTGCCTGATCCACATGACGGTCACGCGCATCGACTGGCTCGAACTCGCGCGCGCGGGCCATCGTCGAGCGGTATTCGACCTGAACGAAAGCGGCTACGACGCCCGCTGGATCGCGCCCTGACGCGAACCCGGCGCACGAGCCGTTCAAGTCCGCCCGTCCGACGCGGCCCGGATCATCCATTCGCGCATCACCGCGATCGCGTCGTCGTCGCGGCGTTCGGCGGGATACACGAGATAGAACCCCACCGACAGCGGAAACGCGAAGTCGAACGGCTTGCACAGCCGTCCGGCGGCGATGTCGCGCTCGACGAGCGGCTCGGTCGCGAGCGCGATGCCCTGGCCGGCGACGGCCGCATCGATCGCGAGCGACGTCTGGTTGAAGCGCAGCCCCTTGTGCGGATCGACGTCGACCGGTTCGGGCATCGCCGCGAGGAACTCGTGCCACAGGTCGTGCGCGTCGTGCAGCAGTACCTGGCCGGCGAGCGCACGCGGCGAAGCCGGCGCGCTCAGCACCGAAGGGCTGCATACCGCATGCACGTCGAGCGGGAACAGCGCATGGGTGGCGAGATGCTTGCCGAACGGCGGCTTGCCGTAGCGGATCGCGAGATCGACGCCATCGTGGCGAAACGTCGCGATCTGCGGGTCGGCGATCACGCGCACGTCGTAGTCGGGATGCGCGTCGGTGAACTGCGCGAGCCGCGGGATCAGCCACTTCGACGCGAATGATGGCGTCGTGCTGATCGTCAGCGCGGCGCGCCGTTTCACGAGCTTGTCGGTCGCGTCGGCGATCGCGTGCAACGCGCGCTGCACGTCGGAGAAATACGCGGCGCCGTCGTGCGTGAGCGCGAGGCCGCGCGGCAGGCGCTCGAACAGCTTCAGGCCGAGCACGTCCTCGAGGTGGCGCACCTGCTGCGCGACGGCGCCCTGCGTGACGCCGATCTCGTCGGCGGCGGCGCGGAAATTGAGGTGCCGCGCCGACACTTCGAACGCACGAAGCGCATTCAGCGGGGGCAGGCGGGAAGGGCGTGGCGGCATCGTCAGGCTGTAGAAAAACTATCGGCTGCCGGCAGAAATACTGGTTCGACAGCCGGAATCGATGCGCCTACATTACCACCATGGCGCGCCGAATGGCGGCTGCGCGGCGGCAGCATCGGAACAAGGAGCGGATCGTGACTGTAGAAAAAGTAGCGTTGATCACGGCGGCGGGCAAGGGCATGGGCGCGGCGATCGCGCGGGAACTGGCGGCGACCGGCTACCGCGTCGCGCTGATGTCGCCGTCGGGCAGCGCGGTGGCGCTCGGCGAGGAACTGGGCGGCTTCGGCATCAAGGGCTCGGTGACGGAAGAAGCCGATATCGACCGGCTCGTGCAGGAAACGGTCGCGCGCTACGGGCGGATCGACGCGGTCGTGAACAACACCGGCCATCCGCCGAAGGGCGAGCTGCTGGCGATCACCGACGACAACTGGCACGCGGGGCTCGACCTGATCCTGCTGAACGTGGTGCGCGTGATGCGCCGCGTGACGCCGATCTTCCAGAAGCAGGGCGGCGGCGCGGTGGTCAACATCTCGAGCTTCGCGGCGGACGCGCCCGAGCAGCCGATGCCCGTGTCGTCGGCGCTGCGTGCGGCGCTGAGCGCCTGGACGCGCCTGTACGCGGAACGCTATGCGGCCGAGAACATCCGGATGAACGCGGTGCTGCCGGGCTTCATCGACAGCTGGCCGGAAACGCCGGAGATCGTCGCGCGCATTCCGGCCGGCCGCTTCGGCAAGACGGGCGAGATCGCGAAGACGGTCGCGTTCCTGCTGTCGGACGGCGCGGGCTACGTCACCGGGCAGAACATTCGCGTCGACGGCGCGATCGTCAAGGCGCTCTGAGCGTCACACGGGCGAGCGGCGGCGAAAGCGTGTTGGCTCGCCGCGCAACGGCTACAAACGCGTACAAATCAGACAAATCCGGGATACATCGAACCTTTCAAATGGGCGACGCCGCGTGGCCGGGGCGCGCCGGATTGAAAGCCAAGGCGCGAGCCCGCGCGCGGCATGTTCACTTTCCACTTCACGAAAGGAGATGCCGAACGATGTCTTCCACACCGTTTTCCCCGATGCGTCGCCACCTGCTGGCCACTTCCGTGGCCGCCGGGGTCTCGGCGATGCTGCCCACCGCGCTGCATGCGGCCACCGGCGCGAGCGGCATACGCCCGTTCACCGCGCACATTCCCGATGAAGCCGTGGCCGACCTGCGCCGTCGGATCGCCGCGACGCGCTGGCCGGGCCGCGAGACCGTCGCGGACGAATCGCAGGGCGTGCGGCTCGCGCGCATGCAGGCGCTGCTGCGTTACTGGGGCACCGACTACGACTGGCGCAAGGGCGAGGCGCGCCTGAACGGTTTCCCGATGTTCATCACGGAAATCGACGGGCTCGATATTCATTTCATTCACGTGCGGTCGCGGCACGAGAACGCGATGCCGATGATCATGACGCACGGCTGGCCCGGTTCGATCTTCGAGCTGGTGAAGGCGATCGGCCCGCTGACCGACCCGACCGCGCACGGCGCGAGCGCGGACGATGCGTTCCACGTCGTCGTGCCGTCGCTGCCCGGTTTCGGTTTTTCGGGGCAGCCGACGAAGACCGGCTGGGGTTCCGACCACATCGCGCGAGCGTGGGGCGAGTTGATGGCGCGGCTCGGCTATACGCGCTTCGTGTCGCAGGGCGGCGACTGCGGCTCGGTGATCTCGCACCGGATGGCGATGCAGCGCGTGCAGGGGCTGGCCGGGATTCACGTCAACATGCCGGCGACGGTGCCGCCGGACATCGCGACGCTGCTCGCGACCGATGCGCCCGCGCCGGCTTCGCTGTCGCCGAAGGAGAAGGCCGCGTACGAGAAGCTCGCGACGTTCTATCGCGACAACTGCGGCTACTCCGCGATGATGGTCACGCGTCCGCAGACGGTCGGCTATGCGCTTGCGGATTCGCCGTCCGGCCAGGCTGCGTGGATGTACGACAAGATCTCGCAGTGGACGTACAGCGGCGGCGTGCCCGAGCGCTCGATTCCGCGCGACGAGATTCTCGACGACATCTCGCTGTACTGGCTGACGAACACCGCGACGTCGGCCGCGCAGATCTACTGGGAGGATCACTCGAACAACTTCAACGCGGTGGACATCTCGCTGCCGGCGGCGATCACGGTGTTTCCGGGCGAGATCTACCAGGCGCCGCGCAGTTGGGCCGAGCGCAGTTATCACAACCTGATCTACTTCAACGAAGTCGACAAGGGCGGGCACTTCGCCGCGTGGGAGGAGCCGGAATTGTTCGCGCGTGAAGTGCGTGCCGGGTTCCGGCCGTTGCGGCGCGTGTAAGCGGGTTGCACGACGAATGCGGGGCGGCCTGTCGCGCGGCTCGTGTTCGTTTTCAGGTAACGGCTTGCAACGCCTGCGCAAACCGCTTGTGCGCCAGATACGCTGTTCTGACGCAGCATCGCACCGGGCCGCGTGTGCCGCGCGGCGGTGCCGAAGCGTCGTTTTCTCGCGTTTTTTGAATCGCCGTGTGTCGTGTTCGCACACGGATACGTTGAGATACAAAGCCTCCCGATGGTTCGGATATAAAACCGGTGAAGCGATTCACACGGCGGCGCGGTGCCATGCGCTGCCGCTGCGAACGGCGATACCCGATTGCCCGCACGTGCCGCGGGCCTTTCCTTACCGATCGACAATGGAGAACGAGTCATGTCTGATACCGTGAACACCCGCCGCCGCCTGATCCTGGGCACGACGCTGGCGAGCCTGAGCCTGGCCGACCTCGGCTTCGGCGCGCTGGCGCATGCGCAGTCGGCGGCCGATGCCTCGACGGCGAAGCGCGCGGCCGGCGCCGCGTCGCTGGGCACGATCCACCAGATCGACGCGGGCGTGCTCAACGTGGGTTATGCGGATCTCGGGCCGAAGCAAGGCCCGGTCGTGTTCCTGCTGCACGGCTGGCCGTACGACATCTACAGCTACGCGGAAGTCGCGCCGCTGCTCGTCGCGGCCGGCTATCGCGTGATCGTGCCGTACCTGCGCGGCTACGGCTCGACGACGTTCCGCTCGGCCGACACGGTGCGTAACGGCCAGCAGGCGGTGACGGCCGTCGACATCATTGCGCTGATGGATGCGCTGAAGATCGACCGTGCGGTGTTCGGCGGCTACGACTGGGGCGCGCGGACGGCCGACATCGTCGCGGCGCTGTGGCCGCAACGCGTGAAGGCGCTGGTGTCGGTGAGCGGTTACCTGATCGGCAGCCAGGCGGCGAACGCCAAGCCGTTGCCGCCGCAGGCCGAACTCCAGTGGTGGTATCAGTTCTACTTCACGACCGAGCGCGGCGAGCTCGGCTACGCGCAGAATCGCGATGCGTTCAACAAGCTGATCTGGCAACTTGCGTCGCCGAAGTGGCAGTTCTCCGACGAAACTTATGCGCGCTCGGCCGCATCGTTCCGGAATCCCGATCACGTGGCCGTCGTGATCCACAACTATCGCTGGCGGCTCGGGCTCGCGAAGGGCGAAGCGCAATACGACGACATCGAGCGGCGTCTCGCGGCCGGGCCCGCGATCACCGTGCCGACGATCACGATGGAAGGCGATGCGAACGGCGCGCCGCATCCTGACCCGGCCGCGTACGCGAAGAAGTTCACCGGCAAGTACCAGCACCGGACCATCACCGGCGGCATCGGCCACAACCTGCCGCAGGAAGCGCCGCAGGCATTCGCCGATGCGATCCTGCAAGTGGAGCATCTGTGATGCGGGCCCGCGCGGGAGTGAGGCGGCGCGGTGCGCGCCATGTGCTCGTCGCAGGCGTGCTGCTGGCCGGTGCGTGGTCGGCGAGCGGCCCGGCCGCGTTCGCGGAGCAGCCGAAACCGGCCGCGGCCGCGTCGCCGATCTACGGCGTGACGATTCCGCCCGGCTACCGGAAGTGGGAAATGGTCGCGCCGGCCGAAGAGGCCGCACCGCTCGACGAGCTGCGCGTGGTGCTCGGCAACCCGGTCGCGATCCGCGCGCTCGAACAGGCGACGCTGCCGTTCCCGGACGGCACGATCCTCGTGAAGCTCGCCTACAAGCGCAAGCAGTCCGACGAGTTTCCGCCCGCGACGGTGCCCGGGCAGGCGACGACCGTGCAGGTGATGGTGAAGGACTCGCGCCGCTATGCCTCGACGGGCGGCTGGGGGTTCGGGCGCTTCATCAACGGCGTGCCGGCCGACATCGGCCAGCATCAGACCTGCTTTGCGTGCCATCAGGCGCGGGTGAAGAACCACGACTACGTGTTCACGCGGCTCGCGCCGTGACGTGACACGGCGGTGTGAAGCGAAAAGGCGTGCCCTGCGAGGCACGCCTTTTTCGTGGTGCGGGGGAACGGCGGAGCGCACCGGCAAGCGGGTTTGTATCGCACTGTATCTGCGGCCGCTCCTGAAAAACTGGCATGCAGAAAGCCCCGGTTTCGGAAACATGCCGGATACGTGCGCGGGTTCTACTGTCGACATGCAGAAAACGTTCGGTGCCAGACGTTCACACCGGATGCCAAGTGATCGACACCTCAACTTCGTTCAAGGAGAACCCTCATGAAAGCCGCTCGAATCCTCGCCGTTGCCGTCCTCGCCGTCGCACCCGCCTTGTCGTTCGCCGATACCGGCCACGGCCTCACGCGTGCCGAAGTGCGCGCGGACCTCATCCGTCTCGAGAAGGCCGGTTACAACCCGGCCGGCAGCGAAGCGCATTACCCGGACGACATCGCCGCCGCACAGAACGCCGTCGCGGCTGCCGAGCAGGTCGCACGTTCGGACCAGAACGGCCCGTCGAAGTCGCAAGACGACAACATGGCCGATGCGTCGACGCCGGCCGGCCATCGCGATGCCGCGCAGTCGCGTGCTGCCCGCAACGCCGCCGACGACCTGTACGCGCATTCGTGATTGTGCGCCGCGCCTGCCGCATGCAGGCGCGGCCCTCGCTGCGGTACTTCAGTTGGACAACACGACAAACAAAGGAGCATGACGATGGCCGGTTTGATGAAACGCGTTCTGGTATCCGCCACGGTAATCGGCGGACTGTTCGGTGCGGTTGCGGCGCAGGCCGCGCCGAAGGAAGACCTGAAGGGCACCAACGTCGTGCTCGTGCACGGCGCGTTCGCCGACGGGTCGAGCTGGAACCGCGTGATTCCGTTGCTCGAGGCGCGCGGGCTGCACGTGGTGTCGGTGCAGAATCCGCTGAGCTCGCTCGCCGACGACGCGGCCGCGGCGAAGCGCACGATCGACGAACAGAAGGGGCCGGTCGTGCTGGTCGGCCATTCGTGGGCCGGCGTCGTGATCAGCGATGCGGGCAACGACGACAAGGTGAAGTCGCTCGTGTACGTCGCGGCGTTCGCACCCGACAACGGCCAGTCGATCGCCGACGTCACGCAGGGGCTGCCGGCACCGTCATGGGCCGGCGAACTGCGCAAGGACGCAGGCGGTTTCGCACGGCTCTCGGACAAGGCGATCGCGCAGGATTTCGCGCCGGATCTGCCGCCCGCGCAGCAACGCATCGTTGCGGCGACCCAGGGGCCGTGGTATAGCGGGTGCATCTCGGAGAAGGTCACGCAGGCCGCGTGGCATGCGAAGCCGTCGACGTTCGTCGTCGCGACGCAGGACCGGATGATCGATCCGACGCTGCAGGAGGCGATGGCGAAGCGGATCGGCGCGACGGTCACGCGCGTGAACGCCAGCCACGTCGCGATGCTGAGCCAGCCGAAGGCCGTGGCCGACGCGATCATCGCCGCCGCCGAGCGCGCGAAGCACGATACGCAGTGAGCGAATGCGGCGCCGCGCTTTCGTGAGAAGGCGCGGCGCGTGAGTGATGGTGATGTCTTTCCACCCAGGAGAAGTCATGACGCAACTCTGGCAGCTGTCGGCAACCGAACTCGCGAAACGCGTGCGGCAGCGCGACGTATCCGCGCGCGAAGTGGCGGACGCGGTGCTCGATCGTCTCGACGCAGTGAATCCCGCGATCAACGCGGTGGTCGAACACCGCCCCGACGCCGTGCGGCGGCAGGCCGACGAAGTCGATCGCGCAATCGCGCGCGGCGACGATCCGGGGCCGCTCGCGGGCGTACCCGTCACCGTGAAGATCAACGTCGATCAGGCCGGCTTTGCGACGACCAACGGCACGCGCCTGCAGGAAAACCTGATCGCGCCCGCCGACAGCCCGGTGGTCGCCAACATTCGGAAGGCCGGCGGGGTATTGCTCGGCCGCACCAATTCGCCGACGTTCGCATTGCGCTGGTTCACGTCGAATCTCGTGCATGGCCATACGCGCAATCCGCGCAATCCGTCACTGACGCCGGGCGGATCGAGCGGCGGCGCGGCGGCGGCGGTGGCCGCCGGGATCGGCCCGCTCGCGGTCGGCACCGACATCGGCGGCTCGGTGCGCTACCCGGCCTATGCGTGCGGCGTACACGGGATCCGACCATCGCTTGGCCGCGTGCCGGCGTTCAATGCGTCGTCGCCGGAGCGCGCGATCGGCGCGCAACTGATGTCGACGGCCGGGCCGATCGCGCGCACCATCGACGATCTCTCGCTCGCGCTGCGTGCCTTCTCCGCGCCGGACCCACGCGATCCGTGGCACGTCGCGGTGCCGTTCGACGGGCGTGAGGTGCCGAAGCGCGCAGCGCTGTGCGTGCGTCCGCGAGGCCTGGAGGTCGCGCCCGAAGTCGAGGCCGCGTTGCGCGATGCCGCGCGCCGGCTGGTCGATGCGGGCTGGACCGTCGACGAGATCGACGATACGCCGCCGATGCGCGAGGCGGCGCTGTTGCAGGAGCAGCTATGGCTCGGCGACGGGTTCGGCGCGCTGGCGAACGCGGTCGAGCAAGATGGCGATCCGGGCGCAGCCGCGGTGATCGCCGCCGTGCGCGGCAAGGTGCGCGATCTGCCGGCCGACGTGATCAGCCGCGCGCTGGTCCGGCGCACGACGCTGACGCGGGCGTGGCGGCTGTTTCTCGACGAATATGCGGTGCTGCTGCTGCCTGTTTCGTCGGAACTGCCGTTCCCCGACGATTTCGACCGGCAAGGGCCGGACGGTTTCGATCGCGTGTGGGAAGCGCAGCTCACGTTGCGCGCGCTGCCCGCGATGGGGCTGCCGGGGCTGGCCGTCACGACGTCGCTCGCGAACGGCGTGCCGGTGGGCGTGCAGGTGGTGGCCACGCATCATCGCGAGGATCTGTGTCTGCTCGCGGGGCGCGATATCGAGGCGCGTGGGGTGCCGGTTGCGGTGGTCGATCCGGTGGTGTGATGGATTGAAGAATGCGTGCATCGGCGTGCCGGTCGGCATGACGCCGATGCATCGTCACCTATCCAATATCGCGCGACGGCGCGACGTCGGTCGTTAACAGCTCAACTGAACCGTGGCGACCGTCGGGATATTGGTATTCCCGTCCGAAATACTCGGCATGGCGGAAATATGGCTCCGGGTGAAAAGTTGGTGACGCACGAGAAGCTGACGCTCGTGTTGTTGAGAATCGTCATCGAGACATCGGCTGCTTGCCAATGGAGCGACGTGTTAGTCCACGGCGCTCCCGACCGACGCCGTGCACGTCCCGTTCCCCGTGGTCGACGTGCATGAAATGCTCAGGCGCGTCTGCGCATGCGCTGGCGCTGGCGCTGGCGATGGCCAGCAGCAGCGGAATCGACAGAAGCATGGGCAAGTAAATCTTTCGTGAATGTTTGGTCCGCCGCCGGACGCCACGCGCGACGTGGGCGCGTCAGATCAGCAGCGACACCGTCCTGAACAACGCGAGATCCTCTTTGCGCGCGGAGCGCGCGTGGCGGCGGATGACCTGCAGCAGGCAGTCGATGAAGCAGCGCGCGGCATCGCTCAGCGTGCTGCTGCGGCGCGTGACGATGCCGAGCTCGCGCGGCTCGAAGGTCTCCTTCAGCGACAGCGCGCGCATCCGCTCGCCGAACGGCGGCACGGCGGCGAGAATCGTCGGGCACCACGTGCACATGTCGGCCTGCTCGAGCATCGTCTGCAGCATCGCGACCGACTGCGCGCGCACGATGCGCCGCTCGTCGATCTGTGCGCCGTGGCGCGCGAACAGATAGTCGACGAGCGCCGCCTGGCCGTCCGCCGCGTAATTCAGCACCCAGTCGGTGTCGAGCAGATCGTGGATCGACCGCGCGCGTTCGAGCGGATGGCCGGCGCGCACCATCACCGAGGTCTCGTAACGCAGCATCGGCTCGAACGCGAATTCCTGCGCGCTGCCGGGCTGCACGTGCCCGAGCGCGAAATCCATGCTGCCGTCGCGCAGCAGCGGCTGCGCGACGGCGATCAGCGCCTCGTAGAGTTCGAGACGCACGTCGGGCATCCGTTCGCGAAAACGCAGCACCGTTTCCGCGAGGAACGTCATGGTGAGCCATGGCGTGACGCCGACGCTCAGCCGCCCCTCGACGCGCCCGCGCATCCGTTCGAGATCGCTCTGCGCGTGCTCCAGTTGCTTCAGCACGAGCTTCGCATGCGTGAGCAGCGTTTTCCCGTATTCGGTAAAACCGATACCCTCCGGCGCGCGCACGAGCAGCGGCAGGCGCTCGCTTGCCTCCAGCTCGCGCAACGCGCGCGTGACGGCCGCCTGCGACAGCCCGAGCGTGCGCGCCGCGCCCCGGATGCTGCCGGCCTCCGCGCTCGCGACGAGCGCCTGCAACTGATGCAGCTTCATGGTGCGATACCCGACAACGAAAGGTTGTCATCATAACGAAACCGCGGCTGTTCGCCGGGATTTTCGCTGCATACGATCCCGTCACGATCCGCCACCCGGCGATCGGCAACCGGAACGCAGCGAAGGAGTAGCGGGGTTGGATCAAACACGGATTTTTCCCGAAATAGCCGCCATCGAGGCCGAGATGATCGCGCTGCGCCGCCGGCTGCACGCGCATCCCGAACTCGGCTTCGAGGAGCGCGCGACCGGCGATCTCGTCGCCGAGTGCCTGACAACATGGGGTTATCGGGTGGAGCGCGGCCTCGGCGGCACCGGCGTGGTCGGCACGCTGGCGCGCGGCGCCGGCAAGCGGCTCGGGCTGCGCGCGGACATGGACGCATTGCCGATCCGCGAGACGACCGGGCTGCCGCATGCGAGCCGGCACGACGGCGTGATGCACGCGTGCGGTCACGACGGCCACACGGCGATGCTGCTCGCCGCCGCGCGCTGCGTCGCGGAGCGCGCGAATTTCACCGGCACGCTGAACCTGATTTTCCAGCCGGCGGAGGAAGGGCTCGGCGGCGCGAAGCGCATGCTCGACGACGGGCTGTTCACGCGGTTCCCGTGCGACGCGGTGTTCGCGATGCACAACGTGCCGGGGCTGCCGGCCGGCGTGCTCGGCTTCTGCGACGGCCCGGCGATGGCGTCGGCCGACGAGGTACGCGTGCGGGTGGCCGGCCGCGGCGGGCATGGCGCCGCGCCGCACACGACGGTCGATCCGGTGGTGGTTTGCGCATCGATCGTGATGGCGCTGCAGACGATCGTGTCGCGCAACGTGAATCCGCAGGAGCTGGCGATCGTCACGGCGGGCGCGATCCATGCGGGCACCGCGTCGAACGTGATTCCGCCGCACGCGGAACTCGAACTGAGCGTGCGCGCGCTGTCGCCGGACGTGCGCGCGCTGCTCGAGCGGCGCATCCGCGAGATCGTGCACGGGCAGGCCGCGAGTTATGGCGCGACGGCCGAGATCGACTACCGGCACAACTATCCGGTGCTCGTCAATCACGCGGCGGAAACGGCGTTCGCACGCGACGTCGCGCGCGAATGGGGCGGCGACGGCGCGCTGATTCCGCACCTGCGGCCGATCGCGGCGAGCGAGGATTTCGCGTTCATGCTGAACGTGTGCCCGGGCAGCTACCTGTCGATCGGCAACGGCGACGGCAATGGCGATGGCGCGACCGGATGCGGGCTGCACCACCCCGGCTACGACTTCAACGACGCATGCCTCGCGACGGGCGCGAGCTACTGGGTCGCGCTGGCGGAGCGATATCTGGCGTGACGCGGCGCAGGCGCGGCGCGCCGGTGCCCGATGCGCCGGACGAATTCGATTCATGATTTACACAAGGAGACGGCAATGAAGCAGTGGATGGCGGCGCTCACGATAGCGCTGGCGGCAGGGGCGGCACACGCAGGCGACTGGGCGGGCAAGGAAATCCGGCTCGCGGTCGATCCGACCTACCCGCCGCTCGAGTACAAGCTGCCGGACGGCACGCTGACGGGGTTCGGGATCGACATCACGAATGCGCTGTGCGAGGAACTGAAGGCGCGCTGCGTGTGGGTCGAGTCGAGTTTCGACGGGATGATCCCGGGGCTGCTCGCGCGCAAGTTCGACGTGATCGCGTCGTCGATGACGATCACGCCGAAGCGGATGCAGCAGATCGCGTTCACGAACCGGATCTCGAACGCGCCAGCGCGGCTGATCGCGCGCAAGGGTTCGCCGCTGCTGCCGACGGCCGAATCGCTGAAGGGCAAGCGGGTCGGCGTCGAGCAGGGCTCCGCGCAGGCCGACTATGCGATCGCGAACTGGCAGCGGGCCGGCGTGCAGATCGTGTCTTACCAGAACCAGGACCAGGTCTACGCCGATCTCGTGACGGGGCGACTCGACGCGGCGTTCCAGGCGTCGATCGCGGCCAGCGACGGTTTCCTGAAGAAGCCGCAGGGCAAGGACTTTGCATTCGCCGGCGGAGCGATCGACGACACGAAGTACTTCGGGCAGGGCGACGGGCTCGGTCTGCGCAAGCAGGACACCGACCTGCGCGACGCGTTCAATCGCGCGCTCGCGACGATTCTCGCGAACGGCACGTATCAGCGGATCAACCGGAAGTATTTCGACTTCGACATCTACGGCGCGAAGTGAGCGGCGCGGCGCGCTTTTGGGGCGCGCCGCACAGGAGGGGACGGCGCGCGATCGACCGCGTCGGATGCACAGAATAACCGCCTGCACGGCGTGCGAATCGCTCGGGTAACCGTGTGCAGGCCCAAAAAAATGAATAAGGATAACGAATGAACTGGAGAACTTTTTTCGTCGCGATTCCGGCGCTGTGCGCAGCGCCCGCGTTCGCGCAGGGCAGCGTCACGCTTTACGGGCTGGTCGACGCGGGTATCGACTATACGAACAACGTCGGCGGCCACAGTGCATGGCAGATGGCGAGCGGCTTCGCGCAGGGCAGCCGCTGGGGGCTGAAAGGCACCGAGGATCTCGGCGGCGGCTACAGCGCGCTGTTCCAGATCGAGAACGGCTTCAACGTGAACAGCGGCACGCTCGCGCAGGGCGGCCGCATGTTCGGGCGGCAGGCTTACGTCGGGCTCGGCAGCACGCGCTACGGCACGCTGACGCTCGGCCGGCAATACGATTCGGTGGTCGACTATCTCGCGCCGACGACCGCGAACGGGAGCTGGGGCGTCTATCCGTTCGCGCACCCGCTCGATAACGACAACACGGGCAACACGTTCCGCGTCAACAACACGCTCAAGTACGCGAGCCCCGATTTCTCGGGCTTCTCGTTCGGCGGCACCTACAGCTTCAGCAACGACACGGGCTTCGCGAACAACCGGGTGTGGAGCGTGGGCGCGCAGTACGAGCACGGCGGGCTGCTGGCCGGTGCTGCGTTCCTGAACGCGAACAACCCGGGCGCGACGTCCGGCGGCGCGGTCGCGGGTTCGGGCTCGGTCGGCGCCGATGCGAATTTTGCGTCGGCGCGGCTGCGAATCTTCGGCGCGGGTATCAACTACACGGCCGGGCCCGCGACGGTCGGTTTCGCGTACACGAACAGCAACGTCACGCGTCCGACCGCGAACGTCGGCTACCTGTTCGGCGACGAGACAATCGCGCCCGTGACGGGGCCGCTCGCCGGCGGCACGGTGACGGCGATCAAGTACCAGAACTTCGAGGTGAACGGCAAATACCAGTTCACGCCCGCGTTCTTCGTCGGCGCGCAGTACGTGTACACGACGGTGCGCTACGACGCGACGACGGGCAGCGCGAAGCCGAAGATCCATTCGATCGGGCTGATGGCCGACTACAACCTGTCGAAGCGGACGGACGTGTACCTGATGGGCGCGTATCAGCGGGTTGCCGGCGACGCGACGGGTTCATCGCTCGATCAGGCGCTCATCCCTGGCGCGGCGGACCTGTCTTCGACGTCGAAGCAACTGATGGTGCATGCGGGGATTCGTCACAAGTTTTAACGGAGGAGTGCGGTAAAGCGGGCGGCGACGGATGGCGGATGCTCGCCGTCCGTCGCCGCCGATGCGCGTGCGTGACCGTGCGTCGCGCCGCTTTCCCTCCGTCACGCCGCGACGCGAATCACGACCTTGCCGAAATGCTGGCCCGACTGCAGGTACGCATAGGCGTCCGGCACTTCGTCGAAGCCGAACACGCGATCGACGACGGGCCGGATCCGCTTCGCGTCGACGAGACGAACGACGTCGTCGAGCATCGCGCGGCTGCCGACCATGATCCCGTGAAGCCGCCGGATGCCGCCGATCAGCGACAGCAGCCCGAGTTCGGGGCCGCCGAAGCTGCTGAGGCCGCCGATCACCGACACGATGCCGCCCAGCTTCGTCGCGGCGACCGAGCGCGGCAGCGTGTCGCGTCCGCCGACCTCGACGACGAGATCCGCGCCCGCGCCGTCGGTGAGCCGCAGCACTTCATGCTGCCATTCGGGCGTCGCGCGATAGTTGATCGTTGCATCCGCACCGAGTGCACGCGCGCGTTCGAGCTTCGCGTCGCTCGACGACGTGACGATCGTCCGCAGCCCCGCGGCGTGCGCGAGCTGCAGCGCGACGATCGATACGCCGCCGGTGCCGAGAAGCACGATGGTCGAGCCGGGGCTCAGGCCGCCGTCGGCGAACAGCGCATTCCATGCGGTGACGCCCGCGCACGACAGCGTCGCCGCCTCGTCGTAGTCGAGATGCGCGGGAATCGCGACCAGCGCGGTTTCGTCGGACACGAAGTGTTCGGCCAGCACGCCGTCGAATTGCGCGCCGGGCGAACCGGAGACTTTCGCCGGCGTGGGCGGCCCGTCGATCCAACGCGGGAAATACGTGTTGATCACGCGATCGCCGGGCTTGAAGCGCGTGACGTCGCGGCCGGTTTCGACGACTTCGCCCGCTCCGTCGACCACGGGAATCAGCGGCGCGTCGCCGATGCCGAGATAATCGCCGCGCGCGAACATCAGGTCGCGATAGTTCAGCCCGGCCGAGTGGATCTTCACGACGACGTCGGTCGGCCCGACCGGCCGGCGGACGGCGTCGATGCGCCGGAGCCCGGCGACGCCGTCGCCTGGTTTCAGTTGCCATGCATGCATGTTCGACTCCTGGTTCGAAGGGGACCGGACTATCATAGTGTTGCGTATGAGGACGCATTGACGAGAGTTTGGCCACGAACTGTTTCCATACGGGACACAAACCTGCGAACGAACCGGAGCGGAATCACATGGACGAGCGGCTCAGAGGCGTCGCGGAATTCGTCGAGGTCGTGGAGTCGGGCAGCTTCGCGGCGGCGGCGCTGCGGCTCGGCGTCACGCGTTCGGCGGTGGCGAAGGTCGTCGCGCGGCTCGAGCTTCGTCTCGGCGTGCGGCTGCTGCAGCGCACGACCCGCCAGCTCAACCTGACCGACGAAGGGAACATCTACTACGAGCAATGCCGGCGGTTGCTGGCCGACCTCGGCGAAACGGAGGCCGCGCTCGACGCGGGGCGGCGCGAGCCGTCCGGGCGGCTGCGCGTCAGCGTGCCCGTGCTGTTCGGGCGGCAATGCGTGGCGCCGGTCATGCGGCGTCTCGTCGAGCGTCATCCGCGACTCGAAATCGACGTGTCGTTCAGCGATCGCTTGGCCGACCTGATCGACGACGGCGTCGACATCGCGGTGCGCATCGGCGAGCTGGCCGACACGAGCGCGCTGGTCGGCCGGCGGCTCGGCGTGCAGCGCATGGGCATCTGCGCCTCGCCCGCGTATCTCGAACGTCATGGCCGGCCGTCGGGGCTCGACGAACTCGCGTCGCACGTCGGCATCGCGTATTCGCGCGGCGGGCAGCCGGTGCCGTGGCGGATCATCGGCGCGGACGGCGAGGTGCGCGACCACCGCGTGGCCGGGCGCCTGCGGTTCGACGACCTGCAGGCGATCGCGGAGGCCGCCGCCGCCGGCGCGGGCCTCGCATGGCTGCCGTGCTGGCTGATGGCGCCGTACCTGCGCGACGGCCGGCTCTCGCTCGTGATGGACAGCAACAGCGTATCGGGCGCGGAGGTGTTCGCGGTGCGGCCGAAGTCGCGGCACGTGCCGTCGAAGGTGCGCGTCGTCATCGATGCGCTGGTCGACGAGATTCCGCGGATACTGGCGTCGGATGACGCAGACGGGCAGGGTGCGCCGGATCGCGGCGAGCGCGATCCGCGCCCGTCGCGCAGGGTCGGTTGACGCGGCATATGTCGCGTGGACGTAGCTGAGCCCGAAGCTCGGCATGTCGGCCGGCGCCGTCGCGCTCGTCACGTCGCACCAGCCGATTCTCGTCGGGGCGCTCGCGCCGCTGCTCGTCGCGCTCGCGTGGATGGCGAGCGAGGTACTCGCATGGCGGATCGCGTTGCGTCGCGACGCGCGCTGCCGATAACGGCGGGCGGCCCGCTCGCGCGCAGCGGATCACGGCGACCGTACGCGTTTTTTCCGCGTGACGCACAATCGTGCGGAACGTGCATGCACCGCGCGGCAGCGCACGCATCGCGCCGTCTTCGATTCTTTCGCACGAGGCACGAATCATGTCATCTCGCACCTATCTCGTTACCGGCGCGTCGCGCGGCATCGGCTTCGCGGTCAGCTCGATGCTCGCGCGGCGCGGCCATCGCGTCATCGGCCTCGCGCGGCATGCGCAGGGCGTCGATTTCCCCGGGGAATTGCTCGCATGCGATCTCGCCGATATCGATCAGACGGCCGCGACGCTCGCGCGCATCGGTGCGTCGGCCGATATCGACGGCATCGTGAACAACGCCGGCATCGCGTTGCCGCAGCCGCTCGGGCAGATCGACTTCGGCTCGCTGCAGGCCGTGTTCGATCTGAACGTGCGGGCCGCGATCCAGGTCACGCAGCATTTCGCCGACGCGATGAAGGCGCGCGGTCATGGGCGCATCGTCAACATCTGCAGTCGTGCGATTTTCGGCAGCCTCGATCGCACCGCGTATTCGGCCGCGAAGAGCGCGCTCGTGGGCTGCACGCGCACGTGGGCACTCGAACTGGCCGAACATGGCGTGACCGTCAACGCGGTCGCGCCGGGGCCGATCGAGACGGAACTGTTCCGCCAGACACGGCCCGTCGGCAGCGAAGCCGAGCGCAAGGTGCTCGCGACGATTCCCGCGCGCCGGCTCGGCACGCCTGACGACGTGGCCGCCGCGATCGCGTTTTTCCTGTCCGACGAAGCCGGTTTCGTCACGGGGCAGGTGCTGGCCGTGGACGGCGGCGGCAGCCTCGGCGGGCGCGGCTGACCCATCGCGGCGCGGGCGCGCGAAATGGCCCGTATCGGGCCTGCATCGCATATTCCCCCACCCCGTTAGCATGTGACGAATCCGACTTTGGGCGCCGCGCCCGCGACGCTAAGATCGCCGATCCCGTAGATCGAGCGTTCCACAACAATGAAAAAGCCCGCGTCGCCGTTGCATGCCTTCCGTTTCCGTGTCGTCTGCGCCGCGATCGCCGGTGCGCTGTCGCTCGCGTCGTGCGGCGGCGTCGACAGCGATCCGCCGCCGCAGGCCAGCGTGACGCCGCCGGCAAAACGCCCGAACATCCTGTACATCATGGCCGACGATCTCGGCTATTCCGACATCCATGCATTCGGCGGCGAGATCGACACGCCGAACCTCGACGCGCTCGTCGCGTCGGGCCGCATCCTGTCGAACCATCACACGGGCACCGTCTGCGCGATCACGCGCGCGATGCTGGTGTCCGGCACCGATCACCATCTCGTCGGCGAAGGCACGATGGGCGTGCCGACCGACGAGCGGCGCGGGCTGCCCGGCTACGAGGGCTACCTGAACGACCGCGCGCTGTCGTTCGCGCAACTGCTGAAGGACGCCGGCTATCACACGTACATCGCGGGCAAGTGGCACATCGGCTCGGGGATCGTCGGCAGTGCGACGGGCAGCGGGCAGACCCCCGACCAGTGGGGCTTCGAGCGCAGCTACGTGCTGCTCGGCGGCGCGGCGACGAACCACTTCGCGCACGAGCCGGCCGGCTCGTCGAACTACACGGAAGACGGCCGCTACGTGCAGCCTGGCCAACCCGGGCAGCCGGGCGGCGCGGGCGGCAGCCCGGCCGTGTTCTATTCGACCGATTTCTATACGCAGAAGCTGATCTCGTACATCGATGCCAACAAGCAGGACGGCAAACCGTTCTTCGCGTACGCGGCCTACACGTCGCCGCACTGGCCGCTGCAGGTGCCCGATCCGTGGCTGCACAAGTACGCGGGCGTGTACGACGCCGGCTACGATGCGATCCGCAACGCACGGATCGCGCGGCAGAAGGCGCTCGGCCTGATTCCCGCCGATTTCAAACCGTTCGACGGGCTGCCGGAGACGACGGCCGCATCGCCCGCCACCGCAAACGACGGCACGGCCGGCGCGAAGTACGTCAACGCAGTGCATTCGGCCGCGGACGGCTACGGCGACTACGGCCCCGGCAAGGTCGACAAGCGGTGGGCGAGCCTGTCGCCGGCCGAGCGCCGGGCACAGGCGCGCTACATGGAAATCTACGCGGGGATGGTCGAGAACCTCGACTACAACATCGGCCTGCTGATCCAGCACCTGAAGGACATCGGCGAATACGACAACACGTTCATCATGTTCCAGTCGGACAACGGCGCGGAAGGCTGGCCGATCGATTCCGGCGCCGACCCGACCGCAACCGATACCGCGAACGCGCAGGAGCCGGCCTATTCGGCGCTCGGCACCGACAACGGCAAGCAGAATGCGCAGCGCCTGCAGTACGGGCTGCGCTGGGCCGAAGTGAGCGCGGCGCCGTTCCGGCTCACGAAGGGCTATTCGGGCGAAGGCGGCGTATCGACGCCGACCATCGTGCACCTGCCGGGCCAGTCGCAGCCGTTGCCGACGCTGCGCGCGTTCACGCACGTGACCGACAACACGGCGACGTTCCTTGCGGTCGCGGGCGTCACGCCGCCGTCGCAGCCAGCGCCGCCGCTCGTCAACACGCTGACGGGCGTCGACCAGAACAAGGGCAAGGTCGTCTACAACAACCGCTACGTGTATCCGGTCACGGGCCAGTCGCTGCTGCCGGTGCTCACGGGCTCGGCGACGGGCGAGGTGCACACGACGCCGTTCGGCGACGAAGCGTATGGCCGCGCGTACCTGCGCAGCGCCGACGGCCGCTGGAAGGCGCTGTGGACCGAACCGCCGCTCGGGCCGCTCGACGGGCACTGGCAGCTGTACGACCTCGCGTCGGATCGCGGCGAGACGACCGACGTGTCCGCGCAGAACCCGTCGGTGATCGGCACGCTCGTCGACCAGTGGAAGGCCTACATGAGCAACGTCGGTGGCGTCGAGCCGCTGCGTCCGCGCGGCTATTACTGAGCGCGGAGGGCGAGACGATGCGGTTCCGTTTCTGGACGATCGGCGCGGCGCTGGCCGCCACGCTGTTCGCCGCCGCGTTCGCGGCCGGCTATGCGAGTCCGGCGGCGCCGGCTGGCGGCGCGTTCGACGACCTGAATCGCGGCCGAGCGCTCGCGCCGCTCGGTTCGGAGCGCCAGTGCGCACGCTATTCGGGGCTGCCGTCGAAGTGGCGCGACGATCCGAAGGCCGGGATGGTGCATTTGCGCGGCGGTGCGTTCGTGTTCGGCAGCACGCGCGGCTATGCGGACGAGCGCCCGGTCGGCGACGGTCGCACACGCGTCGGCGGCTTCTGGATCGACCAGACCGACGTGACGATCGCGCAGTTCGCCGCATTCGTGCAGGCTACCGGCTACGTGACCGAGGCCGAGCAGCAGGGAGGCGCCGCCGTGTTCCATGTGCCGACACGCGACGAGATGAACGCGCGCGACCTCGCGTGGTGGTCGTGGGTGAAGGGCGCATCGTGGCGGCATCCGCGCGGGCCCGGCAGCGACGTGGCGGGGCTCGGCAATCTGCCGGTGACGCTCGTCACGCAGCGCGATGCACTCGCGTATGCGCACTGGCTCGGCCGCGACCTGCCGACCGAGGCCGAATGGGAATACGCGGGCAAGGCCGGCCGTGACGACGCATCGCTCGATGCGGCGCCGCGCGACGCGCAGGGCAAGCCGGCCGCGAATTACTGGCAGGGTGCGTTTCCGGTGCTCGACTCGGCCGAGGACGGCCACGCCGGGCTGGCGCCCGTCGGCTGCTATGCGGCGAACGGCTTTCGTCTTTACGACATGATCGGCAACGCATGGGAATGGACGAAGGACGCGTACACGGGCCCGCATCAATCCCACACGAACGGCGACACGGCGGCCGTCGCGCCGTCGACGCGCCCGCACGATACGCCGATGGTCATCAAGGGCGGCTCGTTCCTGTGCTCGCGCGATTACTGCGTGCGCTATCGTGCGTCGTCGCGCGAACGGCAGGAAGCCGATCTCGGTGCGTCGCATATCGGGTTTCGCACGATTCTGAGGGACGCGTCATGACGACCGCCATCGGGCGATTCGTTGCGGCGTGGCTGCTGATTGCGTGCGCGTCGACGCAGCACGGAGCGGCGCTGGCTGCCGAAACCGCGTTGCCGGCCGTGCGCGTCGGCGTCACGCGCGGCGTGCACGCGCAGATCCTCGACGAAGTGAAGCGGGTGGCCGCCGCGCGAGGGCTGGGCGTCGACGTCGTCGAATTCGACGATGCGTCGCGCATCGACACGGCGCTGGCCGACGGTCGGATCGACGCGGCCAGCTTCGAGGATGCGCAACAGCTTGCCGCGACCCGCGCACGCAAGCGCGTCGCGCTGACCGAGGTCGCGCCGACCGTCACGCTGCCGATGGCGTTCTATTCGCGCAAGCTGAAGAACCTGAACGAACTGCAGCCCGGTGCGACGGTCGCGCTTCCGGCCGATCCGCGCGGGATGGCGCGCGCGCTCGTGCTGCTGCAGAACGACACGCTGGTGACGCTGCGCGACACGGCCGGCCTGCATGCGACGCTGCGCGACGTCACGGGCAACCGGCTCGGACTGAAATTCGTCGCGCTGCGCCGCGACCGGCTTTACGCGGCGCTCGATACGGCCGCGTTCGTCGCGATCGACAGCGACGACGCGGCCCGCGCCGGGCTGCAGCCCGCGCGCGACGGCATCAGCCTGGAGGATGCCCGCTCGCCGTACGCGAACGTGCTCACGGTGCGCGACGCCGATCGCGCGAAGCCGTGGGTCGCGCGGCTCGTCGCCGCGTATCACTCGGACGACGTCGCGCGCTTCATCCTCACGCGCTATCAGGATTCGGTACGGCGGCCGTGGTAGACACCTACCTGCTCGCGTGCAACGCGTGCGGACGCTGTCGTTGCGCGAACTGTTCCGGCATCGACGCCGCTCCGCTCGCCGCCTGACGATCGCGGCACGCCGTGCGTGCCTTACACTTGGCGCTCTTCAATCGTTCGGATGGAGCGCATGTACGCGTCGACCTTCATTTTTCGCGCCGGGCAGTACGACGACGAATTCCACCGGCTCGACCGGCAGATCGCCGACATGGCGCGTGCGACGCCCGGCTATCTCGGCGAGGAAACGTGGGAGAACGCGCAAGCCGGCTTGATCCAGAACGTCTACTATTGGGAATCAGAGGCGGCGCTGCGGCAGTTGATGCGGTATCCCGCGCATCTCGAAGCGAAGGCGAAGCAGGCGCGCTGGCTGGACGGGTATCGCGTCGTGATTTCGCAGGTGCTTCGCGAGTATGGCGACGGCAAGCTGATGCCGCCGCATGCGGGGCCATCCGCGTAAGGGTTGCCGCTCAGGCAGCCGCCCCGGCTTCTCCCTGCGCGGCCGGCCTACTCGCCGCGCGCTCCCAGATCGGGAAGGTCGCGTGCTGGATCGACGTCTGCGCGTCGATGACCTTGCGGTGATCGATGCCGGGCAGGTCCAGCAGCCGGTCGACCGCTGCCTTCGCGCCGTGTGCATCCTGAGGGAACCCGCACGCGAACTGCTTGTTCGTATCGAACAGGACCCACCAGACATCCGACACGAACGGCCCGTGGTCGCTGGTTTCGATCAGGATCGCGCCGAGGTCGGACAGCGCGATGCCGCGCGTCGTCCCGGTCTGGTCGGTCGACGCGATGCGCGTATCGTTTGCCGTCACGGTCCAGCCGCTCTGCCGGCTAAACGGCCGGGCCGCTGCCGGTGCGGCATTCGGCCGGACCGGGCTGCCGGTACCGGTCGGCACGGCCGCACCCGCGGCATCGGCGGTGCGGCTCGGCGCACCGCCCTCCTGCGACCTGCGCCCATCGATCCACGGCAGCGCGGCGGCGCCAGCCATCGCCGCAATCCATAAGTAGTACCCGGCCCCGAACGTGCGGATCGTTTCGTAGTTCGCGTCGGTCGGGATCGTATGCCACCCGAGCGCAAAGACCACGACCGCGGCGAGCAGCGCCGACACGGTACGGCTCGGCCTGAGCAGTGCGACGACGAGCAGCGGATTGCCGAGCCATGCGAATTGCAGGTCGAGGATCGCGAGCCCGCCGAGCGCGAGCACCGTGTAACCGTGCCACCAGCTCACCGCGCCGGCCGCATTCGGCGGTTCGGCCGCGACGGGCAGCAGCAGCGACGCGGCATACAGCGCGACGATCACGACGCGCGCGAGGTTCAGGCGGGGCGAAGCGGAGCGAATCTGCATGTTGCCTTCCTGTCGTGCACGGTCATGCGAGGCGACGAATGCCGGACGGCCCGGCCTTCATTCGCGATGCGCGGCGCCGATCCGGCGACGCGCCGAACGCGATTGTGGGCGATTCGCGTCGCGATGTCGAACGCGCGTCGTCCACCGCTGCACAATCAAAGCGCTTCGACCAGCAACCGCGTGCTCTTCTCGCAATATTCGTGACATGCCGCGCGTGCCGCGATCGACGCCCCGTGCACGAACCGCGGCGCGTCGGCCCGCCGCGACATCGACACGACGATCGACGGCGGCGACGGCTGCAGCGGCAGTTCGACCACTTCGCCGCTCTCGATCAGCGCGTCGACGAACAGCACCGGAATCGCGGCGACGCCGAAGCCGTCGCGCACCAGTTGCACGATCACCGAGATCGACGGCGACCCGGTGATGCGCGTCTCCGACAGCGGCACGCCGTGCGCATGCGCAAGCGTGCGGACGATGTCTTCCAGCGCACGATGGGGTGCGGTCCCGCGCCCGTAGGTGAGGATCGGCTGGCGCAGCACCTGCCGCGCGAGGCCCGTGCGCGTGTTCGGCAGCAGGCCCGCGCGCGCGATCCAGCGCACCGGGTAGTTCGCGAGCGCGTCGCACACGACCGACGCCTCGTCGCTGCCTTCCACGCGGATGATCAGGTCGAGCTCGCCGGCCATCAGCCGGCGTTGCAGCACGACGCTGACGTCGACGGTCAGATCGATCTCGAGCTGCGGATAGTCGGCCGCGAGCCGCCGCATATAGTGCGGCAGCCAGCTGTGCACGACCGTCTCGATCACGCCGAGCCGCAGCTTGCCGCGCAGCGCGCGCTCGCCGGACGCGGCGGCCTGCAGCTCCTGCGTCGCCTCGACCACGGCTTTCGCGTAGCCGAGCAGGTATTCACCGTTCGGCGTGAGCCGGAACGCGCGACTGTCGCGATCGACGAGTACCGTGTGCAGCTCGTCCTCGAGCGCCTTCAGGCGCTGCGAGATCGCGGCCGGCGTCGCATGCAGCGCAGCCGCGGTCGTGCGGAAGTTGCGCAGCTTGGCGAGCGTGACGAAGGTTTCGAGAAAACGGGTATTCATGGCGGTCGGGCGAGCGGTGGATGCGCAGCTTGCCGGCGACGAAAAATGAACGGGACCGGGGAAAACCCGCGGATTCGTTAAGAAATTCTATACAACGGCCGCAAAAAAACTCGTTGGCGACAAATTTTTTTCTTTTCTATTCTTCGCCGTATCCGATGACACGCCACCGTCATCGCCACGCCATCCCGATTCCGCGACCGACCATCATGACGCCTTCCGAATTCCGCCAGTCCGTGCGCCGCGGCGCGTTCCGCGGCCCGACCGCCGGCCATTGCGGCCCGTTTGCCCAGGCGAACCTGGCGATCCTGCCCGACGCGTACGCGCACGATTTCCTGCGCTTCTGTCAGGCCAACCCGAAGGCCTGCCCGCTGCTGGGCGTCGGCGAACCGGGCGCGTTCCGGATCGACGCGCTCGGCGAGGATCTCGACATCCGCACCGACGTGCCGAGCTACAACGTCTACCGCGACGGCCGCCTGACCGAGCGGGTCGAATCGCTGGAAGCGCTGTGGCGCGACGATTTCGTCGTATTTGCCATCGGCTGCTCGTTCTCGTTCGAGGACATGCTCGCCCGCGAAGGAATCGGGCTGCGTCACGTCGAGGAGGGGCGCAACGTGCCGATGTACCGTACGTCGATCCCGAACCGCCGCGCGGGAATCTTCGGCGGTCAGCTGGTCGTGTCGATGCGGCCGCTGCGCGGCGCCGACGCGATCCGCGCGGTGCAGATCACGAGCCGGTTCCCGGGCGTGCACGGCGCGCCGGTCCATATCGGCCACCCGCGGGAACTGGGCATCGAGGATTTGAACGCGCCCGAATTCGGCGACGCGGTGACGATCCGCGACGGCGAGCTGCCGGTGTTCTGGGCGTGCGGCGTGACGCCGCAAACGGCGCTGATGGACGCAAAGCTGCCGATCGCGATCGCGCATACGCCCGGCCACATGTTGATGACCGACATCACGAACGCGTCGCTGGCCGTGTTCTGACCCGCCGATCGCCCCGTACGCGACACACCTGCGACACACCGACGACACGCCGACGACACACCGCACCACACGCCATTTGACGGCGCATCACGACAGGAGCATCACCATGGAAAGCAAGACCCTCGCGGCGCCCGCCGCCGAGCCCGCGAGCCACGAGCGCAGCGGCCTGTTCGCGTGGTATGCGGAGGCGCAGCCGCGCGAGCGCCGCGCGTTCTGGAGCTGCAAGGTCGGCTACATGCTCGACGGAATGGACACGCAGATGCTGTCGTTCGTGATCCCGACGCTCGTCGCGACCTGGGGCATCTCGTTCGCCGACGCGGGCTTCATCGGCACGATCACGTTGCTCGCGTCGGCGCTCGGCGGCTGGATCGCCGGCATCCTGTCCGACCGGATCGGCCGCGTGCGCACGCTGCAGCTCACGGTGCTGTGGTTCGCGGTGTTCACCGCGCTGTGCGGGCTCGCGCAGAACTACCATCAACTGGTCGCGGCGCGCGCGCTGATGGGCTTCGGCTTCGGCGGCGAATGGACGGCCGGCGCGGTGCTGATCGGCGAGGTGATTCGCGCGCGCGACCGCGGCAAGGCGGTCGGCCTCGTGCAGTCGGGCTGGGCGATCGGCTGGGGGCTGTGCGCGCTGCTGTATGCGCTGCTGTTCTCGGTACTGCCGGCCGAACAGGCGTGGCGCGCGCTGTTCCTCGTCGGGCTCGCGCCCGCGCTGCTGGTCGTCGCGATCCGTCGTTACGTGAAGGAGCCGGACGTCTACGCGAAGGAGAAGGCCGCACAGGCGAAAGTGGCCGACGCGCCGCGCCTCACCGAGATCTTCGCGCCGAAGCTGATCACGACGACGCTGCGCGCGGCGCTCTTGACGACCGGCGCGCAGGGCGGCTACTACGCGATCACGACGTGGCTGCCGACCTTCCTGAAGACCGAGCGGCACCTCACGGTGATGGGCACCGGCGGCTATCTCGCGATGATCATCCTCGGCTCGTGGGTCGGCTACCTGACGAGCGCATACCTGACCGACCGCCTCGGCCGCAAGCCGAACTTCATCCTGTTCGCGGTCGGCTCGATGGTGATCGCATTCGCGTACACGTCGCTGCACCTGACCAACGCGTCGATGCTGTGGCTCGGCTTCCCGCTCGGCTTCTTCGCATCGGGCATCTTCTCGGGGATGGGCGCGTTCCTCACCGAGCTGTTCCCGACCCGCGTGCGCGGTTCCGGCCAGGGCTTCTGTTACAACGTGGGCCGCGCGATCGGTGCGCTGTTCCCGTTCCTGATCGGCGCGCTGGCCAAGCAGTACGGGCTCGGCACGAGCATCGGCATCTTCGCGGTCGCCGCGTACGGCGTGGTGATCGTCGCCGCGCTGACGCTGCCCGAGACCCGCGGCCGCGAACTCGACGCCGCGTAAGCGGCAGCGGCCCGCGCGGCGCTTTCTCCCTTTTTCCCCTTTTTACCGGTACCCCCACGCGGCGCGCGACGCGCGCCGTGCGGCGGCGCTCGTCCCTCGATTCAACGACGCATCGACCATCATGACCGACCGACACCTTTCCCCCGTTCCCTCCGACACCGCGCGCTGGCAATTCTGGATCGACCGCGGCGGCACGTTCACCGACATCGTCGCGCGGCGGCCCGACGGCACGCTCGTCACGCACAAGCTGCTGTCGGAGAACCCCGAGCAGTACCGCGACGCGGCCGTGGCCGGCATCCGCCACCTGCTCGGCCTCGCGGCCGGCGAGCCGATCACGCCCGAGCGGGTCGACATGGTGAAGATGGGCACGACGGTCGCGACCAACGCGCTGCTCGAACGCAAGGGCGAACGCACCGCGCTCGCGACGACGCGCGGCTTTCGCGACGTGCTGCGCATCGCGTACCAGAACCGGCCGCGGCTGTTCGATCTCGAGATCGTGCTGCCCGACGCGCTGTACGAGACGGTCGTCGAGATCGACGAGCGCGTCGGCGCGCATGGCGACGTGGTCGTGCCGCTCGATGTTCAGGGTGCCGAAGCGTCGTTGCGCCGCGTGTTCGACGACGGCGTGCGCGCGCTCGCGATCGTGCTGATCCACGGCTACCGCCATACCGCGCACGAACGCGCGCTGGCCGAACTCGCGCGCCGCATCGGCTTCACGCAGGTGTCGGTGTCGCACGAGGTGTCGCCGCTGATGAAAATGGTGTCGCGCGGCGACACGACCGTGGTCGACGCGTACCTGTCGCCGATCCTGCGCCGCTACGTCGAGCAGGTCGCGCACGAGATGCCGGGCGTGAACCTGCAGTTCATGCAGAGCAGCGGCGGGCTGACGCGCGCCGATGCGTTCCAGGGCAAGGACGCGATCCTGTCGGGACCGGCCGGCGGCATCGTCGGGATGGTGCGCGCGGCGCGCGCGGCCGGCTTCGGCCACGTGATCGGCTTCGACATGGGCGGCACGTCGACCGACGTGTCGCACTACAACGGCGAATTCGAGCGCGCGTTCGAGACGCAGGTGGCCGGCGTGCGGATGCGCGCGCCGATGATGAGCATCCATACGGTCGCCGCGGGCGGCGGCTCGGTGCTCGGCTTCGACGGCGCGCGGCTGCGCGTGGGGCCCGAATCGGCCGGCGCCAACCCGGGGCCGGCCGCGTACCGGCGCGGCGGCCCGCTGACGGTGACCGACTGCAACGTGATGCTCGGCAAGATCCAGCCCGATCATTTCCCGCGCGTGTTCGGCCCGCATGCGGACCAGCCGCTCGACCGCGACGGCGTGGTCGCGAAGTTCGCGGCGCTCGCCGATGAAATTCACGCGGCGACCGGGCGGCGCGAGACGCCCGAGGCGCTTGCCGAAGGTTTCCTGGAGATCGCGATCGGCAGCATGGCGAACGCGATCAAGAAGATTTCCGTGCAGCGCGGCCACGACGTGTCGCGCTACGTGCTGGCGACGTTCGGCGGCGCGGGCGGCCAGCACGCGTGCGGCGTGGCCGATGCGCTCGGGATGACGCAGGTGTTCGCGCATCCGCTCGCGGGCGTGCTGTCCGCATACGGGATGGGGCTGGCCGACCAGACCGCGATGCGCGAGCGCGCGGTCGAGGCCGTGCTGACCGACGCGTCGCTGCCGGCGCTGAACGCGGCGCTCGACCGGCTGGCCGACGAGGCCATCGGTGCGCTGCTCGAACAGGGCGTGCCGCCGGAGCGGATCGCGACCGAGCGGCGCGTGCACTTGCGCTACCAGGGCACCGATTCGGCGCTCGACGTGCCGGCCGGCAGCGTCGCCGCGATGCAGCAGGCGTTCGAGGCCGCGTACCGGCAGCGCTACGCGTTCCTGATGCCCGGCACGCCGCTCGTCGCCGAGCTCGCGTCGGTCGAGGCGATCGGCCGCTCGGACGCACCGGTCGACCTCGCGCGGCTCGCGCCGCGCGGGGAAGGCGCGGCGCCGCAGGCACACACGGCCGTGCGCTTTTATTCCGGCGGCCGCTGGCACGACGCGGCGCTGTACGTGCGCGACACGCTGCGCGCCGGCGACGCGATCGACGGCCCGGCGATCGTCGCGGAGAAGAACGGCACGACCGTCGTCGAGCCCGGCTGGCGCGCCGGGATGACCGCCCAGGGCAACCTCGTGCTGACGCGTACGACGCCGCTGCCGACGCGCCGCTCGCTCGGCACCGACGCCGATCCGGTGCGGCTCGAGATCTTCAACAACCTGTTCATGTCGATCGCCGAGCAGATGGGGCTGCGGCTGCAGAACACCGCGTACTCGGTGAACATCAAGGAGCGGCTCGACTTCTCGTGCGCGATCTTCGACGGCGACGGCAACCTGATCGCGAACGCGCCGCACATGCCCGTGCACCTCGGCTCGATGGGCGAAAGCATCCGGACGGTGATCGAGCGCAACCGCGGCCGCATGCGCGACGGCGACGTGTTCATGCTGAACGACCCGTACCACGGCGGCACGCACCTGCCGGACGTGACGGTCATCACGCCGGTGTTCGCGGACGGCTCGGACGCGCCGCTGTTCTACGTCGGCTCGCGCGGCCACCACGCGGACATCGGCGGCACGACGCCGGGCTCGATGCCGCCCGATTCGACCCATATCGACGAGGAAGGCGTGCTGATCGACAACTGGCAGCTCGTGTCGGCCGGCGTGCTGCGCGACGCCGAGACGCGCGCGCTGCTGGCATCCGGCCGCTACCCCGCGCGCAACGTCGAGCAGAACATGGCCGACCTGCGCGCGCAGGTCGCCGCGAATCAGAAGGGCGTCGACGAATTGCGCCGGATGGTCGCGCAGTTCGGCCGCGACGTCGTGCTCGCGTTCATGGGGCACGTGCAGGACAACGCGGAAGAAGCCGTGCGGCGCGTGATCGGCGCGCTGCAGGACGGCGCGTACCGCTACCCGCTCGACAACGGCGCGGAGATTCGCGTCGCGATTCGCGTCGACCGCGCGGCGCGGTGTGCGGAGATCGACTTCACCGGCACGTCCGCGCAGCTCGACAACAACTTCAACGCGCCGAAGGCCGTCTGCATGGCGGCGGTGCTGTACGTGTTCCGCACGCTGGTCGGCGACGACATCCCGCTGAACGCCGGCTGCCTGAAGCCGTTGACCGTGATCGTGCCGGCCCGCTCGATGCTGAACCCCGAATACCCGGCGGCCGTCGTGTCGGGCAACGTCGAGACGTCGTCGGCGATCACCAACGCGCTGTACGGCGCGCTCGGCTGCGTCGCGTCGAGCCAGGGCACGATGAATAACTTCACATTCGGCAACGATCGGTACCAGTACTACGAGACGATCGCGGGCGGCAGCGGCGCGGGCGACGGCTTCGCGGGCGTCGGCGCGGTGCAGACGCACATGACGAACTCGCGGCTCACGGATCCGGAGGTGCTCGAATGGCGCTATCCGGTGCGGCTCGATTCGCACCGGATCCGCGCCGGCTCGGGCGGCGGCGGGCGCTGGCGCGGCGGCGACGGCGCGGTGCGGCGCATCTGCTTCCTCGAGCCGATGACCGCGTCGATCCTGTCGAACAACCGGATCCATGCGCCGTTCGGCGCGGCGGGCGGGAAGGCCGGCGCGCTCGGCCGCAACACGATCGAGCGGGCGGACGGCACGGTCGAGGCGCTCGATCACATCGGCCGCGCGCAGATGGCGCCGGGCGACGTGTTCGTCGTCGAAACGCCGGGCGGCGGCGGCTACGGCGCGCCGGACTGAGCGGTGCATCCGGCGCGGGCCTCCGCGCCGGATACGCGGGGGCGGTTGAAGGACATTGCAACGAACTGTGGAATAAAGCTGCGCATTCACTCGCGAACGGAATCAAAAATGGCGGAAACCGGATCGCGGCATGCGATTCGACCCTGCTGTCACGGTCTCGTCATAAGATCCGGCCCCATATCCGTGAATCGGCCTCGAACGCCCGCCCCTCATGGGTTCCTGCCCGGCACGCCCCCCTCGATGCACGGCGCGTCGTCCGTCCGAACGCAAGCGACCAAACACGAAAAATCCGGCTTGCCAATCGAGTCCCGATTCCTTGACACTCTTCTCTAAATGTGAGTGCCAATCTTCATCGTCATTTGATAAGATGGCTTCCATCATTCGTAAGGCAGAACCTGCGCGCATCACGCGCGAACGCCGGTTGCATCAGCTGCAAACAAGTACGGGACGAGGCGGCCGCCACGGCAATCACGGCTGCCCTGCCGGGCACGCGCACGGCGCGGCCCGGGAAGGCGGCGGGCCTGCTCGCCTCCGTCTACACTGTGCGTTTTTTTGGATCGGGGCGTGTCCATGGATGACGAAAACGATAGCGCGGTGCTCGAGGCGCATGTCGGTACGCGCAGCCCCTGCTGGCGTCTCGGCAGCGACAGCAACGCGCTCGAACTGGCCGCGGTCCGCGGGCTGACCAATGTCGCTGTCGCGCTGACGGTCGAGCAGGCCGCGCGCATCCGCGCGCTGACCGGCGTCACGTCGCACCTCGTGCTCGACATCGTGCTGTTCGGCAACCCGGTCAGCCTCCATCTCGTCGGCAGGAAGGTCAATACGGTCGACTGGGCCGGCACGGCGTCCGCCTATTCCGATACCGCGTCCGTCGCCGGCGACCTGTCGCAAGGGCTCGCGTTCGCCGAGCAGGTTGTGTCCGAAGTGAATTCGCTCGTCGTGATCCTCGATCGCAACGGGATGGTGCAGCGCTTCAACCGCCTGTGCGAGGAAGTGACGGGCAAGCGCGAGGTCGACGTGATCGGCCGCAGCGCGTTCGAGCTGTTCATGAGCCCCGAGCAGGGCGCGCAGTCGCGCAGCAACATCACGGGCTTCTTCGCGAGCAACCAGTCGTTCGCGGTCGAGCGCTACATCAACACGGTCAACGGGCCGCGCCTGTTCCAGTTCCGCAACAAGTTCGTGCAGAGCGGCAGCGGCGTCGACGAGCAGTTCCTGATCTGCTCGGGCATCGACATCACCGAGGAGCGCACCGCGCAGCAGCGGCTCACCGAGCTCGCGACCACCGACGTGCTCACCGGGCTGCCGAACCGCCATGCGATCAGCGAGCGCATCCGCACGGCGATCGCCGAGGAGAGCGAGCTGACGCGCGGCCAGGTCGGCATCCTGTTTCTCGATCTCGACAACTTCAAGCGCGTCAACGATCACTACGGGCACATCACCGGCGACCGCCTGCTGCAGGACGTGTCGGCGATCATCAGCGGCTGCCTGCCGTCCGGCGCGACGCTCGCGCGGCTCGGCGGCGACGAATTCCTCGTGCTGTTCGAACACGGCACGCGCCCGCTGCTCGAAGCGACCGCGCAGATCATTCTCGAGCGGCTGCGCACGCCGATCCATCTCGGGCTGATGGAGGTCTACACGAGTTGCTCGATCGGCATCGCGATGTATCCGCAGCACGGCGATTCGCTCGAGACGCTGATCCGCAGCGCCGACACCGCGATGTACGTCGCGAAGGAAGCGGGCAAGCATACGTATCGCGTGTTTTCGCTGGAGATGAACCAGAAGGTCGCGAAGTACATGTGGCTCGACACGAACCTGCGCAAGGCGCTCGAGGACGAGCAGTTCGTGCTGCACTACCAGCCGGTGGTCGATATCGCGACGGGCGACGTGCACGGCGTCGAGGCGCTGATCCGCTGGCAATCGCCCGATCGCGGGCTCGTCGCGCCGGTCGAGTTCATCCGTTTCGCGGAAGAGTCGGGGCTGATCGCGCCGCTCGGGCGCTGGGTGATGCGCACCGCGGCCGCGCAGGCCGCCGCGTGGAAGGCGAAGGGGCTCGGCATCCGGATCGCGGTGAACGTGTCCGCGCGGCAGTTGCAGGACATGAACATCGTCCACCAGTTCGCGTCGATTCTCGACGGCGCGGGGCTGAAGCCGGGCCTGCTCGACATCGAGCTGACCGAGAGCTGCTTCATCGAGGACGAGGAAGCGGCCATCGGGCTGATGCGGCAATTCCGCCAGCTCGGCGCGGAGATCCATCTCGACGATTTCGGCACCGGCTATTCGTCGCTGTCGCAGTTGTCGCGCCTGCCGCTCGATGCGATCAAGCTCGACCGCACCTTCATCACGGCCATCGACCGCAATCCGCGCTCGCAGGCGCTGGTGCGCTCGGTCGTGTCGCTCGCGAAGGCGCTGAATTTCGCGGTGGTCGCCGAAGGCGTCGAAACGCATGCGGAAGCCGAGTTCCTCAAGCAGCTCGACGTCGATCACGCGCAGGGCTACTACTACGCGCGGCCGATGCCGGCGCAGGCGTTCGAGGCGTGGCTCGCGGAGACGAGAAAGCTCAGGCTGATCGCTTGAGCGTCGCTCCCCGGAAACGGGCGCCGCCGGCCGTCGGCGGCGCCCGTCGCGTTACACCGTGCGCAGTTTCGACACGCGCCGGTTCTGCAGCATCACCAGGCGTTCCATGTACGCGAGATCCTTCGGCTCGATCGTGAACGCCGCATGCACCCACGCTTCCGTGATGTCCATCAGCTCCGAGCGCGACAGCTGGAACACGCGTTCGCGGGCGCGCAGCATCGCACGGATGCCGTTCAGCCTGGGCTTCGTCACGTCGATGAAGGTGCGCGTCGCGAGATACGCGTCACCGACGTCGAACGTCTCGTCGATCAGGCCGCGATCTTCGTACCACTCGGCCGCGTGCGCTTCGCCGGTCGCGATCAACGATTCCGCGAGGCCGCGGTTCGCCTTGCGCGCGACCAGCGAATAGCCGCCCATGCCCGGGAACAGGTTGAACGCGATCTCGGGGAACCCGAGTTTCACGCCCTTCTGCGCGAGCACGTAGTGATGGGCGAGCGCGGCCTCGAAGCCGCCGCCGAGCGCGCTGCCCTCGACCATCGCGATCGAGATCGCGCCGGTGCCGAAGCCGGTGTAGATCTCGTACACGCCGTCGATGCACGAGCGCGCGTAGGCCATCAGCTGGTCGCGCCGGCCGCTGCGGATCGCGTCGACGAAGAAGCTCAGGTCGCCGCCGACGTTGAACAGCTCGGGGACGAGCGACCCCGTCACCCAGAAGTCGAACGTGAGACCCGAGTCGCGTGCGGCGCGTGCGAGATGAATGATATCGGTGACGAGTTGTTGGTTGAAGCACGGCCGCGGCTCCGATCGCAGCATCATCCACATGACGTTACGGCCTTCTTCGTAGAAGGCGGTCAGTTGCGAGAGTTCGCCGGCTTCGTAAAACGGCCGGCATGCCGGATGGGATTGGAGTTGCATGGTATGTCCTCGTGAGATGTGGTTTTTAAAGCGCGCCGCGCCAAGCGCCATGCGGGACTCGAGGTGCCCGCATGGCGCCTGGCGCGAGGCATCGCCATTGTTGCGCGCGCACAAAAGTCGAATTGCGGGGAAAAACGCACGAACGGGATGCCGGTGCGGATCGCGTCCGGGCGGGCCCGGGGCGACGGCCAGAGCGATGGGGATCGGAAGGGAGGGCGGTGGGGCGGGCGAGAGGCGCGGTTCTGCCGGCGCCGGCCGGCAGCCGATCCGGCGCAGGGTTGCCGACGCCGTTCGCTTACATGCCGAAAGCGCTGCCGGGCTGCCGGGCTACCGGGCGTGGGCCGCGGCTGCATGCCGGAAAGCGGGGCGGTTGGCGGCCGACGTGCTTGATCCGCCCATGCGGCATGCAGTTACAGAAGCGCTCGACGGTTACGTCGCGCACCGTCGCCGCAACGGCATCGAGGTAGGCGGCCGGGTCGCATCCGGCGATCCGGACGGCCGGACAAGTTTTGCTAAGACGCGCGACGCATTGCCGCGATCAATCGAACGGCAAATCCTTGCCGGGAGAGATGCTGCAAGCGCGTCGGCGACTGCAAGTAATGAGTCGACGCGAGATGCGTTGCCCGGCGAATGCCGCGTCGTGGCAGAGGTGCTGCCCGATTGCAGTCATTCACGAGCTGCACGCTTGAATGCATCACGTTGTGATATAAAATAAGAGCAGGCCTTCGCGCGATCCTGCCTCGACGCCGCCAACGAACCCGGCCGCGCCACGCGCGCCTCGTGCCGGGCGAACGTCCGGTTCAGAAGAACCGGGCGGCGCTCACGCGCGGCGGGATGGCCGACGGGCCTCGCCGCGACCGGCGGCGCGATGCGCCGTACGGGTTCGCGGCGACGAGAAGGGAAAATGACGATGCTGATAACGTTTCGGTCCTCCGCCGCCCCCGATATCGTGATGTTGCGCGATCTGGCGCAGTACCTGCTCGGGCTGGTCGGCAAGGGGCTCGACATACGCGGTGTGATTTCCACCGACGAATTGCCGGGCGCGATCGCGCGGCTCGAACAGGCGATCAGGGACGATGCGGCGCGCGAACGGGCTCACGAGTATTCGACGCTGGGGTTGCGCGATGGTGCGTCGCCGCATGCGAACGGGCTCGCGCAGCGCGCGTGGCCGCTGCTGGACATGATGCGTGCGGCTCATGAACAGGGCCGGCACGTGATGTGGGGCGTGTAGGCGCGCAGCGCGCGCGTGCCGCCTGCGGAACCGAACCTCCGCTGAAAGGCCGATGGCTTCGCGTCTCGACCGACGCGCGTGCCGTCGGCCGATTTTTTTGCGCGCCGGAATTGCCTGCGCGGTTACGGATGACGATGCGTATGCGAGCGCGGCGAGCGGTGCAGCAGCCTGTCGCGCGTGCGGTCGCGGCCGCGCCGGGTCGCGAAGAACAGCACCGCGAACACGAGAATCGCGAGCAGCACGAGGGTCTGGACGATACCGTTTTCCATGTCGCCTCCGGCGGAATGGGGACGCGGGATGCGCGACCGGCCGTCAGCCGGCGGGCAGGCAGGTGCTGGCGAGCTTCGTGTCGATGAAGCGCTTGGCCAGTGCGATCGACACCCTGAGCGCGTCCGCGTCGTCGCGGAACACGTGATGCTTCGGGTCGAGCAGGTGCGTTTCGTGGCGGCCGCGCGCATCGCGCCAGCACACGACGGCGAGCGGCTGGTACAGCGCGCCGAGTTCGAGCCCTTCGCCGGCCACCGGATCGACGAACGCGACCGCGCGGATCTCGCACTGGCGATAGGTCAGACGGAGTGGCGATGCCATGAGCGTCTCCGTGGCGGGCGTGGGACGTTCCGGCCCTGCGCGGCGGCTGACCGGACGAACGGCTGCCGCGTCGCGGTCACGTCAGCATCGGCATCGCTTCGATCAACGCGATGCCGAGCAGCGCGCCGAGCGCGGCGCCGATCAGTTTCGGATGCCACCGTTCGAGATGCAGCGCCGTCAGCAACGCGCCGAACAGGATCACGCCCAGCAGCGCGAATGCAATCACGAGGTAACCGATTTCGAAATCGTTGTTGATCAGCATGATGTCTCCTTCCCCATGTCGGCGTGTCGCGTGCGGCGGTGTCTTGCTCGTGCCGCCGACGTCGCACGCCCGATGTGCCTGACTGAATTATATGTCACAACATGATATAAAAATCGACCGCGCCCGGGTAAGGCTGCGCACCGCGACATGCCATCCCGCGGCGCCCGCGAGGCCGGCCGTCACGGCTTGCCGGGTCGCGCGCAGGCCTTGCGGCCGGCGGCTTGACGCTCGCCGGTACGTCACCCACACTGGGCCGCACGACGGCACACGCCTGCGGGTGGCGCGGGCGGCCGTCATGCGTGCGTCATGCGGGGCGGGCTGTCGCACCGGCGCGCGGCGCCAACGCCCGGTAACGAACGCGCGGAGAGTTTCGACGTGGTGCGTTTTCCTTCCCGATGGACCGGCTGCCTGTTCGCGTGCGCCGTGGCGCTCGGCGCGGGTACGGCCGTGGCCGATACGCGCGACACGGGCGATTCGCACGACGCGGGCGAGACGGCGTCCGTCACGCTCGTCAGCGACGTCCACGAATTCGTGATCCAGCACGACGGTTCGCTCGACGAGCACGACGATTCGACGCTGCGCGCGAACGACGCGAACGGTATCGACGCGGTCGCGCAGCGCTACGTGTGGTTCGACAAGAATCTCGAGAAGGTGGAACTGCTCGCGGCCGAGACGATCGACCGCGACGGCGTCGCGCATCCGGTCGGCGCGGACGGCATCCGCGACGTGCAGGAGCCGCGCTCGGCCGGCGCGCCGACGTTCCAGGACGGGCTGCTGCGCACGGTCGTGTTTCCCGGCGTCGAAGCCGGGTCGAGCACGCGCGTCGCGTTCCGCAAGACCCGCACGAAGCCGGTCAATCGCGGCTACTTCGGCTACTACGTCGAGCCGTCGCGCGAGCCGGTCGACCGCCAGCGGCTGATCTTCGACGTGCCGGCCGACATGCCGCTGTATGCGGACGCACGCGGCTACGTCGCGTTGCCGCCGGTCACGGCGAACGGCCGCACGCGCTACGAATTCGACTACCGGCACGGCGCGTACGATCGCATCGAGAGCGGCGCGGTCGGCTACCCGACCTACGGCGACCGGCTCGTCGTGTCGACGCTGCCCGACTACGCGGCGTTCGCCGCGCGCTACCGCGACGCAGCCGTCGACCCGAGCGCGAACGATCCGGCCGTCGTGCAACTGGCGCGTGCGCTCACGGCGGAGGCCGCCGATCCGCGCGACAAGGCGCGCCTGCTGTACGACTGGGTGCAGGCGAACGTGCGCTACGTCGGGTTGTTTCTCGGCGAAACGGCCGCCGCGCCGCATCGCGTGACCGACATCCTGCGCAACCGCTACGGCGACTGCAAGGATCATGTCGCGCTGTTCGGCGCGTTGCTGGCGGCGGTCGGCATTCGCAGCGAACCGGTGTTGATCAATCTCGGCGCCGTGTACACGCTGCCATCGGTGCCCGGCTACGGCGGCGGCGCGATCAATCATGCGATCACGTGGCTACCCGATCTCGGGCGCTACGCGGATACGACGACGGCCGGCATCGCGTTCGGCTACCTGCCGCCGATCGTGATGGATCGGCCCGCGCTGCTGGTCGATACGGGCGTGCTGTCGCGCACGCCGGCCACGCAGCCGCGCGCCCGCACCGCGCGCCTTGCGATCGATGCCGCGCAGCCTGGCGCCGCGCGTTTTCAGGCTTACGTCGAGGACGACGGCTGGACGGCCGAACTCGAACGCAACCTGTTTCGCCGCGCGTCGCGCGACCGCATCGCGCAACTCGCGAACGAGCGCCTGCGGCAAAGCGGCCTGCGCGGCCGCGCGCAACTGTCGACCAGCGACCGGCGCGTGTCCGAGGGCCCGTTCGACGTGACCGTTACCGGCACGCTCGATCATTTCGTGTGGCCGGACGGCACGACCGCGTTGCCCGCGCTGTCGAGTCTGACGGGCGGCATCGCGACGCAGGTCGAGACCTGGCTGGCCGAGCCCGTGCGCACGCAGCCGTGGGGCTGCCTCGGGGGCACGTTCGACGAGACCGGCCAGATCGCGTTGCCGGCGGGCGTCGCCGTGACCGATCTGCCGGCCGATGCGGCCGTGCACGACCGTTTCGTCGACTTCACCTCGCATTACGTGTTCGATGCGGCCGCGCGGGTCGTGCAGGTGACGCGGCGGATGAAGGCGGATTTCGGCCGGCAGGTGTGCACGCCGGACGAGTTCGCCGCGCTGCGCGCGTCGCTCGAGCGCATCGAACGCGACACGCAGGCGCAGATCGTCGTGCGGGCGAAGCCACGTTGAGCGGCGCGGGCACGGCGTTCGCTCCGGACGGGCGAATGACCGCAATCGCCGACGCGCAGGAGGGACATCATGACGGAGCGGGACCGCGAAATCGCCGAACTCGCGAAGGAATTGCTGGGGCGGATCGTGCAGGGGACGGTCGCGACCGGCGCGGCAGTCGATGCGCAGCAGTGCGCGGCGCTCGCCGTGCAGTGCGCGACGGCGCTGGTCGACCGGCTCGACGCGCTGAAGTGACGCCCGGCGGGCCGCCACCGCCACAGGCGTCGGCGCCGCGCGTCGGGCGTTACGCTTCGGCGGGCACGTCGCCGTCCGCGCGCACGGCGCCCGGCGGCTTGCCGACCACGCGCTTGAACGCACGGCTGAAGGCGGCGAGCGAACCGTAGCCGAGCCGGTACGCGACGGCTTCGATCGTCTCGCGGTCGCGCGCGATCCACTGCGCGGCGAGCCGCATCCGCAGCTCGGTCAGGTAACGCACGGGCGTCATCCCGGTGGCCGCGAGGAAGCGCTCGGCGAACACCGAGCGCGACACGCCCGCTTCGGTCGCGAGTTCCGCGACGCTCCAGTTGCGGCCCGGGTCGCGATGCAGCGCGACGATCGCGCGGCCGAGCTTCGGCTCGCGCAGCGCCTGCACCCAGCCCGTGGCGTCCCCGCATCCGCACTCGACCCAGCCGCGCACGATGAACGCCGCGACCACGTCCGCGAGCCGGGCGAGGATGCCCGCGAAACCCGCGCGCGCGGTGCACGCTTCGCGCTCCATCGCATCGAGCATCGGGCGGATTTCCGGGTAGCGCGCGAGCAACGTGCCCACGTGCATGAACTCGGGCATCGTGCCGACCAGCGGCTGCATGCCGCCGAGGTCGAGTTCCATGCACGCGCTGAAGATCAGCGCGTCGCCGGCGCCGGGTTCCGACGTCGCGCAGGTCGCGGGCGAGACGCCGGCCGACGCCACCGACGCGACCGTATCGCAGATCTTCGCGACCTCGAAGCCGTTGATCTCGCGGCACGGCACATCCGGATCGGACACCAGCGCGTGCATGCCGCCGTGCGGCAACAGGATCGCGTCGCCGCCCTCGAGCCGCATCGTGTCGCCCGACGCGTCGCGCAACAGCACCGGCCCGCGCACGACGAAATGGAACTGCGCGCGGCCCGGCGCATGGCCGAAGTTCAGTCCGAACGGCCGCGCGACCTGGATGCGGCGGTACTGGACGCCGCTCAGGCGCATCCCCAGCAGCAGCTCGCTGACGAGGTCGTGCACGTCGGGAATCGGGGGAAGAAGGGGCTCGGACATATCGAGATACGGACGTTCGATCAACAAGAACGGATTGTATGTCATAGACCGTCCTGTCGCTGTTCCTTACGATACGCCCTTATCAGTATTTTCCCTAACCGACACGGAACCACGCATGAATCCCGGAATCTCCTCGGCCGCCTCGACGGCGGCCACCCGCGAACCGGCCTGGGGCGCGGTATTCGCGATGGCGCTCGGCGTGTTCGGGCTCGTCACGGCCGAATTCCTGCCGGCGAGCCTGCTGACGCCGATGGCCGAAAGCCTCGGTGTGACCGAAGGCGTGGCCGGACAGGCCGTCACGGCCACCGCCACGGTCGCGCTCGTCACGAGCCTGCTGATCTCGGCGCTCACGCGCACGATCGACCGGCGGCGCGTGCTGCTCGTGTTCTCGGTGCTGCTCGTCGCATCGAACCTCGCGGTGGCGTTCGCGCCGAACTTGGGCGTGCTGCTGTTCGGCCGCGTCGTGCTCGGCATCGCGCTCGGCGGTTTCTGGACGATGGCGACGGCCACCGCGATGCGGCTCGTGCCGACGGCGATGGTGCCGCGCGCGCTGTCGATCATCTTCAGCGGCGTGGCGGTCGCGACCATCGCGTCCGCGCCGATGGGCAGCTACTTCGGCCACCTGATCGGCTGGCGCAACGTGTTCCTGATCGCGGCCGTGCTCGGCGGCATCGCGTTCGTGTCGCAGATGGTCACGCTGCCGTCGATGCCGCCGAGCGGCACGACGCGGCTGCGCACGCTGATCGACGTGCTGCGCCGGCCGACCGTCGGCCTCGGAATGTTCGCGACGATCCTCGTGTTCACCGGGCATTTCGCGTTCTTCACGTATCTGCGGCCGTTCCTCGAACAGGTGGCGGGCGTCGGCGTGAACGGGCTGTCGGCGATCCTGCTCGGCTACGGCATCGCGAACTTCGTCGGCACGTCGCTCGCGGGCCGCGTGCTCGAACACCGGCTGCGGCCGATGCTGATTGCCATGCCCGCGCTGATGGTCGTGCTCGGCATCGCGCTCGTCGTGCTCGGCCGCGCGCCGATGATCGACGCGGTGCTCGTCGCGTTGTGGGGGATGGCGTTCGGCGGCGTGCCGGTCGCGTGGTCGACGTGGGTCACGCGCACCGTGCCCGACGAGGCCGAGAGCGCGGGCGGGCTGATCGTCGCGGCGATCCAGCTCGCGATCGCGACGGGTGCGGCCGTCGGCGGCGTCGTATTCGACGCGAACGGCGCGGCAGGCGTGTTCGTCGGCGCGGCGATCGTGCTGGCGGTAGCGGTCGCGACGATCGTGACCGGCGTGCCGAAGCGGGTTGGCGTGGCCGCGACCTGACCCGCCCGGCGGCCCGCGCTGCACGGGCTGCCGGGGCCGGGCGATCGTCCGCGCGTCAGGCGGCGTCGGTGCCCGCGATGCGGTCGAGTTCCGCGAGCGCGTCGGCCGGCAGATCGACGTCGGCTGCCGCGAGATTCTCGCGCAGATGCGCGACCGACGACGTGCCGGGAATCAGCAGGAGATTCGGCGCGCGGCGCAGCAGCCATGCCAGCGCGACCTGCATCGGCGTCGCGCCGGTACGGGCGGCGACGCCGGACAGCGTCGACGACTGCAGCGGCGAGAAGCCGCCGAGCGGAAAGTACGGCACGTAGGCGATGCCGTCGCGAGCAAGCGTGTCGATCAGGGCATCATCGCCGCGATGCGCGATGTTGTAGTGGTTCTGCACGCAGACGATGTCGCAGATTCGCCGGCCCTGTGCGACCTGCGCGGGTGTGACGTTGCTCAGGCCGATGTGCCGTACGAGCCCGCGCCGCTGCAGCTCCGCGAGCGCGGCCAGCGGCGCTTCGATCGATCCTTCGGCCGGCCCGTGCGTATCGAACATGATGCGCAGGTTGACGATGTCGAGCACGTCGAGCCCGAGGTTGCGCAGGTTGTCGTGTACGGCCTGTTCGAGCTCGCCGGGCGTCAATGCGGGCAGCCACGACGCATCGTCGCCGCGTCGCGCGCCGATCTTGGTGACGATCACGAGATCGTCGCGATACGGATGCAACGCGTCGCGAATCAGCCGGTTCGTGACGTGCGGGCCGTAGAAGTCGCTGGTATCGAGATGGTCGACGCCCAATTCGACGGCTTCGCGCAAGACGTTCAATGCCGCGTCGCGATCCTTCGGCGGGCCGAATACGCCGGGGCCCGCAAGCTGCATCGCGCCGTAGCCGATCCGTTTGACGTGGCGATCTCCGAGCCTGAAGGTGGCGGGGTAGGGAATATCGGGCATGACCGTGCTCCTGTCGAGGGGATGAATGCGTTCAGCATAGGGATGAGTCGTCTGCGCGATAAGCGGGCATAATCCGCACGGGTTGTACGAAAAGGCGAACAATGCAAACCGATCTGGGCGATCTGAACGCGTTCATGGCCGTGGCACGCGCCAGCGGATTCCGCGACGCCGCACGCATGACGGGCCTCAGCGCGTCGGGGCTGAGCGAGGCCGTGCGCCGGCTGGAAGCGCGGCTCGGCGTGCGGCTGCTGCACCGCACGACGCGCAGCGTCGTGCCCACCGAAGCCGGCGAGCGCCTGCTCGCGCGCCTCGGGCCCGCACTGACCGAGGTGGCGGCGGCGCTCGACGGTATCGACGAATTTCGGGACCGACCGGCCGGCACGCTGAAGCTCAACGTGCCGGTCAGCGCATCGCGGCTCGTGTTGCCTGCGATCGTGCCGCGCTTTCTCGACGCGTATCCGGATATCCGGCTGGAAGTGATCGCCGACGAAAATTTCGTCGACGTGCTGGCGGTCGGATGCGATGCGGGTATCCGCTACGACGAACGGCTCGAACAGGACATGATCGCGGTGCCGATCGGCCCGCGCATCCAGCGATTCGCGACCGCGGCGGCGCCCGGCTATCTCGACCGGCACGGCCGGCCGCGGCATCCGCGCGACCTGCTCGACCATCGGTGCCTGCGCGGGCGCTTCGCCAGCGGCGCGATGCCGCCGTGGGAGTTCGAGCACGACGGCGAGGTCGTGCGGGTCGAGCCGGCCGCCGGCCCGCTGCTGGTGCAGATCGGCGGGGCGACGGAGCTGATGGTCGATGCGGCGATCGCCGGTACGGGCATCGTGTATCTGTTCGAAGACTGGCTGCGCCCGCATTTCGACAGCGGCGCGCTCGAACCTGTGCTCGAACCGTGGTGGCGGCCGTTCTCGGGCCCGTTTTTGTACTATCCCGGGCGGCGTCTCGTGCCGCCGGCGCTGCGCGCGTTCATCGATTTCGTCAAGGAATCCTGAGCACCGTCAGCGCGCCGGCGCGTGTGCGTCGAGCAACTGCCGGTGGCGCGCGTCGGTCGCATCGTCGACGGGAAACATGCATTCCATGCGTAATTCCTGCGCGGCCGCGCCTTGCGGCGTGCCGATCGTCGTGACCAGCGAGAAGTAACGCAGCACGACGCCTTCGTGGATGAAGCCGATCGGGACGACCGGCAGCGAGGGCGAGGCGGCCGGCGCCGGCGGCGTGTTCCAGTCGCGCGGCGTATCGGGGCAGGCGAGCAGGTCGTCGAGCAGGCGCCACGTGCCGTCGTCGATCACGCGGCCCACCGATTCGCGGTGCACGCGTTGCAGCAGGCTGCGCGACACGGTGCTCCAGTCGGCCACGAACGGCCGCATGCCGTGCGGATCGAACATCAGACGCAGCAGGTTGCGCGGCCCGTCGCGCGCCGGCATGTCGATGAAGCACCCGAAAAAGCGCGGCGCCGCATCGTTGGTCATCAGCACGTTCCAGTGACGGTCCATCACGATCGCCGGAAACGGCTCGTGCTGGCGCACGACCCGTTCGAGCGCGCGGATCACGCCGTGCATCTCCTGCGCATCCCACGGCGCTTCCGAATACATCGGCGCATAGCCGGCCGCGAGCAGCAGCGCGTTGCGCTCGCGCAGCGGCACGTCGAGCGACTGCGCGAGCGTCAGCAGCGTGTCGCGGCCCGGCACGCTGCGCCCGCTTTCGATGAAGCTGATCTGACGCTGCGAGATCCCCGCGTCGAGCGACAGGTCGAGCTGGCTCACGCCGCGCACGTCGCGCCAGTCGCGCAGCAACCGGCCCAGTTCGTGCGGCGGTGGGTTCGAGACGCGGCGGCGAGTGTTCATCGGCGTTCCCTGGTCGTTCCGTGATCGACGCGAACGACTATATCGAACTCACGCGGCGTGTGCATGCCACGCGAAAGCGTCGAACGGCGCTTCGAGCGCCGGCTGCGCGACGCTGCCGACGTAGTTCGTGATCGTCGACGCGGCCACCACGGCGATGACTTCCAGCAACTGCTCGGCGGTAAAGCCGGCATCGAAGAACGATCGGCGGTCGGTATCGGCGAGGCGGCCGCGGGTGTCGATCAGCGCGCGCGCCGCGGCCGACAGCGCGGCCAGTGTCGCGTCGGCGGGCAGTTCGCCGCGCCGGATCGCGTCGACGTCGGCCGTCGGCACGCCGTGTTTCAGCGCGAGCGCCGTATGGAACGCGACCGGCCACTCGCTCGCGTTCGTGACCGCGTTGGTGAGCAGGAGTATCTGGATCTGCGGCTCGGTGAGACTGCTCGCGTGCACGCGCTCGAACAGGCCGATGAAGCCGTTGATCAGCACCGGCGACGCGGCCATTGCCGCCGCGATGTTCGGGACCACGCCGAAGGCTTGCCGGAGTTGCTGGAGGACGGGCTTCGATTCGGCCGGCGCGGAATCGATCGTATGAAGCGGATAGGCGGACATGATGTCTCCGGGCGATGGGCGCTGCCGGAAGGGCGGCGCGACACCCGAAGCGTAGAAGCGGGCGGGTCGCGCGCCAATTACATGCGATGTAATCGTTTGACGGGGCGGCGGTGGACGCCCGCCGCCCCGCCCGTGAATCCGTCAGACGCCCTGCTTGACCAGCGCCGCCAGCGTCTTCATCGCCTGCAGGTACGGATACGGCCCGTGGCTGATGCGCGCCACGCCGTATTCCGCGAGGTCGGCGAGCGTCGGCGTTTCCGCGACGCGCATCACGTTCACCGGCAGCGGCGACGCGGCCGTCAGTGCGCGAATGAGCGCCGGCGAGCGCAGGCCCGGCACGAACAAGCCATCGGCGCCGGCCGCCGCATAAGCGCGGGCGCGTGCCAGCGTCGCGTCGAGCAAGCGTTCGTCGTGCGTATCGGCTGCCGCGAGGAAAAACACGTCGGTGCGCGCGTTGATGAAGTAGTCGGCGCCCGCGCGATCGGCCGCCTGCCGGGCCGCCGCGAGACGGGCCGACGCGGCGTCGACGTCGCGCAGTTCGCCCGTCGACGGAACGCTGTCTTCGAGATTGCAGCCGATCGCGCCGGCCCGGATGCTCATCGCGATCGTCTCGGCGACATCCTCCGGCCGCTCGCCGTAGCCGCTTTCGAGATCGACGGTGACGGGCAAGTCCGTCGCGCGCACGATCCGCTCCAGCACCTCCATCATCAGTGCGCGCGGCATCTGCTCGCCGTCGGCGAAACCGTTGGCAGCCGCGACCGACCAGCTGCCGGTCGCCAGCGCGACGGCGCCGGCGTCGGCCACCGCGCGCGCACTGCCGGCGTCCCACACGTTGAACAGCGCCAGCGGCTGGCCCGCACGGTGAAGCGACCGGAAAGTCGCGCCTTTCTCGTTGTTGCCCATGTTCGTCTCCTTGTGGATACCGGATCGGTTGTCGTGCCGAGCGATATTGCCACCGAATCGGGCGGTGCGACGGGGGCCGGCCATGTCTGCTGACAGCGCGTGGCAGGAAGTGCGCGCGACCGCCGCGGCGCGATCCGTGCGCCGGCTCAGTCGCGCGAACCCGGATCGATCGACAGCGTGCGCAACTGACCGCGCAACTGATCGACTTCGCCCGGCGCGAACGGCCGCTCGATCTCGGCATGCGCGTGCCGCCACAGCGGGAACGCTTCGGCCAGCAGGTCGTGTCCGGCCGGGGTCAGCTCGAGCAGGCGGCTGCGCCGGTCGTCCGGATCCTGCGCGATCGTGACGAGGCCGCGCCGCTCGAGCGGCTTGAGCGCCGCGGTGAGCGTGGTGCGGTCCATCGCGAGCAGCGACGCGACCGATTTCATCGGGGCCGGTTGCGGCCGGTTCAACGACATCAGCAGCGAAAACTGGCCGTTGGTGAGATCCAGCGGGCGCAGCACATCGTCGAAGATGCGCGCCAGATTGCGCGCCGCGCGCTGCATGTGCAGGCACAGGCAGCAATCGCGAACCATCAGCGTCGTTTCGAAGGGAAGCTTTTCTTTTCGTGCCATGTTGCAATTGTGTTGATATCAACCTATCTTGTCAAGGTCGAGGCGCGGCAACCCGCCGTGTCCGTCATCGGAGGAGAAGGCATGAGTGCGCAACAACAGTTGTATCTCGCCGTATTTCTCGGGACCAAGGATAGCCCCGCGATGAAGGCCTGGCTCGCGCTGGCGGAGGAAGAGCGGCGCACGCGCGAGCGCGACGGCATTGCCGCCTGGCATGCGTGGGTCGAGCGCCATCGCGACGCGATCGTCGAGCTGGGCGGGCCGCTCGGCAAGACCAAGACCATCGACGCAGGCGGCATCCACGACACGGCCAATGCACTGAGCGGCTTTACCGTCGTGCGGGCGGCGTCGCACGACGCGGCCGCCGCGCTGTTCGAAGGTCATCCGCATTTCACGCTGTTCCCGGGCGTGTCGATCGACGTGATGCCGGTGCTGGCGATTCCCGGCGCATGAGCGACGCGCGATGCCGGGCACGGCACGTCGCTTCGTTCGACGCGCGGCGGCCCGGCCGCAGACATCTTTCCGACATTCTGGATGGAGATTGGCGATGAAGCTTTACGGATTTGCCGGCACCCGCTCGCAACGGGCGCTGTGGGGGCTGAAGGAGCTGGATGCGGATTTCGAATTCGTGTCGGTCAACCTGCTCGAGGGCGAGCACAAGCGGCCCGAATTCCTGCGCCTCAATCCGGCCGGCAAGGTGCCCGTGCTGGTGGACGGCGACCTCGTGATTCCCGAATCCGCCGCGATCGTGCTGTATCTCGCGGACAAGTATCCGGAGAAGGCGCTGCTGCCCGTCGATCCGGCGCTGCGGGCGGAGGCCTATCGGTGGGTCATGTTCGCGGTGACGGAGCTCGAGCAGCCGCTGTGGCGGATCACGCGGCATACGTTCCTCTATCCGCCGGAGAAGCGCTCGCCGGCCGATATCGAACTGGCGCGCGAGGATTTCGCCACGATGGCCGTGATTCTCGACAAGCATCTCGAAGGGCGCGAGTTCATCGTCGGCGATGCGCTGACGGTGGCCGATTGCGTGACGGCCTACCTGATCGACTGGGCGAGCGAATGCCACTTGATCGAACCGTTCCCGCAATTGCGCGCGTATCTCGAACGGCTGTATGCGCGACCGAAGGCGCCGCAGCGGATCGCGGAGACGAGGAAGGCGGCGTGAAACGGGTGATGGGTCATGCGCCGCATCGGCATGACCCGCCTCGTTCGCCCATGATCAGGACACCGTATCGGGTCCGCCGAGCGCACGGCACAGCATCGCCAGGTCGCGCAACGTAAGATGCGGCGTCGCCGGATGCGGCGGAGCCTGTTCTCCTTCCGCCCGCGGCTCGCGCACGACCCACGCGGCCTGAAGCCCCGCATTCAACGCGCCGACGATATCGAGGTGGAAGTCGTCGCCGACATGCAGCAATTCGGCCGGACGTACGTCGAGTGCGTCCGCCGCCGCATGGAAGATCTCGGGTTCCGGCTTTGCGAAGCCGAATGCACGCGCGCTGAGCGTCGTGCGGAAGAATTCGCCGCCGCCGGTCAGCCGGAGATCCGCGTTGCCGTTGGTGACCGCGATCAACGGAAAGCGGGCGCTCAACCACGCCAGCGCCGGCAGCGCGTCTTCGTAGAATTCGACGCGGTTGCGCGTCGCATAGAAGACGTCGTAAGCACGGTCGGTCAGCGAGACGTCTTCGTTCGCGCGTTCCAGCGCGAGCCGGATCGACCCGATTCTCATCGCGCGATAGTCGCCGGCGAGATCCGGGCAGGAACGTTCGTATTCCTCACGTAGCGCACCGAGTGCCTGTTGCGTCGACAGCACGCTCGCGGTATTGGGCGCGTGCTCGATCAGCCATGCGCGAAGCGCCGCCTCGGCCCGGACGACGGACGGCCCGAACGGCCACAGGGTGTCGTCGAGGTCGAACGAGAGGGCGGAGACATTGGCGAGACGCATGGCGGTCGAAAGCGGAAAGTCGTTTTACCAGGGCCACGGAACGGAGGTTCCGGTGCCGTTGTCGAGGGCGTGCCGATACAGGAAGCGCGCGACGGTCAGGTCCTGAAGCGCGAGCCCGGTCATGTCGAAGACGGTGATTTCGTGCGCGGCACGGTCGACCGATGTCGCACCCGCGAGGATGTCACCGATTTCCGTACGCGGCAAATCGGGCGCCCACTGGCACTCGCCGATGCTGCGCGCCTGGTCGTGATCGTCCACGACGATGCGCGCGCGTTCCAGCACGCCTGCCGGAAGTTCGCGCTTGCCCGCGGTATCGGCGCCCACGCAGGTCAGGTGGGTGCCCGGCTGAACCGCATCCGCGTCGAACAACGCGCCGCCGCCGGGCGTGGCCGTGATCACCACGTCGCTATGGGCGACCGCATCGTTCCGGTCGCGCGCCGCGCCGATCTCGCACCGTTCGACGAAGCGCGATTCGAACGCCGGGTCCGGCTCGCCGTCGACGTTCACGTACTGCACCGTGCACCGCCGCGGCAGCAGGCTGAGCGCGTAGTCGAGCTGCGCGCGCGCCTGCACGCCCGTGCCGAACACGCATATCCGCGTGCTGTCGCGGCGCGCGAGCAATTGCAGCCCGAGGCCGCCCGCGGCGCCGGTCCGCGCGGTGGTGATCGCGTTGCCGTCCATGATGCACAGCGGCCTGCCCGTCGCCGGGTCGAACAGTGCGACGGTGGCCTGATGCGGCTCGCCGCCGCGTGCCCGGTTGCCCGGCCAGAACCCGGCGGCCTTGAAGCCGAGCAGATCCTGACCGGCGACGTCGCCCGACTTGATGCCGAACACGCCGCCGGTATGCAGTTTCTCGCGCACCACCGGGAATACGCGTCCGGCCCTTTCACTGTGCAGCACGAAGGCTTCGCGAACGGCCGCCATCACTTGCGCGGCCTGCAGGGCGGGCTCGACGGCATCGCGGTCGAGGAGAAGGAGGCGGGCGTCGGTCGGCATGGTCGGGGTGCCTGTTGGGCACGAGACGAATCGAGAATGTTTAAAGTTTGTCCAGAATTGGATGAATTGTCAATTCACGGATGACACGGCATGGACGCCGGCTTCGCTCACCAGCCGTAGAAGCGCGGCCACGTCTGCGTGTCGCCGTCGTCGCCAACGGCCTGATAGTCGGGATGTTGCGCGCCGGTGGCGCACGCGTGATTCGGCAGGATGCGCAGGCGCGTGCCGATCGGAAACCGCTGCGCGATACCCGTATCCGGCGCGCCCGAGCGCGACACGATCCCGTGTTCCTGGTTGGCGGCGCTCATCACGTAGTCGCCGAGCACTTCGCCGGCTTCGGTGCAGATCTGCCCGTAGCCGAAATCGCGTGCCTGGCGCTGCGTGCCGCGGTCGCGGCTCATCGCCATCCAGCCCGCGTCGACGATCGCCCAGCCTTTTTCTTCCTGGTGACCGATGACGGTGGTCAGCACCGTCAGCGCGATGTCGGACAGTTCGCACACGCCGATGTTGTGCATCACGAGGTCGAACATCACGTACACGCCGGCGCGCACTTCGGTCACGCCGTCGAGCCGTTGCGCCGCCAGCGCGGTGGGCGTCGATCCGATACTCACGACCGGGCACGGCAACCCGGCCGCCCTCAGGCGCTCCGCGGCCCGAACGGTGCGGCTGCGCTCCTGTTCGGCGATCGCGACCAGCGCTTCGTGCGTGTCGTATTCGTAGCTGGAGCCCGCGTGAGCCAGCACGCCGCGGAGCAGCATGCCGCCGTCGGTCAGCGCGCGGCCGACGTCGATCAGCAGGTCGGACTCGGGCGGGACGCCCGAGCGGTGGCCGTCGACGTCGATCTCGATCCACACGTCGAAACGTTCGCCGTGCTCGCGCCCGAAGGCGGCGATTGCGTGCGCCGCCGGCAGGCTGTCGGCGACGATCTTCAGGTCGCAGCCTTGCCGGCGCAGCGCCAGCGCCTGGCCGAGCCTGGCGGGCACCATGCCGACCGCGTAGACGATGTCGCGGATGCCGTCCGCGAAGAACTGCTCGGCTTCCTTGAGCGTCGACACCGTGATGCCCTGCGCGCCCGCCGCGATCTGCGCGTCGACGACGTGCCGGCATTTGGTGGTCTTGACGTGCGGCCGGAACCGGACGCCGAGTGCGTCCAGATGCGTCTGCATGCGCGCGATGTTGCGCTGCATGCGGCCGACATCGATCAATGCGGCCGGGGTGTTGAGGGTGTGAAGGTCCACGATGCGTCCGATTGCGGGGTTGCCGATGCGGACACTGTAGGGCGGTTGCCCCGCATCATGTTTAATGCAGGACTAATATGCCATTAAGCCCAATTTAATGTGCCAAATCTCCCGGATTGCGCCCCGGCTCACGCTTTGCCGCGCCACGGCGGCGGATCGAGAAACTGTCGCGCGGCGTCGAGAAAAACGCGCTGCCGCGCGGAGCGGCCGGTACGCGACGGCAACAGCGCCGTCACCGGCGCGGGCGGCAGGCTCCAGCCGGGCAGCAGCCGGACGAGCTTGCCGTTCGCGAGCAGCGGCGCGACGTCCCACTCGGAGCGTTCGACGATGCCGAGCCCGGCCAGCGCCCATTCGGTGATGACGGTGCCGTCGTTGGACGACAGCGCGCCGGTGACGCGGATGACGGCAGCCCGTCGCGATTCGCCCTTGACGCCGCTACCGGGCGAGAAGCGCCAGCGCGGGATGTCTTCGTCGTTCTCGCGCAGGCACAGGCAATCGTAGCGCGTCAGGTCGGACGGATGGTTAAGGTCCTTGATGCGGCGCGCGTAAGCGGGGCTCGCACACAGGAAGCGCTCGTTGGGCGCGAGCGGATAGCCGATCCACGACGACGACTTGAGGCTGCCGACATGGACGACCACGTCGGCCCCCGCCGCGCTGGTCAATGGGCTTTCCGACAGGTGGAGCGAGATGTCGAGTTTCGGGTGCGCACGCTGCAGGTCGCGCACGATCCGGGCGACATACTTGCGGCCGAAGCCGAGCGGGGCGACGACGCGCAGCGTGCCCTGCACGTCGCCGTGATCGCCCGCGATGCTGACCGGCAGCGCCTCCACGCGCTCGAGAATGCCGACGGCCTCCTGGTACAGCCGCTGCCCTTCGTCGGTCAGCGCGATGCCTTTCGGCTGTCGCACGGCGAGCCTTGCGTCCAGGCGTGCCTCCATTCGCTGCAGGCGAATCGTGACCGCGGGCGGCGTGAGGTCGAGCAGCCGGGCGGCGGCGGCAAGGGATCGCGACGTGCCGATCGCGCGGACGAGTCGGAGGTCGTCGAGGTCGAGCATTTCATGGCTCTTAATGCGGATGATGTCGAACATTAAACCGCACATCGCGCGGCGAAGCCATCGACGTGGCGCGGGGCGTCGGCGACGAGGATCGCCGGAACGTCGCCCGCTACGTCGAGTGTTCCGAATCGATCGTGACGCCCGGCTGCCACCCACTTACGCGTCCAGCCCGAAAATCAGCGACCGGTGTACGCCCACGCCGGCCGCCACGCCCGATGCCGATGCAAACGTCGCATTGGTCATCAGGCTCGACGCGTCGCCGGCCGCATACACGCCGGCGACGCTGGTCTGCTTCCACGTATCGACGCGAATCGCGGTGCCGAGCGGCCCTTCGTCGAACGCGCAGCCGAGCTGCTGCGCGAGGTCGCTCGCCATGTCGGTGCGCGCGCCGATGAACAACGCGTCGATCGGCACGACCTGCCCGTCGGCGAGCCGCAGCGCGTCGATACGCGGCGCCTCGCCGAGGATCTCGACGACCGGCGAGCGCTCGATGCGCACGCCGCGCGCAGCGAGCAATGCGGCTTCTTCCTCGTTCGCGTCGACCACGCCCTGCGTGAACCACGTCGTCGGGCCCCAGTCCGGAATCAGGATCGCCTGATGGACCGACAGCGGATGCGTGGCGAGCACGCCGAGCCGCCGGCCGCTGACCTCGTACCCGTGGCAGTACGGGCAGTGCAGCACGCTGATGCCCCAGCGTTCGGCGAGCCCCGGCAGCGCCGGCAGTTCGTCGCGGATGCCGGTCGCGAGGATCAGCCGGTCGGCGCTCGCGCGGCTGCCGTCGGCCAGCGTCACGTGCAAGCGCCCGTCCGCGTCGCGTTCGGCGGTGCGAGCCTCGCCGTCGATACGCTGCACGGTCGGATACGCGGCGAGCTGCGCGCTCGCCTCGGCGACGATCTGCGCAGGCGGCTTGCCGTCCTGCCCGAAGAAGCCATGCGCGTGTTCGGCAAAGCGGTTGCGCGGCCGGCCGGCGTCGACCACGAGCACGCGGCGGCGTGCCCGCGCCAGTTGCATCGCGGCCGACAACCCGGCAAAGCTGCCGCCGATCACGATCACTTCATGAGGGGAATGCATGCATCAACTCCTTTCTGATCCTGCGTGAATGACCCCATGCTCCGCTGGCGGCCAACTCATGGAACACGAGAAGTTGCATGATAGGGCGATGGTATCATTCATGCAACTTTAGAAGTTTCGAGAAAGGGGGGGCCGCTTGTGAGAACCGACAGCCGTTTGTCGCGCATGCTGCATGCGCTGATCCATATGGACCAGGCCGACGGCCCGCTGACGTCGGAGACGATCGCGACGATGCTGTGCACGAACCCGGTCGTCGTGCGGCGCCTGCTCGGCGGGTTGCGCGACTGCGGCTACGTGCAGTCGGAGAAAGGGCACGGCGGCGGCTGGGTGCTGAGCGTCGCGCTGGACGACATCACGCTGCTTGACGTCTATCGCGCGGTGGGCGAGCCACCGCTGTTTTCCGATCTCGTGCCCGAGGACGAGCCCGAATGCCTGGTCGAGCAGGCGGTCAACGCGCATTTGTCGGCGACGCTTAAGGATGCCGAAGCGTCGTTGCTGGCGCGCTTCGGCGAAGTCACGCTCGGCATGCTGTCGCGCGATTTCGAAGCGAAGGCTGCTCTGCGGGGTTACACGCGCTGACGCGGCGCAGCATCGCGATCGATCACGCCTGACGTGCGATCCGGCATGATCCGGCGCGGCCGAAACCACCGCGCCGCCGTGTTCCGTCCCCCAACTTCTGACCGGTTCGCCCGTCACAGGGCAAAATACGGGTTTTCCGCACCCGCGAGGGCGCGTTCGAATCACGCGCCGGGCGGCGGCAGTGCGTATTCCGCACGCTGCTCGCCGGGCGCCCAGGCAAGATCGCTCGCCGTGCCGCGAGCCCACAGGAGTCCAGACCCCATGCCCGAATCCAACCTGTCCTTCTTCGGCCGGCTGTCGCTGGCCGTCGGCACGTTCTTCTCCGTGCTCGGCAACCGCGAGTTCGCCGCCGACGTGCTGCGCGTGCGCGACGGCGCCCCGGCTCCGGTCGCGCCGACCCCGGCGCCGGCTGCCGCGCCGGTCGCACCCGCGCCGGTGAAGGCGCCGGCGCCCGAGCTGCGCGAAGCGAGCCCGCAGGCCGCGCTGCAACTGCTCGGCCTGCTGCAACGCGATGCGCGCTTCATCGATTTCGTCGAGGAAGACATCGCCGGCTACGCGGACGCCGACATCGGCGCGGCCGCGCGCCTCGTGCACGACGGCTGCCGCGCCGCGCTGCGCGAACACTTCACGATCGTGCCGGTGCGCGACGAAGCCGAAGGCAGCCGCGTGACGCTGCCGGCCGGTTTCGACGCGACGGCCGTGCGTGTGACGGGCAACGTGGTCGGCTCCGCGCCGTTCACCGGCACCGTCAGCCATCGCGGCTGGCGCGTGTCCGACGTGCGTCTGCCGAAGCTGACGGGCAGCCACGACGCATCGGTGATCGCACCGGCGGAGGTGGAACTGTGAGCGATCCGCGTTATTCGATCGGTATCGACCTCGGGACGACCCATTGCGCGCTGTCGTACGTCGACAGCAGCACGAGCGATGGCGAAAAGATCGTGCAGCAGGTGCTGCCGATCGCGCAGCTCACCGCGCCCGGCGCGCTGGAATCGCGCGACCTGCTGCCGTCGTTCCTCTACTTGCCGCATGAAAGCGAACTGACGCAGGGCGACCTGACGCTGCCGTGGACGGATTCGCGCGGCTTCGCGGTCGGCGAAATGGCGCGCACGCGCGGCGCCGGCACGCCGATCCGCCTCGTGTCGAGCGCGAAGAGCTGGCTGTGCCACCCGGGCGTCGACCGTCGTGCGGCGATCCTGCCGAGCGATGCCCCGCCGGAAGTGGCGCGCGTGTCGCCGCTGGAAAGCTCGATCCGTTATCTCACGCACCTGCGCGAGGCGTGGGACCACGCGCATCCCGACGCGCCGTTCGCCGACCAGGACGTGACGGTCACGATCCCCGCGTCGTTCGACCCGGCCGCGCGCGAGCTGACGGCGGAAGCCGCGCGTGCCGCCGGCTACTCGCGGATGACGCTGCTGGAAGAGCCGCAGGCCGCGCTGTACAGCTGGATCCAGAAGAGCCAGGGCGGCTGGCGCAAGCAGGTGCAGGTCGGCGACCTGATCCTGTGCGTCGACGTCGGCGGCGGCACGACCGACCTGTCGCTGATCGCGGTGGTCGAGCGCGACGGCAATCTCGAACTGCATCGCGTGGCCGTCGGCGAGCACATCCTGCTCGGCGGCGACAACATGGACCTCGCGCTCGCGCACGTGGTCGCACGCAAGCTCGCGCAGCAGGGCACGCAGGCCGATCCGTGGCAACTGCGCGCGCTGACCTACGCGTGCCGGTCGGCCAAGGAAACGCTGCTGTCCGACCCGACGACCGACGCGGTGCCGCTCGTCGTGCCGAGCCGCGGCTCGAAGCTCATCGGCGGCTCGATCCGCACTGAGCTGACGCGCGCGGAACTCACGCAGACGATCCTCGAAGGCCTCTTCCCGCAAGTCGATGCCGCCGCTCGCCCGGTGAGCCGCGCGCGCGTCGGCCTGACGCAGCTCGGCCTGCCGTATGCGCAGGACGCCGGCATCACGCGCCATCTCGCGGCGTTCCTCGGTCGTCAGGTCGCGGCGCTCGACACGCTCGAAGGCGTGCAGCGCACGCTGCCGCAGGGCGCGACGTTCCTGCATCCGACCGCCGTGCTGTTCAACGGCGGCGTGTTCAAGTCCACGCTGCTCACGCAGCGCGTGCTCGACACGCTCAACGGCTGGCTCGCCGCCGAAGGCGCGCCGCCCGCGCGCCTGCTCGAAGGCGCCGATCTCGATCTCGCGGTCGCGCGCGGCGCGGCGTATTACGGCTACGTGAAGCGCGGCCGTGGCGTGCGCATTCGCGGCGGCACGGCGCGCGCGTACTACGTCGCGATCGAATCGGCCATGCCCGCGGTGCCGGGGCTCGAGCCGCCGGTGCAGGCGCTGTGCGTCGCGCCGTTCGGGATGGAGGAAGGTTCGGACGCGGCGCTGCCGCCGCAGGAGTTCGGCCTCGTCGTCGGCGAACCGGTGCAGTTCCGCTTCTTCGGTTCGTCGGTGCGCCGTCAGGATCAGGTCGGCACGCTGCTCGACTACTGGTCGCCGGAAGAGCTGCAGGAACTGGAGGAAATCCAGGCGACGCTGCCCGCCGAAGGGCGTACGGTCGGCGAAGTCGTGCCGGTGAAGCTGCATGCGCGCGTGACCGAAGCCGGCACGCTCGAACTCGAGGCGATCCCGAGCGGCACGAACGAGCGCTGGAAGGTCGAGTTCGACGTGCGCGGCGCCGCCTGAGCGCGATGAAGCGTTATACGGTCGGCATCGACCTCGGCACGAGCAACACGGTCGTCGCATACGTCGAGGCCGGTTCCGACGCGATCCGCGTGTTCGACGTCGAGCAACTGGTCGGCCCCGGTGCGGTGGCCGCGCAGCCGCTGTTGCCGTCGGTGCGCTATCACCCGGCGGCGGGGGAGCTGCCGCCGGACGCGTTGCGCTTGCCGTGGCAGACGGCTGGCACGCGTGCCGCGGGCGCCCCTTCAGGCGGCGGTCGCGACGGCGGGTCAGCCGGTCGTGACAGCGGCGCGGGCGACGCGCCGCCGGCCGTGATCGGCCGCTACGCACGCACGCTCGGCGCGCAGGTGCCGGGCCGGCTCGTGACGAGCGCGAAGAGCTGGCTGTCGCACGCGTCGGTCGACCGGCTCGCGGCGATCCTGCCGTGGGGCGCGGCCGACGGCGTCGACAAGGTGTCGCCGGTCGATGCGAGCGCGAGCTATCTCGCGCATGTGCGCGACGCGTGGGACGCGCACTTTCCCGATGCGCCGCTCGCGAAGCAGGACGTGATCCTGACGGTGCCCGCGTCGTTCGACGACGGCGCGCGCGCGTTGACCGTCGAGGCCGCGCGACGCGCGAAGCTGCCGGCGCTGCGATTGCTGGAAGAGCCGCAGGCCGCGTTCTACGACTGGCTGTACGGCCAGCGCGACACGTTGCGCGAGACGTTCGCCGCGGCGCGGCGCGTGCTGATTTGCGACGTCGGCGGCGGCACGACCGACCTCACGCTCGTCGACGTCGCGCCGGGCGACGGCGGAGAGCCGACCTTCACGCGCGTCGGCGTCGGCAACCATCTGATGCTCGGCGGCGACAACATGGACCTTGCGCTCGCGCGCCTGGTCGAGACGCGGCTGACCGAGCCCGGTACGCGGCTGTCGGCCGCGAGCCTGTCGCAACTCGTCGAGCGCTGCCGCGCGGCGAAAGAGCGGCTCCTCGGCGACGACGCGCCGGCATCCGTGACCGTCACGCTGCTCGGCGCGGGCAGCAAGCTCGTCGGCGGCGCGCGCTCGGCCGAGCTGACACGGCAGGAAGTCGAGCAGATCGTCGTCGACGGATTCTTTCCGCAGGTCGATGCCGGCGAACTGCCGCGCCGGGCGCGCGCGGCGATCGTCGAATTCGGCTTGCCGTATGCGAGCGATGCGGCCGTCACGCGCCACGTCGCCGCGTTCCTGAAGCGTCATGCGGAAGGTCCGCTGCCGGACACGCTGCTGCTCAACGGCGGCGTGTTCCGCGCGGGCGCGCTTGCCGGCCGTCTCGCTCAGACGCTCGGTGCGTGGCGTGGCGCACCGCTCAACGTGCTGCACAACGCGCATCCCGACGTGGCCGTCGCGCGCGGCGCGGTGGCCTACGGGCTCGCGCGTGCCGGGCATGCGCCGCGCATCGGCGGCGGCTCCGCGCGCAGCTATTTCCTCGTGCTCGACGACGGCGCGGACGATTCCGCCGCGCGCGGCGTCTGTCTGTTGCCGCGCGGCGCGGAAGAGGGCCGCGAGATCCGGCTCGACGATCGCACGTTCGCGCTGCAACTCGGGCAGCCGGTGCGTTTCCACCTCGTGTCGACGGTGGCCGAGACGAAGTATCGACCCGGCGATCTCGTCGATCTCGACGCCGGCGATTTCGTGCGGTTGCCGCCGATCGCGACGGTCGTCGATGCGAAGGCGGCCGGCGACGCACGCGAAACGCCGGTGAAGCTCACCGCGTCGCTGACCGAGGTCGGCACGCTCGAAATGCATTGCATCGCGACCGACGACGCGGCGCGCCGCTGGCGGCTCGAATTCCAGTTGCGCGGCGATGCGCCGGTTCACGGCGACGATGCCGTGCCCGCGCGGCATCCGCGTCTCGACCAGGCGATCGAGCTTATCGAGCGCTCGTTCGGCAGCAAGGCCGCGGGCGTAACGCCGAAGGACACGCGCCGGTTGCGCGCGCAACTCGAACAGGTACTCGGCGCCCGCGAAGACTGGGACGTCGCGCTCGCACGCGAACTGTTCGACGCGTTGCTCGCACGGGCGCGGCGGCGGCGTCGCTCGGCCGATCACGAGCGCGCGTGGTTGAACCTTGCCGGGTATTGCCTGCGTCCGGGTTTCGGCCATCCGCTCGATGCGTGGCGTATCGAGCAGCTGTGGCCGCTGTTCGACGACGGCATTCAATACGTGACCGACGCCCAGGTGTGGTCCGAGTGGTGGACGCTGTGGCGGCGCGTGGCCGGCGGCCTCGACGACGCTGCGCAGACGCAGGTGCGCGACGCGATCGCGTTCCTCGAACCGTCCGACGACAAGCGACGCAAGCTGCCGTTCGATCCGGCCAAGGTCGGGCCGGCCGACATGATACGGCTGTCGGCATCGCTCGAACGGCTGCCCGTCGAGCGCAAGGTCGAACTGGCCGAGCGCCTGATCGTGCAATTGCAGAAGCCGGCCGAACGCGCGTTGTGTGCGTGGGCGCTCGGGCGGATCGGCGCGCGTCGGCCGTTCTACGGCAGCGCGCACAGCGTCGTGCCGGCGGAAATCGTCAACGGCTGGCTCGATGCGCTGTTCGCGCTCGACTGGAAGCAGGTCGAGCCCGCTGCGTTCGCGGCAGCACAGATTGCGCGGATGACGGGCGACCGCTCACGCGACCTGCCGGACGACACGCGCGAAGCAGTCATCAAGCGCCTGTCGGGCGCGAATGCATCGGCGGCGTGGATCGACATGGTCCGTGAAGCGATCGCGTTCGACGAAGCCGATACGGTGCGCGTGTTCGGCGAAACGCTGCCGGCGGGATTGAAGCTGCTGGGCGGATGAGCGGCGCGGTGTGCTCCGGTATCGTTCGGATCCCGGAGCATTCCTCGACGTTGTCGATTCAACACCCTTCGAATACGAGAACGGCTGCCGGCGCATCGCATCGGCAGCCGTTTGCGCTTTGCAACCCTGCCGGTCAGCGCTGCGGCGCCGTCTCGCGTGGCGACGCGGCCGATGCCACGGCGATCGCGTCCGGCACGGTTACCCGCCGCGCGAGATGAATCCCCGCGAGCATGCAGCGCACCGACCCGCCGGCCAGCTCGATCGTCGGCACGTCGAGCGGCAGCAGACGCACGGAGCGCTCGATCACGGTGCGCTGGTCGTGCGTGAGACAGTCGAACGCGCGCCGCGACAGCGCGAGCACGCGGCCATCCTTTCCCGACAATTCCAGCGTATTGCCCGCGAAATTCGCGATTTGCGATGGATCGAGCGCGATCACGGCGCGTCCCGTTTCGGTCAGGCGTTGCGCGATCTCGCCGCGGCGGCGGCTATCGGCGATCAGGTCGAGGCCGACCATCGCGAATTCGGTGCCGACGCTCATCATCACGTTCGTGTGATAGATCGGCTTTCCGTTCGCATCGGCCGTGTCGAAGCAGATCGGCTCGAAGTTGAAGTTGGTGCAGAAGCGTTCGAGCGCGACCGGATCGGCACGGCGCGAGCGCGCGGTATACGCGATCCGTGCGACGTGGTCGAGCACCATCGCGCCGGTGCCTTCCAGGAACACGTCGTCGTATTCGAGGCCCGAGTAGTCGATCACGTCCTGCACGCGGTACTCGGCCTTCAGCATCTCGATCACGTCCGCACGCCGCTCGCGGCGGCGGTTCGGGCTGTGCATCGGATACAGCGCGATATGGCCGCCCGGGTGCGTCGAGAACCAGTTGTTCGGGAACACCGAATCGGGCGTGTCGCGCTCGCCGTGGTCGTCGAACACGTGCACGCGCACGCCCGCATCGGCGAGCGTTCGCGCGGCGGCCGTGACTTCGTCGCGCGCGGCGGCCGACACCGCCGGCGTGTCGCCTGCGCCGCTGCCGGCCGTGCGCTGGAACGCGTTGTCGGCGGCGGTCTGCGGGTTCGGCAGGAAGCGGTGCGGCCGGATCATCACGACGGCGGACGGCGCCTGGATCGATACGAGATTCATGAAGGGTGGAGCGAAGGGCAGGAAAACGGGCGGCGCATGGGCCGCCCGCGCATGACGGTCAGCGCGCGAACGCGGCGACGGCTTCGGTCACGAACGCCGCGTGGCCGTGCGCGACCGCGGCCGGGTCGTCGATCAGCGCGAACAGGTTCTTCGGATCGACGGCCGCCGGAATCAGGGCGATCTCGACGCCCGCGTTGTGCTGCTGCGCGAGTGCGTACAGGTAGCGCAGCGCCGAGTAATCCTCGAGTGCGAAGCCGACCGAGTCGAACACCGTGACCTCGTCCGCGCGTTCGCGGCCAGTCGTCTCGCCCTGCAGCACGCGCCACAACTCGACGACGGGGAAGTCGGCCGGCATCTGCTGGATCTCGCCCTCGATGCGCGACTGCGGCTCGAATTCGACGAAGACGCGGCCCGCGTTCAGCACGCCCGCCTCGAGTTCGGTCTTGCCCGGGCAATCGCCGCCGACGGCGTTCAGATGCATGCCGGGCTCGATCATGTCGGCCGTGACGATCGTCGCGTACGCCTTGTCGGCGGTGACGCTCGTCACGATGTCGGCGCCGCGCACGGCGTCGGCGGTTGATGCCGCGCGCACGACGCGCAACGTCGGGTACGCGGCGAGATTTTGCACGAGCTTGTCGGTCGCGTGCGGATCGACGTCGAACACGCGGATTTCGTCGATGCCGAGCAGCGAGTGGAACGCGATCGCCTGGAATTCGCTTTGCGCGCCGTTGCCGATCAGCGCCATCGTGCGCGAATCGGGCCGTGCGAGTGCCTGCGCGGCGAGCACCGACGTCGCGGCCGTGCGCAGCGCGGTGGTGAGCGTGAGCTCGGCGAGTAGCAGCGGGTAGCCGGTATCGACTTCGGCGAGCGCGCCGAACGCCATCACCGTGTGCATGCCGCGCGCCGCATTGACGGGGTGGCCGTTCACGTATTTGAACGCGAACAACGACGCGTTCGCGACGGGCATCAGTTCGATCACGCCGTCGCGCGAGTGGCATGCGACGCGCGGCGACTTGTCGAAATCGGCCCACTGCAGGTAATCGGCGCGCAGCGTGTCGACGAGTTCGCGCAGGAACGTCGTGACGCCTGTTTGGGCGATCAGGCGGGCGGTGGCGGGAACGTCGAGGAAGCGAGTCATCGGTCTGTCTCCATATTCGGTGCCGGTACGGGTGTCCGGGCGTTCTGGTCGACCGGGCGGGGCGTCGGCGCGAATCCGGGCTTCCTGAAAAAGCGGCGGCGCGGCACGTCGGCCGGTCGATGGAAACATTATTTCCGGGAGTCGGGCCAACAAAAAGACGGCAAAAGTGGCAGATTCATCGGTAGACTTGGCAAATTGCCAGCCCATTCCGGCAGTTTGATCAATTTGCGCTAGTCGGAACGGGCCACCTCCGGCACGCTCGCGGCCGGTTCACGCTCAACAGGAAGGCCGTTCATGATCACGCTCGACGACGTCGACCGTCAGCTCATCGCGCTGCTGCGCGACAACGCGCGACTGCCTGTCGTCGCCTTGGCGAAGGAATTGCGCGTGGCGCGCGCGACCGTGCAGAACCGGCTCACGCGGCTCGAGAAAAACGGCGTGATCGTCGGCTATACGGTGCGGCTCAAGCCGGCGGCCGAGCGGCACCGGATCCGCGCGCTGATGTCGATCGCGGTGCAGGGCAATCGCGGCGCGGAAGTGGTGAAGGTGCTGCGCGGGCATCCGAACGTCGCGTCGATCCACAGCACGAACGGGCGCTGGGATCTCGTCGCCGAGCTGCATGCCGATTCGCTCGAGCACTTCGATCGCGTGCTCGGCGCGATCCGGTTGATCGACGGGATCGCGAATACCGAGACGAGCATTTTGTTGTCGACGCACAAGGCGTGACGCGGGCAGGGAACTGCATTACGCCGTGCGCTCAGGTGCTGACGGTCCATGGCGCGTTTTCCGCGGTGGTGCCTGCCGCCCGCGGAAACGTCAACACCACCGCGAACCCGCCCGCATCGGGAAACGCGAACCCGACGCGCCCGCCGTGCGCCTTCATCACTTCCTGCACGATCGCGAGCCCGAGTCCCGACCCCGTGCGCCGCTCGCTGCCGTCCGGCGCGATGCGCACGAACGGCTGCAACGCCGCGTCCCAGTGCTCGCGCGGCATCCCGTGCCCGTTGTCGGTGATGGTCAGCGTCACCGCTCGATCCGCGTTGCCGATGGTCGCGACCGACACGACGATGTCGTCCGCATGGCCGTGCAGCAGCGCGTTGTGCAGCACGTTCGACAGCGCTTCCTGCAGGCTGATCGCATCGCCGTCGATCCATGCGAGCGGCGCGTCGCTCGCGAACGCAACGGCGACGTCGCGCTCGCCGGCGAGCGGAATCGTACGGCCCAGGACATCTTTCGCGAGCGCGACGAGTTCGACGGGTTGCAGCGGCACGGCCTCGGTGCGATGAATCACCATCGCATGATTGAGCAACTGGCCGGTGAGCCGGCCGACGTCCGAACAGGTCGCGCGCAGCGCATCGAGCCGCGCCGCATGACGCGCGGGATCGGATTCGCCGTCGAGCAGCTCGATCTGCGCGTCGAGCCGCGCGAGCGGCGTGCGCATCTGGTGTGCGGCGTCGGCGATGAAGCGCTGCATCGCGTTGATCCGCTCGGCGAGCCGCCGCATCAGCCCGTTGATCGACCCGATGATCGCGTCGATCTCGCTCGGCGTATCGACGGCCACCGGCCGCAGGTCGGCCGGGTCGCGCGCGGCGATGATCGTGCCGATCTGCGCGAGCGGGCGCAGGCCGCGCCGGATCGCGAGGCCGCTTGCGCCGATCGCGAGCACGCTCATCAGCAGGATCAGCGTCCACACCTTGATGCTCATGTCGTTCGTCAGCTGCTGGCGCGCGTTGGTTGTCTGCGCAACCGTCACGAGCGCCCAGCCCGGCGTGCTTTCCTCGGGCATGTAGCGCGCGATCGTCGCGGTGCGGACCCGGTGCCCCTGATAGACGGCATTCGCGAACGCGGGGCCCTGCTTCGCGGCGGCGAGCGTCGCGGGGCTCGCGAGATCGTTGTAGCCGGCCACGACGACGCCGCGCGAATCGACCACCTTGTAGTAGACGAGGTCGTAGCGCGACAGCGTCGACAGCGCGGCGACCGGCGGATTCAGCGCGAGCACGCCGCCTTGCACGTAGAGGTTTTCCGCGACCTGGATCGATGCGCCCGCCAGCAACTGGTCGTATGCGCGTTCGGCCGCGACGCCCGCGTAGTAGCGCGCGATCGCCGCGAGCGCGAGCGCGCCGGTCGCGACGACGAGCGCGATGAACAACAGCGTGCGCCCGAACAGCGTCTTCGGGAACCAGTCAATGCGCCGCAATCTGATACCCCATCCCGCGTGCGGTGCGGATCTCGACCGAGCTGCCCTGCAGCTTCCGGCGCACGCGCGTCACGTATTGCTCGACCGCGTTCGCGGTCGGCTCGTTGCCGAAGCTGAACAACTGGTTCAGCAGTTCTTCCTTCGAGAAGATGCGCTGCGGTCGGCTCGCGAGGATTTCGAGCAGCGCGAATTCCTGGCGCGACAGCGACAGCGGCTGGCCGTCGAGTTCCGCGAGGCGGCTGCTGCGGTCGATCACGAGGCCGCCGAGCGTCAGCACGTCGTTCGCGTGGCCGCTGTTGCGGCGCAGGAGCGCTTGCACGCGCGCGTCGAGTTCGCGATAGTCGAACGGCTTCACGAGGTAGTCGTCCGCGCCGAGGCCGAGGCCGCTCACGCGGTCATCGATCGCCGAGCGGGCGGTGACGAGCAGCACGGGCGTCGTGCTGCCCGACGCGCGCAGATTGCGCAGGACGGTGAAGCCGTCCATGCCGGGCAGGTTCGCATCGAGCACGACGAGATCGAAGCGCTCGACGCGCAGCAGCCCGTTCGCGGTCGCGCCGTCGGTTTCGAGATCGACGGCGTGGCCGAGCCGGGCCAGACGGCTGCGGATCGCCGCGCCGATTTCGGCATCGTCCTCCACGACGAGAATGCGCATGGTGCCGTTCGCAGGTAGGTGGATTAGGGGTTTCCCCGGGGCCGGGATGTCAGCATTTTCTCAGACTCGGTCGATAACCTGTGTCGAGCCGGAAGCAGTACGCAAGGCGGCATTAATACCAGAAATATTCAAGGAGACGGCAACATGCAGCATGTCACGGGCACGACGAACGCGCGCCGCGGCGTCACGCCGGCCTGCGCGGGGCCGTCGGTCGTCCGCCGCACGGCAGCACGCGCATGACGACGTCGCCGCGCCGCCGCGCACTGATCGCCGCCGGGCTCGGCATGCTCGCCGCGCCGGCGCTGGTGCGCGCGAAGCCGCGCACGGTGCGGATCTCGAAAGGCTATGGCGTGCTGTACCTGCCGCTGCTCGTCATGGAGAAGCAGCGGCTGTTCGAACGGCATGCGGCGCGCCACGGCGTGCGCGACGTCGCGGTCGAATGGGTGCTGCTCGACGGCGGCAATTCCGTCAACGACGCGATGATGGCCGGCACGCTCGATTTCGCGGGCGCCGGCGCGCCGGGTTTCATCGAACTATGGGCGCGGGCGCGCGGCATTCCGAACGTCGAGGTGATCGGCATCAGCGGGCTGTCGACCACGTCGCTGTCGCTGAACGCGAACCGTCCGGGCCTCGTGTCGCTGCGCGACTTCACGCCGTCCGACCGGATCGCGGTGCCGGGCATCCGCACGTCGCTGTCGGCGGTCGTGCTGCAGATGGTCGCGAGCCGGCAGCTCGGCGCCACGCATTTCGCGCAGCTCGATTCGATCACCGTGAACCTGCCGCATCCGCAGGCGATGCAGGCGCTGATCCGCCGCGAGAACGGCGTGACCGCGCATTTCACGTCGCCGCCGTTCTCGACGCTCGAGTTGCAGCAGCCGGGCATCCATCGCGTGGTGAGCTCGGTCGACGTGCTGGGCCCGCTGACGCTCGACGTCGTGTTCGCGCCGAAGCGGCTCGTCGATGCGGAGCCTGCGCTGGCCGTCGCGTTTCTCGGCGCGCTCGACGAAGCGAACCGCCTGATCGTGCAGGACCCGCGCGCGGCGGCGGCGCTCTACGCGGCGTCGTCGGGCGTCGGCGTGTCGCACGACGACGTGATGCGGATGCTCGCCGCGCCCGATACGCGCTTCTCGGTGCAGCCGAACCAGCTGATGGACTACGTCGAATTCCTGTACCTGGCCGGCACGATCAAGGCGAAGCCGCGCGCGTGGCACGAGATGTTCGCGCCGATGCTCGACGACTACCGGTCGGGTTGAGCGCCGCCGGCCGCCGTGCCCCATTCATCGAAACACCCCGTGCCCGCGCGTTCGTCACGCGCGGCGCCGATCCAACCGACACGCAACCGATTCACCCAAGGAGCCTGAAGTGAACGCTACCGACACCCTGGACCCCGCGTCCGCCGAAGAACAGCGCATCATGTCGAAGATGGCGCGGCGCCTGCTGCCCATCCTCGTCGTGATGTTCCTGATCGCGTTCATCGACCGGCAGAACGTCGGTTTCGCGAAACTGCAGATGGTGCACAGCCTCGGCATGACGGAAGCCGCGTTCGGGCTCGCGTCGTCGCTGTTCTTCATCGGCTACCTGCTGTTCGAGGTGCCGAGCACGCTCGCGCTGCATCGCTACGGCGCACGCGTATGGCTCGCGCGGATCATGCTGACGTGGGGGCTCATCACTGTGCTGATGGGCTTCACGACGTCGATGCCCGCGTTCTGCTCGCTGCGCTTCCTGCTCGGCATCGCCGAGGCCGGCTTCTATCCGGGCGTGATCTATTACCTGACGCTGTGGTTTCCGCAGAGCTACCGCGCGAAGGTGCTCGGCATCTTCACGCTCGGCAGCGCGCTCGCGAACATGCTCGGTTCGCTGGTCGGCGGCGTGCTGCTGAGCCTCAATGGCGTGTGGGGGCTGGCGGGCTGGCAGTGGGTGTTCGTCGCGACGGGTATTCCGGCGGTGATCGTCGCGATCGTCGTGTTTCGCGTGCTGCCGGCTTCGTTCCGCGAGGCGCCGTTCCTCGACGAGCGCGAGAAGCAGATCGTCGCGGCCGCGCTGGAGCGCGAGAAGCCGGCGCAGGCCGAGCACGGTCAGCCGTGGAAGGCGCTGCTCGATCCGCGCGTGATGCTGTTCGCGGCGACCTACATGCTGATGTCGACGTCGCTGTACGGCGTCACGTACTGGCTGCCGACGCTCGTGAAATCGTTCGGCGTGTCGAGCACGACGAACGGGTTCCTGAGCATGCTGCCGTGGGCGCTCGCCGTGGTGTTGCTGGTGTGGCTGCCGGCGAAGCTGCGTCGGGCGAAGAGCATCCTGCGCACGATTGCGATCGTCGCGGCGCTGGGCGCGCTCGGTTTCCTGCTGAGCCTCGTGCTGCCGTCGACGCCGTTGCGCTTCATCGCGCTCGTGCTCGGCGGCGCATGCATTCCGCTGCTGTATCCGTGCTTCTGGTCGATGCCGCCGCGCTATTTCACCGGCGCGCGGGCGGCCGCGAGCGTCGCGGCGATCAACTCGATCGGCAACCTCGGCGGCTTCTTCAGCCAGAACCTGATGCCGTTCGCGGGCAAGGCGACGGGCACCGCGTTCGGGCCGATGATCGTGCCGATCGTGTGCCTCACGCTGCTCGGGATCGGCGCGCTGGTCGCATGGACGCGCTCGGAGCGGGGGATGGTGGCGGCGCGGGCGTGAGAGGAATGCAAGCCGGACCCTCTGTTTGATGCGTCGGCTATGCCAAATGGCCGACTGCCCGCGATCACGCCGGTGTGCTACCATGCATTACATATGTAATGCATGGAGATTGCGATGAAAACAGCCACGATGCCCGCACTGCGGGTCGATCCCAAGCTGCGTGAAGAGGCGGAATCGGTACTGGCGGAAAACGAGACGCTGTCCGCGTTCATGGAGTCGGCGTTGCGCGATGGCATTGCGCGACGGCGCCTGCAGCGCGAGTTTGTGGCCCGTGGTCTGGCGTCGCGCGACGAGGCGCGTCGTACCGGTGAATACGTCGAAGCCGCGGACGTGCAGGCCGAACTCGAGGGCATGCTGAAAGTCGCGCGCGCGGCGAAGGCGGCTGATTGATCTACCGGGTCCGATATACGCGGGCAGCGCGTGAAGACCTGATGCGACTGTATCGATACCTGCTCGAGCGTGATGTTGACGTGGCGGCGCGGGCTGCAGCGGCAACCGAGCAAGGTGTGGCCATGCTTCGAATGTTTCCGTTCACGTGCCGCAAGATCGACGATGGCAATCCGTTTCTACGCGAACTGATCGTGTCTTTCGGCTCGTCAGGCTATGTTCTCCTGTTCGAAGTCGAAGCCGCGGAGCAAGTCACGATTCTTGCCGTGCGGCATCAACGGGAAGACGATTACCATTGAGCGGCCGTCGATACGGCGGTCCGCGTCCGCCGATGTCTCCGCAATCGGTCAGTCATCCGCGCGCGAAACCCCAGCTCCGCCATGCGCGAGCGCCACAGGCGCGTGCGGCAGCGGAATGTCCACCTCGACCGTCGTGCCTTCGCCCAGCATCGTCGTGATCTGCAACGTGCCGCCGACGAGATACGCGCGCTCGCGCAAACCGACCAGCCCGAACGAGCTCGACTTGCGCGGCACACCGGGATCGAATCCCGCGCCATCGTCGCGAATAGTCAGCGCGATCGCTTCGCTGCCGTACACGAGTTCGACGCTCGCGTGCGACGCGGCCGCGTGCCGGGCGACGTTCGCGAGCGCTTCCTGCGCGATGCGGAACACGGCCGTCGCATACGGCTCGTCGAGTTGCAGTTCGGGCGGCTCGACGTGCAGCGAACAGGCAATCCCGTGACGGTGCTGGAAATCCGCCACGAGCCATTGCATCGCCGCCGCGAAGCCGAGATCGTCGAGCATCAGCGGGCGCAGGTCCGACGCGATGCGGCGCGTCGCGGCCACCGCGCCGCGCGCAAGCGCATGCATCGCCGCGATCTTGCGCGCGAGCGACGCGTCGTCCTGCGGTACGCGGTCGATCAGCCATTCGAGATCGTTCTTCAGCGTCGCGAGCGTCTGCGCCAGTTCGTCGTGCAGTTCGCGAGCGATGCGGCGCTGCTCGGCTTCGCGCGCGCTGGCGCTGATCGCGGCGATCTCGCGCAGTTCCTCGCGCGACGCCTGCAGCGCCCGTTCCGCGCGCACGCGCTCCTCGACTTCGCGCCGCAGGTCGCGGTTCGACGCGCTCAGTTGCGCGGTGCGCGCGGCGACGCGCTGTTCGAGCCGTTCGTTCATATCGTTCAACTGCGCGCTTTTCTGCACGACGAGCAGATGCTGGTAGCGCGCGCCGGCCAGCGCGCGCACCGTTTGCGCATGCAGCCGGCCGTTCTCGAACAGCATCGCGAACAGCACGACGCCCGACGCGACGAGACCGTACGCGCGCCCCGCATAGAAGCCGAGATCGAAGCGACCGTGATTCAGCATCGACGACAGCGCGATGTCGAACAGCCACGCGACGAGCACCGTCATCACCCACAGATCCAGCACCGAATGACGGCGCCGCTGCCGCCACATCAGCATCAGCGCGACGAGGTTCAGCCCCCAGACGACCGTGATCGCGTTCGTCATCGTCGCGGTCATCCGGTTGCCGCTCATGATGCGCGGCAGCAGGTCGTGACCGGCGGTCGCGAGCAGCGCGAGCGCGACCGTCGCGCCGACTGCCGCCGCGATGCAGAGGACGACCGGGATCGCCGCGCGCCGCTGCGGGGCCGAGGCCGCGGCCGGGCGCCCGCGCGACATCGCGCGCAGCAGCGCGTACGCGGCGACCGACAGCGGAAAACCGCCATGCCAGAACAGGTACAGCCACGCGGTGGTCTGTTCGCCGGCGCCGAGCAGGCCGGTCGGCGCGAACAGGCCCGGGAAGGTCAGCATGTGCGTGCCGGCCATGAACGCCGTGAACAGGTAGCCGCCCGCCAGCACGAGCAGCGGCTTTTCGCGCAGGATCGCGTACTGGCCGAGCAGCAGGCCGGCCGTCACCATGTCGTTGACGACGATCGCCGACTGGTACACGGGAATGAACGCCCAGCCCGGCGCGAGCGGCATGGCCGCGAACGGCGCGAGCGCGGCGAAGATCACGGCCGATACGAGCACCGTCGCGAACGCGAGCCGCTGCTCGCGCCGGCCCGGCGGCAGCGACGACATGAACAGGCGCGACGTGTCCGGATCGTCGTCGTCCTGCGGCGGCGCGGGCGGGAAGCGGAAGGCGGCCGTCATGCGTCGTCGGCGCCGAAGTCGAGATCGTGGCGCACCGCGTAGCGGACCAGTGCGGCTTCGTGCGGCAGCCCCATCTTCTCGAGGATCCGCGTCTTGTACGTGCTGACCGTCTTCGCGCTCAGCGCGAGGTCGGACGCGATCCGCGTGACGGTCTGGCCCGTGACGATGCGGCGCATCACGTCGAGCTCGCGCGCGGACAGTCGCTCGTGCGGCAGCGCCTGAGCCGGCGCGCGCAGCGTATGAGCGAGGCTTTCGGCCGCGGACGGGCTCACGTAGATGCCGCCCGCCGCCACCTTGCCGACGGCCGCGACGAGCTCGGCGGTCGCACTGTCCTTCGTCAGGTAACCGGTGGCGCCGGCCTTGAACGCGCGTGCCGCGTACTGGGTTTCCGCGTGCATCGTCAGCACCAGCGTGCGCAGCGACGGCACATGGCGCTTGACCAGCCGGATCAGTTCGATGCCGGTCGGCGCGGGCATCGACAGGTCGAGCAGCAGCACGTCGGCGGCGGCGCGCTCCGCCAGCGCGAGCGTGCCCGCGCCGTCGCTCGCCTCGCCGACGATCTCGAAACCGCCGGCCCTCTCCAGGATGTGACGCAGTCCGTCCCGCATGACTGCGTGATCGTCAGCCAGAATTACCCTGATCATCTTCCAGCGATCCTCTTCGGGATGACGCCGCGTGTTGCCGTCGGAGTTGTCGCAGCGGCCGTTCTTCTGATCAATATATGCCTCCGAACCCGAAAACGGTACGCGTTCGCGAAATTTTCGGGATGGCTGGTCGCGGAATGTGCACTGAAACGAAATAATTCCCTGGAATGCGTACCGTGCGCGGGTCATGCGAATCAGGGTATTCCCGGGTGACCGTGGCAGCCGCCGCGGGCCCGCGCGGCATCGTCGGAGTCACCCCGCGAACCGGTCCGATTCGGGACTAAACTGGTGCCCGATGCGACCTGAGCGAACCGAGGAGCCCTGCAATGATCGACCTGGCCGATATCCTGCAGTCCGCGCTGCCCGCCGCCGTCGCCTGGGCCGAAGCGGAGGCGCCGCGTGGGCTCGCGCAGGGCGCGCCGCTCACGCTGGCCCAAGCCGACGACGCACGCACGGTGGGCGTCGCGCAACCGGAGCGGATCCGCGTGGTGGCGGTCGACCGCATGCCGTTTCCCGACACGCCGACGCTTGCCGCGATCGCCCGCGACACGGGGCTGCTGTCGCCCGGCACGATCGGCCTCACGCTCGGGCACGCGGTGTACGTGCTGCGCGGGCAGGACACGCGCCGCCTGCTGACGCACGAATTCCGGCATGTGCATCAATACGAAGCCGCCGGCTCGATCGGCGCGTTTCTTGCGCGCTATCTGCACGAGGTTGCCACGGTCGGCTACCACGACGCGCCGCTCGAGGCCGACGCACGGCAACACGAGTTCGATTGATCCCTGACCCCCGACACCGGCGCGAGCGTGCGCATGTCGCGATGAACGTATCCAATTCCCCCGCCGGCTCGTTGTTCGTGCACCGGGCCGCACCGTTCGGGCGTATGCGATGAGCGACACGATCCACGCATGGATCGGCGCGATCGGCGCGCATCCGCTGCTCGTGCTGGCGATCGTGTTCGCGGCCGCCTGTGCCGAGGCGATCGCGCTGATCGGCACGATCGTGCCGGCCGGCGCCGTGATGTTCGCGGCCGGTGCGTTGATCGGCGCGGGCGCGCTCGACGCATGGGCGACGATCGGCGTCGCGGCCGTCGGCGCGGTGATTGGCGACGGGATCAGCTACGAAGTCGGGCGACGTTATCGCGGGATGATCCGCAACGCATGGACGCGCTTCGGCTATGGAAGCGCCTACGCGCGCGGCGAGGAATTCGTGCTGCGTCACGGCATGAAGAGCATCGTGCTCGCGCGCTTTCTCGCGCCGGTGCGTGCGGTCGTGCCGGTCGTCGTCGGCTGCGCGACGCTGCCGCGCCGGTCGTTCTATCCGGTCAACGTGATCTCGGCGCTCGTATGGGCGCCTGTCCACGTCGCGCCCGGCATCCTGTTCGGCGCGTCGGCCGCGCTGGCCGCGGCGATCAGCGTGCGGGTCGCCGCGATCCTGCTGGTCGTGGCCGCGCTGGTCGCGCTCGTGTGGATCGGCGTGCGCGTCGCGCTGCGGCGCGGCTGGCCGTTGTTGTGCCGCGCGCTCGCCGAAACCGTGCATGCATGCGCGCGCCGCTGGCCGCGGTTCGGTGCGCGGCTGCACGACGGGATCGCGTACCTGCGCGGGTTGCCGGGCGCGGTGCCCGTGCTCGCGCTGTTGTTCATCGGCTGCGTGTGGCTGTTCGCGGGGATCGTGCAGGACGTCGTCGCGAACGATCCGCTGATGCATGCGGACATCGCGCTGTATGCGTTCCTGCAGAACCTGCGCACGCCGCCCGTCGACGCCGCGATGAGCGCGCTCGCCGTGCTGCACGGACACGACACGGGCCTGATCGTCGCGGCCGCGTTTCTCGTCTGGCTGCTGATCCATCGCTGCTGGCTGACGGCTGCATGGTGGCTCGCGACGGTCGGCGTCGCCGTCGTGCTGGTGCCGGTGTTCGGCGCGGGCGTGTCCGGCGCGACGCCCGCGAGCCTGCCGCCCGGCGCGCCGCACGTGCCGCTGCCCGATGCCGATGCCGCCTTCGCGATCCTCGCGAGCAGCGGCCTCGGCTGGGTGCTCACGCGCGACCGGCCCGCGCTGTGGCGCATTCCGGTCGTGACGGCGGTCGTGCTGTGGATCGTGCTCGGCGGTTTTGCGCGGCTGTACGTCGGCGATACCTGGTTGTCGGGGCTGCTGGGCGGATGGAGCCTCGGGCTCGCGTGGTTCGCATTGCTCGCCGGCGCCTATGCGTACTGGCATGTGCGTGAGCATGTGCAGTCGAGAGGCGCGCTCGTCGCGGTCGTCGTCGTGCTCGCGACGGCCGGCGTATGGACGGTTCCCGCGCAATGGCAGCTCGATCGCGCGGCGCGTCCGCACGTCGGCGATGTGGTCGCGATGACCGTCGACCAGTGGCTGCGCGGCGGGTGGCAGCGCGTGCCGACGCGGCGCACCGAGATCGGCGGCGACCGCGAGGAATATCTGCCGCTGCAATGGAGCGCGACGTCGGACACGCTCGTCCGTCATCTCGCGCAGGCCGGCTGGCAACGCGCGACACCGTGGTCGCCGGCCACCGCGCTGCGCTGGCTGCTGCCGCAGGCGCCCGTCGACACGCTGCCCGTGCTGCCGCGCTACACGCATGGCGAAAGTACGCGGCGCGTGTTCGTCCGCGTCGATCCGGCCCACCCGGAAAGCCGCTTCGTGCTGCGGTTGTGGCGTTATCCGTACGTGTTGCAGGATGCGCTCGGCACGCGGCCACTGTGGTACGGCGCGCTGTATCGCGAAACGCTGCGCCGGCCGGCGCGGCTGATGACGATCGTGCACACGACGACGATCGACGATGCGGCGGCGATTGCGCATGCGTTGGCGGTCGAGCCGACGATCGCGCATCCGCCGGCGGGGACGACGGCCGCGCCGGAGGCGATGCTGCTGGTTTGGATGGTCACGCCGTGAGGGGGCAGGCGGGACGTGCGCCCTTTACGCGTGCGATGGCTGTGCGGGAACGACGGACAGGCGCAGGCCGACCGTCTTGAGCACCGCGAGCAGGGTTTTCAGCGTCGGATTGCCGTTCGGGGACAGCGTGCGATACAGCGATTCGCGGCTGATGCCGGCTTCGGCCGCGACGGCGCCGAGCCCACCGTAGGCTTCCGCGACCGTGCGCAGCGCGAGCAGGCCGGCCGCGCGGTTGTCCGGATCGTCGAGCGATTCCATCGCGAGGCGCAGATAGGCGACCGCGAGTTCGCGGTCGGCACCGAGTTCGGCGACTTCCGCGTCGTGGTGCGATACCGCGCCTTTGAGCTTGTTCACATTTGCCTCCGTTTCCAGTTCGACCAGTGTTCCTTGGCGCGCCTGATGTCGTCGGACTGACTGGCCTTGTCGCCGCCCGACAGCAGCAGCACCAAGGCGCCCCCGTGCCGGCCGAAGTACACGCGGTAGCCGGCGCCGACATGGACGCGCAGTTCGATCACACCTTCGCCGACCGGCTCGCAATCGCCGAAATTGCCGGTCTGCACGCGGCGCAGGCGCTCGCGGATTCGTGCCTGCGCGAGCTTGTCACGCACGGCGTTCAGCCATTCGGTGAAAGGCTCGCGACCATCGTCGCGTTGATAGCGAAGCAGTTCGAACTTGGAGAGCATTGTAACTTATAAGCTACAAAAAAGTAAATGGAACGGGGGCGGTTCGCGTCGCAATGGATTTGCGGCCGCCGCGCATGCGGCGTCTTCATGGCTCGGGATGTCAGGGCGTGAAGCCGGCTTCCCGGACGACGATCATTCTTTCATCCGGTATGGCGCATGACGATTCGGCCGAACGGCCGGTATCGATGGCGTGTTGGCGGGGGACGCGCCCGGGGGCACTGCCCGGCTTCAGCGATCCATCCAGTTTCTCGCAGGCGTTCAAACGCCGGTACGACACGCCGCGGGGCGCGTATCGCAGCGCAGCACGGCAAGAAGGCGACCCGCGATGAATCGCGGTACGATCGCTCGTCTGCCTGTCTTGCCTGCCTACATCACCGTCACGAGAGCCCCCGCATGATCACCATCCGCCCGATGACCGAGGACGATTTCGCGCGCTTCTGGCCGACCTACCGCGCCATCGTCGCTGCTCAGGAAACCTACGCATTCGATCCCGAACCGACGCCGGAAGCGGCACGCGCGTTGTGGCTCGACGCGCCGCTCTGCACGTGGATCGCCGAGGAGGACGGCGTGGTGCTCGGCTCGTATTACCTGAAAGCGAACGCGGGCGGGCCCGGCAAGCACGTGAGCAACTGCGGCTACATGGTGAGCGAGGCCGCGCGCGGACGCGGCGTCGCGCGCCTGATGTGCGAGCACTCGCAGCAGGTGGCGCGCGAGCGAGGCTTCCTCGCGATGCAGTTCAATTCGGTGGTCGCGACGAACGAGATCGCGGTCGCGCTGTGGCAGAAGCTGGGATTCGAAATCGTCGGCCGGTTGCCGCGCGCATACCGTCACGCGCGGCTCGGCTTCGTCGACTGCTTCGTGATGTTCAAGTGGCTCGGCGACGCGGCGGCCGCCGAAGCCTGAGCAACCCGCCGCCGCGTCAGACGGCGAACGCGCCGTCGAACACGATCCGCTCGTCGAGCGCGAGCGTGCCGCGCGCGAAGATCAGGTCGAGATGGTGGCTGCCGTTTTCGCCGCCGCCAAGCCCCAGATGCAGGCCCGGATGGCGTTCCTCGAACCCCGCGTTGCGGCCGTACAGGCCGCGAATGCCGAGGTTCGTGCCGATGCCGAATTCCTCTATTCGCCGGTGATTCGCGTGCCGGTCGAGATAGGTCGAGAAATCACGCCGGAAGCCCGCATCGTCGGTGTCGAAATCGACGATCGTGCTGCGTTCGACATGCAGCGTCGCGAGCCGCTCGGCCACCTTGTATTTGATCGCGAACGGCACGGTGCCGAGAAACGTGCCACTGAACACGACCGAGCCGTTGAGGTCGGTCACGTGCGTCGCGATCTCGCCGGGCACGACGTCGAGGTTGCCCATGCCGTCCACGCTCGTCCATTTCTGGTCCGGCGCGAGCGAGCCCGTCAGCGCGTTGCCGGCTTCGTCGATGAAGCGGATCTGCGACGCGCGTGCGGCGGCCTCGATCAGCCGGCCGTTGCGTGCGGCGATGTCGTCGAGCGATTCGGCGAACGCCTCGTCGAGATGCGGGCCGTAATCCTTGAATAAAACCGACTTGCTCCAGTGCTCGACGATCGCGGGGCGGATGGCGGCGAGGAACGGCGGCCCGCTCGGCGACGGCGTCGGCAGGCACGACGAGTCGTACAGCAGCACGAACAGGTCGGCGTCGCCGAGCGCGGCGGCAATGTCGGCGGGCGGGGTGCTTTCGAGGCAGAGGGTGGTCGCGGCGAGCGAATCGGGCAGGGCGGAAAAGGCGCGCAACGCGATGTCGCGGTTGCGGGTGTCATAGCCGACCAGCAGTTTTCCCGATTCGCCGCGTGCCAGCTTGTCGCGCAGCGCCGGGTGAAAGCCGAGCGCGCGGTGGAGGTTCAGCATGCGTATCTCCGGAAGCGGCGGAAGGGCCGCGGCCCTTCCGCGAGAACGGGTGGCCCGCTCAGACCGGCCAGAGCGCCGTGCCGAACGGCACCACGGCGTCTTCGACCATCATGTCGACGGCCTCGGGGTGTGTGTCTTCCTGCATCCAGTCAAGCAATTCGATTTGCTGGGTTTCCTGCATGTCAATTCTCCTGTGATGAACATGAGTGATTCAACATGAAAGTTCGGCAAAAAAATCATGCCGCTTCTCGTTCGGCATTTTGTGAATACCGGACAAGTGGCGTCGATATTAGTCTGACGAATTTGCGAATGCAATGCGTTGCAAGGTTTTTAGCGGAAGCGTGCTAAACACGGGCTTCTCGCAGGCGAATGCCGGAAATGGTCGATAAATCGAATAACGGGACGGACCGGATTTTTCAATAATCGGGATTCAGGCCGATTAAACGATTCCGGCGACTTTTTTGAATTGGACATGTAATTGACGGGATTATTTCGGATCGCGTGATTCACGAAAGGCGATGGCGGCCGCCCAATGCGCGCCGGCCCCCGTGCGGCGGTGCGCACGGTTTTCTGGCACCATCTGACGATCCTGCGCGGTGGCTGCGGCCGTATGCGCGGCCACCCTGGTGGCATGACAACGATGGAGACACCCCGATGCGCGCAGTGCCGCAACCGGAGCGTGCCGACCGCTCGCGGCCGGACGCCGGCGCGACCGATCCCGGTCGCATGGCCGCGTGGCGGCTCGCGATCTGCCTGTCGCTCGGCAGCGCGATCGCGCTCGGCCTCGCACGCTTTTCGTATGCGCTGCTGCTGCCGCCGATGAAGGCCGATCTCGGCTGGACCTTCGCGCAGGCCGGCGCGCTGAACACGGCGAACGCGGCCGGCTACCTGATCGGCGCCCTCGCATTCCCGCTGTTGTCGCGGCGCTGGCGCGCAGGCACGCTGCTCGCGGCCGGCTGTGTGCTGACCGCCGTGCTGATGGCCGCGGGCGGGTTCACGGCGGACATGCACGCGTTGCTGGCGCAGCGGTTGGCGACGGGTGTCGGCAGCGCGTTGATCTTCATCAGCGGCGGCGTGCTGGCCGCGCGGCTCGCGTCCGCATCGCCGCGCGATGCGGGGCTGCTGCTCGGTCTTTACTACGGCGGCACCGGATGGGGCATCGTCGCGTCGTCGCTGCTCGTGCCGGCCACGCTCGTGCCGCGCGTGCACGGCTGGCAGCCGGCGTGGCTCGCGCTTGCAGCGGCGTGCGTGCTGTTCTCGGCGGCGGCCGTGTCGGCCGCGCGTCGCATCGAGCGCGTGCATGCGGCGCCGGTCGCACAGGCCGGCGGCGCGAGCCCGGCGGCGACTGCGAGCCCGGCTCGCTTCGCACTCGCGCTGGCCGGCTACGGCCTGTTCGGCGTCGGCTATATCGGCTACATGACGTTCATCGTCGCGCTGCTGCGCGGTGCGGGGATGAGCGGCACGGTGGTCGCCGCGTTCTACGTGATGCTCGGGATCGCGACCGTGGTGTCGGCGCGGCTGTGGTCGGGGCTGCTCGACCGGATGCGCGGCGGTCAGGCGCTCGCCGTGCTCAACGCGCTGCTCGGCGTCGCGACGCTGATGCCCGCGCTGTTCGTGCATCCGGCCGCCGCATTCGCATCGGGTCTGCTGTTCGGCGCGACGTTCCTGTCGGCGGTCGCGTCGACGACGGCCTTCGTGCGGCACAACCTGCCGCCGAACGGCTGGGCGAAGGGCATCAGCGCATTCACGACGGTCTTCGCGTTCGGGCAGATCGCGGGGCCGGTCGCGATCGGCTGGGTGTCGGACAGTGCGGGGCTCGCGCGCGGGCTCGTGTATTCCGCGCTGACGCTGTTCGCGGGCGCTGCATTCGCGGCCGGGCAGCGCGCGCTGCGCACGTCCGCGTAGTCAAGGGCCCGTCACCGCACACATGCGGTACGCGCCACGCGATGAAACGCGCGGCTGAAGTAGATGAGGCTGTCGCCGTCGTCGCGCACGCGAATCGACGTCGCCTCGATGAACATCACCGAATGCGAGCCGACTTCCTTCATCTCCGCGATCGTGCCCTGCAGGCTCGCGAGCGCATCGCGCAGCACCGGCACGTCCTGTTCGCCGCGATCCCACACGGGCAACTGGAAACGCTGCTCCATCGGCAGGTCGGTGAGTCCCGCGAAGTGTCGCGCGAGCAGCTCGTGCTCGGCCGGCAGCACGTTGATGCACACCTGACGGTTGCGCTCGAAGGTCGCGTGCATCGCGCTCGACCGGTTCAGGCACACGAGCAGCGTCGGCGGCGCATCGGTGACGGAGCACACGGCGCTCGCGGTGATCCCGCAGCGGCCGTGCGGCCCGGCGGTGGTGATCACGTTGACGGCCGCGCCGAGGTGGGCCATCGCCTGGCGGAAGGCCTTCTGCGCGTCGGTCGGTTCGACGCGCGCCGGTCGCTGGATATCGGTCGTGGAAGACATGGGCGCTCCTGATTGGACGAAAACGGCGAACGGTGCAGCGCGGCGAGCGCAGCGCCGGATCGCCGACGATGACCCAAGCGTACGTCGCGAAAATGCGGCCGACCATTCGCACGATTGACGATCGGGATGGCGTTCCTGCCAACGCGTCTAAAGGTTCTACCTAGATGCGCGTCGCCGCGCGCGAAAAAAACCGGGATTGCGCGTTCGTGCGGCACGTGAAGGGGTGTTCAGCGGGTTTTCGGCTCGTTATGATGTGCCGCACATCCCCAAGCGAACGACGCACGCAACAAGCCGGCAATCGGCTTCACGCGCGGCGCGTGCGATACCGATACCGATATTCAGCGAGACACCCGCGATGACGTCACCCGCACCGATCGTATACATCGTCGACGACGACAGCGGCATGCGGACGTCGCTCGCGTGGTTGCTCGAATCGGTCGGCATCGCGTCCGAGGGATTCGCGAACGCCGCCGGCTTTCTCGCACGCTTCGACGTGAACCTGCCCGCCTGCCTCGTGCTCGACGTGCGCATGCCGGAGAAAAGCGGCTTCGACGTGCAGGCCGAATTGAATGCGCGCGGCGCGACGCTGCCGGTGATCTTCGTCAGCGGGCACGGCGACATTCCGATGTCGGTGCGCGCGCTGCAGAACGGCGCGATCGATTTCGTCGAGAAGCCGTACAACTCGCAGCAGATGCTCGAACGCGTGCAGCGTGCGCTGCGGCTCGCGCAGCAGCGGCACGCGGTGAGCCAGCGCCACCGCGTGCTGCGCCAGCGGCTCGATGCGCTGACCGCGCGCGAGAAGGAAGTGCTGCGCGGTGTCGTGGACGGCAAGGGCAGCAAGCAGATCGCGTCGGATCTGTCGATCAGCGTGAAGACCGTCGACGTGCATCGCGCGAGCATCAAGGAGAAGCTCGGCGCGACGTCGATCGCCGCGCTGGTGCGCGACGTGATGGTGGTGTGGGGCGACGACGGGGAGTCGTCGCGCTAAGGCTCGGCGCGTTCAGCGCATGTACAGCCCGCCGTTGATGTCCCAGCATGCGCCGTTCGCGAAATGCGCGTCGCCCGACGCGAGCAGCACGGCGGCATCCGCGACGAAACCGGCCGACCCGAGCTTGCCGCCCGGCAGGCTCGCGAGCACCTGACGCAGTTTGTCGGGCGCGACGCTTTCGTACACGATCGGCAGATCGAGCGGCCCCGGCGAGATCGCGTTGACGGTGACGCCCTGCGCGGCGAGATCGCGCGCGAATACCTTGGTCAATGTCAGCGTGCCGCCTTTCGCGGCCGCATAGTGCGCGCCCGTCGCCGAGCCGCCGTTCTGCCCGGCGAGCGACGCGATGTTGACGATGCGGCCCGCGCCGCGCTGCGCGAAGTACTGGCCGAACACCTGGCAGCCGAACAGCACGCTGCGCAGGTTCACGTCGATCACCTGGTCGAACTGCTCGGCCGTGATGTCCATCGCCGGCACGACCTTCGATGCGCCCGCGTTGTTGACGAGCACGTCGATCATGCCCCAGCGCGCGACGAGCGCATCGCGCGCCGCTTCGAAATCGCGTTTCGACGTGACGTCGAGCGGCAACGCGATCGCGCGCTCGCCGCTCGGGTCGAGTTCGCCCGCATGCGCGTGAATGGCGTCGGCGGCGATGTCGGCCAGCGCGACGCGATAGCCGGCCGCGTGGAAGCGTTCGGCGATGACGGCGCCGAGCCCGCGTGCGGCGCCGGTGACGAGGACGACTCGGTCTGACATGGTGTGGAGTTCCGTGGTTCGCGGGCGCACGCCGGTGAAAGCGGCGCCCGCATCGTGGTTCATGCGGCCAGTGCCGCTTCGAAGTGTGCCGCGATCGCGCAGACCCGTTCGTCCGCGCCCTTGCGCCCGACGATCTGCAAGCCGGCCTTCAGCGGCGAACCGGCGAGCGGCAGCGGAAGGCTGAGCGCCGGATGGCCGCTGAGGTTGAACGGCCGGATCAGCGACGACATCGCGATGACCGATACGCCGTCGCGCGCCTGCTGCAGCGTGATCGGCAACGCGGGCAGCGTCGGCAGCACCAGCACGTCCGCGTGTTCGAGCGCGGCATCGACCTGCGCGGTGAAGCGTGCGCGCACGGCTTCGGCTTCCGCGAGCGCGGCCGGTGTCGTCGTCGCGGCCGTGCGCAGTCGCGCGTCGAGATCGGCGCCGAGCCGGCCCGTTTCGATCAGATGGCCGAACGCGCGCGAGGTTTCCGCGTTGATCACGGTGAGCCCCGCCGCGAACGCGGCCGGCATTGCATCGAGCACGATCGTGTGCGAACGCAGGCCCGACGCGCGAACGGCCGCGTCGAGCGCGGCGGCGATCGCCGGATCGGCTTCGACGGCGAGTTGCGCGACCGTGCAGCCGGCTGCGCTAGCGGCCGCTTGCGCACGGTCGAAGTCGGGCGCGATCGCGGCCATCGCCGCGACGAGCGTGCGGATCTCGCGGGCGAACGGCCCGACGCAATCGAGCGTCGTGTCGACGGGCGCGACGCCGCGCCGCGACACGCGGCCGAACGTCGGTTTCAGGCCGGCCACGCCGCAGCATGCGGCCGGCCCGCGAATCGAGCCGCCGGTATCGGTGCCGAGCGCCGCGTCGACGGCGCCGAGCCCGACGAGCGACGCGGAGCCGCTCGACGAGCCGCCCGGAATGCGCGTGGCGTCCTGCGGATTGACTGGCGTGCCCGTGTAGTCGTTGATGCCGGTCATGCCGAACGCGAGCTCGTGCATGTTCGCCTTGCCGGCGATCTGCCAGCCGGCGTCGAGCAGCAGGCGGACCACATCCGCGTGTCGGATAGCCGGCGGCGCATCGGCGAGCGCGCGGCTGGCCGCGCGGGTCGGATGGCCCGCGATGTCGATCGTGTCCTTGATCGCGATCGTCGGGCCGGGGCCGCCGAGCGTGAAGGTGTCGATGAAGCCTGTCATGGTCGGTATCGTGCGAAAGCAGCGGGAAACATCAGGACCGTGGCGCGGCGGCGAGCGGCCACGGGCCGTCGAGCACGCGTTCGGTGCGGAAATGGCGGATCAGCCACGCGCAGCCGTTGGCGGCCGGCGCGAAATCGACGGTCAGCCGCGCGGCGATCAGTTCGGCCGAACCGTCCGCGTAGCGCGACGCCTGCAGCATGATCCAGCGGCCGCGCGCGCTTGCATGGCCGGCGCCGATCTCGATCGACTCCGACGTCAGGAAGTGCAGGTTCGCCGAGAAATGCGGATCGGGCGGCAGATAGCGGCCGAGCATCGCGACGATCGCGGCGGTGCCTTCGAGGCGGCCGAACTTCCGGGCGTATTGCGGGCCGATGCCTTCCCACACGGCGTCGGCGGTGAACAGATCGGCCAGCGACGGGCCGGCGCCGGCCCCTTCGGGTACGTCGCACAGCGCCATGTAGCGCGTGAGCGTCGCACGCACCGCGCGCTCGGCGTCGAGCGCCGCGACGCGCTGCGCGAGCGCATCGATCGCAGCAGGTGACAGATCGGTCATCGCGCGCCTCACGCCGCAGGCTTCGCGGCCGGCGGCACGGTCAGCGCGCGGCCCACGCGTGCCTCGATCTTGCCGTAGCGCCACAGGTTGTATTCGCCGACGGGCGTCGTGCGGTACAGGTTGCACACGGCGACCGTCGTGTCGAAATCGGCGACGTCGGCCATGATGTAGAAGGTCCACGGCGCGCCGTCAGCCTGGCCGACCACGAGACGGTCGTCGTCCATCACGCCGAGCACGCGCACGCCGGGCATCGCTTCGACGGCCGCGAGCATCGCGCCGTACGCCTGCCACACTTCGCCGATCTGCTCGCGCGGCAGGTCGAAGAAATTCTGCGACACGCCGCAGCAGAACAGGACGCGCAGCGGCAGCGGATTCGAATCGGACATATCGGGTTCTCCAGAGGAATCGGTCGGGCGCATGAGCGGGCCGGCGACGGTGCGTCGGATCCGGCTTCATGCGCGTTCGTCAAAAGCGTCGGGCGATGCAGGTTACAGATAGCCGGGAAACGGCGCGACGCCGGTGAAGACCGCACCGGCGCCGTCGAAGTTGCCTTCGGCGAGAAACGCGTGCTGCGTGACGACCATCGCATCGCGCAGCAGCCGCTGCAGCGGATGCGTGCGATAGATCGCCGCCGTGCCGCCGAGCCGGTACGCGCGCTCGACGACGCTCGCGCCTTCGCGGGCGATCTGCGTGGCCGCGAGCCGCAGCAGGCTCACCTGGTCAGGCGTCACCGGATTGCCCGCGAGGATCGATTGCCAGACCGAGTCGGTCGCATCGTAGAAGAACGCGCGCGCCGAGCGCAGTTGCGCCTCGGCCTTCGCGAGCTCGATACGGAAATACGCGCGATCGGCGAGACGCGGCGCGCCGGTCGTCGTCTGGCGGCCGCCGGACATGCGGTTCACGACGTCGAGCGCCGCGCGTGCGAGGCCGAGATTGACGACGGCCAGCACCTGCGCCGCGTACGCGACGGTCGGGTAGCGGTACAGCGGCTCGTCGACGGTCGGCTCGCCGCCGCGTACGAAGGTCCACGCCTCGGGCACGAAGCGGTCGTTCACGCGCAGGTCGTGGCTGCCGGTGCCCTGCATGCCGACCACGCTCCAGTTCTCGACGATCTCGACGTCGGCGGCGCGGAACACCGCCGTGCGCGGCTTGTTCGGTGCGGCGTCCTGCGCGCCCGGCACGGCGATGCCGACGCCGAGCCAGTCGGCGCCCTTGCAGCCGCTCGCGAATTTCCATGTGCCGTTCACGCGCCAGCCGCCCGGTGCGGCGAGCGCGGGCTGCACCGGGAACAGGCCGCCCGCGAACACCTGATCGGGGCCGCTCGCGTACAGCTCGGCCTGGATCTCGAGCGGCAGTGCAGCGAGGTAGACGTTCGCGGAGCCGAAGCTCGCGACCCACGCGGCCGAGCCGTCGGCGGTCGCGATCCGTTCGATCATGTCGAGGAACGCGGTCGGTGCGAGCGCGTCGCCGCCGAAGCGGCGCGGCGTGCCCGCGCGATAGATGCCGGCCTGCTTGAACAGGGCGACGACGTCGCGCGGCACGTGCGACAGCCGGTCGAATTCCTCGCGGCGCGCGGCGACGGTTTCGATCACCGCGTCGAGCGGCGACAACTGCCCGGCCGCGGGACTTGCCGCTGGCGGCGAGGTCGGCGCGGATTCGATGGCGAGGGCGGCTTGCGGCATGAAAGTCTCCTGGGGATGGGGCGATGTCGGTGTCGGTTGCAGGGGCAAGACGATGCAAAGACGATGCAATCAGTCTAGAAACGCCGAAAACACGCGGCAATTGGTGCGTTGGGCCGCGCGACTGGTGACGCTCCGTGCCGGCCTAAAGAAATCTTCAGATGCGATCGGCGCGCGCCGGTGCTATGTTGGGTTTCCGGCCGCGCGATGCCGCGCGCCTTCCTTCGAATCCGATCATGAGTTTTCCCGACGAAGACGATTTCCACCGGCTGCTCGACGCGCTGACCACTTGCGTGCTGCTGCACGACGCGCGCACCAGGGCGATCGTGTGGGCGAATCGCGCCGCGTGCATCGCGCTCGGCTTTTCCGTCGAGGAACTGCTGCCGCTGAAGGCGCCGGACATGACGCGCCCCGAGCCGAAGTACCGCCGCGAAATCGCGGTCAGTGCTTGGGATCGTGCGCTCGTGGATGGGCCGCAGGTGTACGAATGGTGCTATCGATCGCGTACGGGCGTCGACATGCTGTCCGAGGCCACCGCGACCTACGTGCCGCTGCGCGGGCGCGACGTCGTGATGGTGCAGTTCCGCGACATCAGCGCGGAAGAGGCGGTTCGCCAGCAGTTGCGCCGCTACGAGGCGCGGCTGCGCGAGTTCATGCAGGATCTCGACGAAGGCATCGCGGTCGTGACGCCGCACGGCGGTGTGCAGTTCATCAGCGAGTCGGGCCGCCGCCTGCTCGGGCTCGCGCCCGACGATCCGCCCGGCGAGGTGCTCGACTACTGCTGCGCGGCAGATCGCGACCGGCTCGTCGCGCAGTTGCGCGATGCACCGTCGGCGCACCCGTCCGCGCCGCAGCGCTACCGGATCGTGCGGCGCGACGGCTCGGCATGCTGGCTGCGCATCCTGTGCCGGCAGGTCGAGATCGAGGACGATCTCGACGGGCTGCTCGTGCAGTTCCGCGACGTGAGCGACGAAGTCGCGATCGAGGACGCGCGGCGCGCCGAGGCGCGGATGCTCGAATACGCGGGCCGCTACAACGCGATGGGCGAGATGGCGACCGTGATCGCGCACGAACTGAGCCAGCCGCTCGCGGCCGTGCGCAATTTCATCGAAGGCGCGGTGCGGCGGCTGAACGGCAACGGCGCCGTCGACGACGCGATCTGGGGGCTGCGCAGCGCGGACCGGCAGGCCGAACATGCGGCACTGATCATCAAGAGCGTGCGCGAATTCATCGTGAAGCGCGAGCCGGCCGTGGCGCGGGCCGACCTGCGCGACATCCTCGCGGACGTCGCGTACTTCATCGAGCTGCGCGCGAAGGAGGCCGGCGTGACGGTCGCGATCGTGCAGGCCGATGCGCCGCTGCCGATCCGCTGCGAGCGCGTGCTGATCGGGCAGGTGATCCTGAATCTCGCGTTCAATGCGATCGAGGCGTTCGCCAGCTGCGAGCGCATGCCGCGCACGCTGACGCTCGGCACCGCGAACGTGGCCGGCCATGCGGAGTTGCGGGCGATCGACGATGGACCGGGCATCGAAGCCGGTGCGCACGAGCAGCTGTTCGACGGCTTCTCGTCGTCTAAGGTGGGCGGCAACGGGATCGGATTGTCGCTGTGCAAGAGCATCGTCACGCGCCACGGCGGGCGAATTGCCGCGAGCCCGGCCGCGGGCGGCGGGCTCGACTGCCGCGTGACGCTGCCGCTCGCCGACGCACCCGCCTAGCGGCTGCGTCGCATCACGGCGGGGCGGCGATGCGCGGCGCATGGTCAGCGCCCCAGCGCCCGCGCGGTCCGGCCGCCGATGCCGAAGTCCGTGTTCGGAATGTCCTTGATGATCACGCGCGTCGCGTGCAGCGGCGCGTCGAGCACGTTCGCGCCTGCGTCGGACAGCGCGGCGATCAGCGCGCGTTTCTGTTCGTCGGTGCGCCCGGCGATCAGGATCGCGACGATCACCGGCAGCGATGGCGGCGCGCCGTCCGCGGCGCTGCGACCGCCGAGGCCGATATGCGTCGCGGGCAGTTCGGTGAGCAGCACGCGCACCGATTCGACCGGTGCGCCGATCGCGTCGACGGTCGCACCGGTCAGCCTGGCGATCAGCTCGGCCTTGCGCGCGTCGTCATGACCGGCCGGCAGGAAAACTTCGAGTGTGGGCATGAGGGTCCGGAAAGGTGAAGGTGACCGGTTCACCTTTGCACGTGCAGCGGTGAACCGGTCACGGCTTACAGCAGGAAGCCGATCGCGCTGAGCGCTTCGGTCGAGTCGATCAGGCGCACGACTTTCTCGGCAATCCGTATCTCGCTGTCGGCATCGACATGCAGCTTGTGCGTGACGTCGGCCGCGAACAGCGTCGCGACGCCGCGCTTGTATGCGACGACGACCTGAGCCGATTTCAGCTCGACGGTGTCGGCGCCGCTGCTTTCCAGCGTGAAGCGCGACACGGTGCGCACCGTGCGCGCCGCGTCGACGGCCGACGCCGAATAGCCGGACACCATCCGCTGCACGCGCTTCTCGCGCATGTCCCGGTCGTCGAACACGTAGTTCAGCGTCGCCGCGAAATCGGTCGTGTCGGGATCGATCGGCACCACGTAGTGCCCGGCCGGATCCCACAGGTCGAGCCACGCGCGGTAGTCGCGGCGGTCGAGCATCTCGGCTTCGCGCCACACGAATTCGACCGCGCGGGCGAAGGTCTGCTCGGAAAAGAGAGCGTTGCGGTCGTCCATCATTGCTGCTCCATCATGTTGTGCCATTGCCGGTAGGCCTCGCGCATGCCGGTTTCGTCGGTCGCGTGCGCGGTCTTTTCGCCGTTCGCGGCGGTCGTCTCGCGGTTCAGCCCGCGATTCACGAGGATCGGCACGTCGGGGCCCGCGTGCGCGCCGCGCTGCACGCGTTCCCAGGCTTCCGCGTCGTCAGGGCTGCCGAAGCCGAACGGGCCCTGGAAGTGTTCATGGATGCGAAGCCGCTCGCGGTTCGCTTCGTCCGGGCCGCCGTCCATTGCGAGCGCGACGTGGCGGATCTCGGTTTCGTTCGCGGAGATCGGCCGCAGCACGCGGAAGAACGCCATCGACAGCGCGAGGTTCGGGAACAGGTTCAGATTGAAGCCGACGCCCATCAGCGAGCGCACGATGCGGCGCACTTCGTCCGGCGAATGGCGCTCGGCGAGCTTCGCGGCGAGCGGTGCGAAGCGCTCGGGCAGCGGCGCGCCGTCGTCCTCGTCGAGATCGATCAGCTCGGGCATCAGCACCGCGAGGCTGTGGCCGTTGCCGAGCGCGCGGCAAAACGCGTCCTCGCTCGTCATGAAGCTCGTGATCGCGGCGGCCGTCTCGTCGTCGATCGACTTCATCCACGACTTGTGCACGACCGGGAAGTGGTAGAGGTCGGTGGTGTTCTCGAGCTGGATCTTCCAGTTGCCCTTGAACTTGAACTTGTGCTCGCCGTTCGCCTTGATCGGGTAGCCGGCGCCCTGTTTCATGAACAGGTCGATCCACGGCTTCGCGCCGCCGAGGAATTCCTCGAGCGGCTCGATCGCATCGTCGAAGCTCGCGAAAATCAGCCCCTGATACACGCCGACGCGCAGCTTCACGAGCGGCAGATCGCCTTTCTCGCACACGCCTTCGTAGCCGTCGCCGTACGGCAGCGCGCGCAGCGTGCCGTCGAGCGCGTACGACCAGCTGTGATACGGACACGTGAAGCCCTTCGCGTTGCCCTTGTGCGCTTCGCACACGGTCGCGCCGCGATGGCGGCAGCGGTTCTGCAGCACGTTGATCTCGCCGGTCTTGTCGCGCACGACGATCACCGGCTGGCGGCCGATCGTCGTCGTGATGAAGTCGCCCGGGTTCGGCAGTTCGCTCTCGTGCGCGACCCAGATCCAGGTGCGGTAGAAGATGCGGTCGAGCTCGGCTTCGAACAGCGCGGGATCGTGATACATCGCGGGCGCGATGCGGTCGGGCTGCGCGAGACCATGCAACGCGCGGGTGTCGATCGTCTGGTAGGGAATGTCGCTCATCGTCGTCGTGGGGAAAGAGTCGCGAGGAAGTGCAAGGCCCGGTCGGGCGGACCTCGTGCGGATAGCGGAACCAGTTTCGCCGTCGCGATTACATCCGTCAAATTGATCTAAAAAAGGCGATCAAATAAGCGGTATGGATAATTAGACGGGCGACTCGCGGCGTGGCGTGCGCATGAATGCGATTCATGAGCGCCATTTTTGGCGGGAATTTGACCGCATCCGGCTGCGCTCTTATCGTGGTTCGGACGCAGTGAACGGATTCGATCGCGGACCTGCCGCCCGACACCGGACAGGCAGGACAACTGAACTTATTCCCGGCTCCCCATGAACTCACCAGCGCCCCTGTCAGCGGTTACGTTGCCCGTTTCCCGCGGCACCAGCTCGGTCCGACGTGCGGTCACGACCGCCGTGCTCGGGCAGGCACTCGAATGGTACGACTTCTTCCTGTACGGGACGGCCGCCGCGCTGCTGTTCGGCAAGCTGTTCTTTCCGGTCGGCAGCGATCCGCTGACCGGCACGATCGCCGCGTTCGGCGGCTTCACGGTCGGCTTCGTCGCGCGTCCGATCGGCGGCCTGCTGTGCGGGCACATCGGCGATCGCTACGGCCGCAAGACCGTGATGATGCTGACCATGTTGACGATGGGCGCGGCGACCGTCGGGATGGGGCTGTTGCCGACCTATCGCGAGATCGGCGTCGCCGCGCCCGTTGCGCTCGTGCTGCTGCGCGTGCTGCAGGGGCTCGCCGCCGGCGGCGAATGGAGCGGCAGCATCCTGCTGATCCACGAGAACGCACCGGCCGACCGGCGAGGCGCGCTGGCCGCGTGGAGCCCGTGCGGCGCGGCGTTCGGCTTCGTGCTGTCGACCGCCGCGTTCCTGCTCGTGCAGCAGTTGCCGGCGGCCGACATCGAGCGCTGGGGCTGGCGCATCCCGTTCCTCGCGAGCATCGTGCTGGTCGGCTTCGGCCTGTGGATGCGCCGCTCGATCGGCGAAAGCGCTGCGTTCGCCGAAGCGCGCTCGACGCAGCAGGCCAGCGCGACGCCGCTCGTCGACGTGCTGCGCGAATGCCCGCGCGAAGTGCTGACCGTGTTCGGGCTGCGCTTCGGCGAAGGCGCGGTGTCCTACCTGTTCTTCGCGTTCTCGCTCGCATACGGCAAGTTCATCGGCCTCGACGCATCGTGGCTGCTGAGCGGGCTCGTGATCTCGATGCTGCTGATGATTCCGGTGACGCTGCTCGCGGGCCGCCTGACAGACCGGATCGGCCGCAAGCCCGTCTATCTGCTCGGCGCCGTGGCCGTCGTGCTGGTCGCGTATCCGTATTTCACGCTGCTGCAGTCGCACACGTTCTCGCACGTGATCGTCGCGCTGATCCTCGCCAACAGCGTCGCGATCGGCATCCTCGAAGGTGCGCAGCCGGCGTTCATCAGCGAGCTGCTGCCCGTGCACCTGCGCTTCTCGGGGCTCGGCATCGGCCGCGAGATCGCGTCGGTGCTCGGCGGCGGACTGTCACCGGTGATCGCGACCGCGCTGCTCGCGCACTACCGCAGCGCGACGCCGATCGTCATCTATCTCGTGATCCTCGGCGCGATCACGGTCGTCGCGACCTGCCTCGCGCCGGAAACCCATCCGAAGGCGATGCGCGATGCGGCCCGATCGCGCTGAGCGTCGCACCGTCCTTGCTTCGGACCCTTCGTCCTTTCAGGAAGTCATCATGCAAGCCAACTCCGCCATCCGCGCCGTCGTGTCCGGCGACGCGCCCGTTCCGCCGCAACCGGTCGACCGTTCGCCGCTGCCGCTCGATGCAGTGATCGCCGAGGTCGAGCGCAGGCGCGACGAATTCGACCGGCTGTCGCACGTGCCGCGCGACGTGATCGCGATGATGAAGCGCGCGGGCATCTTCCGCGCCGGCACACCGGCGCGCTTCGGCGGCGACGCGCTGCCGCCGCACGTGTTCCTCGCGATGCTTGAACGGATCGCGATCGCCGACGGGTCGGCGGCGTGGGTCGCGGCGTTCGGCTCGGCCAATACCTATCTCGCCGCGCTGCCGCTCGACACGCAGCGCACGATCTACGCGGACGGCCCCGACCAGGTGTTCGCGGGCGGGCTTTATCCGCTGCAACCGGCGCGGCGCGTGCCGGGCGGCTACCGCGTGACGGGCCGCTGGCGCTTCGCGAGCGGCTGCAAGGGCGCGGACTGGATCGGCGTCGGCATCGGCGGTGCGCCGGGCGACGGCGGCGCGCCGGGCAAGCCGTTCACGGCCGTGTTTCGGGCCGCCGACGTCGAGATCGTCGAGAACTGGCGCGTGGTCGGCATGCAGGGCACCGGCAGTCACGATCTAGCGCTGGACGACCGGTTCGTCGCCGACGCATGGACCTTCGTGCGCGGCGGCGAGCCTAACGTCGACGAGCCGTTGTACCACTATCCGGCCGTTGCATACCAGGCCCAGGTGCATGCGGCCGTGAACGTCGGCATCGCGCGGGCCGCGCTCGACCTGCTTACCGCGATGTCGGGCGCGACGAAGACGACCACCGGCGCGCCTCGCCTCGCCGATCGCCCGTACTACCGCGAAGGGCTCGCGAAGGCCGAGGCCGACTGGCGCAGCGCGCGCGCGTTCTTCTACGAGACGGCGGAGGCGGCGTGGGCGTCGCTGGCCGCCGGCCGGCCGGTGTCGTCGCAGCAGGCGAACCTGTTGCGGCTGAGCGCGACGCATGCCGCGCAGGTATGCGCGAAGGTCGTGATGCAGGCATACCAACTGGCCGGGACGGCCGCGATCTATCGCGAGAACCGTCTGCAGCAACTGGTGCGCGATTCGATCGTGGTCACGCAGCACGCGTTTCTCGGCGAAGCGACCTACGACGGCTCCGGCGCCGTGTTCGCCGGCATCGCACCCGTCACGCCGTATCCGTGATCGGCCGCCACACCGATTCCTCGCAGCAGGAGTATGAGATGAACGATGCAACGCTTCACGACGACGTCCGCCGGGATTTTCGCGAGGCGATGTCGCGCCTGCCGGCCGGCGTCAACGTCATTACCACCGACGGCGCGCATGGCCGCTGGGGCATCACCGCGAGCGCCGTCTGCTCGGTGACGGACACGCCGCCGACGATGCTGGTGTGCATCAACCGCGGCAGCCGCGCGCACGACATCATGCGCGGCAACGGGCGCGTCGCGATCAATCTGTTGCCCTCCGCGTGCCAGGAAGTCGCGACGACGTTCGCCGGCATGACGCCGGCGCCGGGCGACGCGCGCTTCGACGACACGCGCTGGCGGGACGGCAAAACCGGCGTGCCGGTGCTGGCCGATGCGAACGTCAGCCTCGAAGGGCGCATCATCGACAGCAAGTCGGTCGGCTCGCATTCGGTGATGTTCGTCGAGGTAGACCACATCGCGCTGCATGCGGCCGCCGACGGGCTGATCTATTTCGGCCGCGCGTTCCATCGGCTCGCGCACCCGCTGGCCGCGCAGGCGGGGTGACGGATGGAAGTTTGCCTGTTCCTGATCGTCGACCATGGCGGCGACGATGATGCGGAGCGGCCGCTACCCGGCATCGACGATGCAGTGGCGGCGCTTCGTGTGGCGCCCGGGCTGAAGCGGCTGGTCGTGCATCGGCCCGTCGCGGCGGCGGCCGACCATGCGGACCCCATCGCGCGTCCGCCATCGCCCGCGTGCGTGCTGCAAGGCTATTTCCGCGAACTCGACACGCTCGAGGCGATGCTCGCGCCGACCGGTGCCGCGCATGCGTGCGCGATGCGATGGCAGGCGGCGGGGCGGCGTGTCGTGCAGCAGGCGATGGCCGTGCGCCGGGTTTCGCTGCCCGGCTCCGGCGCGGCTGCGCAAAGCTGCACCTATCTCGTCAGCTATGAGGGTGAAGCCGAGGATCCGAACGCGTGGCTGTCGCATTACCTCGATCATCATCCGCCGCTGATGGCGCAGTTGCCGGGCATCCGCGCGATCGAGATCTATACGCGCGTCGATTACCGGAGCGCGCTGCGGGTGCCGCGTGCGAAGGCGATGCAGCGCAACAAGGTCGTGTTCGACGATGCCGACGCGCTGGTGCACGCGCTGGCGTCGCCGGTCCGCATGCTGATGCGCAGGGATTTCGACGCCTTGCCGCCGTTTACCGGCGCCACGCCGCATTTCCCGATGGCCAGCGAAAGTTTTGAGATAACATCGGTCGAGTAGTCTGCGCCGCGTCGTGCGACCGCTTGCCGGTCGTGTCGACGTGCCCCCGCCGCGGCTCACGAGCGCGCCATGACCAAATCCCGTCCGGTCGTCACCGACCTCAACCTGTTGCGGGTGTTCCTCGCGATCTCGGAGTTGCGCAGCCTCACCGCGGCCGGCGAGCGGCTCGGGCTCACGCAGCCGGCCGTCAGCCATGCATTGCGGCGCTTGCGCAACCTGTTCGACGATCCGCTGTTCGTGCGCACGCCCGCCGGCATGGCGCCGACCGATGCGGCGCGCCAGTTGCACGGCCCGCTGACGCGCGCGTTCGGCATCATCGATCTCGCGGTGCAGCAGGTCGCGCATTTCGATCCGGCCACCGCCAGCCGCACGTTCCGCCTGTCGATGTCCGACATGTCGGAGTTCTATTTCCTGCCGCCATTGCTCGCGAAGCTCGCGCAAGCCGCGCCGGGCATTCGCGTCGACATCGCGAGCGCGGCGGTCGATGCGGTCGGCGCCGCGATGCGCGGCGGCGAGATCGATCTCGCGCTCGGCTATGTGCCCGACCCGGGCCCGGGGTGCGTGAGCGAGACGCTGTTCTCCGACGAGCACGTGTGCATGGTGCGGGCGGGCCATCCGCTGCGCAAGCGCGCGCCGACGCAGGAAGACCTGACCGCGCTGCGCTACGTCTACGCGAGCAGCAACGCGACCGGCCACCGGATGGTCGAGAAGTGGCTCGACGAACTGCACGTCGAGCGCACCGTCGTGCTGCGCCTGCCGCACTTCATCGTCGCGCCGGAGATCGTGCAGCACACCGACCTGGCGATCATCTTTCCGCGCAGCGTCGCCGAGCGTTTCAACCGCGGCCGCGCGTTCCGGATCTTTCCGCTGCCGTTCGTGCTGCCGCCGATCGAGATCCAGATGCACACCCATGTGCAGTTCGCGGCGGATCCGGGCATCGCGTGGCTGCGTGGCGTGATCCACGAGATGTTCCATCGGCCGCAAGCGTGACGGCAAGGCCGCACGCACGTTCGTAAAAATCCGCGTCACTGATTTAGAATGCGTTCACGCATCAATTCGACGAATAGTGGAGGCGGTCATGACGTCGGTCGATCATCTCGATCTGAACCTGTTGCGTGTGTTCCAGGCGATCGTCGAGGAACGCAGCCTGACGAAGGCCGGCGAGCGGCTCGCGCTGTCGCAGCCGGCGGTCAGCTATTCGCTCGGCCGGCTGCGCACGCTGTTCGACGATCCGCTGTTCGTGCGTACGCGTTCGGGCATGCAGCCGACGCCAGTGGCGCTCGAACTCGCGGGCATCGTCGGCAAGGCGCTCGACATGGTGCGCGTCGCGCTGCGCTACGCGGAGCGCTTCGATCCGGCCACCAGCACGCGCACGTTCCGGCTATCGCTGTCGGATGCGGGCGAGATGGCGTACCTGCCGGCGATCTGCCAGGCGCTGCGCGACCGTGCGCCGCGCGTGACGCTGAGCGTGCAGCCGCTGCCGGTGGAAGAGATCGAGGAAGCGCTGCGCGCGAGCCGGCTCGATTTCGCGATCGGCAACCTGCCGGAGCTGATGCCACGCACGCGTCATCAAGTGCTGTTCGAGGAAACCTACGTGTGCATGACCGGGCGCCGGCGCGGGCTGCCGACGACCGCCGCGCTGAATCTCGAACAATTCGTGCGCGCCGCGCACGTCAACGTGAAGTCGGTCGAGCACAGCCACCACGCGCTCGACGACGCGTTGCGCGCGCAGGGCGTGGGCCGCAACATCGCGCTCGAGGTGCCGCACTTCGTCGCGCTGCCGAGCGTACTGTCGGTCACCGATCTCTATGCGACGCTGCCGAAGCGGCTCGCGCAGATCCTGAACCGCGACAACGCATTCCGCCTGTACGACCTGCCGGTCACGCTGCCGCCTGCGCCGGTGACGATGCACTGGCACGAGCACTTTCACGAGGACGAGGGCAACGCATGGATGCGCGCGCTGCTCGCCGAGATCGTCGAGCGTTTCGACGACGCGTGACGTGGCCGGCGCGCGCCGGATGCGTCATTCAGAGATCGAGCACGAGCACGGCGGAGCGCGCGCGCGACACGCAGCAGCAGATCACCGCATTGCTCGCGCGTTCGGCCTTGCTGAGGCAGTGGTCGCGATGATCGGGCTCGCCGTCGACGACGGGCACCATGCAGGTGCCGCACACGCCTTCGCCGCATGACGTATCGACCTCGATGCCGATGCGCGCGAGCGCGTCAACGATCGACGTATCGGGCGTCACGCGTACCGATTGCCCGCTGCGTTGCAAGCGTACTTCGAAACCGTCGGCCGGGCCGGTGCCCGCGTCGACGTCTCCATTCGCATCGGCGGTTGCGGGTTCCGCCGCGAAGCGTTCGAGATGGATCGCCTCGTCGGGAACGCGTGTGGCGGCCGCGGCGACGACCGCGTCCATGAACGGCCCCGGGCCGCACGTATAGACATGTGCGTGCGCATCGATCGACGCGACGCAGCCGCCGAGTTCGGCCGCGAGCGCGTCGGGCTCGACGCCGTAGTGGAACGTCACGTGCGATGCGAACGGTTCGGCCGACAGTTCGTCGACGAAGGCGGCGTGGTCGCGGCTGCGCGCGAAGTAATGCAACCGGTAGCGCGCACCGCGTTGGTTCAGCGCATACGCCATCGACAGCAGCGGTGTGATGCCGATACCGGCCGCGACGAGCACGTGCTCGCTCGCGTCATCCGTCAGACGAAACAGGTTGCGCGGCGTGCCGATCGACAATTCGGCGCCGACGCTCACGTCGTCGTGCAGCGAACGCGAGCCGCCGCGCGACCGCGCTTCCTTCTTCACCGCGAAGAGATAGCTGCCGCGTTCGTCGGGGTTGCCGCACAGCGAGTATTGTCGCGTGATGCCGGACGGCGCGGTGACGTCGATATGGGCGCCCGGTTCGTACGCGTCGAACGGCTGGCCGTCGACGCGCGAGATCCGGAAACAGCGGATGTCCTGCGCCGCGTCGATCAACGCGTCGATCCGGACCTGGTGGCGGTTCGCTTGCATGGGAAATTCCGAGGGGTCGAGGAAAGCGGCGCGGCAGAGCCCCGCGCCGTCATGCGATCGAGAATAGGGATGGGCCTCGCATAAATCAAATCGATTAAAAAGCGATGCCGGAATCAGTGGGATGGATAATTCCAGGGCGCTCTATCGTGCTCGGCGTCTCAGCGCACGGCGACCGCGGCGCTAGCGTCGGCCGCCTGCGGCGCCGCGGCCGATGCGTGACCGCGTTCGCGATCGAGGCTGCGGCGATAGTGGCGGCAGCCGACGGCGAGCAGCAGCGCGGCCAGCGTGGCCGCCGCGACGTTGACGATCGACATCGAATGGCCGACCGCGGCCGGCGCACCGAACACGCGATCGGTGAACAGCGCGACGACGGTCGTGCCGATTCCGAGCGCGATCAGGTTCGACACGAGCAGGAACAGCGCGGAGATCTGCGCGCGCATCTGGTTCGGTGCGAGCGTCTGCATCGCGGCGGTCGACGTCGGCATCGGGAACGACGCGAAGAACATCGCGACGACCAGCATCGCGAGCGACGCCGGCAGGCTGTCGAACTGCGTGAAAAGCGTCGCGGGGATCACCATGCAGGCGGCGCCGATCGCACCGGCACGCATCGGCGCATCGCCGCGGCCGCGCCGCAGCAGCCAGTCGTTGAGCCAGCCGCCGCAGAACACACCGGCCGTGTTGGCGACCAGCAGCACGATGCCGAGCGTGTAGCCGGCTTCGACGGCCGTCATTCCGAAGCGGCGGATATAGAACGCGGGTGTCCAGCTCAGCAGGCAGTACAGCGTCATCGCGTAGAACGAGAAGCCGAGGTAGTGGCACGAGAAGGTCGGCCGGTGGGCGCCGACGAAGCGCAGCGAATCGCGCATCGACACGCGCCGCACGGCACCCGAGCGATCCTGCGCGAGTCCCTTGCGCTGGGGGTCGCGCACGGTCGCGGCGAACAGCAGCGCAACGACGATCCCCGGCAGCCCGACGATCAGGAACGTAACCTGCCACGCATGCACCTGTCCGACGACCGGCAGCGTGAATGCGCTCGCATGCTTGAGCAGCGCGATCACGTAACCGCCGATCAGGAACGCGATGCCGCCGCCGATGAACGAGCCGAGCGAATACACGGCGACCGCGCGCCCGAGCTTCTCCTTCGGGAAGTAGTCGGCGAGCATCGAATACGCGCCGGGCGACAGCGCGGCCTCGCCGACGCCGACGCCCATCCGCGCGACGAACATCTGCACGAAATGCTGGCTGAGTCCGCACGCGGCGGTTGCGACGCTCCACAGTGCGATGCCGAGCGAGATGATGCGCGGGCGCGCATAGCGGTCGGCGAGATATGCGACGGGCAGCCCCATCACCGCATAGAACAGCGAAAACGCGAAGCCGTTGAGCAGACTGAACTGCGTATCGGACAGGTGCAGGTCGCGCTTGATCGGTTCGATCATCAGCACGAGGACCTGGCGGTCGACGAACGAAAAGACGTACGCGAGCATGCAGATGACGACGACATACCATTCGTACGTATAGCGCTTGCCGTCGGCAGCGCGGGCCGTGGATGCGGACATGCGGGTTCTCCAGGAGCGGGCGGTGGAAAAGCGCGGCATCGGCCCGGCGGGCCGGGCGCCGTCGCGGCGCGAAAGCGTGCGGGTGACACGATCGGAGACGCAGCGTAGTCGGCCAAATTCGGTCGCCATAGCCGGAGTGACAGCCGCGCCACACGGACATTTACCGACCCGGATAAAGAAAACACCGAGGCCGTGCGCGCGGGCCGCCGCGCAGCGCGCGTGCGGCGGGGAGCCTGCGCTTCATGCGGCGCATCTATAAGCGTTATAGAGCGCATTGCGTCGACGTCCGAAATTGTCGTTCCTAGACTCGGCCGGTTTTTTATCGGCAGCGTTGGCCGCTCGCGGCGAACGCGCTTCACACCGCGCGGCGCGTGGCCGACCGGCGCCGCCACTTCTACGGGACGACGAACATGAACCAACCGAACGGGCGGGCCGACCGGCTTGCCGTACCGCTTGCCGCGCTGCTCGCGTGCATGACGCTGCCTGCCGTCGCGCAATCGAGCGTGACGCTCTACGGCCGCATCGACACCGCGATCGAATACGCGAACGCCGGGCCGAACCACGTGGCCCGCATGGGCAGCGGCAACCTGTGGGCGTCGCAGTGGGGGCTGAAGGGGGTCGAGGATCTCGGCGGCGGCTACGCGACGATCTTCAAGCTCGAGGACGGTTTCAACGCGGCGAGCGGTGCACTGTCGAACAGCAGCGCGCTGTTCGGCCGCGAAGCGTGGGTCGGCATCACCGGGCCGTTCGGCGGCGTGCAGTTCGGCGAGCTCTACACGATCGTGCATACGACGCTCGTCACGTACAGCCTGCCCGGGCTCGGCGCGGGGCTCGCCTGGGGCAACGCGACCAACAACTTCGTCGGGCCCGCGTTCCTGCGCGTGCGCAATTCGATGCGCTACACGTCGCCGCGCTACGCGGGCTTCATGCTGCGCGCGATGGCCGCGCGCGGCACGAACGGCGCGGCCGGGCAGCCGGCGACGTTGGGCGACACGTACGGCGCGGGGCTCAACTACGTGCACGGCGGCCTGTCGGTCGACGTCGACTACATGCAGCAGAAGTTCAGCCCGGTCGCGGCGTCCGCGCTCGGCAACACGAGCCCGGCCGCGAACGGCAACTACACGCTCGGCGCGATTTCGTACGACTTCAACGTCGTGAAGGTGGCCGCGCTGTACATGCGCCATCGCGGCGGCCCCGACGTGGCGACCGCGATCGACAGCCAGAGCGCCTATCCGCACAGCGACATCATGGAACTCAGCGCGACGGTGCCGATCGGGCGCGCGTCGCTGTTGCTGAGCGTCGGCCATTACCGGAAGGTGGCCGACAGCGACGGCAACGCCGATTCGTACGGCATCCGCTTCGACTATCCGCTGTCGAAGCGCACGGTGCTGTACACGGGCGCCGCGATGGTGCGCAACGGCGCGCATGCACGCTTCGTCGTCAACGGCGCGGCGGGCGGCGGCGTCGCGGTGGCGAAGCCCGGCGCGACCGCGAGCTCGCTCGTCGCGGGTATCCTCACGTCGTTCTGACCGTTTCGGCGGCCCCGCTTGCGCCGCTACGCGCAGGCGGGCGGCTGCGGCGCGAGCCATGCGTCGAACGGCGCCTGCTCGCCGATATTGAACAGTTCGAGCAGCAGCGCACGCAGCCAGCGATGGCCGGGATCCGCGTCGAAGCGGCGATGCCAGTACGCGTTGACGGCCCATTCGGCGGCGCCGGCGATCTCGTACAGCACGCACGGCTGGCGTGCGGCGAACGTGATCGCGATCGTCTCCGGCAGGATCAGCGCGTAATCGCCGTCCTGCAGCAACGCCGGCACCACCATGAAATCGGGCAGCGCCGCGCGCACGCGCGGCATCAGTTCGTGCCGCTCGAGCAACTGCATCGATTGCGGATGCGACGAGACCGCGACGAAGCGCAGCGCGTCGGGCGCCGCGCCGTCGAGTACGAAATCGTCGGGCAACCCGGCGCGCTGTGCGGTGCGCCGCGGCATCAGCAGCACGCAGCGCTCGTGCAGCAGCGCGGTGCGCTGGAAGTGGCTCGACGCATCGGCGAAATGCCCGAGCGCGAAGTCGATGCGCCCCGATTCGAGCGCGACGTTGAGCTGGCATTCGTCGACGTGCAGCGTCTCGATCACCGCGCCCGGCGCACGCCGGTCGAACGCGGCGAGCAGCGTCGGCAGGAACGCGCTCGCCGCGAAATCGCTCATGTGCAGGCGGAACACGCGCTGCGTGCTGTCGGGCGTGAAGCGCGAGCCTTCGTCGAGCACGTCCTGCAGGATCGCGAGCGCCTTGTCGACCGAGATCGCGAGCCGTTGCGCGCGCGGGGTCGGCTCGACGCCGGTACCGGTGCGCACGAACAGCGCGTCGCGAAACATCAGCCGCAGCCGGCCGAGCGCGTAGCTGACGGACGGCTGCGTGACGCCGAGCCGCAACGCCGCGCGGCCGACGTGCCGCTCTTCATACACCGCGCGAAACGTCTTCAACAGGTTGAGATCGAGATCCTGCACGCGCAGGCCGTCGGATGCGTCCGCGTCGTGCGGCGCAGGGTCGGAGCGGGCCGGCGGCCGGCCGGGGGCGGAGTGCGTCATCGAGCTTGCCTCGCGGTGACCGAAGGCGCATGGCCGTAACGCTGCGCATACGCCTTCGCGAAATGGCCGAAGCCATGGATGCCGTGCGCGATCAGCACGTCGGTCACGCTGCGCGCGTCGCCGCGTTGCAGCGCCGCGTGCACGGCGGCGAGCCGGCGCTCGCGGACGTATGCGGCCGGCGTGGTGTGCAGGAACGCGCGGAACGCATGCTGCAGCGTGCGCGGCGCGACCCCGGCGACGGCCGCCAGCGCGGCGAGCGCGAGCGGCTCGCCGAGGTGCGCATCGACGTGAGCGCAGGCGCGCCGCACGTGGGCGGGCAGCGGCGGCGTGCTACGCAGCAGCGCGTCGCTGTACGCGTGCGGCAGGTGCGTGAGCAGCAGCGACATCAGCCACGCGGTGAGGTCGGCGCCGAACGCCGGCGAGGCCGTGCCGATGCCCGGCTGCGCGCCGAGCCGGCACAGGTACTCGAAGGTCGGCGCCACGATCGCCGCGTCCGCGCCGGCGCCGGCGCCGGCGCGGCCGGATGCGAGGTCGAATTGCAGCGGCCGCGTGAGCGTTGCCTGCAGCATGTCCTGCAACTTGCGTTCGAGCGCGCCGCGTTCGAGCCGCAGCACGAGGTTGCGGCAATCGGGGCTCGTGCGCAGGCGGCTCGCGAGCGCGGGCGACGACACGGTCAGCTCGCCGGGGCCGGCGCGCGTGACGACGCTGCCGGCCTGCAACTCGCACGCACCGGCGAGCGTCAGCCGGAACAGGAAGTGATCGGCGTCGTCGCCGAAATCGATGCGCGTTTCGCGGCCGTAGCAGAGTTCGAGCAGCGCGCCGTGATGCAGCGGCACCTCGTACAGCTCCGCATGAAACGGATCGCGGCCGGACGCGGCCATCCGGTGCGGCCCGAGCCGGTGCGCGACCGCACGTTCGACTTCGTCGGGCGCCTGTAGCGTGCCGAGCCGGTTCGGCGCATGGCGGGAAAGGGCGATGTGCATTCGTGGACCTCGTGGCGGATGCGGGGGCGCGACGGCATGCGCAGCCTTGCGAATGCGTTGCGTGAACGGGCGCGTCGTTGCGCGTTTCGAAGCGACGCGGCGCGGGCGGCCGCGTAGTCTCGGACGGACTCGATCACCAGGAGAAGACGATGAAGGTATGTGTTCTGGGCGGCGGCCACGGCTGCCATGCGGCGGCCATCGACCTGCTCGAAAAAGGCCACGACGTGACGTGGTGGCGGCGCGATCGCGAGCCGCATGCGCGGCTGCGCGCGCTGGGCGTGCTGAACGTCACCGACTATCGCGGCAAGCGGGTGGTGCCGCTCGGCGATGGGCCGGGCGCGATCCGCCCGACCGACGATCTCGCCGCCGCGCTGCGTGGCGCACGGCTCGTCGTGGTGCCGCTGCCGGCCACGTCGCACGACGCGCTCGCCGCGCAGGTCGCGCCGCTGCTGGAGGACGGCCAGGTCGTCTTTCTGCCGCCCGGCACGTTCGGCAGCGTCGTGTTCGCCCGCGCGGCGGCCGACGCCGGCAACCGTTCGCACGTCGCGTTCGCCGAAACGGGCACGCTGCCGTACCTGGTGCGCAAGCATGGCGACAACGAGGTCGTGATCAGCGCGTACGCGACGCGCCTGCCGACCGGCGTGTTTCCCGCGAACGCGGCCGGCTGGGCGTTCGACGTGCTGCGGGCCGGCTATCCGTCGGTCGAGCCGGTGGAGGATGCGCTGTCCGGCGCGCTGATGAACGCAGGCCCGGTGATTCACCCGCCGCTGATCCTGATGAACGCCGGGCCGCTCGAACACTTCGATGCGTGGGACATCCACAACGAAGGCACGCAGCCGTCGATCCGCCGCGTGACGAACGCGCTCGACGCCGAGCGCATCGCGGTGCGCGAAGCGCTCGGCTACCGCGCGCCGCATTTCCCGCTCGCCGATCATTACGCGGCCGAGGGCGACGAGTGGATGTACGGGCGCGGCGCGCACGGCAAGCTGACCGATAGCGGCGACTGGCGCGAGAAGATCGATCTGCGCACACATCGCTACATGCTCGAGGACACCCGGCTCGGGCTGTCGTTCATCGTGTCGTGCGGGCGCTGGGCCGGCGTGCCGACGCCCGTCGCGCAAGGGCTGCTGAGCATCGCGAGTGCGGTCGCGGTGCGTGACCTGTATGCGGAAGGCCGTACGCTGGAGCGGCTGGGACTCGCGGCGCTGTCGAAGGACGCGCTGCGCGCGCTGCTCGACGCGGGGTACGCGGCATGAAGGCGGCCGCCGATGTGACGCGCGTCCACGTGCTCGGCGCGGGACGCATGGGGCAGGGCATCGCGCTCGTATTCGCGTTCGCGGGCCTCGACGTGACGCTGATTGACTTCAAGCCGCGCGATGCGGCCGGCTCGCGCGCATTCGACGAACGCACGCGCGACGAGATCGCCCGGCCCCTGCATGCGCAGGTCGCGCTGGGCCGCATCGATGCCGCGCAGGCCGACGCCGTCGTCGCGCGCATCGCGCTCGTGGCGCGGGACGGCGCCGCGGCCGCGGCGCGCGACGCCGATATCGTGTTCGAAGCGCTGCCCGAAGTGCTCGAAGCAAAGGCCGACGCGCTGCGCTGGCTCGGCGAACACGTCGATGCGCACACAACGATCGCGTCGACCACGTCGACGTTCGTCGTCACCGAACTGCAGCGCCATGTCGCGCACCCGGCGCGAATGCTCAACGCGCACTGGCTGAATCCCGCGCTGCTGATGCCGCTCGCCGAGGTCAGCCGCAGCGATGCGACCGATCAGGCCGTCGTCGACGCGCTCGCGGCGCTGCTCGAACGCGTGGGCAAGAAGCCGGTGATCTGCGGGCCGGCGCCCGGCTATATCGTGCCGCGCATCCAGGCGCTCGCGATGAACGAGGCGGCGCGGATGGTCGAGGAAGGCGTGGCGAGCGCCGCGGACATCGACACGGCGATCCGCACCGGCTTCGGCCCGCGCTTCGCGGTGCTCGGGCTGCTCGAATTCATCGACTGGGGCGGCTGCGACATCCTGTACTACGCGTCGACGTACCTGGCCGGCGAGATCGGCCCGCGCTTCGCACCGGCCGCGAGCGTCGTGCGCAACATGGAAGCCGGCCGCGACGGCGTCCGCACGGGCGCCGGCTTCCACGACTATGCGGCGGTGGACGTGCCTGCGTACATGCGGCAGCGGCTCGGCGAATTCGCGCGGCTGCTCGATCATCTCGGGCTGGCGCCGGCGTTCGAGAGCGCCCGGCGCGACGCCGGGCGCTGAGCGTCGCGCGGTCATGCCGGGTCGTCGCGCGAAGCGTGGGCGGGCGTGGTGCGCGTCTCGCGCATCACGCACAGCGTCGCGACGGTCACGAGGCCGAGCGCGACGAGGAACAGCGACACCGGCCACGACGCGTGATAACGCGCGAGCAGCGCGGTCGCGATCAACGGCGACATCCCGCCCGCGAAGATCGACGCGACTTCGTGGCCGAGCGCGACGCCCGAGTAACGCACCTCGGTGCTGAACAGCTCGCCGACGAGCGCGGGCAGCGTACCGATCATCGCGCCGTGGCTCACCGCCGTGCCGACCGTCAGCGCGAGCCACACGAGCGGTGTCGCGCGCGTGTCGAGCAGCCAGAAGAACGGAAACGCGCACGCGACGAGGCTCAGCGCGCCGATCAGATACACGGGCTTGCGGCCGATCCGGTCGGACAGCCGGCCCCATGCGAGCATCGCGCCCATCTCGACGATCATCGCGATCATCACGCCGGTCAGCATCGTGCCGTTCGGGATGCCGACGTATTTGCCATAGACGAGCGAGAACGCGAGGAAGATGTACGCGCCGCCGTTCTCGGCCACACGCAGCCCCATCGCGAGCAGGATTTCCTTCGGATGGCGGCGAATGCACTCGACGATCGGCAGATGCGTGTGCGCGCCGCGCTTGCCGGCCTGCTCGAAGTCGCGGCTTTCCGGCAGATGGCGGCGGATATAGATGCCGATCGCGAAGATCGCGATGCTCGCGAGGAACGGCAGCCGCCAGCCCCACGCGCGGAACATGTCGTCCGGCAGCGCCTGCGCGGCGAGAAACGCGGCCGACGACAGCACGAAGCCGCCGCCCACGCCGAGCTGGCTCCACGCCGCGTAATAGCCGCGCTGTTCGGGCGGCGCGTTCTCGCTGATCATCAGCACGCCGCCGCCCCATTCGCCGCCGGACGCGATGCCCTGCAGCAGGCGCAGCACGACGAGCGCGGCCGGCGCCCACAGGCCGGCCTGCGCGTAGGTCGGCAGCAGGCCGATCGCGAAGGTCGACGCGCCCATGATCAGCAGCGTCCACACGAGCGACGCCTTGCGCCCGTAGCGGTCGCCGACGTGGCCGAACACGATCCCGCCGAGCGGCCGCGCGACGAAGCCGAGCGCGAATGCCGCGAACGCGGCGAGACTGCCGGCGAGCGGCGATGCGCCGGGCGGAAAGAACACGTGGCCGAACACCAGCGCCGCGGCCGTGCCGTACACGAAGAAGTCGTACCACTCCATCGCGTTGCCGGCGACGGAGGCGATGACGATCCGGCGCAGTTGCCGGTCGGCGAGCGGCCGGGCGGCGCTCGGGGATTGCACGGTGTCGGTCGGGTACATGGCGGGCTCTGATGGGGGCGGGTGCGTGCCGTCTTTGCAGCACTGCGGGCTAGTGTTGTCGGCCCGCGTCTCCCCGGTCAAATCCGCAGAAAAAGGGGAGTGTCATCACTCCCGCAAATGATGGTCGCGGCGCGCGTGGCCGTGCCCGCGCGCGCCGGGGCCCGTCACCGCTCGATCTGCCGGTTCCAGCGCGTATCCCACTGTGCGCGGCGCGCGTTGATCGCGGTCCAGTCGACCACCGTGACCTTTCGCACCAGATCGTCGACGTTGCCGAGGCTTTGCTGCATCCCGGCCGGCATCTTCGCGAGGCGGTTGGTCGGGATCTGCTTGCCGGCCTCGGCCGCCTTCATCTGCGCGGGCGCGGACAGCAGGAACTGCGCGAGCTTCTGCGCCAGTTGCGGATCGGGGTTGTTCGCGACCACGCACAGGTCGACGAGCAGCAGCACCGGGCCTTCCTTCGGGTTCGCATAGGCGACGGGGATGCCCTTGTCCTGCAGGTCGCCGACGGCGGTCGGCGTGAGGGGGAACAGGCCGGCCTCGCCGGTCTGCACCATCTCGGAGATCTTCGCCGAGTTCGGGATGTACTCGACGACGTTCGGCCCGACCGTGCTCGCCCACTTGCTGAAACCGGGCTCGACGTTCTGCTCGCTGCCGCCGAGCAGCCGGTTGATCGCGAGGAAGCCGTGCAGCCCGAACGTGCTGCTCGACGCCGACTGGAACACGACCTTGCCCTTGTATTTCGGATCGGCGAAATCCATCCACGACGTCGGCGCCGCCCAGCCTTTCTCGGTGAACAGCTTCTTGTTGTATGCGATGCCGGTCATGCCGAGCTGCACGCCCGCGCCGACGTCGTCCTTCATCCGCGCGAACGGATACAGCTCCTTGAGCACCGGCGAATCGTCGAGCTTCTGGCACACGCCGAGGCTCACCGCGCGCGCCATCACGCCATCGTCGAGGAACGCGACGTGGATCTGCGGCTTGTTGCGGTTCGCGAGCAGTTTCGCGAGCACGTCCGACGACGTGCCGGGCACGACGACCACCTTCACGTTGTTGGCCTTTTCGAAGTCGGGCAGCACCTGGCTCGTATAGGCCTTTTCCATGGGGCCGCCGTTCATGCCGACGTAGATCGTCTTCGTTTGTGCGAACGCGGGCGCACCGGCGCCTGCGATGCAGAGGGCGGCAGCCGCCGCGATCGTTCCGAGCAGTTTCATCGTTAGGTTTCCTCTTGACGGACAGGGGCGGTCGGCGCGGTTTGCGGTGCGAAGCGGCCGATCGAGAATGCATCGAGTGGTGTGGCGGTTTCGCCGATCGTGACGAGATCGGCGAGCACGTCGCCGACACCGGGCGCGAGCAGGAACCCGCCGCCGGAAAAACCGAACGCGTGCAGCAGATTCGGCGTCGTGCCGCTCGCGCCGATGATCGGGTTGTGGTCGGGCGTGCAGCCTTCGACGCCGCTCCAGGTGCGGATCAGCAGCGCGTCGCGCAAGGCGGGTAGCAGCGCGCACGCGTCGCGCATCACCGCGCGCGTCGTATCGACCGACGGCTGGCCGAATTCGCCGTCGCCGCGCCCGCGCCCGCCGCCGATCACGCAATTGCCGCGCGCGACCTGGCGCGCATACACGCCGCCGCCGTAGACGCCGAGGTTGTGCGCGATGAACGGCGGCAACGGCTCGGTCACCCACATGTTCGGGTAGATCGGCTCCATCGGTACGGCTTCGCCGAAGCGTTCGGCGATCGTGTTCGCCCAGGCGCCGGCCGAATTGATCAGCCACGTCGCGGTGTGCGTGCGCCCGCCCGCCTGCAAGTGGAAGCGCGTGCCGTCGTGGTGAGCCTCGTCGATGGGCGTGTGCTCGAACACGTCCGCGCCAGCCGCGCGGGCCGCGCGCGCGAACGCGGGCGACACGAGGCGCGGGTTGGCGTGGCCGTCGGTCTCGCATAGCGAGCCGCCGAGCGCCGCGCGGCCGAGCCACGGGTAGCGGCGGCGGAATGCGTCGCCGCGCATCACCTGCAGCGGCAAGCCGTGTTCGCCGGCGAGCGCGGCGTATGCGTCGAGCGCGTCGAGATCGGCGTCGCTGCGCGCGAGCCGCAAGTGGCCGGACACGACGAATTCGCCGTCGATGCCGATCAGCTCGGGCAGCCGATCCCAGATGCACCGCGCCCGCAGCGCGAGCGGCAATTGCTCGGCCGGGCGGCCCTGGCAGCGCACGCCGCCGTAGTTCACGCCGCTCGCCTGCGCTCCGCAGTCGCGCCGCTCGAACAGCCCGGCGCGCAGCCCGCGGCGCGTCAGCGCCAGCGCGGCCGATGCGCCGACGAGGCCGCCGCCGACGATCGCGACGTCGTAATGCCGGCTCTCACTCATCGCGCGCCTCGTCGGGAATCGCCGCGACGGCGTCGCCCGCGAGCGCGGCCGAGATCGGGAACGGCTTCACCGGCGGTTGCGCGCGCAACCGGCCGCCGTCGGCGAGCGGGCGACCGGTTTCGGCGGCCAGCACGAGCGCGGCCGCGTCGCCGCACATGCGGCCCTGGCAGCGGCCCATGCCGACGCGCGTCAGCGCCTTCAGTCGGTTCAGCTCGGTCGCTTCGCCGCCGCGGATGCAGCGGCGCAGCGTGCCCGCGTCGATTTCCTCGCAGCGGCACACGATCGTGTCGTCGGGGCAGCGGGCAGCCTGGTCGGCCGGCGGTGCGAACGCCGTTTCGAGGCCCTCGCGGAATGCGCCGATGCGTGCGAGCGTACGGTCGAGCGCCGCCGCGTCGGGTTTGCCGGACGGCGAGCGCGACGCGATGCCGGCATCGTCGAGCAACGCGAGCGCCGCGCGTCGGCCCGATGCTTCGGCCGCGTCGGCGCCCGCGATGCCCGCGCCGTCACCGGCGACGTAGATGCCGCGCACCGACGTGCGCCCGGCCGCGTCGCGTTCGGGCAGCCAGGCGCGATTGAGCGGGTCGAAGCCGAACCGGCAGCCGGCGAGATCGGCGAGCTGCGTTTCGGAACGCAGGCCGAAGCCGAGGCCGAGCGCATCGCAGTCGAGCAGGCGCGGCGCCGCGGCCCGTGCATCGTCGCCTGCGGCACGCCATGCGAGCCCCGTCACGTGTTGATCGCCGAGCACGCGCTCGAGCGTGACGCCCGTTTCGATTGCCACGCCATGCGCGCGCAGCCAGCCGATCATGTAGAGCCCCTTCGCGAAGATCGACGGCATGCGCAGCAGCGTGGGCGCGGCGGCCGCCTGGCGGCGCAGCGGGCTGGTGTCGAGTACGGCCGCGACGTTCGCGCCGGCCTTCGCATACTGGTAAGCGACGAGGTAAAGCAGCGGCCCCGTGCCGGCGAACACGATGCGCCGGCCGATCGCGCAGCCCTGCGCCTTCAGCGCGACCTGCGCGCCGCCGAGCGTATAGACGCCCGCGAGCGTCCATCCCGGCACGGGCAGCATGCGGTCGGTCGCGCCGCTCGCGACGATCAGGTGCGAGTACGGCACCGTCACTTCGCGGCCGTCCTGCAGCGTGTCGACGCGGCCCGCGCCGCACGACCACGCAAGCGTGTCTGGCCGATAGTCGACGTGCGGCAGCAGGGCGGCCATCGTTCGGTGCACGGCGTCGGCCTTCGCGGCCTCGAACCCGTACAGCGTGCGCTTGCCGCGCGCGAAAGCGCCGTCGGCGGGCGGTTGACGATAGATCTGTCCGCCCCAGCGCGCGTTCTCGTCGATCACGACCGGGCGCAGCCCCGCATCGGCCAGCGCCTCGGCCGCGCGCACGCCGGCCGGCCCCGCGCCGACGATCACCGGTTGCAGTACGGCGCTCACGATGCGTCTCCGGTCGCGGCCGGCCAGGCGGCCGTGAGAATCCGCATGCCTTCGGCGATCGGCGTCGAGCACGCGCGCACGCGTGCGCCAGCTTCGGTGCGCACCCAGCAGTCCTGGCATGCGCCGATCAGGCAGAAACCCGCGCGCGGCTGCCCGCTGAATTCGCTGACGCGCACGCGACGCTGCGCGACCAGAATCGCGGTGAGCACGGTGTCGCCGGCCAGCGCCTGCGTGGGCCGGCCGTCGAGCGTGAACGCGACGGCGGCGCGCTCGCGTTCGGCGACGCGCACGAACTGCGCGCCGTCTTCCGCGCGGCCGGTGGAACGGGAAACGGGAGTCGTCATCAATGTTGGCCGATCAGGATGCGGTTCAGGCCGTACACGCGATCGAGCAGCAGCATCGCGCCGGCGGTGATGAAGATGACGAGCGCCGACACCGACGCCATCATCGGGTCGATCGATTCGGTCGCGTACATGTACATGCGCACGGGCAGCGTGACCGTCTGCGGCGACGTGACGAAGATCGACATCGTCAGCTCGTCGAAGCTGTTGATGAACGCGAGCAGCCAGCCGCCCGTGATGCCGGGCACGATCATCGGCAGCGTGATGCGGCGGAACGTCGTCCACGGGTCCGCGCCGAGCGAGCACGCGGCCTGCTCGATGCTGCGGTCGAGGCCGGCGACGGACGCGAGCACGAGCCGCATCACGAACGGCGTGATGACGATCATGTGCGCGAGCACGAGCCACGCGAACGAGCCGGTCGCGCCGATCAGCGCGAAGAAGCGCAGCAGCGCGATGCCGAGCACGAGGCCGGGAATCACGAGCGGCGACAGCAGCAAGCCGTTCAGGAACGCACGGCCGGGAAAGGCCGCGCGGCCGATCGCGAGGCCCGCCGGCAGCGCGATCGCGAGCGACAGCGTCGCCGACGCGAACGCGAGCTTCACGCTGTTGAGAAATGCGGTGACGAAGTCGGGATAGTCCAGGATCGCGCGGAACCAGCGCAGCGACACGCCGTGGGTCGGCAGCGTCAGCGTTTCGTCGGGTGTGAACGCGACGAGCACGACGATCACGAGCGGCGCGAGCACGAACAGGATCACGAGCGTGTGGAACGCGAGGGCGAAGGGGCCGTTCTTTCTCATCGCGATGCGCCTCCGAGGCTGCGTGCGTAGCGGCGTTCGAGCACGCGGTAGTAGGTGAGCATCACGACGAGGTTCGCGACGAGCAGCAGCACCGCGATCGTCGCGCCGAGCGGCCAGTTCAGCGAGCCGAGGAATTCGTCGTAGACGGCGGTAGCCGCGACTTTCAGTCGGCGTCCGCCGAGCAGGCCGGGAATCGCGAACGCGCTCGCCGACAGACCGAACACCATCAGGCTGCCCGACAGCACGCCTGGCATCAGTTGCGGCATGACGATGCGGTGCAGCGTCGTGAACGGCGACGCGCCGAGCGACAGCGCCGCGTGTTCGGTCTGCGGATCGAGCCGCTGCAGCGCGGTCCACACGGGAATCACCATGAACGGCAGCATCACATGCACCAGCGCGATGACGATCGCGAAGGTCGTGTATTCGAGTTTGTAGGGGCCGAGGCCGACGAGCCCGAACGCCTGGTTCACGAGCCCGCTGGTGTTCAGCAGCATGCTCCAGCCGAACGCGCGTACGACCACCGACACGAGCAGCGGCGCGAGGATCGCGAGCAGGAACAGCGAGCGCCACGGGTCGCGCATCTTCGACAGCACGTACGCTTCCGGCGTACCGATCGCGACGCAGATCGCCGTCGTCAGCGCGGCGATCCCGAACGTGCGCGCGAAGATCGTGTGGAAATACGACGAACCGAGCACTTCCGCGTAGTTGCCGAACTGGAACGCGGCGATCGAGCCGGTGGCCGGGTCGAAGCGATAGAACGTCAGGATGAACGTCATCGCGAGCGGCACGAGCACGAGCGCGGCGAACAATGCGAAGGCGGGCGCGCACATCAACCACGGCGGCGCGTAGGCGCGCCAGCTCGCGCGCGGCGCGTGGGCGCCGACGGCGCGGGGCGACACTGCATCGGCGGCCGCCCCGGCGGGCGCGGTCGCCCCCGATTGCGCGAGCCCGGCCGGTGCGCCGTCGCTCGACAGCGGGCGGGAAGGCTGCCTCATTCAGGCCTCCCGGCGCATCACGCGCACCGCATCGCTGTGCCAGTCGATGCCGACCGGCGCGCCTTCCGCGAGCGGCTCCGCGCCTTCGTTCTGGCAGCACACGAGCACTTCGCCGAGCGCGCTGTCGACGCGGTACAGCCACTGACTGCCGAGGAAGAAGCGGCTCGTGACGGTGGCGGCGAAGCGGCCGGCATCGGGCGCGCACAGCCGCAGCTTCTCCGGACGAATGCACACCGATACTGCATCGCCCACGCGCATGTCGCGCTCGCGCGGCGGCAGCTGCGCGGCGCGGCCCGTCTCGGCGAGATCGTGCCCGAGGTCGATGCGGATCGCATCGCCGTCATGCGCGACGATCGTGCCGGGCAGCAGATTCGCCTTGCCGATGAACTGCGATACGAAGTGGTTTTCCGGGCGCTCGTACGCGCGGTACGGCGTATCGGTTTGCGTGATGCGGCCGGCTTCCATCACGACCACGCGGTCGCTGATCGACAGCGCTTCCGACTGATCGTGCGTGACCATGATCGTCGTCGTGCCGATCTTGCGCTGGATCGCGCGCAGCTCGAACTGCATCTCCTCGCGCAGCTTCGCGTCGAGATTCGACATCGGCTCGTCGAGCAGCAGCACGGGCGGCTCGATCACGACCGCGCGAGCGATCGCCACGCGCTGTCGCTGGCCGCCCGACAGTTCGCGCGGAAAGCGGTGCGCGAGCGCGTCGAGCCGTACGAGCGCGAGCGCCGCACGGATGCGTTCGGCGCGCTCGGCCTTGTCCACGCCGCGCATGTCGAGGCCGAAGCCGACGTTCTCCGCGACGCTCATGTGCGGAAACAGCGCATAGCTCTGGAACACGATGCCGAGTCCGCGGCGGTTCGGCTTCAGGTGCGTGATGTCCTGCCCGTCGAGCGCGATGCGGCCGCGCGTGACGTCGACAAAGCCGGCGATCATCTGCAGCGTGGTGGTCTTGCCGCAGCCGGACGGGCCGAGCAGCGACACGAATTCGCCTTGCTCGACCGACAGGTTGACGTCCGCGACGGCGGTGAGCTCGCCGAAGGTTTTCGTCAGATCCGTAAGCGTGAGAAACGACATGGAGAGCTCCGGGTTCGCACACCGCATGGACGGTGCGCCGATGACGCGGACTCTAGCCAGCCATATTTCGGAGCGTCAATTTCGAATTCTGCTGAACGGGATGAATTTCGAAAAAATTCCGTTCAGCGGAACGAATCGATAAATCACCCGCAAATCGTTCCGGTGGATGAAGCGCGGCCGAACCGCGAAACGCGCGCGTCAATCCCGTGCACACCCGGATGCCCGCGGATTTTCGGCCGGACGACAATGGCGGCTATCGTATTCCGTTCAATGAAATCGTCGAGGAGAGCCGGCATGCAGGAACCCCATTCGCCCGGATTGTCGCCGGCCGCGCGCATGCCGCACCCGGACGAGGACGTCGTGTCCGATTCCGCCGGCGCGCCCGGCACCGGCATGCTGCAGCGTGCGTTCGCGATCCTGCGCGCGCTGGCCGGCATGCAGCAGGACGGCGTGCGCGTCACGCATCTCGCGAAGGCCGTCGGCCTCACGCAGGGCACCGCGCACCGGATTCTGCAATCGCTGATCGCCGAAGGGATGGTCGAACAGGACGAGCAGTCGAAGCTGTACCGGCTGAGCGTCGACTTCTTCGCGCTCGCCGCGCAGGCCGGCAACCCGAGCAGCATGCGCACGCTGTGCCGTCCCGCACTGCTGCGGCTGTGCGCGAGCCTCGGCGAAACCATCTTCCTGCTCGTGAAGAGCGGCTTCGACGCCGTGTGTCTCGACCTGTGCGAAGGGCCGTTTCCGATCCGGTCGTTTACCGGCGACATCGGCGGACGCATCGCGCTCGGCGTCGGTCAGGGCAGCCTCGCGATCCTCGCGTTCCTGCCCGAAGCCGAACGCGAGGAGGTGATCCGCTTCAACGTGCCGCGCATCCGCGGCTACGGCGTGCTCGACGAGGTGTATCTGCGCACCGAGATCGAACGCGTGCGGCAACTCGGCTACGCCGGCCGCAACAGCGGCGTGCTCGACGGGATGGCCGGCGTCGCGGTGCCGATCCTCGATCGCACCGGTTATCCGGTCGGCGCGCTGAGCGTCGGCACGCTCGTGTCCCGCCTCGGCGACGACCGGATGCCGATGGTCGTCGAACTGCTGCGGCGCCAGGCCGACGCGATCGGCCCGCGCACCAATCCGTTCGACGCCGCGTTGCGGCGGCCGATGCTCGGGCTATCGGCAAAAACCGTATAGCAGTTCGGGCGTTACCGTTTCGTCGGCGCCCGTTCGCATCGGATGGCGTTTTTCAAGGGTTATAAGACCTTTGCGCCATCTGCCTCCCGCTCCATACTTCACGTGAACGATCAAGCCGGAACAAGCACGCGAACGCCATCACGTGTCGCGTATCCGGCCTGGTCAGTCACCACATGAAAAGGAACGGAAGATGAGACTCGAGAACAAATCGGCGTTGATCACGGGTGGCACCAGTGGTATCGGTCTTGCCACCGCGAAGCTGTTCATTGCAGAAGGGGCGCGCGTCGCGGTGACGGGGCGCGACGAGACCGTATTCGAGCGCGTGAAGGCGGAGCTCGGCGAGCATGCGGTCGTGCTCAAGGGCGACGTGCGTTCGCTCGACGACATGCGCGCGATCGCCGCGGGAGTCAACGAGACGTTTGGCGGTCTCGATGTCGTGTTCGCCAATGCCGGCTGGGCGTTCCCGTCCGCCGTCAACGACATCGACGAGACGCTCTATGACGCCATCATGGACGTCAACGTCAAGGGCGTGGTGTACACGCTTCAAGCAGCGCTGCCGTACTTGCGCGAAGGTTCATCGGTAATCCTCAATACATCGTTCGTCGCGCAGACCGGCAAGCACGGCATCTCGTTGACCGCGGCGGCGAAGGCCGCCGTGCGGTCGCTGGCCCGCAGCTGGTCGTACGAGTTTCTCGACCGGAAAATCCGCTTCAACGCGATCGCGCCTGGCGCGATCGATACGCCTCTGCTCTCCAAGTGGGGCATGCCCGACGAATGGGTGCGCGATCGCAAGGCCGAATTCGCCGAAGCGATTCCGGTGGGTCGCATGGGCAACGCCGACGACATCGCGTACGCGGCGCTCTATCTCGCCAGCGACGAATCGTCCTTCGTCGTCGGCACCGAGCTGGTGGTCGATGGCGGTGCGTCGCAGCTTTAAAGCCTGCGCTTCACGCTTTCCGAGCCCGGCACGTCATCGCGACTCATTCCCATCCCGATTTCACGTCCGCCACGCCGTTCGCCGTGGCGGTTATTTCATCCGGCCCGGCGGGGTTGCGCTCGCCCATGGGCCAAAGTGCAAGGAGCAATCATCATGACCGACAGTAGCGATAACCCTGTCCCGGCCGGGCACCTCACGCGGGCAGGCCGTTCGCGCCGCGATGTCCTGAAGTTCGGCAGCGCCGCCACCCTCGGCGCCGTGCTGGGCGGTGGCGCGTTGCTCGGGCGCGCCACGCCAGCGCGTGCGGAGACCGGCGGCGCGGGGCTGCTCGCGCCGAACGAGCCGCTCGACATTCTGATCGTCAATTACGACGGCGGCACGCTGCTCGACTTCGCGGGCCCCAGCGAGATCTTCCACCGGCTGCCGAATACGAACGTTCGCTACGCGAGCCTCGATGGCGGCAACGTGACGCTCGAATTCGGCGTCGTGTACGGCAAGACCGAACGGCTGGCCGACATCGACAAGACCGACCTGATCCTCGTGCCCGGCGGGTCCGATTTGTCGGCGCCGATGCGGCCGGCGTATCAGGCGCAGATCCGGCGCCTCGCGGAAAGCGCCAAACACGTGACGTCGGTGTGCAACGGCTCGCTCGTGCTCGCCGCGACGGGCGTGCTCAACGGCAAGCGCAGCGCGTGTCACTGGGCCTTCGTCAACAAGCTGTCCGAGTACGGCGCGATTCCCGTTCCCGATCGCTTCGTCGAAGACGACAACGGCCGCTTCATGAGCGGCGGCGGTGTGACGGCCGGCATCGACTTCGCGCTGCGCGTGGCGGCGAAACTGCGCGGCCAGCAGGCGGCCGAGTTCACGCAACTCGTGATCGAATACGATCCCGCTCCGCCGTTCCACTCCGGTCATCCGAGAGATGCGCGGCCCGAACTCGTCGCGATGGTCGACAAGAAGCTGCCCGGCGCGTCAAAGGGGCTCGCTCGCGTTCCCGGCGTTCGCTGACACGCTTGCCGGCCACGCATGCAGGTCGCCACCTCTTCAATTCAAACCCGATTCGGAACTCACTCGATGCGACAGATTCATCTTCGTACTGCTGCGCTCGCAGCATGCTTGTCCTTTTTTGCATTCACGGCGCCGGCTATCGCCGGCGGTTCGCAACGTTTGCCCGAAGCGGCCATCAAGGCCGAGAACGCGCGATGGGCGGATGCCTTTGCGCGAGGGGACTACGACGCGATAGGCCGTCTCTATACCGACGACGGCGCGCTCTTGCCGCCCGGGGGTGACAAAGTCACCGGGCGCCGCGCGATCACCGAGTACTTCACCGACGGGTATGCCGGATCGAAACCCGGCACCGTATCGTTCAGCAACGACGAGTTCTACGGTAACGACCGGGTCGCGACGGAGGTATCGGATGTGGAGGTTCGCGACGGTGACGGAAAGCTCAAGATCCGCGCCAAGCAGACGCTCGTCTTCCTGAAGCAGGGCGGCACGTGGAAGCTGCATCGCGACATGTGGAACGCTTATCCGCCCGTCAAGGATTGACGATTATCGACGCGCGGCGAATTGGCGCGTTGCGTACCCACGCGCCGATCATCCGTTAGCGCGACGTCGACCATGCGGCGTGCCGATCGGCAGGCGGTCGATCAGCGCGCTGCGTTCGACCTGCTCTCGCGTCGAATCGCTTGCGGCGGGTGCCCATGCAGCTTGATGAACGCCCGGCGCATCCGTTCCGGATCGGTGAACCCTACCGCCAGCGCAATCTGTTCGATCGGTTCGCTGCCACCCTGAAGGCGCAGCCTCGCTGCTTCGACGCGTAAACGCTCGACGGCGCGGGCCGGTGTTTCACCGGTTTCCCGGCGAAACGCGCGCCCGAACTGTCGCAAACTCAAGCGGGCGGCATCGGCGAGCCGCTCGACCGGCAGCGCTTCGGCCAGATGTTCCCGGGCGAAATTCAGCGCGATGCGGATGCGATCCGATTCCGGCTCCATTTGCGACATCGCGGAGAATTGCGACTGCCCGCCGGGGCGCCGATACGGAACGACCAGAAGCCGGGAGACCTCGCGCGCGATCTCCGTACTCATATCCCGTTCGATCATGCCGAGCGCCAGGTCGATGCCGGAGGCGATGCCCGCGGACGTCCAGACATGGCCATCGACGACATAGATACTGTCGCCGTCCACCCGTGTGCGAGGGAAGCGCGACTGCAATTGCGCGGCGTAGCGCCAGTGTGTCGCCGCTCTCAAACCGTCCAGCGAACCGGTTTCCGCAAGCAGAAATGCGCCCGTACACACGCTGGCCACCCGCGACGCCTTGGCGGCCAGCTTGCTGGCCGCGGCGATATTTTCCGATGTCTGCATCGGCGCGATGTCGCCGCCGACGAACACGACGGTGTCGAACGCGCGCCTGCCGATCGGTTTCGTGTCGATCGAAAGGCCGGTATTGCCGGGAATCGGGCCGCCGGCGGGCGAGACGACGTGAAGATCGTATGGCGTATGGCCGGCGGCCGTGGCCACCTGATTGAAGGCCGACAGCGGCCCGCCAAGATCGAGCGCGTCGTAGCCGTGGCAGACGAAGAATCCAATTCGATGCATGACGAAGCAATGAGTCGATAACGACGGAATGGCGAATTTTACCGGGAACCCTCGGATCGTGCCAATTGGCTCGAAACGAGGGAAAAACGACGTTTACGCCGTCATCGATCGACTGTACCGGTTTGCGCCGCGCTTACGCGATGCCGACAGGAAGCGACGGTCAGCGACGGTAGATGAACTCGAGATCGGTCGATTCGCCGACCTTGAAATCGTACGTGCCGACACGCTTGAAGCCCGCCTTTTCGTAGAACGCGATGGCCTTCGCATTGCCCGACCACACGCCCAGCCATACCGGGCCGGGGCGCGTCGCGGCGAGATACTGGAGCGCGGCGTCGAACAACGCGCGTCCGGCGCCGGTTCCCTGCGTGCCGCGTCGAAGGTAGAGTTGATGGATCTCGCCCGCGCCGTCCGTCACTTCCGGGTGGGGAAGCTTGCACGGCCCCGCATGCGCGTATCCGACCAGCGTGCCGTCGTCGCCTTCCGCGACCCACGTCCGGCACTGCGGGTCGCCTAGCTGCTCGGTGATCGCTGCGACCGAGTACGTCCGGGCTTCGTACTCGGCCAGATCGTCCGGCGGGTAATCGATACCAAACCCGTCGTGCAGAAAGGTTTCGCGAAACGTATCGCGCTTCAATTCGGCAAGCGGGACGGCATCGGCCAGTGTCGCAACGCGGATCAACATTGAGCATCTCTCGGTTCGGTGTCGGGCCGACAGTTTATCCCGGGGGACATCGAGCAGACGCATTCCCACGCGCTAGCCCGTGACCGTCGCGGTCGGACGCACGACGATCTCGCTCACGTCGACATCGGCAGGCTGCGCGATCGCATACGCAATGGCCGCCGCGATCGCGTCGGGTTCGAGCGCGATGCTGCGGTACCGCGTCATCGCTTCGGCGGCGACCGGGTCGGTAATCGTGTCGGCCAGCTCGGACGTGACGACACCCGGGCAGATGCTCGTGATGCGCAGCTTGTCGTTCTCCTGCCGCAAGCCGTCGGAGATCGCACGTACCGCGTACTTCGTCGCGCAATAGACGGCGGCCGTCGGCGATACCCGCAATCCGCCGATCGACGATACGTTGACGATCTGGCCGAAACCCTGCCGGTTCATCACCGGCAGGGCGGCCGCGATGCCGTACAGCACGCCCTTGATGTTGACGTCGACCATGCGGTCCCACTCGTCGACCTTCAGCGATGCCATCGGAGACAGCGGCATGACGCCCGCGTTGTTGACGATGACGTCGATCTGCCCGTACTCGGCGAGCGCGGCGTCGACGAAGGCGACGCTGTCGTCGCGCTGCGTGACGTCGAGCGCACGCCAGGCCGCGGTGCCGCCATCGGCGCGAATGTCGTCGGCGAGCGCGGCAAGGCGTTCGGTGCGGCGCGCGCCGAGCATCAGCCGCGCGCCGCGCGCGCCCAGATAGCGGGCGGTGGCTTCGCCGATACCGCTGCTCGCGCCGCTGATCAGGATCACTTTCCGTTCAATGTTGTGGCTCGTCATATCCGTTCCTCGGTTCGGGATGAAGAACCGACAGCATCGCGCGGAAGCAGGCGCGACCGTTATCTCGCGAGTCCGCATTTCTTGCACGATTCTCCGGGAATACGCGGAGCACGATCCGGTGCGTGGCCGCGTATGCAATTTTCCGACCCGGTTAAAAAACGCCGATTTTGCAGTGCAGCGAAAGGCGGCGACATTCGCCCGGTCGGAGCTCCGTCACGAACCGAAATCGCCGATACGGCAATCATGCGGATGCCGATGGTTGACGGCCGGCGGACATGCTAGGATTTCCGTCAAACAACTCCGGAGACTGCGATGCCGTTCATCTGCGAAAACGTTGAATGTCGTGCCGTGCTGGCTCGCGGGCAGGTCAGGCCCCATCAGGAGGGCGCGGGCTGGTGCTTCTACTGCCCCGACTGCAACGCCAGAAACGAGTTGATGAATATCGGCACGGCCAGCGGCCCTGTCGAGCTGGTTCAGCCGGAGCGGGCCAGCCCGCCGCACAAGGTCGTCGCGACGGCCCGGCCGCTGGACGATGGCCGATACGCGGCGCAGTTGAGTGTCCAGCGGGCGCTCGCCGTGAAAGGCACCTACGCGGCCGAAGAGCACTGGGATCAGCTCGGCGTATTCGGCGACGCGCAGGAAGCCGTCGCGCATGCGAAGTCTTTCGCGACGGACGTGCTGCAGCGCGCGGCATAGTCGGCACTTTTCCGTGAATGAACGAAGGGCGTCGCGCGTTCGCGCGCGGCGCCCCTTTGCGTTTTCCGCCCGCGTTCGTCAGTGATGGATATCGAACGACAAGTACTGCTGCGCGATCCGCCGATACGTGCCGTTCTGAATTAGGCTCGCAAAAAATTCGTGCGTGGTCACGTGGTCGGCACCGGTGCCGGTGTCCGGCCGGCCTCTTCGCGGGCCGCGACGAGCGCGCGGATCAGCGCGCGGTCGGCCGGCGTCGCCGGCGTGAAGACCACGAGGCTCAGGTCCGGGCGGCCGGTGACCGAGAACGCCGAATAGTCGAACGCGATCCGGCCGGCCTGCGGATGGCGGATCTCCTTCGTGCCTTCGTGATGCGAATGGATATCGTGGTCCCGCCACATCGCGTCGAATTCGGCGCTCGTCGCGCGCATCTCGTCGACGAACGCCTGCACGGCCTGCGTCGCGCCGCTGCGCGCGACGTCCGCACGAAACGCGCCGACCGCGAACCGCGCGATGCGCTCCCAGTTCGGCTGCGCGGCGCGCACGCGCGAGTCGACGAAGATCAGCCGCAGGACGTTGCGCGCGGCCGGCGGCAGCGTCGCGTAGTCGGTCAGCGTCGCGGCCGCCGCGTCGTTCCACGCGACGACGTCCCACGTCGCCGTGCGGATGATCGCCGGGCTTGCGTCGAGCGAATCGAGCACGTGCTGCAGGCGCGGCGTCACGCCGGCCGGCGCGTGATAGCGCACCTCGGGCGGATGGCCGACGCCGATCAGGAACAGGTGCTCGCGTTCGGCCTCGTTGAGCATCAGCGCGCGGGCGAGCCGGTTGAGCACGTCGGCCGACGGCGCGCCGCCGCGCCCCTGTTCGAGCCACGTGTACCAGGCGGCGCTCACGTGCGCGCGCTGCGCGACTTCCTCGCGCCGCAGGCCCGGCGTGCGGCGGCGCGTGGCCGGCAGCCCGAGCGCGGCCGGGTCGAGTTTCTCGCGGCGGTCCCGCAGGTACGCGCCGAGCAGGTTGTCGGGGGCGTCAGCCATATCCTGTTAGTTCGTTTACCGGTAAACCGTCACGACTTCACCGCGAGCGGCCATCGGCAGATAGTAAGCCTCCATTTCATCCGGAGGTGCTGAACATGCGTGTCTTTGTTACGGGAGCATCGGGATTCGTCGGCTCGGCCGTCGTCGCCGAACTCGTGGGCGCCGGGCACTCGGTGCTCGGGCTGGCGCGGTCCGATGCGGCCGCGGCGTCGGTTGCCGCCGCCGGCGCCGACGTCCATCGCGGGTCGCTGGAGGATCTCGACAGCCTGACGCGCGGCGCCGAGGCCGCCGATGCGGTGATCCACACGGGATTCAATCACGACTTCTCGCGCTTCGCGCAGAACTGCGAACTCGATCGTCGCGCGATCGAGACGATCGGCGCGGTGCTCGCCGGCTCGGCGCGGCCGCTGGTCGTCACGTCGGGCCTCGCGCTCGTCGCGCCCGGCCGCGCGGCGACGGAGGACGATCCGCACGTGCCGGTGTCGGCGAGCTATCCGCGTGCGTCCGAAGCGACCGCGGTCGCGCTGGAAGCGCGCGGCGTGCACGCGTCGGTCGTCCGCCTGCCGCCGTCCGTGCATGGCGACGGCGATCACGGCTTCGTGCCGCGCCTGATCGCGTTTGCGAGGGAGAAGGGGGCATCGGCGTTCGTCGGCGACGGCGCGAACCGCTGGCCGGCCGTGCACCGGCTCGACGCGGCGCGCGTGTACCGGCTCGCGATCGAACACGGCGCGGCCGGCGCGCGCTATCACGCGGTCGACGATACGGGCGTGCCGTTTCGCGAGATCGCCGACGTGATCGGCCGCCGGCTGAACGTGCCGGTGGTCGCGAAGTCGGCGGCCGAAGCCGGCGAGCACTTCGGCTGGTTCGCGATGTTTGCCGGGATGGATGCGCCGGCAACCAGCGAGCGCACGCGGGCATCGCTCGACTGGGCGCCGACCCAGCCTCGGCTGCTGGCCGATATCGATCGGCCGCGGTATTTCGAAAGCTGACGAGCGGCGCGAGCCGCTCGCCGCGGGGGCGGCTCAGACCGTGACGACGATCTTTCCGACTTGCGCGCCGGCTTCCATGTAGCGGTGCGCATCCACGATGTCGTCGAACGCGAACGTACGATCGATTCGCGGCTTCAGCGTGCCGGCCGCGAGCCCGTCGACGATGAAGCGCTTCGCGCGTTCGAGCCGTTGCGCGTTGCCGGTGATCTCGAACAGCTCGTAGCCGCGCAGCGTCAGGTGGCGCGCGAGCAGGTCCATCACCGGCACCGGGATGTCGCGCGTATCGAGCGCGCCGTACTGGAAGAACGTGCCGTTGGTGGCCAGCGCGCGCAGCAGGTTCGCCGCGTCGGGGCCGCCGACCGGGTCGAACACGATACGCGCGCCGGTGCCGCCCGTGATCTCGGCCACCTGCTGCGCCAGGTCGGCGGGGCTGCCGACGATCACGTGTTTCGCGCCCGCGTCGAGCAGCGCCTGACGCTTCGATTCGCGGCGCGTCAGCGCGATCGGCATCGCGCCGACATGGTTCGCCACCTGGATCGCGGCCTGCCCGACGCTGCTCGACGCGGCGCCGACCAGCACCGCATCGCCGCGCTCGAGGCCGCCGAGTTCGATCAGCGCGCCGTAGGCCGTGACGAACATCATCCACGTCGCGGCCGCCTCCTCGAACGACAGGCTGTCCGGATGCTTGACCACCGCATGCGCGGGCACGTTGACCACCTCGCCGTACATCCCGTAGTCGGCGAACGAGAATGCGGGCACGACGCTCACCGCGTCGCCTTCGGCGAACGCCGTCACGTTGCGGCCGACCGCCGCGACCACGCCCGACGCCTCGTAGCCGAGCGACGCCGGAAAGCGCGGCGTGAACGTGTATTCGCCGCTGCGGAACATGACTTCCGCGCGATTGAGGCCGAGCGCCTTCACGCGTAGCTGGATGTCGTCGGGGCCCGGCGCGGGCACGTCGACGGTGTCGATCTGCAGGACTTCGGGGCCGCCGATGCGGTGGAAACGAACGATGCGGGTCATGGAGCGCTCCTTCGATGAACGGGTGTCGATGAAGCAGCATCGTAGGCGGGCGCCCGCGCCGGATAAACGCGCGGCCCGATCATTGATTGTTATTTGACGAATAACAATCGACGCGGACCCGTGTTACGCCGGATAACGCCGCGCGAACAGCTCGGTCAGCCAGTCGATGAATGCGCGCACCTTGTCGGGCAGATGCGCGCGGTTCGGGTACAGCACCGACACCGGCTTCGGCACGGCCGGCACGCCGGGCAGCAGCTCGATCAACTGACCCGAGTCGATGCTCGGCTGCAGCGCGGGCCGCAACGCGTGCACGATGCCGAGGCCGGCGAGCCCGCACGACAGCAGCGCTTCCGAGTTGTCGGTGAGCAGGCTGCTCGCGAGCTTCACCGCGACGGTTTCGCCGTGCGCGCGGAACGTCCAGTCAAGCACGCGGCGATTGCGGCCGGTGAAGAAGTTGACCGCGCGATGCGTACGCAGATCGTCGAGGGTGCGCGGCAAACCGTGGCGTGCGATATAGGCCGGCGACGCACACGTGGCCATCGGCACCGCGCCGACGGTGCGCGCGACCATGCTCGAATCCTTCAGCGTCCCGACCCGCACCACGCAGTCGATGCCTTCGCCGATCAGGTCGGCCGGCTGATCGCTCGCGCCGAGCACGAGCTCGATCTGCGGATAACGCTGCTGGAAGTCGGGCAGTGCCGGAATCACGACCGTCTTCGCGAGCGCGAGCGCGATGTCGATCCGCAGCCGGCCCTTCGGCACCGCGCGTTGCTTGGGAAACGACGCGAACGCCTCGTCGATGCTGCCGAGCAGCTGCACGCAGCGCGCATGGAACGCCTCGCCCTCGGCCGTCACGCTGACGCGGCGCGTGCTGCGGTTCAGCAGCCGGACGCCGAGTTCCTGTTCGAGCTGCTGCACGGCTTTCGTGACGGCCGGCCGATGCAGTTGCAGCGCGTCGGCGGCCTGCGTGAAGTTGCCGCGTTCGACGATCTGTACGTAGATCTGCATCGTTTGCAGGCGGTCCATGGCGTTTCCGGATGGCGTGGCGAGCGGCCATCTTCGCATACCGCCGCGGCGCGGTGCGCGGTCGCCCGCCTGCCGTGCGTCATTCGACCGGATGCAGATCCTGCAGCAGCGTCGGCACGAGCTCCGACACGGTCGGGTGGATGTGCATCGCGCGGCTGATCGTCGTGTAAGGCGCGCCGGCGGTCATCACGTCGAGCATCCCGTGCACGACTTCGTCGCCGGTCACGCCGAGGATCGACGCGCCGAGGATCGCGTGGCTGTCCGCGTCGACGATCACCTTCATGAAGCCCTGGCTTTCGCCTTTCTCGACCGCCCGGCCGACGCGCGTCATCGGGCGCGTGCCGACCAGCAGCCGGCGGCCCGTCTGCTTCGCTTGCGCGAGCGTCATGCCGACGCGGCCGAGCGGCGGATCGATGTACATCGCGTAGGCCGTGACACGGTCGGACACCTTGCGCGGATCGTCGTCGAGCAGGTTGGCCGCGACGATCTCGTAGTCGTTGTACGCGGTGTGCGTGAACGCGCCGCGCCCGTTGCAGTCGCCGAGCGCCCAGATGCCGGGCACGTTGGTGCGCAACTGGTCGTCGACGGTGATGTAGCCGCGCGTGTCGGTGTCGATGCCCGCGCGGTCGAGCCCCAGATCGTCGGTGTTCGGCACGCGCCCGACCGCGAGCAGCAGGTGCGAGCCCGCGACCTCGCGGCCGCCGCCCGCGCAGTCGAGGCCGACCACGATGCCGTCGCCGTCGCGGCGCGCGCTCAGGCAGTTCGCGTCGAGCTGCACGTCGATCCCTTCGTTTTCGAGGATCTCGCGCACGGCCTGCGACACGTCCTCGTCCTCGCGGCCGATCAGGCGCGAGCCCTTCTCGACGATCGTGACCTTCGAGCCGAAGCGGCGGTACATCTGGCCGAATTCGAGCCCGACGTAGCTGCCGCCGACGATCACGAGATGGTCGGGCAGGAAGTCGACGTCCATCATCGTCGAGTTGGTCAGGTACGGCACCGTGTCGAGGCCCGGCATCGAGGGCACCTGCGCGCGCCCGCCGACGTTGATGAAGATGCGTTCGGCTTCGAGCACTTCATCGCCCACGCGCACCGCGTTCGCGCGTTCGAATCGGGCATGACCCTGAAAGACGGTCGTGTTGTCGAGGCCGCGCACCCATTGCTCGACGCCGTGGTTCGAGCGGCCGGAGATCTGGTCCTTGCGGGCCTTCACCGCCTTCATGTCGACGGTGACGGGGCCGCCGATCGACACGCCGTATTCGCTGGCGCGCCGGGCGAGCTGCGCGGCGTACGCGCTCGCGATCAGCGTCTTGGTCGGGATGCAGCCGGTGTTCACGCAGGTGCCGCCGAAGCGGCCGCGCTCGACGATCGCGACTTTCATGCCGGCGCCGGCGAGCCGCGCGGCGAGCGGCGGTCCGGCCTGGCCGGTGCCGATGACGATCGCATCGAAGTGTTGCGTCATGACGTCCTCCTGTGCGGGTGCAACGAGGAAAGGGGCAGGCGCAAGCCGCATGCCGTGCCGGCGGTCGCCCGCGGGCGACGAGCGCCTATGGTAGACCCGTTGGCCGGCTGTCGCGAGCGGCGGGCGGGCGACGCGCCGCATTGAAAAACGGCACCGCCGCGGGCGCCGCTGCGCGCAGCGTCTAGTCCTTGGGCGTCCACTGCCCGAACGACACCGGCCGATGCGGGTCGGCGCGCGTGACGGTGACGTGGTCGGGCTTGCCCTCGAGCGGAAACGATTCGGTGACGATCTGGTTCGAAAAGAGCCAGCCGTGCGTGCGCGGGTCGTAGCGGAACGTGATGTAGTCGGTCCAGTGCTGCCCGCACGCGACGAAATTCTGCACGGTGAAATAGCGGCCCTTCACCGAAAAGCCGTTGTCGGCGGCATCGTCGGGGTCGAACGGATCGCACTGGCCGCCGTCGTTCGCGCGCAGCACGACCTGATCGTTGCGTGCGGCGAGCCGATACGTGCGATCGGCCTGCTCCTCGTAGATCAGCAGCGGGCGCGGCGACGGCTGTTCGCGCGTATCGACCGCGCGATGCACGACGACGAGAAAGCTGTGTCGCCCGTTGTCGAGATCGGGGCCGGCGTGCGCGAGCAGCGGCTGGTAGCCGGGTGGCAATTGCGCGGCGATCGACTTCGGCAGGCCGTCGGCGCGGGCGCCGAGCGGGAGTGCGGCGAGCAGCGGGAGCAGCAGGGCGGAAAGGCGAAGAGCGCGCATGGCGGGAGGTTCGGTCGAAGGAAGAAAAAGGGGACGAGCCGCGCGGGGTGACCGATCGCGCCCGGGAAACTCGGTGCCGGGCGTCGAATTTCCGGGCGCGTCGCCGTCGAATTCGATGCCGACGGTCGGGCGCGCGTCGTCCTCGCGCGAGATTGCTTCGACGGCAACTGCAGCGGCGGGATGGCGGGCGACGCGAGTCTCGATCATGGGGCGGCGCGCAGTGACGGGAAAGAGGGCCAGCATAGCAGCGCACGACCGCTTTCGGCTACGCGCGAAGCGTGCCAGAATCAGCGGCTCGACCGTCGGAAACGACACGCAGGCGCCGGCGCAGCGGCGTCGCTGACCAAGGAGACTTCGATGACCGCATCGGCTGCCGTACTCGCCATCCTGGCTGCGCTGTTTCTCGGCGCGATGATTCCCGGCCCGAGCTTCGTACTGGTGGCCCGCAATTCGATCGGGCTGTCGCGTCGCGACGGGCTCGCCACCGCGCTCGGCATGGGCATCGGCGGCATCGTGTTCGGCGGCGTCGCGCTGGCCGGGCTCTACACGCTGCTGCAGGCCGTCGAATGGCTGTACGTGGGCCTCAAGATCGCGGGCGGCGCTTACCTGATCTACATGGCGTCGAAGATCTGGCGCGGCGCCGACCGGCCGATCGCGATGGACGATCCGCAGGCAATGGCCGGCGGCAGCGCGCGCAAGTCGTTCCTGACCGGCCTCACGACCCAGCTCAGCAACCCGAAGACGGCGATCTGGTACGGCAGCATCTTCGCGGCGCTGCTTCCGCAGCATCCGCCGCTGTGGTGCTACCTCGTGCTGCCGCCGCTCGTGTTCGCGGTCGAATTCGGCTGGTACACGCTCGTCGCGCTGTGCTTCTCGACGCGCCGGCCGCGTGAACTCTACCTGCGCGCGAAGAAATGGGTCGACCGCATCGCGGCCGGCGCGATCACGCTGCTCGGACTGCGGCTGATCCTGAATGCGCCGAAAGCGGGGATCTGAGCGCTTTCATTTCCGATCCGTATCGGCGCCGGCTGCCGGCACGAACCGGCCGGGACGCTCGCCCGAGCGCGCGTCGGCGTCTCGCGAACGCATGGCTTCCCGATGGCGCGGCCGCATGCGGGCCGCCTCCGGGCATGTTTCCCACCCTCGTCGTCGCCCGTCGAGCCTTGCGCGACGGGCGTTCGCGTCGGTCGCACGGCGCGCCGGGCGCCGCCGCTTCCCCGATTCTGGCGGCCGACGGCCCGACGACGTGTAAACTGCTGCCTTTTTTGACGGTTTGCAGCATGGTGCACGCATCTCCGCGCCCGGCGTTGAGCGGTCCGACGCTCGTCCGGCTGCTCGCGCGCCTGGCCGATGCCGACGTCGCGGAATCCCGGCAAACGTTGTCCGACCGGCTGAGCCAGTGGCTCGGCTGGACCGACGCGATCACGCTGTCGTCCGCGCTGAATGCGAGCCCGCCGGGCGTCGCGGCCGGCGTGCGCGGCTACGACGCGGAGCGCGACTGCGCCCGCGTGCGCCACGACCTCGCGCAGGCGATCACGGCCACCCGGCCGCGGGCGCGGCGCCGGCCGGGCGACCTGCCGCCGCCGGCCGCCGACACGGCCGATTTCGCGGACTTTCGCCAGCGTTATCTGACCCTGCAGCAGGACATGGAAACGGCGATCGGCCAGTTGCGCGGCCGCCTGCGGGTCGCGCTCGCCGCGCGCTCGTCCGGGATGGCGCGGCTCGCGACGCTCGACACGATCATGGAGCGCGTGCTCGGCGCGCGCGAGCGCAGCCTGCTGTCGGCCGTGCCCGCGCTGCTCGGCACGCGCTTCGCGCGGCTGCGCGAAGCGGAGCGGCAGGCGCTGGCCGAGGCCGAATCCTCGGCCGCGACGGCCGCTGCTGCCGATGTGCCTGCCGCCGAAGGCACGGTGGCCGACACCCCGACCGTCGCGGCGCTCGTGCCCGGCGCATGGCTCGATACGTTTCGCGACGAGATGCAAAGCATCCTGCTTGCCGAACTCGAAGTCCGGTTTCAAACGGTAGACGGGCTGCTCGCGGCCCTTCGCACCTGCTAATCAACACGCTATGTCCAGAATTCGCCTTGATCTCGTTGTCTTCGTCGCCGGTCTGCTCGCAGTGGGCTGGATCGGTGCCGGCTATGTCGCGTCGAACCCGCTGGCGGCGGCCGTCACGCTGCTGATCGGCGCGTGCTACGTCGCCGGCGCATGGGAGCTGCTGCGCTACCGGCAGGCGACCGCCACGCTGTCGCGCGCGGTTGGCGGCCTGACCGAGCCGCCCGCGAAGCTCGACACGTGGCTCGATACGCTGCATCCGGGCCTGCGCGGCGCGGTGCGCGCACGGGTCGAAGGCGCGCGCGTCGCGCTGCCGGGCCCGGCGCTCACGCCTTACCTCGTCGGCCTGCTGGTGCTGCTCGGCATGCTCGGCACGCTGCTCGGGATGGTCGTCACGCTGAAGGGCACGGGCGCCGCGCTCGAGAGCGCGACCGATCTCGATGCGCTCCGCGCGTCGCTGATCGCGCCGGTGAAGGGGCTCGGGTTCGCGTTCGGCACGTCGATCGCCGGTGTCGCGACGTCCGCGATGCTCGGCCTGCTGTCCGCGCTCGTGCGCCGCGAGCGGATCGATGCGGCCCAGCAGCTCGACGCGAAGATCGCGACGACGCTGCGCGTGCATTCTTCCGCGCACCAGCGCGACGAATCGTTCCGACTGCTGCAGCGCCAGGCCGACGTGATGCCGGCGCTGGTCGACCGGCTGCAGACGATGATGACGACGCTCGAGGCGCGCAGCGTCGCGTTGCACGATCGCCAGCTCGACAGTCAGCAGGCGTTTTTCGATCGGACCGAGCGGGCGTACGCGGGCCTTGCGTCGAACGTCGGCGACGCGCTGAAGGAAAGCGCCGCCGAAAGCGCGCGCGTGGCCGGTGCGGCGCTGCAGCCGGTCGTCGCCGCGACGATGACGGGGCTCGCGCAGGAGATGGCCGCGCTGCGCGACACCGTGACGGGCGCGGTGCAGCGTCAGCTCGACGGGCTGACGGACGGCTTCGAGAAGACCACCGCCAACGTGACGGCCGTGTGGAACCGCGCGCTCGACGAACAGCGCCGCGAGGGCGACGCCGTCGCGCAGCAGTTGCAGACGACGCTCGGCCAGTTCACCGAGACGTTCGCGCAGCGTTCGTCGGATCTGCTCGACGGCGTCGCGACGCGCCTCGAATCGACCGAAGGCCGCCTGTCGGACGCGTGGCGCGATGCGCTCTCGCGCCAGGAGCAGGTCGGCGAGACGCTGGCCGGCCAGCATGCGTGCGCGCTGGGCGAAGCCGCCGCGACGTTCGAACGCCATTCGAGTGCGACGCTCGCCGCGATGCGCGAATCGCACGCCGGTTTGCAGACGCAACTGGCGGCCCGCGACGAAGAACGCTTGTCGGCGTGGAACGATTCGCTCGCCGCGATGGCTGCGAAGCTCGGCGAAGAATGGCAGCGCGCGGGCGTGCATAGCGCCGGCCGCCAGCAGGAAATCTGCGATGCCTTGGCGCAAACGACGCGCGACCTTACCGCACAGGCTTCGACGTTCGAGCAACGCTCGAACGAATTGCTGTCGACGATCCGCGATTCGCACACCGGCCTGCAATCGCAACTGGCGGCCCGCGACGAAGAACGTCTGGCGGCGTGGAACGACTCGCTGGCCGCGATGGCTGCGAAGCTCGGCGAAGAATGGCAGCGTGCAGGCGTGCACAGCGCCGGCCGCCAGCAGGAAATCTGCGACGCCCTCGCGCAAACGACGCGCGACCTCACCGCCCAAGCTTCGATGTTCGAACAACGCGCGAACGATCTGCTGTCGACGATTCGCGATTCGCACACCGGTCTGCAAACGCAGCTGGCTGCGCGCGACGAAGAGCGTCTGTCGGCATGGAACGGTTCGCTGACCGCGATGGCCGCGAAGCTCGGCGAAGAATGGCAGCGCGCGGGCGTGCACAGCGCCGGCCGCCAGCAGGAAGTCTGCGACGCATTGGCGCAAACGACGCGCGATCTCGCCGCACAGGCGTCGACGTTCGAACAGCGCTCGAACGATCTGCTGACGACGATCCGCGAGTCGCACGCCGGCCTGCAATCGCAACTGGCCGCACGCGACGAAGCCCGCCTGTCCGCCTGGAACGATTCGCTCGCGGCGATGGCGGCCGCGCTGCGCGACGAATGGGCGCAGACGAGCGCGCAGGCCGCCGCGCGCCAGCAGGACATCTGCGACACGCTGGCCCGCACCGCGAACGACATCACCGCGCAGGCGCAGGTTCACGCGAGCGACACGATCAACGAAATCGCGCGTCTCGTGCAGGCCGCGTCGGAGGCGCCGAAGGCTGCGGCCGACGTCGTCGCCGAGCTGCGCCAGCGCCTGTCCGACAGCATGGTGCGCGACACCGCGACGCTGGAGGAACGCAGCCGCCTGCTCGCGACGCTGGAGACGCTGCTCGGCGCGGTCAATCACGCGTCGACGGAACAGCGCGCCGCGATCGACGCGCTCGTCAGCGCGTCGGCCGATCTGCTCGACCGCGTCGGCGCGCGCTTCAACGATACCGTCGACACCGAGACGCGCAAGCTCGATTCGGTGGCCGCGCAGGTCACGGCCGGCGCCGTCGAAGTGGCGAGCCTCGGCGACGCGTTCGGGATGGCCGTGCAGGTGTTCGGCGAATCGAACGACAAGTTGCTGACCCATCTGCAGCGCATCGAGGCCGCGCTCGAGAAATCGCTCGCGCGCAGCGACGAACAGCTCGAGTACTACGTCGCGCAGGCGCGCGAAGTGATCGACCTGAGCGTGATGTCGCAGAAGCAGATCGTCGAAGACCTGCAGCAGCTCGCCGGCCGGCGGGCGCCCGTCGGAGCGTAACGCATGCACGACGAAATCGACGGCGGCGCGCAATCGGCGCCGGTGTGGCCCGCGTTCGCCGACCTGATGTCGGTGCTGCTCGGCGCGTTCGTGCTGATCCTCGTCGGCGTGATCGGCATGCAGCTTCAGCTCACGTCGAAGCTCGAGGAAGCGGTGCGTGCGCGCCAGCTCGAGGCGCAGCAGCGCAAGTCGCTCGAACAGGCGCTCGCCGGGCCGCTCGCGGCCGGCCGCGTGACGCTCGTGAACGGGCGCATCGGGATCAGCGGCAGCGTGCTGTTCGCGCTGAACTCCGACCAGTTGCAGCCCGCGGGCCGCGACCTGCTGAAGACGCTGGCCAGCCCGCTGGCCACGTACCTGAAGACGCGCGACGAGATCCTGATGATCAGCGGCTTCGCGGACGACCAGCAGGTGCACGCCGGCAACCGCCTGTTCGCGGACAACTGGGAACTGTCGGCCAAGCGCGCGTTGACGGTCACGCGCGCGCTGATCGATGCCGGCGTGCCTGCGTCGTCGGTGTTCGCGGCCGCGTTCGGTTCCGAACAGCCGGTCAGCTCGAATGCGGACGATGAAGGCCGCGCGAAGAACCGCCGCGTGGAAATCGCGCCGGTGCCGCGCAAATCGGCGTCGAACGGAGGAAAGGCAAAGTGACGGGCGACGCGACGCACGTGCGCGCGACGCTCGACGCGTGGCGCGAGCAGGGCGCCGATCGGCTCGATCCCGTGCGCTTTCACCGGATCGACGCGCTCGAACGGCGCGCGGCCGTGCTCGACGGCGCCGCACGCGCGCTGCTCGACGCGCGGCTGGCGACGCTGATCGAAGGCTTTGCGGAGGTCGTCGCGCGCGCCGATGACGCCGATACCACGCGCGACACGGTGGAAGCCACGGCGGGTGCGCCCGCGCGCGGCGCGCTTGCCGCGCTCGTCGAAGGGCTCGCGCGCGATGCGCAGGCCGATCGGCGCGGTCTCGATCCCGAACTGGTCGACTACTTCCGCACGATGTGGTCGAAAGTCCGCACGGAACAGCAATACCGCCAGTCGCTCGACCAGGTGCCGCGCAACGCGGGGCCGCTCAATTCGAACAGCCTCGTGCACCGCTCGCTCGCGACGATGCGCGAGCTGTCGCCAGACTATCTGCAGCAGTTCCTGTCGTACGTCGATGCGCTCGCATGGCTCGAGGATCTCGCCGGCGGCGGTGCGCAGCCCGAGAAGGAAGCGCCGCGCGCGAAGGCGGCCCGGCCCGCGAAGAAGGCGACGCGCGCGAAGGCGCGATAACGCCACGCCGTGCGCTCAGGCGTGCGGGTTGCCGAGCGCCGGCGCCGGATCGTCGATCGCCGTGCGCAGCGCGTGCAATGCTTCGACGAGCGCCGACGAGAACGGTGGATACGCGGCGATGCCCGCCGCGTCGAGCCGGCTCCCGAGGATCGGCAGCGCGATCGATGCGGGCTCGACGATGCGCGCCGACATCACCGACAGCGTTTCGCGCAGCGCCGCGTCCGCATGCGTCGCGCGCGGCGACGCGTTCAACACGGCCACGGGCTTGTACACGACGGCCTCGCATCCCACGACCCAATCCAGCGCGTTCTTCATCACGCCGGTTACGCCGTGCGCGTATTCCGGGCTGGCGATCAGCACGCCGTCGGCTGCGTTCAGGCGGTCGATCAGATCGCGCACCGCGGCGGGCGTCGGGTATTCGGCATCGGGATTGAACAGCGGGAATTCGCCGAGACGATCGAAGCGTGCGATGCGCATGCCGCGCGGGGCGACGAGCGCGGCCGCATCGAGGAGCGCCGCGTTGTACGACTGCGCGCGGAGGCTGCCGCACAGCGCGACGATGTCGAGTGGGCGGGTGACATCGGTTCGGGGATCGATGGTCATCGAAGGGCGTTTCGATTGGCGGGTTGAACTGGCGCGTCGCGCGGGTTCGACGGATTATCGCATCGGCGTGCGGGCCGCATCGCTCATTCCGGCCGCACGCGCGAATTCACCGATTCCCCACCCGCTGCCGAGCAACAGCCGCCGCGTATGCAGCGCACCGTGCACGTCGTCGGCAACGGTTTCGCCGAGATAACGCAGCGCACGGCCTTCGACATCGACGAAGCCATGCCGGTAATCCTGCGCGAGCGCCGTCCACAACCGCGCGGCGCCGACCGACTGGCGCGCGCCGCTGATCAGGCACAGGCCAGCGTCGAGTCCCCAGCGGTACAGCATCGTCGCGAGACCCTGGCGTTGTGCCGAGCCGCGCAGCCGCGTATGCGGTGCGCGCAGGTAGCGGTCGGCGCGACGCGGGATTTCGGGCAGGCGGTTGAACACCGTATAACCGGCGAGCTGGCGCGCGGCCGGCTCCTCGACATACAGGAAGTATTCGCCGTCCGCTTCGCGATGGCGGACGATCAGGCCCGAGCGGCCGAGCGCGACGGCCGGCAGCCCGTACAGGCGATGGCCCGGCTGGTGGAGGCGTTCATAAAGGGTGTCGAGTTCGTCGTCGATGTCGTGCTGGGAATGCTGTACGTCGATACGCATGGCAAAAGCCGCCCGTCCCGGGCGGTTCGGGAAAGAGGTTCATCGCAAAAGGGAACGGAAGCGGGTGCGGCCCCCGGGCTCGGCGAAGCGAGCCGGGGCCGCGAATCAGCTGGGGATGTGCTGGAAACCGGCGGCGATCGCGGCGAGGCCCGCGATGCAGAGTGCGAACAGGATCAGGACTTTGTGGATCACGCCTCTTTCCTCATGAATGCGCGGCGCCGGCGGGCGGCGTCGCGGAGACGGTGAGCGGCGGGCACGGCCCGCACGGCCGTCGTGCGGGACGACGGTCGGGTGTCCGGCGACGGATCGGACGCGGACGGCCAGCACCATACGCGACGCGTCGGAGGCAGGCAATCGGACTGACGGAGAACGGCGACGAAAAGCGCGGAATCGCGGTGTTTCGCGACAATTGGCCGCATGGGACGGGTCGAAACGTCAGGAAGTCCATGCGCAAGCGCGTCGTCAAGCGCCGGAAGGCGTTGGCGGAAAGGTGTCGTCGCGGGTGCGACGCCCGCGACAGGCAGGTCGACACCCACGCGAGGACCGGAGCGGCATGAATGGCCGCTCCGCTCGCTCCGTCACACCGCCTGCCGAGCGCCGAACGCCTGCCGGATCCGCGCGAACAACCCGTGTTGCGCGATCCATTCGGCATACGCGCGATAGTCGGGATCGCGCATCAGGTGACGCTCTTCCGTCTTCGCACGCGTGTAGTAAATCAGGTTGACCGCGACGAGCCCCGCGCAGTGCATGAGCCCGATCTGCCAGCCGAGCGGCTCGACGAACGGCACCGACACCATCCAGTACGACAGGTTCTTCGTGATGTAGGCCGGATGCTTCGTGAGGCGATACGGGCCCGACGTGATGATCCCGCGGTGGGTGAGGTTCGAGAACCGCAGCCCGAACGAGATCGTGCACAGCGCGTAGGTCAGCAGCAGCAGGATGATCGTCGCGCCCCAGATCACGCGCAGCGTCGGCGCCGACAGCAGCCAGTTGTCCCAGAACACCGAGCCTTCGTAGCGGATGTAGTTGTTCGAGATCAGCGACCAGAACGGCTGATAGCAGATCAATGCAGCCACCCAGCCGAGCGTCGTCGGCTCGACGGTGCGCACGTGGCTGTCGAGGATGCGGAACGTGCACAGGTATCCGACGGTGCCGAACATCAGGTCCATCGTGAACGACAGGTCGTACATGAACACGAAGGTCGCGATCGTCATCGGCGCATGCATCGCGTTCGCGAGCGACGCGCTCAGGTGATCGGCGTCCTTCGACAGGTAGACGGTCATCAGCGGCAGGAAGAACGCCTTCACGCCCCAGCCGGCCAGCATTTCGCGCACCGGCTTCCAGCTCGCGGGCTGCTCGCGGCGGAACAGGAAGAGGCCCCACAGCAGGTACGCGTCGTCCGTCTCGCGCTGGTGGCGGTCCATCCACGCGAAGTAGAACGGCGCGGCGACGATCACGTACGGCGCGAGCGAGCGCAGCAGCGACCAGAACGGCAGGTAGAACGCGCCGTGGTATTCGGGCAGCAGCCAGTAGAGGAGGCCGATGCCCGCATAGATCGACGTCAGCGCGCCGAGCCGTGTCGCCACGCGCGCGATGCCGAGCGGCCGGACGGCCTGCCGCGACAGCCCCGCGCTCGGGCGCAGGTAGACACGCGAGATGAAGAGCTCGTGCAGCGCGATCGTGCCGATGATCGCGAGGCTCGCGATGACCGCGCGGGTGGCCGCGTCGAGGGCCGGGTGGTCGCGCGTGATCCACAGCGCGAAGAGTCCAGCCGTGATGCCGAGCAGGCCGGCGCGCAAGGGCGTGGCGGAGCGGGGTGGGCGGTCCGGGGCAGCGACGACGCCGTCGAGCGTGGAATTCATGATCGGATCCTCGTGGGGATGAGGGCCGGCGCCCCCGCTTGGCGGGTGGCGCCGGCCGTCGGCCGGGCTGTTTATGGATGCGCGCCCGGCCATTGGCCTGTCGTTCTGATACGTGATGCGTTGAAGCTTACTTCTTGGTGCCGCCGCCCAGCAGACCGCCGAGCAGGTTGGTCACCGGCGACAGCAGGTTGCCGGTGCCGCCTGCGGTGGCGCCGCCCGTGCTGCCGGTCAGGCCGGTCACCACGGAGCCGCTGCCGCTCGGCGTCGTCACGGTGCCGGCCGCGCCGCCGGGGCTGACCGTGCCGGTGGCGCCGGCCGAGCCGGCCGGCGTTCCCAGCGCACCCGTGAGCGTGCCGACCGGGCCGCTCGTCAGCAACCCGCCGAGCGTGCCGGACAGGTTGCCGCCCGGCGTCGTGACGGTGCCGGTGAGGCTCGCGCCGAGCGGCGTCAGCGAGTTGACGAGGTTGGTGACCGGCGCCAGCAGGCCGCCGAGGCCCGCGCCACCGGTGCCGCTGGTGCCTCCGGTCCCGCTCGTTCCGCCCGTGCCGCTGGTGCCGCTCGAACCGATGCCGCCGAGTGCGCCCGTCACCGTCCCGAGCAGGCCGGTGATCGGCGCGAGCGGGCCGCCGCTGGTGCCGCTCGTTCCGCTGGTGCCGCCCGAACCGCTCGAGCTGCCGCCGCCGAGACCACCCGTCAACGTGCCGAGCAGGCCCGTGATCGGGGCGAGCGGATTGCTGCCGCCCGTGCCGCTGCTGGAACTGCCCGCGTTGTTGGCGTTGACGAGGCCACCCGTCGACGTCACCGTGTTGCCGAGTTGCCCCACGACGCCGCCGAGGCCCGTGCCGACCGGGTTGTCGGTCGCGCCGCCGACCTTCGTGCCCGCGAGCGCGAGGCCGCTGCCGAGCGTGCCCAGCAGGCCGTTCAGCGGCGTGCCGAGCAGCGTCGCGCCACCGAGCGTCTGCGTGACGCCCGGCGTCGTGGCGCCGCCGGTCAGCGTGTTCGTGATCGGGTTGATCACCTTGCCGAGCTGCGTTTCGAGCTGCTGGACCGGCGAGCTGTTCAGCGCCGTGTTCAGCGCCGATGCGGTCGAATTGACCGCGGTGCCGACCGTGTTGACGAGGCTGCCGACCAGGGTCGTCGCCGGCGCGAGCGGCGACAGCGGACCGGTGCCGAGGCTCGTCACCGCATTGCCGAGGTTGTTGACCGCACCGCCGGCGCCGGTCAGCAGGCCGGTGGTCGACGTCAGCGTCGGTCCGAGCGGGTTCGCCGACACGCCGATCGAGCCGAGGCCGGCCGCGACGCCGTTGCCGAGCGATTGCACGCCGCTGCCGAGGCTGCCGACAGCGTTGCCGATGCTGGTGGCCGTGGTCGGGTTCGTGCCGGGAATCTGCACGCCGCCGATCTGAGCGCCGCCGTTCACGACCGTCGTGCCGAGCGCCGTCACGAGGTTGCCGGATTTCTGCAGGACATTGCCCAGGGGGGTGACGCTGGTGCCGGAGGTGCCCGAGGTACCCGAGGTGCTGCCGGACGTACTGCCGGAGGTGCTGCCCGACGTGCTGCCGGAGGTGCTGCCCGACGTGCTGCCGGAGGTGCTGCCCGACGTGCTGCCGGAGGTGCTGCCCGACGTGCTGCCCGACGTGCTGCCGGAGGTGCTGCCCGACGTGCTGCCGGAGGTGCTGCCCGACGTGCTGCCGGAGGTGCTGCCGGAGGTACTGCCGGAGGTACTGCCGGAGGTACTGCCGGAGGTACTGCCGGACGTGCTGCCGGAGGTACTGCCGGAGGTGCTGCCGGAGGTGCTGCCGGACGTACTGCCCGACGTACTGCCCGACGTACTGCCGGAGGTGCTGCCCGACGTGCTGCCGGACGTGCTGCCGGAGGTACTGCCGGAGGTGCTGCCGGAGGTACTGCCAGACGTACTACCCGACGTGCTGCCCGACGTACCAGATGTACCCGACGACCCCGAACTACCGCTGCCCGAAGTACCCGAAGTCCCCGAACTACCGCCCGTCCCCGACGTGCTCGGCTTGATCGTCGGCGGGGTCGTCGGTCCATCGACCGAGCCGCAGCCGTACAGCGCGAGGAGTGACGAGACGGCCATCGTTACCGTCGTCTTCTTGAAGAAAGTGTGCATGTTGGCCTCGACATTGGAAGTGTGTCCAAGCCTTCACTGCAAATTCCGCGCCATGACAGGTTTCGCGAAACGATGTCGCGATTTGTTGCGGAAATAGGGAATATCGATGCGATTTAAACGGAGGAATGGCGGTTTCGCGCGGCAGGCGCGCGCGGTGCGTGAACGTCCCGGCTGCGATGTTCCCGTAAGGCGCCGTAACGCGCGGCCGGATGTTACGTAGCGTTCGGCCGTCCGCGACGCGAACGGCTGCGAACCGAGCGCCGCATCTTTGACGAAACCCCGCCGCGCGCATGAACATGGCAGGACATCTCTCGGCTGCCGGCGACGCCGAAGCGGCCCCGACCCAACCAGGACATGGACATGAGCGAACAGGACAGGGAATACGGCAAGGCGCGGCGGATCGACGTGATGGGCGAGGCGTTCGTCGAGCGCGCGATGCGCGACCTCGACGGATTCTCGCGTCCGCTGCAGGACTGGCTGAACGAACATGCGTGGGGCAGCACGTGGCAGCGCGGCGGGATCGACCTGAAGACGCGCAGCCTGTGCACGTGCGCGATGCTGGCGGCGCTCGGCCGCGGCACGGAGCTGAAGGGGCATATTCGCGGCGCGCTCAACAACGGCGCGAGCCTCGTCGAGATCCGCGAGGTCTTGCTGCACAGCGCGCTGTACGCCGGCGCGCCGGCCGCGGTCGAGGCATTCCGCAGCGCGCGCGAGGTGCTCTCGGATCTCGGCTTGTCGATCCCCGACGACGAAGCCTGATTCCGTCGCGGCGCCGGCTGCCCGGCACGGAATCAGGCCCGGCTCATTGCCGCGATCTACGCGATGCGTACTGGCTGCGCGGCGACGTCGACCGGCGCGGCGGCGATTTCGAGCAGCCAGTCGGCCGTCGCTTCGGGAATCGTGACCGGCAGCATGTGCCCGCCCTCGACGACCTTCAGCCGCACGCGCGCCGATTTCTTCGCGAGCGCGTCGCCGTGCTCGCGCCAGTTCAGGATCGGATCGGCGCGCCCGTACAGCACGTCGACCGGCAGCGCGAGCTCCGCATAGCGCCGCTCCATCGCGGGCAGGTCGACGGGCGCCGACAGCAGGTCCGTCGCCGTCGCGTAGAACACGTGCGGGCGCATCCCGAGCAGGCCGCCGCCCTTGACCGGGAAGTCGCGCGGCACGTCCTCCGGCGCGAACACCTGACGCACGGCCTTGCGGCCCGTCAGGATCGTCAGCGGGATCGCGAAGGTCCACGACACGAAACGGCGCACGAGCGGCGACGGCAGCATCAGCGGCTTGAACGGCGCGGGCGGTTCGGTCTGCTCGTGCGACAGCGGCGCGATCAGCGCGAGCCGGCTCACGCGGTCCGCATGGTTGAGGCCGACCGCGAGCGCGATCGCGCCGCCGAGCGAGTGGCCGACCAGCACCGGCTTGTCGAGCTTCAGCGCGTCGATGAATGCGGCGACCGTGCGAGCCTGCGCGAACACGTTCGCCTGCGAGGCCGCGCCGCGCAGCGAGCGGCCGGCTCCCGGTCGGTCGAGCAGGATCACGCGATGCCGCTGCGCGAGCCGTGTGAGCGGCAGGTACGCGAAATTGCGCCATTGCCCCGCGAGCCCGTGGACGAACACGATCGGCGGGCCATTGCCGTATTCGACGTAGTGGATGCGGTCGCCGTCGATGTCGACGATGCGCCCTTCGGGCGGAAACGCGCGCGTCACGCGACGGGCCACGTAACCGGAAAACAGCGCGAGCGCGGCGAGCACCGCGACGACGCCGAGCAGCACGTTCTGGATCAGATGGAGCACAGGAGTCATGTCGGCCTCAGCGGGTTTCGAGTGCGGGTTCGGCAGCCGGCGCGGTGGCGGCCGGGCCGGTTTTGGCGCGGCGCTCGAAATGCATCGCGGAATCGGCGAGCGCGCTGAACTTCAGCGACGCGAGATCGAGCACGTAGTTCTGGTGGAATTTCCACGGCTTGCGGTGCCCCTGCTTCGGCAGGATGCCGGCCGCGCGCTGGATGTAACCCGAACTCAGGTTGACGGCCGGCACGTCGCCGAGATCGCCGGCGCCGAGCCGCGGCACGCACGTGTCGTACCCGTTTGCGCGCATGTGATTGAGCAGCCGGCACACGTAGCGCGCGATCAGCTCGGCTTTCAGCGTCCACGACGCATTCGTGTAGCCGAACGACGACGCGAGGTTCGGCACGTCGCTGTACATCATCCCCTTGTACGACACCGTCTCCGGCAAATCGACCGCGCGGCCGTCGACCGTGACCCGCGCACCGCCGAGCATCTTAACCTTCAGCCCAGTCGCGGTGACGATCACGTCCGCGTCGAGCTGCTGGCCGCTCTTCAACTTGAGGCCGGTCGGCGTGAAGCGCTCGATCTCGTCGGTGACGATCGAGGCACGGCCCGCGCGAATCGCCTTGAACAGGTCGCCGTTCGGCACGAGGCACACGCGCTGGTCCCACGGCATGTAGCGCGGCGTCAGGTGCTTCGCGACGTCGAAGTCGGGGCCGAGCTGCCTGCTGGCCGCGCGGATGATGAATTGCTTCGTCCGGTCGGGCTTGCGGCGCGACACGTTGTACAGGTACATCGTCAGCAGGACGTTCTTCACGCGTACCAGCCGGTGCGCGAGCCGCGACGGCAGCACGCGGCGCAGCGCATTCGCGATCTTGTCTCGCGCGGGCAGCGACACGATGTAGGTCGGCGAGCGCTGCAGCATCGTCACGTGCCGCGCATCGGCCGCCATCGACGGCACGAGCGTGACGGCCGTCGCGCCGCTGCCGATCACGACCACGCGCCGGTTCGCGTACGACAGATCCTTCGGCCAGTGCTGCGGATGCACGAGCTGGCCCTCGAACGTGTCCATGCCTGCCCAGTCGGGCAGATAGCCGGCGTCGTAGTCGTAGTAGCCGCTGCACATGAACAGGAAGCGGCAGGTGTAGACGAGCGTGTCAGTCGCGCCGTTTTGCGTGCGTTCGATGCGCACCGTCCAGCGCGCGCGGTTCGAATCCCAGTCGGCCGCGACGACCTTCTGGCCGTAGCGGATCGTCTCGTCGATGCCGTAGGTGCGCGCGGTGTCGCGGATGTAGTCGAGGATCGTCTGCCCGTCGGAGATCGCCTTGTCGCTGTGCCACGGCCGGAAGCTGTAGCCGAGCGTGAACATGTCGGAATCCGAACGAACGCCCGGATAGCGGAACAGGTCCCAGGTGCCGCCGATCGCGTCGCGCGCCTCGACGATCGCCACGCTCGCATGCGGGCAGCGCTGCTTCAGGTGATACGCGGCGCCGATGCCGGACAGGCCGGCGCCGACGATCAGCACGTCGAGGTCGTTGCCATCACCATGGTCGCGGCGAGCGCTGGGGGCGGGCGGCGCGTCGCGCCGGTCGGTCGTCGTCGAGCTCATGCGGGGTCCTTGGTCGGCGTGGTGGGGCGCGCGGCCGGGGCGTGGGCGCGTTCTCCCACGGGGACTTCCTTCGGGCGAAGGTTGCGTTCGCGGGCGCGGCGCACGTGGCGCAGCATCAGCCACTGGTAACCGGCGCCGAGCAGCCGCGCGATCCTGTCGAGCCGGCGCGCGTCGGCGCCGACCAGCACGCGGCGCGCATTGCGCTCGATGCCCGCGAGGATCTGCCGGGCGGCCTCGTCGGCCGTCGTCGCGTTGATCAGGCGGTTGGCCTGGCGGCGATGGGTCGCTTCGTCCTGCCCCGTCAGTGCGTGGATGCTGGTATCGACGCGGCCCGCGTCGACGATGTTCGTCGCGACGCCGCCCGGATGCACGCAGGTCGCGCTCACCGGCGCGCCGTCGAGTTCGAGTTCCATCCGCAGCGCCTCGGTGAAGCCGCGCACCGCGAACTTGGTCGCGTTGTACGCGCTTTGCGTCGGCATCGCGACGAGCCCGAACAGGCTCGACGTGTTGACCACGTGGCCGTCGCCCGACGCGCGCAGATGCGGCAGGAACGCCTGCGTGCCGTGCACGACGCCCCAGAAATTGATGCCGACGATCCATTCGAGATCGGCGATGCGCGCGGTTTCGGCGCTGGCGGCCAGCGACACGCCCGCGTTGTTGAAGATCAGGTTGACCTTGCCGTGTTCGGCGCGGACGAAGTCGGCCCACGCGAACACGGCGTCGCGGTCGGCGACGTCGAGCCGGCGCGTGCTCACGCGTACGCCGTGCCACGTACACGCGGCCGCCGTGCCGGCGAGACCGGCATCGTTGACGTCGGCGAGCGCGACCTCGCAGCCGCGCCGTGCGAGCTCGACCGCGAGGCTGCGGCCCATGCCCGAACCGGCGCCCGTGATCGCGGCGACCTTGCCGGAAAACCCCTTCATCCGTCGTTCCTCCCGTTCCGCTTGCGCTGTATCGGCGGCGCGTCTATTGTGGTGTTTGTCGTCACCACTTTAGTTTTCGGGTGTCCTGATGTCAAATAGCGGAATGGAGAAAGCACTCGAAACGGAAAAAAGAGGCCGGTCGTATGGCGGCGTGGCGCCCGAGGTACGGGCCGCCGAGCGGCGCGACGCATTGATCCGCGCGGCGACGCGCGTGTTCGGCACGGTGGGTTTTCGCAAGGCGACCGTCCGGTCGATCTGCCAGGAAGCGAAGCTGAACGATCGCTATTTCTATGCGGCGTTCGACAGCACCGAGGATCTGTTGCGCTGCACCTATCTGCATCACGCGCAGCAACTACATGACGCGGTCGCGCAGGCAGTCGCCGCGCGCGGCGGCGAGCTGCGCGAACGCGTTGACGCGGGGCTCGCCGCGTTCTTCGCGTTTCTGCGCGACCCGTGCGCGGCGCGGGTGTTGCTGCTCGAGGTGATGGGCGTGAGTGCGGATACCGACATGACGTATCAGCGCATGCTGATCGACTTCGGCAAGCTGATCATGGCGATCGGCGTGCCGCGCGAGCCCGTGACGCCGGCGGAGCGCACCGAGCAGCGGCTGATCGGGCTCGCGCTGGTGGGCGCGATGACGAACGTCGGCGCCGCATGGCTGCTCACCGAATACCGCGATCCGGAGGCGCAGGTGGTCGCGAGTTGCAGGAAGGTGCTGCTGGGGACGTTGGGGGAAGCGGGCGGGTAAGGACGTCGGGAGCGGTCGACTATCCCATCTCGCGCGAGACTGAATTCAGACTATAATCAGTCTCATCCGGTGTCTGGCAAAGGACGCGTTCCATGAAATTCTCGACTCAAGTCAAGCCGATCAGCTATCTCAAGAGCCACGCGGCCGAGATCGTCAAGGACATCTCGGAGAGCCGCGAGCCGATGCTCATCACCCAGAACGGCGAGGCGAAGCTCGTGGTCATGGACGTCAAGTCGTATGAGGAGCATGAAGAGACACTCGCGCTGCTGAAGCTGCTTGCGCTGGGCAATCGCGAGATCGACCAGGGGCACTTTCGTCCCGTCGAGGAGGTCTTTGCCGACCTCGACAAGGACGACGATCAATGACGTTACGCGTTGTCGTTCTTCGCTCCGCGGAAGAAGATTTGAAGGCGTTGAAGCGTTATCTTCTGTCGAACTTCGGCTCGGAAACCTGGCAAGTCAGCTATCGCCAGATCAAGGACGCCATCGCGTCGATCCGTGCTTTTCCGGCTCAGGGCAGGATTCCCGACGAGCTGGCGCATATCGACCTCAGTCAGTATCGCGAAGTCGTTGCGGGAATGAATCGCATCATTTACGACGTGCGCGGCGACACGATCCATGTGCATATCGTGTGTGATACGCGCCGGGATCTGAAGTCGTTGCTGATGAGACGGCTCATGCAGGCGTATTGAGCGCCGACCTTCGCGTTTCTTCATTTTTCCGCTAGTTCGAACGTGAGCGCCTCGTCGTGGGCGCGACCGGCGTTTGCCCGAGCCGCGCCTTCATCGCATCGATGAACGCCCGCACCTTCGGCGACGGCAGCCGTGTGGACGGATACACCGCATGGATCCCGGCCGGCGCGGTGCGCCAACCGGGCAGCAGCCGCACGAGCCGGCCGGCCGCGACGTCGTCCGCGGTCGAGAAATCCGTCAGTAGCCCGAAACCGCCGCCCGCGAGCACGATCGCGCGGCAGGCGGTCGCGGTGTTCGACACCACCGGCGCGACGCAGCGCACCGACGCATGGCCGCCGCGCGCGTCGTCGAGTTCGAGCGTATGCGGGCGCGGCAGCGACGACAACATCACGAACGGCAGCGCGGCGAGCGCCTCCGGATCGCGGGGCAACCCGTGTCGCGCGACGAACGCCGGGCTGGCGACCAGCCATTTCTCGTAGGTGCCGAGCTGCACCGCGCGATGGTTCGAATCGGCGAGGCGGCCGATGCGGATCGCGACGTCGAGGTTGTCCGCGACGAGATCGACGACGCGGTCGTTCGCGACGAGTTCGACGGCGAGCGCCGGATGCCGGTCGCGCAGCGCGACGACGGCCGGCGCGACGACCAGTGCGCCATAGTCGATCGGCACGCTCACGCGCAGCGTGCCGCGCAGCGGCCCGGCGTCGGACGACACCGCGTCGAGCGCGGCTTCGGTGGCGCGCACGATGTCGCGGCACGCGTCGTAGAACACGCGCCCGGCATCGGTTACGCTCAGCCGCCGCGTCGTGCGTACCAGCAGGTTCGCGCCGACCTCCGATTCGAGGCGCTGCATGTGCGTGCTGACGACCGTCTTCGCGAGGCCGAGCCGCTCGGCCGCGGCCGTCAGCGAGCCGGCCTCGACCACCGCGACGAAGATCGCCAGCCGGTTCAGGTTCACGTCGCGCAGATCGGCCATCGTCGATTGTCCTATGGAAGCGGATAATGTTTCCTCGATTATCCGTCTTCTGGCGACGAACGGCGAGCGCTACGCTGGAGCCGTTCGTCGCCGATCCCCGGCGGCGCGAGCTTCCGGAGTGTTTCCATGTCTGTCGCCAGCAAGCCTGCTTCGCCGATCCGCGTTTATTCGTTCCTGTTGTCCGGGCACGCGCACCGTGTCCGGCTGTTTCTGTCGCTGCTCGGGCTGCCGTCCAGGACCATCGACGTCGATCTCGCGGCCGGCGCGCAGCGCGAACCGGCGTTTCTCGCGCTCAATCCGCTCGGGCAGGTGCCGGTGATCGACGACGGCGGCACCGTGATCGCCGACTCGAACGCGATCCTCGTGTACCTCGCGAAGCGCTACGGCGACGCGCACTGGCTGCCCGACGATCCGGTCGGCGCGGCCGTCGTGCAGCGCTGGCTGTCGTACGCGGCCGGCCCGATCGCATCCGGCCCGGCCGCCGCACGGCTCGTGACCGTGTTCGGCGCACAGCTCGACCCGGAAGCGGCCAAGCGCACGGCCGCGAAGGTGCTCGACGTGATCGATCGCGAGCTGGCCGGCAAGCCGTTCGCGGCCGGCGCGCAGCCGACGATCGCGGACATCGCCGCGTACACGTACATCGCGCACGCACCGGAAGGCGGTGTGTCGCTCGAACCGTATCCGCACGTGCGCGCGTGGCTGGCGCGTATCGAGGCGTTGCCGGGCTTCGTCGCGATGCCGACGACGCGCGCGGGCCTGCTCGCCGCTTGACGCTCACGGCCACCGCGCCTGTCAGGAGAACGCAATGAATGCGCCGAGCACCGTCGTACCGGGCTGGGAACTCGACACCGCGCCGTTTCACGCGGGCGAGCTTGCCGTGCAGCAGCGCGCAGGCGTGATGGACGCGGCGGGCGCGGCCGGCCGGCGCGGCATCCGGCGTTTCATGCCGGACCAGCACCGGACTTTTTTCGCGCAACTGCCGTTCTTCGTGCTCGGCGGCGTCGATGCGCACGGCCAGCCATGGGCGACGCTGCGGGCCGGTGCGCCGGGTTTCGTCACGTCGCCGGACGCCCGCACGCTGCGCATCGCGGCGCGCGCGCTGCCGGGCGACCCGCTGGCCGGCACGTGGCAGGCGGGCGCGCCGTTCGGCGGGCTCGGGATCGAATTCGATACGCGGCGGCGCAATCGCGTGAACGGCGTCGTGCGCGCGGCGGGCGGTGATGCGCTGACGATCGCGGTCGAGCAGAGCTTCGGCAATTGCGCGAAATACATCCAGGGCCGCAAGCCGACCTTCGTCGCACGGGACGTCGACGCATCCGTCGCGCCCGACGTGTCCGACGCGCTGAGCGACGCGGACCGCGCACTGCTCGCGCAGGCCGATACGTTCTTCGTCGCGAGTGCCAACACGTCGCCCGACGCGGGCGCGGCGCGCGGCGCGGACGTGTCGCATCGCGGCGGGATGCCGGGCTTCGTGCGCGTCGACGATGCACGCACGCTGACGACGCCCGATTTCAGCGGCAACCGGTTCTTCAATACGCTCGGCAACCTGCAGCACGATCCGCGCGCGGGGCTGCTGTTCGTCGATTTCGACAGCGGCGATGTGCTGTATGTCGCCGCGCACGCGGAGATCGTGTGGGACGGGCCGGTCGTCGCGTCGTTCGACGGCGCGCAGCGCGTCGTGCGCTTTCATGTGCGGGAAGTGCGGCGCGTGCGGGCGGTGCTGCCGTTCCGGTGGTCGGCGGTCGAGCGCGCACCGCAATTCGCGGCGATGGCAGCGTCGTCGGGCGGCGCGGCGGCAACGGCCGGACCCGTGCCGTCCGCGGCCGCGCCGGCATCGGCGCCCGCATGGCGGCCGCTGCGCATCGCGAAGATCGTCGACGAAGCGCGTGCGATCCGGTCGTTCCATTTCGAACCGGCGGATGGCGGCGCATTGCCTGCGTACGAAGCCGGTCAACACCTGACGTTGCGCATCGCGCTGCCGGGCAGCGACGCGCCGTCGATTCGCAGCTACACGCTGTCCGATGCACCGGGCAGCGCGCATTACCGGATCACCGTGAAGCGCGAGGGGCGTGTATCGGCGTGGCTGCACGATCATGCGCGGACGGGCATGGCGCTCGACGCGCAGATGCCGCGCGGCCGCTTCGCGTTCGATCTCGCGAGCCCGCGCCCGGCCGTGCTCGTGTCGGCCGGCATCGGCATCACGCCGATGGTCGCGATGCTGCGCCGGGCGCTGGCCGACGACACGCCATCGCGTCGTGTCGTGTTCGTGCACGGCGCACGCGAAGCAGCCGAGCGGCCGTTTGCCGCGGAACTGGCGCGCATCGCGGCCGCCGATGAGCGCCTGTCGCTTCACTGGTTCGACAGTCATCCTGAAGAAGGGACGGCAGCGCGGGCAGGCCGCATCGACATCGCGCAACTGAAGCGGATCCTGTCGTTCGACGACTACGACTTCTACCTGTGCGGGCCGGCGGCGTTCATGCGCGACCTGTACGACGGGCTGCGCGCGCTGAACGTGCCGGACGAGCGTATCCGTTTCGAGGCGTTCGGGCCGTCGAGCGTCTCGCGCAGTGCGACCCGCGCGGCTGCCGCGCCCACGGCGGCCAGCGTGCCGGTCGTATTCCGGCGCACGGGGCGCGAAGCCGCATGGACACCCGCCGACGGCACGCTGCTCGAATTCGCGGAAGGGCAGCGCGTGGCCGTGCCGTCCGAATGCCGCTCCGGTTCGTGCGGCACGTGCGCGACGCGCGTGCTGTCCGGTGCGCTCGACTACGAGCAGACGCCCGATGCGCCGGTCGCACCCGGCTGCGCGCTGCTGTGCGTCGCGCGGCCCGTGCAAGGGGCCACGGAGCCGCTCGTGCTCGACCGCTGACGCGCGTGCGACATGCGGCCGCGGCTGGCCTGCTGCGCGAAAAGCGCGCGCAACTGCTTCTTTTTTCGGATGCCGTCCGGCTCGACGATAGCGTCAACCGATTCGATAAAAGTGCCCATCATGAAACTGCTCGGCATGGTCCACCTGGTCCAGTGGAGTTTCTTTGGTGTGCGCAACAGCTAGGCGCACGCGACCGATCTCGCGAACGCCAACTTCACGCTGCTGCCGTTCGTGGCGATGCTGCTCGCGCTGCCGGTCGGCGCGGTCATTTACGGCGTCGTGCATCTGGTCGTCGATCCAACCGTGACGATGCAAGGGTTCTGAGCGAACGGCCGATGAACCGGTAGCGGGCCGCTATTTTCGCTCCGGTTCCACGCGTTCTGCCCGGAGCACCATGACGCCGGGGTCGGAGGCCAGCGCGCACGATGCGGATCGTGAGCGCATCGTTGCCGTTGTGGTTATCGCTGCCGCTGCCGTTGTCGCGCCGCCCGCGCCGCTTGTTCCCGTTCCCGCCTTCTCCGTTTCCCGTTGCGCCCGATTCCGCGGCCCTTCGCCCCGCCCGGGGTAAAATGCGCGCCACGCCGCGATGTCGCGCGCCGGGCAGGCCGCCGTTCCGATGAACGGCCGGCGCGCATGCCCGCCGCCTGCACCGGGGCGTTCGAAGCGTCCCCCGCATGACACGACCGTGCGAGGCAGCCGGCCGCACGACAGGCACCCGACGAACCCGTCGGCCGCTGCGTCGTTTCCGGCGCGTCCTCCGAATCCGATGTCCCATCCTGCGTTGTTCCGACCGGTCGGCCCGCTTGCACGCCGCATGGTCCGGTTCGTCCGATGAATATCGTGTCGACGCACGCGTGCGGTGACGAGCGCGGCAGCGTCCGCGGGCGTACGCTTCGCAGCTTCCAACGGGTTTCGACAGGGTCGAGTGGCGAGTTTTCCTTCCAGAACGATGACGGTGAATAGAACAACAGCGGCGCCCGCACGGCGGCGGCGCGCGAAGGTCGGGCTCGGTGTCGGCCTCGGCGTCACGCTTTTCGCGGCGCAGGCCGCGGCGGCACCGGGCGACACGCCCGCACCGGGCGCAGACGCGACCGGCAACGCGACGCTGCCCGCGATCACGGTGAGCGGTGAGCGCGGCCACCCGCTGCGGGCGCGCGAAGCGTCGGTCGCGGGGCTCGACGACGCGCCGCTGCGCGACACGCCGGCGTCGGTGAACGTCGTCACGCGCGCGCTGATCGACGATCAGCAGGCGAAGCGCTTGAGCGACGTCGTGCGCAACGATGCATCGGTCGTCAACGACTATGCGCCGGTCGGCTATTTCGAAGGCTTCGCGATTCGCGGCTTTCCGGTCGATCTCGCGAGCGCGATCCGGATCGACGGGCTGACGGTGTCCGGCGAGCAGAACGTGCCGCTCGAGAACAAGGAGCGCGTCGAGATCCTGAAAGGGCTGGCGGGCATCGACAGCGGCGTCGTCGCGCCGGGCGGCGTGATCAACTTCGTGACCAAGCGCTCGGCGAACGTCGCGAGCGTGACGGGCGGCGTCGACAGCCGCGGCTCGACGTCGGCGGCCGTCGATCTCGGCCGCCGCTTCGGTCCCGACCATCAGTTCGGGTTCCGGATCAATGCGGCGAAGGAGAACATGCACTCCTATATCGACGGCACGAACGGGCGGCGCACGTTCGGCTCGATCGCCGCCGACTGGGACATCGGTCCGCGCGCGAGCCTGCAGCTCAATGCCGAATTCCAGCAGTGGATCCAGCGTTCCGCGCCCGGTTATCAGTTGCTCGGCGGCACCGTCGTGCCGTCGGTCAAGACGACGTCGAAGGCGCTCGGCACGCAGCCGTGGGCGAAACCGGTGACGACCGATGCGCTGAACCTGAACGCGCGTTTCGACTATCAGTTCAACGACGACTGGAAGGCCTACGTCGCCGCCGGGCGCAGTCGCACGATGATCGACGACAACAGCGCGTTCGCGTACGGCTGCTCGTATGCGGCAAGCTGCGCGGCCGGCGCGACGTCGCCGTTCTTCTTCGGCGCGAACGGCGACTACGACGTATACGATTTCCGCAGCCCCGGCGAATACCGGCGCAACGACGATCTGCGCGCGGTCACGACCGGAAAGTTCGCGACGGGGCCGCTGCGGCACGAGCTGACGCTCGGCGTGAGCGTGCAGCGCCGCGTCGTGCACATGGCCGACGCGGTGTACGACTACGTGGGCAGCGAGAACGTCTACGGGCCCGACCTGACCTTCTCGCCGTCGCCGAATTCGCCCGGGCCGTCGTATCCGCGCCTCGACGCGTGGCAGTACGGCGTGTTCGGGCTCGACCGCATCAGCATCGGCGAACACTGGCAAGTGCTCGCGGGCGGCAAGGAAGTGCTGCTGCGCCAGCGCAGCTGGAGCAGCGCCGACGGCGACACGACGCATACCGACCGCTCGGTGTTCCTGCCGCAGGTCGCGCTCGTCTACAAGCCGGTGAACGTGCTGTCGCTGTATGCGTCGTACAGCAAGGCGCTGTCGCTCGGCGACCAGGCGCCCGTGCGCGCGACCAACGCGTATGCGTTCCTGCCGCCCGTCGAATCGCACCAGTTCGAGGTCGGCGCGAAATACGACTGGCTCGACCGATTGAGCCTCACGGCGGCCGTGTTCTCGATCAGCAAGCCGTTCCAGTTCGCCGACCCGGACGCGTCGGGCACGACCTACACGTTCGTGCAGCGCGGCACGCAGCGGCACCAGGGAATCGAGCTCGGCGCGGCCGGTCGCGTGACCGAGCGGCTGGGGTTGACGGCCAGCGTCGCGGCGATCCGCGCCCGCGCGGTCGATTCGGGCTCGCCGGCCTACGAAGGGCACCAGATCATCAACGTGCCCGCGCTGCGCGCGTCGCTGTATGCGGACTACGCGGTGCCGGGCGTCGCGGGCCTGAACGTGCTCGGCGGCGTGGAATACAGCGCGGCGCGCAACGCGAACGAGGAAGGCACCGCGCGCGTGCCGTCGTGGTTCGTGTTCAATCTTGGGGCGCGTTATACGACGAAGATCGGCGGCCATCGCACGGTGTTGCGCGTGTCGGTGGACAATCTGTTCAACAAGTTCTACTGGCGCGACGCAGGCGAGCAGCAGGGCGATGCGTACCTGTTCCCGGGTGCGCCGCGCACCGCGCGCGTGTCGTTGACCTATGATTTCTGACCGACCGGAATCGGCTGCGTGACGCGCGGCCCCGGCAGCCCATCAGGAGAGCACAGACGATGTCCCCACTCGAAATCGCCGGCGTGATCGTCAGCGCGCTCGCGATCTGGCTGACCGCGAAACGACGCATGCTGTGCTGGCCGGTCGGCCTCGCATCGGTCGCGCTGTACGGCTGGATCTTCTTCGACGCGAAGCTGTATTCCGACATGCTGCTGCAGGGCGCGTTCGCGGTGCTGCAGGTGTACGGCTGGCAGCGCTGGCTCGCGCAGCGCGCGAGCGAGGCCGCCGGCGGTGCCGACGGCGAGGCGGCGCCAGCCGGCGATGTCGCGCCCGTGACCGGCGTGCGGCCACGGCAGATGCTGCCCGACCTGATCGCGGCCGTCGTCGGCAGCGCGCTGCTCGGCGGGATGATGGCCCGCTGGACCGATGCGGCGCTGCCGTTCGTCGATGCGTCGCTGACCGCGTTCAGTCTCGTCGCGCAATACTGGACCGCGCGGCGCTACATCGCGTCGTGGGGGCTGTGGATCGTCGTGAATGTCGTGTACGTCGGGATGTTCGTGTTCAAGGAACTGTATCTGACGGCCGGACTCTATGCGCTGTTCATCGGGCTGGCTGTCGTCGGCTGGCGCGACTGGAGCCGGACGGCCACCGCATTGCGCGCGGCCGCCGCCGGCCCGCTCGCATCGGGCGGCGGCGCGCGCTGATTCAACTACGGAGCAACGCCGTTCATGTCATTCCCCCTCGAGCCGGACGGCCCCCTGTCGCGCGACGTCGCGCCGCCGCAATTCGGCGTGGACGGCGAGCAGGCCGAACGCGACTGGCCGCTGATGACGCACGATGAAGTGGCGGCCGTGCTCGCGCGGATCGACGGCGCGGGCGAGCCGGTGCGGCTGACGTGGCACAGCCCGCGGCAGTTCGCGGCGGCCGTGCTGGTGCGGATGGCGGACGGGCGCGGGTTGTTCGTCAAGCGTCATCACGCGAGCCTGCGCGATGTCGCGGGGCTCGAGGAAGAGCATCGCTTCATCGCGCATCTGCGCGCACGCGGCGTTCCGGTGGTGGACGTGCTGGCCGATCGCAACGGTGCGACCGCGTTTGCGTCCGGCGAATGGACGTACGAGGTGCACGTGCTCGCGCCCGGCGTCGATCCGTATCGCGGCGTGATGTCGTGGCAGCCGTTCACGCATCCTTCGCATGCGTATGCGGCGGGCCGCGCGCTCGCCGAACTGCATCGCGCGTCGGCCGGCTACGATGCGCCCGCGCGGCCCGTGCGCACGCTGCTGTCGAGCTTTCGCGTGCTGTCGTCCGCCGATCTGGCGGGCGCGCTCGAACGCTGGGTCGACGCGCAGCCGCTGCTCGTGCGCGCGCTCGGCTCGCGCGACTGGCGTGGCGACGTGGCCGACGCGATCGGCCCGTATCACGCTCGCCTCGTGCCGCTGCTGCCCGCGTTGCCGCCGCTGTGGACGCACGGCGACTGGCACGCGTCGAACCTGTTGTGGACCGATGCGGGGCCTGGTGCGCAGGTCCGGACCGTGCTCGATTTCGGCTTGTCGGACCGCACCTGCGCGGTGATGGACCTCGCGCTCGCGATCGAGCGCAATACGGTCGACTGGATGGCGCCGGCCGATGCGCGGCGCATCGAATACGACCAGATCGACGCACTGCTCGACGGTTACGAATCGCTCGAACCGCTGAGCGACGACGCGTATGCGGCGCTGGTCGCGCTGCTGCCGATCGTGCATACGGAGTTCGCGCTGTCGGAAGTCGCGTATTTCGGTTGCATCATCGATGCGCCGGCGATCGTCGACATCGCGTACGACGGCTACCTGATCGGGCACGCGCGCTGGTTCGGCGAGCGCGACGGGCGACAACTGCTCGACTGGCTCGTGCAGCGGCGGCGCGCGAAGCAAGGGCTTGCCTGATTCTGGGGAATAGGCGGATAGCCTCTCGGCGGTTGGCGTGTCGCAGCGAAGGCTGCGTGGCACGATCGTCCGCGCCGGGCGCCGCCCCGGCATCAACCGGGGATTGAACACCTTGAAGCCGCTCCAGGGTCAAGCGGTTTGATGCGGGCGCACCGGCATGCCGGCGCGCCCGTTCCGGTCAAAGCTGCGCGAGCGCCTGGTCGAGATCGGCGAGCAGGTCGTCGATATGCTCGATGCCGATCGACAGCCGCACCGTTTCTTCCTTCACGCCGGCCTTCGCGAGCTCGGCCGGCGACAGCTGGCGGTGCGTGGTCGACGCCGGGTGCGTCGCGAGCGACTTGGTGTCGCCGATATTGACGAGCCGCGTGAACAGCTTCAGCGCATCCTGGAACTTCGCGCCGCCGTCGCGGCCGCCCTTCACGCCGAACGTCAGGATGCCCGGCGCGCGGCCCGACAGGTAGCGCGCGACGAGCGGATGATCGGGGTGATCGGGCAGGCCCGCATAGTTCACCCATTCGACGTGCTCGTGGCGCGCGAGGTGCTGCGCGATCTTCAGCGCGTTGTCGCTGATCCGCTCGATACGCAGTGCGAGCGTCTCGATCCCCTGCAGGATCTGGAATGCGTTGAATGGGGAGATCGCCGCGCCCATGTTGCGCAGCGGCACCACGCGGGCGCGGCCGATATAGGCGGCCGCTCCGAATGCGTCGGTATAGACGACGCCGTGATAGCTGACGTCCGGCTCGTTCAGCCGCTTGAAGCGGTCCGCATGTTCGGCCCACGGGAACTTGCCCGAATCGACGATCGCGCCGCCGAGGCTCGTGCCGTGCCCGCCGAGATACTTCGTCAGCGAATGCACGACGATGTCCGCGCCGTGTTCGAACGGGCGCAGCAGGTACGGCGACGGCACCGTGTTGTCGACGATCAGCGGGATGCCGTGGCGATGCGCGATCTCGGCGAGCGCTGCGATGTCGGTGACGTTGCCGAGCGGGTTGCCGACCGATTCCGCGAAGATCGCCTTCGTGCGCGAATCGATCAGCGGTGCGAACGATGCGGGATCGCGCGGATCGGCGAAGCGCGTGGTGATCCCGTATTGCGGCAGCGTATGCGCGAACAGGTTGTAGGTGCCGCCATACAGCGAACTCGCGGACACGATGTTGTCGCCGGCTTCGGCGATCGTCTGGATCGCGTACGTGACGGCGGATTGCCCCGACGCGAGCGCGAGCGCGCCGATGCCGCCCTCGAGCGCGGCGATCCGCTGCTCGAGCACGTCCGTCGTCGGGTTCATGATCCGCGTGTAGATGTTGCCCTGGACCTTCAGGTCGAACAGGTCGGCGCCGTGCTGCGTGTCGTCGAATGCGTACGCAACGGTCTGGTAGATCGGGACGGCGACCGCGCGCGTGGTCGGATCGGGACGATAACCGCCGTGCACGGCGATGGTTTCGAGGCGCCAGTTCGGATTGGCCTGATCGGTCATGGGTGCTCCGTTTGTTGTTGTGAAGGTCGAGGGTCCTGCCGTCCGGCGATTATAGGAGCACGTGTATGGCTGCTCTTAGAACGAATGGTGTGTTGCTTATCGCGGCGCGGCGCATAGAATGCCTTTTTCCGCGGACGAAAGGTGTGCGATGGATCAGGATCGGTGGAACCAGGTGGATGCGTATTTCTCGGCGACGCTCGTGCCGTCCGACGCCGCGCTCGACGCCGCGCTGGCGGCGAGCGACGCGGCCGGGCTGCCGGCGATCAACGTCGCGCCGAACCAGGGCAAGCTGTTGCAGTTGCTCGCGACGATCCGCGGCGCGCGGCGGATCCTCGAAGTCGGCACGCTCGGCGGCTACAGCACGATCTGGCTGGCGCGCGCGTTGCCGCCGGGCGGCTCGCTCGTGACGCTCGAGCTGAACCCCGCACACGCGAAGGTCGCGACGCAGAACATCGCGCGTGCGGGGTTCGCGGCGGTCGTGTCGGTGGTGGTCGGCAGCGCGAAGGAGAGCCTCGCGCGGCTCGTCGATGCCGGCGAGGCGCCGTTCGATTTCATCTTCATCGATGCGGACAAGGACAACAACGCCGTTTATCTCGACGCGGCGCTGAAGTTGTCGCGGCCCGGCACGGTGATCGTCGTCGACAACGTCGTGCGGAACGGGCGCGTGGCCGATCCCGGCAATCGCGAGCCGGACGTGGTCGGCGTGCGCGACGGATTCGCGCGCCTCGCGGCCGAGCCGGCGCTCATGACGACCGCCGTGCAGACGGTCGGGCAGAAGGGCTGGGACGGATTCTCGATCTCGATCGTCGGCGCCGCGTGACGTGACGCGTCAGTGCGGGCTGTCGGCCGCATCGGCCCGGCGATACAGGCGCGGCCATTGAGCCTGGAACAGACCGTTGCAGGTGCCGTGCGTCGCGAGGTCGTCGAGCACGAAGCGCCGGCCGTCGAACACCCACGACGCGGTCGAGCCGCAATCGCCGGCGCTGCGCAACCGGACCGTGCTCGACAGCGTCGCGCTGGCGGAATCGTAGCCGGCGTCGGTCAGCTCGTTCGCGAACGACGCCGAATCGAGGCCCGCGCTCGCGTTCTCGCCGAAATTCATCGCGGCCGGCATGTACGGAGCGCTGCGGCGCACGCGATACCACAGGTCGGTGTGGTTATACAGGCTGCTGGTCTGGCACGGAATCGCGACGAGCGCCTCGTCGGACGAAATCGCGACGGCTCTCGACGCTTTCCTGCGGTCGCTCGCCGACATTTCGTCTTCGACATCGGCCGCACATTGCTTAACGTCGGCGCCGAATTTCGCGAGGACCGCGTCGACGAGCGGACGCTGTTCGGCGATCGACAGGGTCGAGGCGGCCGGCGGCGCGGGCGTGACCGCGGGCGGCAGTGCGGGCGCGGTCGGCACCGACGACGCAGGCCGGGTGCCGGGGCGCAACAGCGCCGTGACCGTGCCGACGCGACCCTGCGTGTCGTCGATCAGCAGCAGCGCGGCATTCAACCCCGCCAACGGCGTCCGCGCGGTGTGCGCCGACGCCGGATCGCCAAAGCTCAGCAGTTGTGCATTGCGCGCCGCGGCGAGCCACGCGGCCACCGTGGCCGGATCGTTGGTCCGGACCCGGAACGGGTGCGCTTCGTCGTCGGCCGTGTCGCCGAAAGCATGCCATTGCGCCGGCATCGCATCGAACGGCCGGCCATCGACGCGTGCGGTGCGCAAGTCGATCGGCGCCGATGCGTAGAGGTCGAGCGACGGTTGCGCGTCCGGGCCGGCATCGCGCGTCACGCGCAGGATGAGGGTGGGACGTGCATCGTCGATATCGTCGGCGTGACTTTCCGCGATACAGCGATTGCCGTTGTCGCAGACAACCGACCAGCTCTTGAAATCGCGCTCGACCGGCGGCCGCGCGAGCGGACGGGCCTGCGTGATGATCGGGGAAGCGGCGAGGAGGGCGGCGAGGGCGAGCGAAAAACGGTGCGACATGGCGGTTCGGATCGACTGGGAGAAAGCGGGCGGAAGATGCCGGACTGCAAGCGCATCGTCAGCAAGCGGTGCAGGTCGAGTGCAGTGGCGCGAACGGCATCCAGTATACCGCTGCCGCGGGGATGATCGATGTGACGAATCGGTGGGCGAGCATGCACGCCGCCGATCGACGCGCAAGCGGCGCGATGCACCTGCACCTGCACCTGCACCGCGCCGCGCAGCGCCGCACGATCCGGTATGCGTATGCGGTGGACACGCTGCCGGCCGCCGGCTGACGCAATCGATGCGCGCGCATTCAGGCGCGCTCACGCGCGGCAGATCGCGATGATCTCCGCGCTGGTCGCCTCGTCGAACGGCGCATGCTGCCAGTCGCCGCACCAGTCGGCCGACGCGAAACCGGCCGCCGTCACGCGGGCCTGCAATTCGGATTGAGCGATGAAACGCAGCCGGCTCGTATTCGTCAACTCCGTATCGTCGCGGCGGAAGCAGTAGTGCGTGTCGAACGTCACGATCGCGCCGTCGATCGCCCGCACCGCGTGATGGAGATCGACGATGCTGAATGCGCGCGATTCGACGCTGCGTGCCGACTGCGCGGGCGTCCATGCTCGCCATGGTTCGGTGCGCGGGTTGCGGGTGTCGAACAGGAAGCGGCCGCGGTCGGCGAGCACGTGTCGCACGCCGTGCAGCGTCGCGTCGATGTCGTCGTCGCTCAGCAAGCACTGGAACGCATGCCCGGTCATCACGACCGCATCGAAGGGCGCACCGGGCGGCAGGCCGCCGAGCCCGCAAGCGAACCAGCGCACGGCGTCGGCGCCCGGCTGGAGTCGCGCGTAATCGATCATTGCCGGCGCGGGATCGATCGCGACGACGTCATGCCCGGCCGCCGCGAGCCGTCGTGCGAACGTGCCGGTGCCGCAGCCGAGATCGAGGATGCGTTGCGGCGCGGCGCCGATCGCGGCGGCGTAGAACGCGAAGTCCCGATCGCCCGCGTTGAACAGGTCGTACACCGCGACGAGGCGCGGGTCGGTGTAGAGCAGGTCCGCGCCGGCGCGCGTCATGCGGCCGCGCGCATCAGCGCTGCTGCACGGCCACGCGCAGCCCGAGCGCGATGAAGATCGAGCCGATGATCTTGCCCTGCCAGCGCGTGAGCCACGTGAGCCGCTTCACGATGCGGCCGAGCGGGCGGATCGAGCATGCGAGCAGCGTCGTGTAGAGCGAGCTCAGCACAACGAAGATCAGCCCGAGCACCGCGAACTGCACGAACGTCGAGCCGCGCTCCGGATGCACGAACTGCGGCATGAACGCGAGAAAGAACAGCGCGGTTTTCGGATTCAGCACTTCGGCGGGAATCGCCTGCAGGTATGCCTTGAACGGCGTCACGGGCGACACCTGCGGCAGCGACGGATCGGCAGCCTTCTCCAGCAGCGCGCGCACGCCGAGATAGATCAGGTACGCGGCGCCGGCCAGCTTCACGACGTTGAATGCGAGCGCCGACGTCATCAGCAGCGCGGACAACCCGACGGCCGCGAACAGCGTATGCACGAAGTCGCCGCTCGCAACGCCGAGGCCGGTCAGGATGCCGGTCTTGCGCCCGCCCTGCACGGTGCGGCTCAGCACGAGCAGCACGGCGGGCCCGGGGATCAGGAACAGGCCCAGAACGACGGCCGTGAAGGTGGTCAGCGTGGTCAGGTCGAACATGGCGGCTCCGGCAGGTTGGCGCAGCGGCAGGGGATCGGCGCATTGTATTCGGTTCGGCGCACGGCCGCAGACGCCTCGTCGAATGGCGCGGCCGCGCCGGCACCTTTCTGGTATAAGCACGAAAGGACGCGCCGGCGTCCGGCCTTTTCCACAGCCCGTCGTTCCATGCGCGACCTTCCACCGATTACCGATCCCGCCGCGGACGCCGACGTCTATCACGTGCCGCGTCCGCTCGTGGTGTTCGGCGGCTCGGTCGTCGAGCCCGAATGGCGGCTGGAGCGGCACAGCCATCGTCAGGCGCAACTGCTCTACACGCTGAGCGGCGTCGTCTATTGCGAGATCGACGGCGGCGTGTGGAGCGCGCCGCCGCAATGCACGGTCTGGATTCCGGGCGACGTCCCGCATGCGGCGCGCGGCTCGGCCGGCGCGACCTTCTACGCGGTACTGGTCGAACCCGACGCGGCGCTCGAGCTCCCTACGCGCTGTTGCACGCTGGCCACGTCGCCGCTGTTGCGCGAGCTGCTGCTGAAGGCGGCCAGCTTCCCGAACCTGTACGACGTCGACGGGCCGCAAGGGCGGCTGGTGGCGACCTTGCTCGACGAACTCGTCGCGGCGCCGGTCGAGGACTTGTACCTGCCGATGCCGGCCGACCGCCGGCTGCGCAAGCTGATCGACCATCTGCTCGACGATCCGGCCGACAAGTCGCCGCTGCCCGAACTCGCCCGGCGCGCGGGCATCAGCGAGCGCAGCCTGACGCGCCTCGCGACGAAGGAACTCGGGATGAGCCTCGGCGACTGGCGCCGGCGGCTGCACGTCGCGCTGTCGCTGCGGATGCTGACGACCGGCCGCCGCGTGCACCAGATCGCGATCGATCTCGGCTACGAGAGCGCGAGCAGCTTCGTCACGATGTTCCGCAAGGCGACCGGCAAGTCGCCGACGCAATTCCTGACCGACCGGCAACGCTGAACGGCCGGAGTGCGCGCCCGCGCACCGTTTGGCCGGATTGAAAAATCAGTTGGCCGGGATGAGAAATGACGCATTGGGTGTCGATCCATAAAATGAGAATCGCTCTCATCTGGAGGTCGACATGCAAATCGTCACGACTGAATTCCCGTTCGTCTGGCTGCGTTACAGCGGCTCGATTCACACCGATCCCACCCGCCTGATTGCCGAACTCGACGCGCTGCTGGCGCGCCGCGAACGCTTCGTTCTTCTGACCGACGATGCGCCGTCCAGCGACGATCGCGCCGACAACGATCACGAGATACGCAGGCAGCTCGCGAAGTGGAGCAAGGCCAACCGCGCGCTGTCGCGCGAATGGATTCCCGGGATGATCGCGATCGAGCCCAATGCGGCGCGGCGCGTGGCGCTCAATGCCTTTTCGGGCGCCTTCGAGAAGGTCTGGGGGTATCCGCTGAATGCGGCGGCGAGCCGCGACGACGCGCTGGCGCTCGCGCAACGGCTGCTCGCCGAGCCGGCGCGCAGCGTCGCGGCGGCGAACGCCTGAGCGACGGCCGCGCGGGTCGCGCGGCTTGCGTCGACATCGACATCGACACGCCGCACGGTGCGCGAACGCGCGCCGCGGCATATCGCAACCACGCAGAGGTGTGGGGTGGACAATCCGATCCGCGCGATGCGCATCTTCACGCGCATCGTCGAAATGAACAGCTTTACGCGCGCGGCGCAGGCGCTCGGCATTTCGCGCGCCACCGCGACGCGCACCGTACAGGAGCTCGAAGCGGCGCTCGGCATGCCGTTGCTGGTGCGCACGACGCGCGCGTTGCGGGCGACGCCCGAAGGCGACGCGTACTACCGGCGCTGCGTCAGCATCACGGCGGACGTCGACGAGCTCGAAGCCAGCATCCGCGGCGCCGCGCTGCATCCGAGCGGGCCACTGCGCGTCGAATTGCCGGCGTCGGTGGCGGGCGCGATCGTGTTGCCGGCGCTCGGCGAATTTCACGCACGGCATCCCGATCTCGAGCTGATGCTCGCCGTGGCCGGGCGCGCGGTCGATCGCATCGGCGACGCGATCGATTGCAGCATCCGGCTCGGTACGTTGCCCGATTCGTCGCTCGTCGCGCGCCGGCTCGGCTCGCTCGAGCGCGTGACGTGCGCGAGCCCCGCGTATCTCGACCGCTTCGGCGTGCCGCGCACGCCCGACGAGCTGGGCGCGCATCGCGCGGTAGGCGGGTCGCACGTATTCGGCCAGCGTCCGGCCGAGCTCGAGTTCGTGGTGGGCGACGCGGTGCGCAAGGTGCGGCTCGACGGCATCGTCGGCGTGGACGACGAGCAGGCGTATCTCGCATGCGGCGTGCACGGCCTCGGGCTGATCCAGCCGACGCGTGTCGCCGCGCAGCCGCTGATCGAGGCGGGGCGGTTGCGGGAAGTGCTGTCGGGCTGGCAACCCGATGCGCTGGCCGTGTCGGCCGTCTACGTGAAGCGACCGCATGTGTCGCCCGGCGTGCGCGCGTTCGTCGACTGGATCGCCGAGCGTTTCGTGCAGGCCGGGTATGAGCAGGAAGGGCTGGCGGCGGCGGGGGCGGTGGGGTGGCGGCCGGCGCTGCCGGGTGCAGCCGCTACCGGCGATCGCTACGGCGGGCTGGTAGCGGTGGCCTGAAAGCGGAATGCCGACGGCAAGCCCTCAAGCGGTTGCGAGGCGGAATGCGCCGGCCATCCGATCCGTATCGAAGAATGTCAATATTTTGGCGATTTCGCACGAAGCTTGCCGGAATATTTTCCTCGCATGTCGGGTGAACATCCGTGCGACCATACCCCGCGAGCCGACACGGTACGCTCGCTCGCAGCCCGCGTACCGTGCCTGACGCTGCCATGCGTCGGTGAGCGACACCCTACGTCGCCTTCAGCCGCCCGAAATCCTCAGCCAGAAAATCGACGAACGCGCGAATCCGCGTGGACATCTGGTGGCGCTGCGCATACACCGCGTAGATATCGGCGCTCGGCGTTTCATGACCGGGCAGCACGACAACCAGCCGCCCGTCGGCGAGATAGTCGCGCAGGTCCCATTCCGCGCGCATCAGGATGCCGTGCCCGTCGAGCGCCCACTTCACCGCGATCTCGCCGTCGTTCGTCGTCAGGTTGCCGTTGATCCGCACGGCTTCCGTATGGCTGGCCGCGCCGCGCCGGCTCGTCAGGCGCCACACGCCGTAACCTTCGTCGCCCTGCCGGATGCCGATGCAGTTGTGCCGCGTCAGGTCGTGCGGCGTGCCGGGCGTCCCGTGCCGCGCGAGATACGCCGGTGCCGCGCACAGCAGCCGGCGGTTCGGCGCGAGCCGCCGCGCGACGACGCGCGTGTCGGGCGGTTCGCCGAAGCGGATGCACACGTCGAACGCGTCGTCGGTGAGCGGCGGCGGCATCACCGACAACTGCAACTGCACCGACACCTCCGGATAGCGCGCGACGAAGCGCGAGATCGCCGGGCCGACGTGGCTGCGCCCGAAACCGAGCGTCGCGTTCACACGCAGCAGGCCTTTCGGCCGCTGCTTCGCGCTGCCGAGCAGTTCGCCGAGTTCGTCCATCTGGTCGAGGATCCGGCGCGCGTAGTCGAGGTACACGTCGCCTTCGGGCGTCAGCATCATCCGGCGCGTCGTGCGATTGACGAGCGTCACGCCCGCGCGCCGCTCCATCTGCGTGAGCCGCTTGCTGACAGCCGCCGCGGTCAGTCCGAGTTCGCGCGCGGCCGCGCTCAGGCTGCCCGAGGCGGCCAGCGTCGAGAAAAAGCCGAGATCGGCCGGCTGGACGGTATCCGTCATGACGGGATTCATGAATTTAAGTTAAAGATGCTTTGAGTATAGCCACGGCTTCTGCACTTCTGGTTCGGTAAAGTGCGTTCACGCTCACGATCAATCGAGGATGTCCGCATGAAGACCTACCGTATCGCAACGATTCCCGGCGACGGCATCGGCAAGGAAGTGGTGCCGGCCGGCAAGCAGGTGCTGGAAGCGCTGGCCCGCGGCAGCGACCGCTTTGCGTTCGAGTTCGAGGATTTCGACTGGGGCGCCGACTACTACCGCCGGCACGGCGCGATGATGCCGGCCGACGGCCTCGACGCGCTGCGCCGCAAGGACGCGATCCTGTTCGGCTCCGCGGGCGACCCGGACGTGCCCGACCACGTGACGCTGTGGGGGCTGCGCCTGAAGATCTGCCAGGGCTTCGACCAGTATGCGAACGTGCGCCCGACGCGCATCCTGCCGGGCATCGACGTGCCGCTGAAGCGCTGCGGGCCGGACGACCTGAACTGGGTGATCGTCCGCGAGAACTCGGAAGGCGAATACGCGGGCGTCGGCGGCCGCGTGCACCAGGGCCATCCGATCGAGGCCGCGACCGACGTGTCGATCCTCACGCGCGCCGGCGTCGAACGCATCATGCGTTTCGCGTTCCGACTTGCGCAGTCGCGGCCCCGCAAGCTGCTGACCGTGATCACGAAGAGCAACGCGCAGCGTCACGCAATGGTGATGTGGGACGAGATCGCGAAGCAGGTCTCGCACGAATTTCCCGACGTGACGTGGGACAAGGAACTCGTCGATGCGGCGACCGCGCGCATGGTCAACCGCCCGGCGTCGCTCGACACGATCGTCGCCACCAACCTGCACGCGGACATCCTCAGCGATCTCGCCGCCGCGCTCGCGGGCAGCCTCGGCATCGCGCCGACCGGCAACATCGATCCCGAGCGCCGCTATCCGTCGATGTTCGAGCCGATCCACGGCTCCGCATTCGACATCATGGGCAAGGGGCTCGCGAATCCGGTCGGCACGTTCTGGTCGGTCGTGATGCTGCTCGAACATCTCGGCGAGGCGGATGCCGCCGCGCGCGTGATGCAGGCGATCGAGGCCGTGACGGCCGACCCGTCGCTGCACACGCGCGACCTCGGCGGCAGCGCGACGACCGCGCAAGTGACGGCGGCCGTCTGCGCGCGCGTCGCGAACGCGGCGGTCGTGGCCTGACGGCGGCGAAGCGGTGACGCGGTGACGGTCGCGCGTGTGCGCGGCCGAGCGCCGCTCGCTCGCTTCACTCACGGATTTTCAGCCCGGGACTCGCGCATGCGACGCGAGCCGGGCGCCGGCCGGCGCTCGAGGTCCACCGACCGACGGCGCAGGCCCGACCTCGAAGGAGGAGACACATGCAGACGGATCTGGAAACCCGCGTCGCACGGAAGCTGATGTGGCGCATCATTCCGTTCGTGATGCTGCTTTATTTCGTCAGCTTTCTCGATCGCGTCAACGTCGGCTTCGCGGCGATGACGATGAACAAGGCGATCGGCCTGTCACCGACCGCGTTCGGGTTCGGCGGCGGCCTGTTCTTCATCGGCTACTTTCTATTCGAAGTGCCAAGCAACCTGATTCTCCATCGCGTCGGCGCGCGCATCTGGATCGCGCGCGTGATGATCACGTGGGGCATCGTGTCGGCCGTATCCGCGTTTGCGGCCGGGCCCACCAGCTTCTACGTGCTGCGCTTTCTGCTCGGCGCGGCCGAAGCCGGCTTCTTCCCCGGCATCATCCTGTACCTGAGCCTATGGTTCCCCGCGAAGCAGCGCGCGGTGGCCGCCGCGTGGTTCATGGCGGCCGCGCCGATCTCGACCGCGATCGGTTCGCCGCTGTCGGGCGCGATCATGCAGATGCCGCCGATGTTCGGCCTCGCCGACTGGCAGATGCTGTACATCGTCGAAGCGTTGCCGGCGGTCGTGCTCGGCTTCGTCGTGCTCAGGTGCATGACCGATTCGCCGTCGAAGGCCGCGTGGCTGCAGGCGGACGAGCGCGACTGGCTGATCGCGAAGCTGAAAGTCGAAGCCGACGTGCGCCACACGCATGCCGGGCACACGGCCGGCGCGTGGCAGGCGCTGCGCGATCCGCGCGTGCTGGCGCTCGCGCTGATCTACTTCGGCACGTCGGCGGGGCTGTATACGCTCGGCCTGTGGGCGCCGCTGATGGTCAAGCAGTTCGGCTTCACCGCGCTGCAGACGGGCTTGCTCACCGGCATCCCGAGCGTCGCCGCCGTCGTCGCGATGATCGTCTGGGCGCGGCATTCGGATCGCACCGGAGAGCGTACATGGCACGTCGTGATTCCGTGTGTGCTCGCGTGCATCGGCTTCGTGTTCGCGGGGCAGGCGAGTACCGCGCTGCTGACCGTGCTCGCGCTGGTCGTCGTCAACATCGGGATCAGTGCCGCGAAGGCGCCGTTGTGGGCGATGCCGAGCGCGTTCCTGTCCGGCGCCGGCGCGGCCGCGGGGATCGCGATGATCAACTCGATCGGCAATCTCGGCGGGTTCGTCGGACCGTTCGCGATCGGCTGGCTGAAGCACGCGACGGGCGGGTATGCGGCGGGGCTCTACGTGGTCGCAGGGACGCTCGCGGTGTCGGCGGTGGTTACGCTGATGTTGAGCCGGAAGGCGGCGCGCGAGCAGGTCGTGCCGGGCGTGCAGCAGCATCATTAAGAGCGGCGCGCATCCGCGGTCATGCATCCGGACGTCCATGCGATGCGCTGACGGCCGCGTGCGACCGAAGCAGCCGCGTCAATGCGCGGGCAGCACCGCGCGTCGAGCGATCTCCGTCGCGCACATGTCAGGCGACGCGTTCGACGTATCGATCACGCAATCGCTGAACGCGCGCGACGCATATCCTTCCCGATACATCTCGGCGATCCGTCGCCGTTCCCAGTCCGTCAGTGCACGCGTGCCGCGGTTCGACGCTGCAACCGCTTCGGGTGGCGCGAGCGTCACGACGAACAATCGCGCATCGCGCGCGTTGCATGCCGCGCGCAGCCGCTCGAATTCCGCTTCGCCGATCGGATAGGCGATCACGAGGTGGCGTTCGCGCGCTTGCGCGATCTGCGTGACCAGCCGCTCCAGCGCGATGGCCCATTGCACGTCGAACGGCGCATCTTCGGGCGCATCGTGATCGTCGCCGTCGATGAAGCGCGCTTCGGGCAGCACGCATGCGAGTGCGCGACCGATCGTCGTCTTGCCGCTGTTGATCGGGCCGTTCAGGTGGATGACGGTGAGCGGCGTGTTCGTCGATGTAGAGGACATGAGGAGCGGGGTTGATCGGACGCCTTCATTGTGCCTCGACGTGAAATCGATTTGTAATGTCGACTCAGAGCGCGGCCAATGCAGCTAACGGCGTGCGGTTGAACAACCAACTCGCGGCGGAGGAGATCGCTAACGGTCATGCGTTTGGCAAGCACGTGATCGAGCAGAATGAGTTTGGTGGCACTATTACGACGCAACAGCAGTTTGCTAGCCAGATCGAAAATATACTGAACAACCCCTCGGCAACGAAGCCGCTGAGCAACGGGCGTTCTGCATATTGGGACGATGCATCCGGTATGGTTGTGATTCGGAACCCCAAAGCGGCTGATGGCGGAACGGCGTTTAAGCCGATGAATGGGAAGTCCTATTTTAATAACTTGAGGTAACTATGAGGCTCAACAGGATCACCGACTACGTCGAGATGGAGGTAAGTCTCGAGGAGTTACTCGTGCTCAACGCGGCTCTTAACGAGGTTTGCAATGGTATCGATGTGTTCGAATTCGAAACACGGATTGGTGCCCGACGAGCCAAAGTAGAGTGTTTGATAGCAGAGATCCAGGCGGTACTCGATCAGACCGAGAAACGATAGAGGTCTGATAACCTGCTAGTGAGGCGTTCGTGCAAGATTGAATTCGTCAATATAAACGGCGGAATCTCCGGGACCGTTTGGAGGGCGCGATGGCGCAATTGCAGGCGAGCGCGTGCGTCTCACGGCCTTGAACGAGAATTCGAGGAATGCGTCGTGCCAACGTGATTCTCAAGATCGCGAGCGCGCGCTTTCGCTGGGCGGAGCTCGATCGCCATCTCAAGTCCAGCAGGCCTTCATCGATTAGCATGGCGTCACCTTCGTGATCGTGCTGAACGGCAAGGTCTTGCGAATCGCCCGCCGGAACACGGGCGCCATGCTGTGTGTAGTGGCCTACAAGGCGATCTTCAACAATATGTCCGGCGTACCCAAAAAGCCATGAAAGTTAAGTGCATTCGCTTACTTGACGCGTTCGGTCGCGAGGTACAGTCCTCTCCATGGCTGACACTCGGGCGTATCTACCATGTAATGAGCGTCGAGATTGACGCTGATGGAAAGCGTCGTTACGGGCTAGTGACGTCCGAGAGGGCGGGAGAATGGCCAAACATGGGGGCGCACCAAGCGGAGTGTTTTGAGTTCGTAAGCACGACGGTGCCGTCGAACTGGCGTTCCAGAATAAATGTGAATGGGACGATCAGCATTGCGCCAGCAGCGTGGCAAGAATCGGGCTTCTTCGAAGCATTTTATGATCGAGATCTTACGGTGTATCCAATCTTCGAGCGAGAGCGTGACCTTATTGTGAATGAGGATCCGTGAGCATTTGTCGGACTTGGATGCGCTGCCAATGAGGCGACGGGCAGATGTCCGGCAGAAGCTTGGCGCCCTTCAATATCAGCGGGGCGAGCCGACGTTGAGCGGCCACCTTCACGAGGTATTCGTGGGGGGGGGGGGGG
>NZ_CADFDY010000009.1:0-447469 GCF_902833095.1 Burkholderia sp. BCC1208 | reverse complement strand
GCTCCCGTGCTTGCTCAACGAGCCGTCCAGCATGCCAGCAGTCAAAAACACGACATCTGTAAATAGCCAGAACACGACATTAGGATATGGCTGCTACAACCAAATCCGGTGATAATACGCATTATGTTAAATTATGTCGATGCTCAAAGCATATGACGATTGCAATGACTGAATTTCCAGCTGCGACACCGGTCCGCCTGACACCTGCCGAAGCCCGCTGTCGCGACACTGTCGACGCGTGCGAGGCCATTCGCTACAACGCGGCTTCCTTGAGCAGCCATCCTGGAAAGCCACGAGTTTCGCAAGGCTGGAGCACTCTTCGCGAAATGCAACTGATGGCTGCCCGCCGCATTCGGTTGGCGCCTGTTCGTAGCCAAGAAACGCCAGCAGCGGTTTCATCGGCGTTTCTCGTGCGCTCGAACATCTTTGGTCGATTTTTACCCCCGCTTCCAGTCGGCCATTCGGTACCGGAAATATTGTTTGTCGACCCATTCGACACGACGGCGCCCGTTGATGAGCATGTCATTTGGAACCTGCACCGAACCGAACGGCTCGAACCCGAGTCTCAGGTAAAGCCGATGTGCGGCGAGCGCGTTCCCGTTGCTGCGCACGATGACATTCCCGTAGCCGGTCGTCGCCTCGCCGACACAACGCCGCACCAGCGCTTCGCCGAGCCCGCGTGAGCGCCAGTCCGGCGCGATCGCGAGTTCGGCGATTGATCTCACGGGTCGGTCGCCGAGTGTCGCGCGCAGCGGCATCGGTAATTTATGATCGTAGTCCGAATCGGCGGACAGCAGGAAACCGACGAGCACTTCGCCGGTCACCCACAGATGGCAGCGCGCGGCATGCTCGGTGAACAGTCCGTAGATCCAGCCGCACTCCGCCGCCTCGTCCAGGTAGTGGCCGGCATACGGCCCCGTCGTAAACGCGTCCATGTAAAGCGCGAGCACCTGCCGCTCCCATGCATGGAACAGGCCGATTCCACCGGAACGGATCTCGCACGTGGTCATCCCGCCCTCCTACCAGTCGAGCTGATAAGCCGTGCTCACCAGCAGCGACGAGCACAGCGTCGCCAGCTTCACGAGTGGCAGCCCGGCCGGATCGAATCCGTGGTTCGGATAGAAATACTGGCCGAGGCCCTGCACCTGCCGCTCGATCACGATTACGCGGCGGTCTCGCGGCGCCGTCTCGATGATCCGCTCGACGATTTCCCCCTTGTTCTCGATATGAATCGACAGGATGATGATGTCGCACGCACCGTAGTCGTACGCCGCGCCATCCGCATGAACCATCTCGATCGCGGCGCGGCGATAGCGTACGGGGTTCGATGCGCACAGATGATCGACGAACCGCTCGCCGGTCCTGAGCGATTCCTCGCTGAGATCAAGCCCGACGATGCGGGCGCCGCTGAACGACTGCATGAACAAGAGCGACAGCGGCATCCCGCCGGAGCCGATCATCGCCACCGTCGAATCGGTGGACATGTCCGACAGGAAGATCTCGGTTCGCGCGAGAAGCCGGTAGATCTCCGCGTAGTACTCCTTGATGATCAGGAGCAACCCGTCGCTCGCCGGCCCGGCGCGCAGCACGTCGCTCATCTGCCGCTCGAAGCGGACCTCGTTGTCCAGCGACAGCGCCTGAAATCGCTTCATGTACTCACGCACCGTACCGTCGCGCAGGAATAGCCCGGTCTCGTTCGCATCGAGCACCGGGGACAGCAGGTAGTTGCGGATCAGCAGCGTCTTGGCGAAACACGCTCGCAGATCGTGTCGGTCGGGTGACACGAACATCTCGTCGATCCAGCGATGGATCTGGGTCTTCACGAAGTCGATGCGGCACTGGGTATCGTTGGCCGCACAATGCGGCGCAAGCGGCAGATTGGTCAGCATGTCGGTGTCGATCCAATTTCAGGTTGAGGGGCGCCGGCGAGCCGGCATCAGATCCAGGCTTTCGGCAGCGCTGCGAGGCGTTCGCGCGCGACGGGTCGGGTCTGGCCGAACGGCGGGTAGGCTTTCTTCTGCAACGCGTGCGCGAGCATCGTCGGCATCCGCGCAAACAGGAACACCGGCGTGGCCAGCACGGCGGGCACTCCCAGTTCGAGCAGGATCGCCGCAGCGGCCGAATCGATGTTCGGCGGCAGGCCACGCAGGTCCTGCATCGCACCGCATACCGCCCGATACGCGTCGAACGCCGCGCCGTCGACGCCCAGCCGCACCGCGTGGCGCTCGAGCGCGGCCGGCCGCGGGTCGCACTCGAGCAGTGGATGGCCGAACCCGGGAATCCGGTCGCCCGCCTGCACGCGCTGCGCGACGCGATCGCGAATCTCCGCAGGCGACCGCCCGACCAGGTTCGCGAAAAACCGCGTCGCGTCGCTGCACGCGCCCACGTGCGCGGAACCGCTGCCGGTCAGGCCCGCGATCAGGTTCAGGTCGATGCTTGCATAGGTGCTCGCCGAGAACCGCGGCAGTGCGATGGTCGGCGCGACGAGACCGAAGCCGCCATGCAACGCCACCAGCAGAACGTCGAACAGGCGGGCCTGGGCGTCGCGCGATTCGCCACCGCACAGGCAGTCCAGCACCGATGCGCTGAAACCGCGAGCGGCGTCCGTCGGCCGCGGCCAGGCCGGGGCCTCGTCGTCCATCGTGCGCCACACCGCCAGCAGGCGCGGCAGCGCGGCGACGATGCCCAGGCCGGTCGCCACCGCGTCGTCCTGCCCGATACCCGACAACCCGTCGGGCCACGCAACCGGCTGCGCTTGCGGCCCGGCAGCCAGCCCGGCCGCGACCGCCGCGACCAGGAACACCTCTGGCCGGCGCTGGCGGCGAGCCAGTTGCGCGGCGAGCAGGCCATCGTCAGGCGGCCCGTCGTCGGCAAGCCGCGCCGCCAGTGCGCGATCGAGTGCGCGCACGTCGTCCTCTTCCGGCATCCGGCCCGTGAGCACGTGCAGGATCGCGGCAGTGAAATCGACGGACTCGATCAGCTGAAGCAGATCGACGCCGCGTACCGAAAGCCGGTCGGGCGAGATCGAGACCGCATCGATCTCGCCTTCGTCGCGTGCGGCGCGCGGACGGGCGGCGTCCGGCGTCGGCAGGTCGTGATCGGTTCGCATCGGCGATGCCCCGCTTACTGCCGCGCCGGTTTGGCGATCAGCACCTCGAAGCCGATCGCTAGCATCCCCGCCCCCTTCGATACGCTGGCGTATTCGCCGATGCCGGCTTCGTGCAGGTGCCCGACCGACTCCGCAACCGTGAACTTGCCGTCGAGATGGAGTGGATGAACGCCCGCGGCCGCGCGCCGCTCGTTGAAGAACGCGAGCGCTTCCGGCGCAGGATCGCTGCAGGGTTCGTGAATCAGCGCGAAACCGCCGGGCGCCAGCGTGCGGAAGATCTCCCGGTACGCGCCGACGGGGTCGGCCCAGTGATGCACGACCGAACGGCCGATCACCGCGACGAACGTCCCGTCGTCGAACGGCAGAGCGTGGACGTCGCCCGCGCGGATTTCGATACGCCCTTCCAGCCCTTCCGCGCGCACGTTCTGTTCGGCGCGCCGCACCATGTCGTCGTAGTAATCGACCCCGACGAAGCCCAGCGGGGCGAGCGACGGGACGCGGGCCAGCTCGATCAGCGTACGCGCGGTACCGGTGCCGACGTCGAGCAACCGGCCCGACGCGATGCGTCGCTGCGCGAGCTCGTGCTCGACGCGCTGCACCAGATTGCGGTTCCATTCGAGCGTGAACGTGTCGACGTAGTGGTCGTAGGTGTCGGCATTGACTTCGGCGGGGGTATTGGTACGCATGCAGGTCTCCAGTCGTGAGGTCTAGGGGTACAACGGTCGTGGAATCATCCGGCTGCGGGACGCGCGCCGGCCGGGGGTGCGGCCGGCGCGGCGCCGAGCCTGCGCATGAGCCGCAGGAAAATCGTCAGGTACACGGCCTGGCGTACGACGCTCACGCCCGCGAGTAGTGCGAACAGCTGAGTGAGCGCGAGATGGTGCGTGACGCCGAGATAGATCGCGCCCGGGGTGACGATCCAGGAAAAGAACAGCCCGAGCGCCATCGCGCGCGCCGGGCGTTCGAGAATCTGGAAGCAGCCCGTCACGAGATTCGTCAGCAGATAGCTGAAGACGAACAGCGGCACGTAGTCGAGCAGCGCGGTCGCGACCGCGATCACGCCGGCGTCGGACGCGAGAAAGTGCAGCGCAAGCGAGCGCATCAGGAAGAACGCGATGCTGATCGCCGCGGTGAACAACACGCCCAGCAGCATCACCGACTGCAGTGCCGCGCGGGATGGCGCGCGGCTGCGCACGAGATGCCCGATCCGGATCATGAAGACCATGCTCAGGCCCTTGATGAGGATGAATCCGATCGTCATCAGTTCGAAGCCGATGCCGTAACCGCCAATCGCACGCACGCCGTAGCGGGCGATCAGCGAGTAGACGGCCGTATTCGCAAGAAAGGTCAGCGCTTCGAGCGCGGCCGACGGCAGAAAGATGCGCAGCAGCCGTCGCTGCGTCGGCCATTCCACGCCGGGACGCGGCAGCACGACCTGCTCGCGGCGTAGCCGCGGGCGTATGCACCGGACGCACCAGCCGAGATACAGGCTCTTGGTGATCCACGAGGTCAGCGCGAGGCCGAACAGCTGCAGCGACGGATGCTGGCCGAACAGCCCGAACACGAGCAGCGGATCGAGGATGTTGTTGACCACGCCGCATGCGATGCTGATGCGGGCGGGCGACTTGGTGTCGCCGTACGTGCGCATCGCCGCGGAAAGCGCGGTGCTGAGCAGCGTGAGCGGAAAGCTGCCGATCACGAGCGCGTAATAGCCGAACATGCGCTCGCCGCGAAACTGGCCGCCGGAAATGAACGTCATCAGCGGCGCCCGCATGCCGATCAGCACCAGCACGACCAGTGCGCCGATCGCGCCCGCGAACACCAGGCTCTGCACGAACAGCCGGCCCTGGTCCTCGCGGGGCGCCTTGGCGAACACCGCGACGAACGACTCCTCGAAACTCTTGCCGAGCAGGAACAGGAAAGTCGCCACGCTGCCGTTGATGAGCGCGAGCAGCGCCATGTCCTCCGCCGGCAGGTCACGAATCCAGCGATAGTCGAACAGCGTCATGCAGTAGCCGAAAATCGACGACAGCACCATCGGATAGAGCATCAGCCAGGTCGCGCGCACCTCGGCCGCGAACTGCCGCGTGCGATCGGCCCGTGACGCGCGTGTCGAAGCAAACGTGGCGGTCGCGGCAGGCGCGACGGTAGCGCGATCGTCAGACATGGGTGTGCCTCTCGTCGATCAGGCGCGGCAGCTTCTGGCGCGCGGAGAAGCGCAATGAGTCGCGACCGAGCACATCGAGGCGGCCCTCGCCCTTGTCGATGCATTCGCGCACGTCCTCGATCTCGAGCAGCGCGGCGGCGAGTCGTGACACGAGCGGCGCCAGTTCGTCGTCGCCCAGGTCCAGCGCGACCGTCAGGCAATCGCGCCCGTGCGCGTCCGCGTCCAGGCGGAACTGGCAATCGAGCGGCCGGCCGACGCACGCCACCAGCCGCTGCACGAGCAGCTCGGTGCTGACCAGGTTGCCCGCGAACTTGAAGCGCTGATCCGTGCGTCCCTGCAGCACCACGACAGAGCCGCCCTCCCCGCAAGTGCAGCGCACCGACGGCCCGACGCGCACGCGATCGCCGATCCGGTAGCGCAGCATCGCGAGGCCCGGGTTCGCGCGGCTTGTCACGAGGAGTTGCCCGCCCTCCTCCTCGAGGAAGAACCAGTCGTCGAGCACGTGGTAATACCCGTCGGCGCAGCGCGGCGTGTGATAGCCGAGAAAGCCCGTTTCGGTGGCCCCGTACAGCCCGAAGAATGCGGCATCGCGCCAGCGCCGCCGCACGATCGCCCGCTTGCGCTCGGTGAACGCCTCGCCGGTGTAAAGGATCTTCGTCACGTCGAGATCGACACCGTGCGCGTCGAGTAGCCGCAGACATTGCAGTACGCTCGTCGGCGTTCCGACCAGGACGTTGGGGCGGGCGCGGCCGATCAGGTTCAGCATCGCGGGCAAATCGGCGCCGTATGCGTCCAGCCGCCCGATCGGGAGTACGTTCGCGCCGATCGCTTCCAGCAGCCGGTTCACGCCGTCGTACAGCGTGGAAAAACCGCCAGCGGTAAACAGGTTCGCCACCCGGTCCGTCGGCACGATAGCCGTCCCGGCCAGCACGTTCGCGAGCGCTCGGCCATAGGTCGTGTCGGGCCGCTTGCGCGCCGGCGCATTGAGCAGCAGCTTGACCTCGCCGCTCGTGCCCGACGTGGTGTAGAACGTCGCGCCGGCGAGACCGTCGTGGTCGAGGCGGTCCAGCACGCGCCGCTTCAGGTCGTCGGCCGTCTCGATCGCGATCAGCGTGCGGAAGGCCGCGTAGCTGGCCACGCCCGCCGGCAGCAAATGCGCATAGCGGGCATCGTACGAAAGCGCTTCGTTCACGGCGGAGCAATCGAAGCGGGTCGTGCGGTCGGACATCGTGGGCTCCAGGTTCAGGCCGCGATCACGCGCTTTCGCGCAGGAGACGCAAAGAGATCTTTCCGGTGCTCGTGACCGGAAGGTCGTCGACGAACAGCACGTCGGCGATGCGCGGATACAGCGGGAACGCTGCCCGGTAGCGGCTCAGGATGCGCGCCTTGAAATCCACGTTCGCACCGGCCGGCGCCAGGCCGGGCACGACGAACACCGTCAGCGCGCCGGTCTGTGGATCGGCGAGAAAATAACTCTTCGCGATGTCGTCGAACGCATCGAAATGCTGGTGCAGCAGGCTGACGTTGATGAGCCGGCCGTTGCACTTGACCGTTTCATCCCTGCGGCCGACCCAGAACACGACGCCGTCGTCGCGGCGGAACACCAGGTCGCCGGATTCCAGCGTCGTGAACCGCCGCAGGCTGCCGTCGGGCAGCAGATAGCCGTGCATCGCATACGGCGTTCGGTAAAGCAGATGGCCGGGCTCGCCGGGTGCGCACGGCCGCCCCTGCGCGTCGACGATCGACAGCTCGATGCGCGGATCGATCGGGCGGCCCGGTGCGAGGACACCCTCGAAGCAATACGAATCGACGCGCGGCAAATCGTCCGGCGTGAGCGGCAGCGCGAAGATCCGCGGCCCGGATTCGGTCTGGCCGAAGTTGTTCCACACGCAAGCACCGAGCGCGAGCAGGCGGCGCACCTGCGCCGCGTAGATGCGGTCGGATGCATTGAGCACGACGATTCCGTCGAACCTCATGCCCGCCGTCGCTTCGGCCAGGTCGCACACGCGCTCGGCAATACTGCGGATCAGCGGCACGAAGCGGATCCGGCCGCCGCCCAGGTAGCCGAGCACCTCGTGCGCGGTCAGCGATGCCCGTTCAAGCCAGACGGTCGCGCCGGCCAGCAGGCCGTTCATCATCGTCGAGAACCCGTACATGTAGTGCGTGGGGAACATGCACAGGACGCCGTCGCCCGGCTGCACGCCCAGATAGCGGCCGACCGCCAGCGCATTCTCGACGAGTTGGGCTTCGTCGTAGACGACCAGCTTCGGCGCGCTCGTCGTGCCTGAGGTCATGAAGACGATCTGCGCGCGCGGCGCGCCGGCATCGGCCCACGCGAACGCGTCGTGCCCGGGCGCTTCGGCATCGGCCATGGCCGGGTCGAGCACGACGACCGGCAGCCCGTCGCACGCGATCGACCGGGTCGAGACGACCGCGAGTGCATCGAGCCGGTACTGGTGCCGCGCGGCGGACAGCATCTTCGGATCGCACAGGACGATCCGGCAGCCGAGCGTCGATGCGAGCAGCGTGAACAGGAAATAATCGAACCCCGAGAAGCCGACCGCGATCAGGCAACCGCGCCCTAGTAAGTGCGGCTCCAGCGCGCCGAGCGCACGCCGAGCCGCCCTCAGGCGCGCGCGCAGGTCTTCCGCCGTCAGGCGCGCCCCGTGCAGCACGATCTGCCAGTTCGCCTCTCGGGCAAGCAGCGACGCGAATTTCATGCGGCCGCTCCTTCCAGCACGAGCGAGGCCGCGAGGCCCCCCATGCCGAACGAATTCTTGAGCACGCGCCGCGCATCGCTGGGCGTCGGCGCGCGCACCACGTTGACGGGGCACTCCTGCGCCTGCTCGTCGAGGTTGATGGTCGCCGGAATGAAACCCTCCCGCAGCCCGATCGCCGTGTTCAGCACTTCCATCGCGCCCGCCGTCGCGATCAGGTGACCGTGCTGCGACTTGTTGGCGGTGACGGGCATCCCGGGCCGCGTCGGAAAGATCGCGCGGATCGCCTCCGATTCGTGCTTGTCGTTGAGCACCGTCGACGTCCCGTGCGCGTTGACGTAGTCGATATCGGCCGGCGCGCATCCCGCGTCGTCGAGCGCACGCTGCATCGCGAGCCGCATCTCGAGGGACTGCTGGTGCGGAATGACGATGTGCTCGGCGGCCAGGCTCGCCCCGTAGCCGGCGACGCGCGCGAGCGGCGTATCGCCCCGGGCGCGCACGGCCGATTCGCGCTCGATCAGGAACAGCACTGCGCCTTCCGCGAGCACGAAGCCCGAGCGACGCGTGTCGAACGGCCGCGAACGGTGCCGGGGATCGAGATTCAGGTCGGTCGAGATCACGTCGAGCGATTCGAGTCGCGCGAGATTGAGCGGATTGACCTTGCCGGACACGCCGCCGACGATGGCCGCGTCGACACGCCCCTGGCGCAGCGCGAGCAGGCCCATGCCGATCGCCTGCAGCGACGCGGAGCACAGGCCCACGTGCGCGAGCGCGCAGCCGCTGAACGGAATGTGGCGATGAATCGCGCCGAACACGGCGGTCGCGTCGCCGCTCACGAACTCGCTCATGCGCATGTGCGACACGAGCACGCGGATCAGCGCGTCGCGCGATTTGTCGCCATTGACCTTGTCGACGAGCTCGAGCGCGCTCTGCACGTCGGTGGCCGGCACGTCGACGCCGACCAGACAGCCGATGCGCTCCGGCGCGTAGTTGCGCACGACGAACGGCGCCTGCGCGAGCAGCCGCGCGGCGGCGAGATCGCCGTACAGCTGCTCGGTCGCGATCCGCCGTGCGGAAGGCCAGCGCACGCGCTCGTTGCCTTCGTCGGGAACGCCCGCGTGCTGGGTCGTATAGGTCGAGCAGTCGAATTTCTCGATCCGGCGAATGCCGGAGCGGCCTTCGCGCAGCGCGGCGTGAAGTTCGTCGTAGCTGCCGCCGAGCGGCGTGACGGCGCCGAATGCGCTGATGACGATTGCGTCCGATCGCGGTTTCATCGCCCCACCCCGCTCAGCTTGCGTGCCAGGATCGCACCGAGGCCCGACGACACGCCGATGCCGTTGACCAGGACGGGTGCGCCGACAGGAATGGCCGGATCCGCGATGGCGAGGACCAGATCGATCAGGTTGTTAGCCCGTCCGGTATAGCCGACATGCGGCTTGTATGCGTGCATGACGGCATTCGGCCACGCATGCTGCACGGCATTGCGCTCCGCCTTGCCGAGCGACGGTTCTCCGTTCTGGTACAGCACGACGTGCGGCACGCCGAGCGCGGCCTCGCCGGGAAAGCGGGCGAACAGCCTCGACCAGTCGGCGCTCGACACGGACGTATCGGGCTTGTAGAGCGAATGAACGTCGAGCACCTGCGCGCAGGGCGTGCGCCCGTCGCGCGGCGTGCGTTCGACGACCGCGCCGACGGCCCCGAACGCGGGAACGATGCCGACCGGGTGCGACGTCGTTCGCAACAGGCCCATCTTCTCGAACGCCGCGACGTTGTCGGCCGACGTCATATCGCCGACGGCCGCGATGACGGCCCGGTCGATCGCGCCGCCCTCGATCTGCCGGTGCGCTTCCTCGAGCGCACACAGGCTGGTCAGCGACATCCGTTGCAACGGATAGCCTTCGCCGCGCAGTTCGAACAGCTTCGATATCTGGTACAGCGCGTTGGTGGTCAGCAGGCGCAGCATGTCGAGCGGATTCAGGTCCGCCTTGACCTCGCCGAAGTAGCGGCAGCCGTCGAGGCCGTGACGCTCGTGCAGCGGCGTGAGCACGGCCATCGTCGCGTCTTCGCCCTCGACCCCCGTGAATACCGCAAACCGCTCGCGCTCTTCGGCCGTGTAAGGTCGGCCGGCCGATGCCGCGTCAAACGCCTCGGCGGCCACCTGCAGCGCGAGACGCGACCCCGGGTTCAGCAGCGAACGATCCTCGCGCGCCATGCGCTGCACGAGCGGAAACGGCAGGTTGGCGCGCGTGTAGTCGCCAGGCTTCGCGGCCGGTGCGAGCGGCTTGCGCGCGGCGAAGTCGACGTCCAGCAGCGACGCGATGTCGGGAAAGGCGGCCGTCGCGATGCCGAGGCCGGTGATGTACGACATGGCAAGTCCCCATTCACGTGAGTCGAAAACCGGGCGGGCGCGCGATGCCGCGGCGCACGGTGCGGCGTTCCTGCGACACGGACGGAACGCCCGGATCAGCTGAACTGCGCGATGCGGCGCTCGATGTAGTTCACCGAGAAGTGCTCGTAGAGATCCTGCAGGCTGCATTTCTCGTGATCGTTCCAGCGCATCACGTCGCACACCTGCTGCCAGCCTGCGTCGGTCCACTCGGTGCCGGTGTGGCATTGCGGATCGAGCAGCATCCGGTTGAACGGCCACAGGTTTTCGAGGCTGATGCGGTTGTCCACCTTGTCCTTGAGCTCGTAGCACAGGTCGACGTAGTCGATCGAGCTCATGTTCAGCTCGCGGAACAGCGACGCGGAGTCGGCCACCTGCTCGGGACCGCTCAGATAGAGGATTTGCGCGACGATGTTCTTGATGTCTTCCTTCATGGTCCACTCTCCTTGAGTCACTGGGTCAGCCACTGATGTTTTCGCCATTGCCGAGATCGACGACGCTTCCCGTCGTTTCGAGCGAGCCGTTCGCGAGCAGCAGGACCGTGCGCGCGACCTGCTCGGGCTCGAGGATCTTCCGCATCGGAATCTGGCGGTAGAACGCCGCCGCGTCCTGCGACGCGAGAAAGCGCTCGAACAGGTCGGAGCGCACGAACCCCGGCGCGACCGCGTTGACGCGCACGCCGAAGCGCGCCATCTCGAGCGCGAGCGTTTTCGTGAAGCGCTCGATCGCCGCCTTCGACGCGCCGTATGCGCCGTTGCCGGTCTTCGGCTTGCGCGCGGCGATCGACGACACGTTGACGATCGCGCCGCGCCGGCGCGACTGCATCCCTTCGCCGAACGCATGGCAAAACGCCATCGTCGCGCCGAGGTTGATCCGTAACGTTTCCCAGTAGCGGGCGAACGGGCTGCCGATCAGCAGCGCGTCGTCGTTGATGCCTGCGTTGTTCACGAGCACGTCGACGGCCGCTTCCGCGTTCACATGGTCGGCGAACGCCTGCACGGCGTCCCAGTCGCCGCCGTCGACCCGAAAGCCGCGCACCGCGCCGTCGTACGCACGCTCCAGTGCGTCGGCCAATTCAGGATTCGATCGGTAGGTGAAGTAGACGGTGTGGCCGTCGGCGACCAGCGCATCGACGATCGCGCGCCCGATCCCGCGCGTGCCGCCCGTGACGATGGCGAGCTTCGTCATGCGTCGTGCTCCCAGCTGAGGATGCCGTCCATCACGCCCTGGCCATTCGCATTGCGTAGCTCGACGTGCGCGGTGGTGCGCGCCCCGTCCTGCTGCAGGCGCCGCAGGCGCGCGGTCAGGCGCTCGCCCGGCCGTACCGGGCAGATGAAGCTGATCTTGCGGAGCGTGAGCGCCGGAATCGGCCGGTTCGCCGCGAGGCCGAGTGCATCGAACAGCATCGCGATCGCCAGGCTGAGGCTGAACGAACCGGGCAGCACGGGAAACTGCTCGAAGTGTTCGTCGAAGAGCGGCGCGGCGCTCGCTACGTCGATCACGCCGAACTGATCGCCGGTGATGGTAGCCGCCGGCGTTGCGATCGCGGGCATCATGGCCGGTCTCCCGGTGCGGCCGACGCGTGCAGGTGAGCCGGCATCAGCGCGACGAACACGGTACCCGACGCGACGGCTGGAAACGTGCCGGCATCGGCGTCGCGCGCCGACACCTCGACGCGGTACCCGTCGCCGTGTCTCGCGACGGTGCCGGCCAGCGCCAGCCGCGGATGGCCGTCGACGCGGTGCAGCGTCAGCTCGCGCAGCTGCGCCGGTACCATCAGCGCCGGCTCGCCGTGCATCGTGCGCGCCGCCTTGACCGCGAACTGATGCAGCGCCTCGATGACGAGCAGCCCCGGCCGTGCGCTCGACCAGTCGCCATACCGCCGCGGATCCGCATCGCCCGCGAAACGCGCGGGATCGGACGGATCGCGGATCACGCGACAAAGGGCAAGAAAGCCAGGCCGCGCCGTCTCGCTCCCCCTCTCAAACCTGGTATGTCTCATTTTTATGCCTTGTTATGTCTGTGTTTTGGCTTCTCGCACCCCGGTGACTGCTCTCACGTCGGCCGATGTCGTGCGGATCAAGTGCTGATCGGCTGCGAGTGTATCGATTCGTCGCCGAAAGAAACGATCATGCGACCAATTGCAGAAACGGGCGACGAACCGCGCATGGGGCCGATGGAATGCAACGCGGGGGTGCGGCCGACGGCGGGCCGCGACCCGCTCGCCGCGCCGGCGTGCGACGGCGTTGCCGACGGCCGCCGTTCGTCGGGGAGGAATGCCGTTCGTCCGCGCGTTGCGCCGTTCGTCGCACTGCGCAATACGGAGCCGCGGGTGCCGCTAAGGTAGCGACATCGATCGAATACCTTGGGAGGTGTCCGTGTTGGCGGCCAGCTTGAGTCATGTCACGAAAAACTATGGAACCGGCCCGCTCGCGGTCGCCGCGGCCGACGATGCGTCGCTCGAGATTCTCGCGAACCGCTTCACGGTACTGTCGGGGCCGTCCGGCAGCGGCAAGACGACGTTGCTCAACCTGCTCGGCGGCATCGATCGCCCGACGCACGGCGCCATCACGGTCGCGGGCGAACGAATCGACGCGATGCGCGAGAATGCGCTAGCCGATTTCCGCGCACGCCACGTCGGCTTCGTGTTTCAGTCGTTCAACCTGCTGCCCGTGTTCAGCGCGTTCGAGAACGTCGAATATCCGCTGACCCTGCTGGGCGTCGCCCGCGCGCGGCGACGAGAACGGGCGCTCGCGCTGCTCGATGCCGTCGGCATGGGCGACAAGGCGAATCGCCGGCCCGGCCAGTTGTCGGGCGGCCAGCAGCAGCGCGTCGCGATCGCACGCGCGCTCGTCACCGAGCCGGCGCTGGTTCTGGCCGACGAGCCGACCGCCAATCTGGACAGCGCGACGGGCGCGACCATCATCGCGCTGATGCGCACGATGCAGCGCGAGCACACGACGTCGTTCGTATTTTCGTCGCACGACCCGCAGGTGATCGCCGCCGCGGACGATGTCGCGACGATCTGCGACGGGCGCGTCGTCACGACCCGCTCGGCTACCCTGCACGAGGAGGCCTGCCAATGAACCTCTGGGTTCTCGCCTTCCGCAACCTGCTGCGCAACCGCCGCCGCTCGTCGACCACGCTGCTCGCGATGGTCGTCGGCCTGGCCGCGATCCTGCTGTTCGGCGGCTACGCGCGCAACATCAATTACGGACTCCAGACCAGCTACGTGCGCCAGGGCGGTCATCTGCAGATCCAGCACCGCGACTATTTCCTGTACGGCAGCGGCGACCCCGTCTCGTACGGGATTGCCGACTACCGGAAGGTCATCGACACCGTGCTCGGCGATCCCGAGCTGGCACGGGAGGTGACGGTCGTGACGCCGGTGCTGACGATCAACGGCATCGGCGGCAATTTCACGGCGGGCGTGTCGCGCACCGTTTCGGGCAGCGGGATCGTCGTGGCCGACCAGAACCGGATGCGCCAGTGGAACGACTACGGCTTCGCCGACCGGGCGACTCCCCTTGCACTGACCGGCAGCGCGGCGAATGCTGCCGTAATCGGCACGGGTGTCGCGCGCGTGCTGCGCCTGTGCGACGCGCTGCGGGTACCCGATTGCCGCGATCCGGTGACGGCCGCCCCGGCCGGCGCGTCGGACATGCCCGACGACATCGCGTCGCTCTCGCAGGCCGAGGCCGCCGCGAAGCCCGCGCATCGCAACGGGCTCGCCCGCCTCGAGCTGTTGACGTCGAATGCGTACGGCGCACCGAACGTCGCCGAACTGTCGGTGATCGCGGCGCAGAAGCAAGGCGTCAAGCAGATCGACGACATGTTCGTACAGGTGCATCTGCCGCAGGCGCAGCAGCTCGTCTACGGCAGCGGCCCGAATGCGAAGGTGACATCCATCGTCGTGCAGTTGAAGCACACGGTCGATCTGCCGTCTGCACGCGCACGCATCCAGACGCTGCTACGCACCCGGCTCGCGGGCGAGCCGCTCGAGGTGCTCGGCTTCGCGACGCTGAATCCGCAGTATGGCCAGGTCACCGGCATGTTCGGCGCGATTTTCGGCTTCATCGCGGTATTGATCGCCACGATCGTGCTGTTCACGGTCGGCAACACCATGAACATGGCCGTGATGGAGCGCACGCACGAGATCGGCACGCTGCGCGCACTCGGCCTGCGCGGTGCCGGCATTCGCCGCCTGTTCGTCTGCGAAGGGTGCCTGCTCGGCATGTGCGGCGCGGTTGCGGGCACCGTCCTCGCGCTCGCGGCCGGTGTCGCGATCAACCGTGCCGGCCTGCACTGGACGCCGCCCGGACAGACCGATCCCGTCGCGTTGTCGGTACGCGTGTGGGGCGAGTTCGGGATGATTGCGCGCTACGCGCTCGGCGTGACGGTGGTCGCGACGCTCTCGGCCTGGCTGCCCGCGCACCGCGCTGCCCGCCTGCCGATCGTCGACGCGCTGCGCTTCGCCTGACCAGGAGCCGCCACCATGAGATTCCCCATCCGGATCGTGCGCGCCGCCGCGATGCTGCTCGCGATCGCCGCTACCGCAGCGGCGGCGGCGGATCCGTCGGCGCAACAGCTGCTCGCGCAAAGCGACGCGGTGCGCAACCCCGACAAACCGTTCGGCCTGACGACGACGCTGCTCGAATTTCGCAACGGACAGCAGACGGACGCCGAGGTGCTGAAGATCTACTCGAAGGCGGACCCGGCAACCAGCCAGTTCCGCACGCTGGTGCAGTTCGTCGCCCCGGCCCGCGACGCGAACAAGCTGATGCTGAAGAACGGCAACGACCTGTGGTTCTACGATCCGTCGAGCCAGGCCAGCGTACGGATCTCGCCGCAGCAGCGCCTGCTCGGCCAGGCCGCGAACGGCGACGTCGTGACCGTCAACTGGGCAAACGACTACGATGCGTCGCTCGCGGGCGAGGAAAACGTGGCGGACGGCGAGCACCAGACTCGGCATTGCTACCGGCTGCGCCTGACGGCGCGCGCGCCGGACGTCACGTACCACGCGATCGATCTGTGGATCGCGAGCGATACGAAGCGGCCGGTCAAGGCACGCTTCTTCGCGGCGAGCGGCAGCGTGCTGAAAATCGCGTACTACCGGCACTACCAGGATCAGCTGGGCGCGGCGCGGCCGACGGAAACCGTCATCATCGACGGGCTCGATCCCGGCTGGGTCACGGTGATGCGCTACTCCGATTACGCGTGGCGCGACATTCCTGACGCATGGCTGCAGCGCGCGTACCTGTCCCGCTTCAAGGCCGACTAGACGATGGCGCGATCCCGGGTCGCGGTGCTGGTCTGCGCGGCGGGCCTCGCAGCCGCGCAGGCCGCGCTCGCGGCCGACGACGCGGACGGCGACGCGCTGCGGCTCGCCGACACGGCGACGGCGGCGCCCGTGATGCCGAGCAACTGGCGCGGCACGTTCGAGGCCGCCGCGGCGAACTACACGGCGGCAAGCCAGACCGCGCCCGTGGTGCTCAACGACAACGCGCGTATATCGAACACGCTGTCGTACGACGGCACGGCCGGCAACTGGCGGGCGATCGTTTCGAATCGCTTCGATGCGGGATGGCGTGCGGGCACGTCGCAGTACAACGCGGTCGACACGCTCAAGCAGGCCTACGTGAGCTGGCAGGCGGGCCCGAACGCGATCGTCGACGTCGGCCGCGTGAACCTGCGCGAAGGGGTTGCGTCGGGCTTCAATCCCACGGATTTCTTCAAGGCCGGCGCGCTGCGCTCGGTCGTGTCGATCGATCCCGAGAGCCTGCGCGAGAACCGGCTCGGCAGCGTGATGGCGCGCGGGCAACTGCTGTGGAGCGGCGGCTCCATGACCGCCCTGGTGTCGCCGCGGCTCGACACGCATCCGAACGATGCAACCTTCAATCCCGATCTCGGCGCGACGAACGCGCGCACCCGCTACATGCTGAGCGGGTCGCAGCGGCTGTTCGGCAACTTCTCGCCGCAGTGGCTGCTGTATGGCGGCGAAGGCATTGCGCCGCAGCTGGGGGTGAACGCCACCACGCTGATCGACGATGCAACGGTCGGGTTCCTCGAATACGCAATCGGTCGCGGCAGCGCGGTCGCCGATTTCTCGCAGGCCGAGTCGTCCTGGGCCTCGAAGCTCGCGACGGGCGTTACCCACACCTTCGCGAACAAACTGTCGCTGACGCTCGAGTACGACTACGACGGCGCCAGCGCGAGCGCCGCCGCGTGGCGGGCGCTGCAAAGCGATCCGTCGCGATACTGGCGCTATCGCGACACGGCGAGCATCGCGCAGGAGCTGATGACGCGGCGCTCGCTGTTCGTCTACGCATCGATGCCGGACGCCTTCGTCCAGCATCTGGGGCTGACCGCGATGGCGCGCTACAACCTCGACGACCATAGCTACTTCACGTGGCTCGAAGCGCGCTACCACTGGCCCCGCACCGACTTCGCCGTGCAATGGCAGAGCAACCACGGCTCGGCGCACAGCGTCTACGGCGCACAGGCGCAAAGCCAGATCGTGCAGGCGATCGCGACGTTCTTCTTTTGAACAGGGAAACGGGGCAAGCGTAGCCGCCGGCACGCATCATGCCAGACGCGCCCGGCGCGATGCGGCGGGCGCGGAAAATGGTGTGACGTCGGACGGGCCTCTATCATTCGGGAAAGGACGGCATGAACAACACTCGGCCCGCCGGAAATCGCGACGAACCGCGCCGTCCGCTCTCGCCGCCCCCGCCGCGCTCAGCGCGACTCGAGCGTAGACCCGCCGCCGTCCGCCGCCGCGCCGTTTGCGTGACGGATGCAGCGCGTCACCACGTTGATCGCACGTCCGAGCGGCATGCCGACGAGCCCGCCCCAGACCGCGAACGACAGGGACGCGAAGGCGCCGGTCGCCGCCCACGGCCGCGAGGTCGCGATCGCGTAATGAATGAACGTTTCGGCAACGAACGTCAGGAGCAGCGTGACCAGCAGGCTCGCGTCGCCCGGCAGGCGCACGAGCATGCCTTCCGGACCAGTCCTGAACTGCAGGCGCCAGCGGCTCGCGTGGAACCATCCGCCCGCCGTGCCGAACCCGAGCATCGCGAAGCCCGCCGCGTAGGTATCGGCGCCCGCCCCTGGAAACAGGTGGTCGAGGCTGGACAGGCCGAGACCGACGAACACGACCGGAAAAAGGATCGGACGGACGGGCCGGACTTCGCGCACGAAGCAGCGCTTCACGCCGATATAGACGAGCACGCAGAACAAGAAATAAACGTAGGCAGGGAAATGTGGCATGGGGGTACCTATCCGGGAGCGCCGCAACCAGCGGACATGTCGGCGACTATAGCGACCGGCCGGACCGCGCGCCGCGCTTTGCGATGAACGGTGGAAATCGACCGACGAACTGCCCTCAGGTCGGGCGAACGTCCGCGCGGGCCGCCGCACGCGCGTCCCGGCCGACCGCCGATAGCTACGCCGTCGCGAATTGCGCTAACATCTCCGCAATCCGCCCCCGCTCGCTGCCATGTCAAGCAAGCTGCTCGCATTCCTGTCGTCCGAACCCTACGTCGGCCCCGCGCATCGAGGCCGCTCGCTGCTGGGTCTTTTCTGTTTCAATTCGGCGGTCGGACTGATCTTCTGGGCGACGCGGCGCAACGAGGCGCTACTGCCCTACCTGGTCGTTGCGAACGGCATCGGTTTCAGCGCGACGCTGCTCGGCATCGCGATCGACAGGCTCGTGCGCGGCAAACTCGCGCTGGTGCCGAAGATTCTGATCGTCGCACCGGCGAGCGTATTCATCGGTTTCGAGGTCGCGGCCTCCACGGTCGGGCACGTCCCGCACCTGATCGGACATGCGGGCGTCAAGGTCTGGCTGGCGTACGGCTCCTCGTTCATCGTCGCCGGCGCCGCCTGCGCATTCGTCTCGGTGTTCGTACAGGCCGCACGCATGCGCACGTCGCTCGAGACGCAGCGGCGCGAGGCCGCCGAGGCGCGGCAAGCCGAAACGGCCGCGCGGCTCGCCCTGCTGCAGGCCCAGATCGAACCGCATTTCCTGTTCAATACGTTGGCCAACGTGCAGAGCCTGATCGAGCGCGATCCGGCCCGCGCCACGACGATGCTCGACAGCCTGAACCGCTATTTGCGCGCGAGCCTTGGGCGCACGCGCAAGGCCACCGCCACCCTGGGGGAAGAACTGGAACTGGTCGAGGCGCTGCTGAAGATCGCGACGATCCGGCTCGGCCAGGATCGCCTGCGTTATACGATCGCCGTGCCGGATGCACTGCGGGTTCTGCCTCTGTCACCCCTCCTGCTGCAGCCCCTCGTCGAGAATGCATTGCTGCACGGCATCGAGCCGTCGGTCGACGGCGGTGAAGTGTGCATTCGCGGGACGCGCGACGGCGACCTCCTCGTCCTGAGCGTGAGCGACACCGGCGTGGGGCTCGGTAACGGCAACACGAAGCTGCACGGCGGCGTGGGACTCGCGAACGTCCGCGCCCGGATGATCAGCCTTTATGGCGAGCGCGGCCGCGTGTCGGTCGGCACGAATGCCGACGCCATGCAGGGCGTGACCGCAACCTTGCAGATCCCTATCGCCTGATATGCCGACAGCCCTGATCGCCGACGATGAACCGAACCTGTCCGCCGAACTCGCCGCGCGCCTCGGTACGCTGTGGCCCGAACTCGAGATCGTCGGGATGCCGCGCAACGGCGTCGACGCGCTCGCCGAGCTGAATGCAAAGCGCCCCGATTTCGCATTCCTCGACATCCGGATGCCTGGTATCGACGGGCTGAAGATCGCGAGTCTCGTGCCGCACGTACACGTTGTATTCGTGACGTCCTACGACGAGTACGCGGTTCAGGCGTTCGACCAGTCGGCGATCGACTATCTGCTGAAACCCGTGACCGACGACCGCCTGCTCCGCTGCATCGTGAAACTGCAGCGCGGCGGCCCCGCACCGACCGACACCGCGCTGCTGGCAAGCACGCAGGAGCAGCGGGATACCGCGCCCATCCGGTGGCTGACCGTTGGCCTCCGGGACACGACCCGGCTCGTCTCGGTGGACGAGGTGCTGTATTTCCAGGCCGCGGACAAATACACGGAGGTCGTGACCGCGAGCGACCGGCACATCATCCGCACTCCCCTCAAGGAAATGCTCCCGCGGCTCGATAGCGCGCGTTTCGCGCAGGTGCATCGCGGCGTGATCGTCGCCTATGCAGCGATCGACCATATCGAACGCGACCTGCTTGGTCGCCAGCGCATCCATTTGCGCGGAAGTGGAGACGTTTTGCCGGTTAGCCGTGCTTGTGCGGGTCTCTTCAAGCAGATGTGATCGAATTATGCAAAGTCACATCCACCGCCTGCGCAATCCCGCGCTGTGCTGATCCGGCATGCGCGACGCAGCATCCGGCGCGCTTTCGGCGGGCCACCGCACGGTGGCCCCTTCTCCCCGCAGCGTCACACTCAACGCAACGTCGCGAACAGCAGGTTCAGTCCTTCCGAAACGATCGGGTGGCCGATGATCGCGTCGCGCACCGCCGTATACGGCAACCCGCCGAGCATCGCCATCTGGACGGCGGTCGTTACGTCTCCGGCGCCCGTGCCGATCATCGTGAACCCCAGAATCGCACCGGTGCCCGGGTCCACGAGTGCCTTCATGAAGCCCCGCGTGTTGCCGTCGGTGCGTGCCCGCGGTACGGACGCCATCGGAAGCTTCGCGACCTGGAAATCGATGTTTCGCGAAGTCGCATCGGTTTCGTTCAGCCCGATTCGACCGAGCTCCGGATCGATGAACAGCGCATAAGGGATGATGCGCTCCGCGGTGCTTGCCGGTCGGCCTTCGATACCGGCTTTCAGCACGCGGTAGTCGTCGAACGATGCATGCGTGAACATCGGCGTGCCCGCGACTTCGCCGATCGCCCACGTACGTTCCGCGGTCGTCGCGAGTTGATGGTCGACCTTGATGAACCCTCGCTCGTTCGTCTCAACGCCGGCAAGATCGAGTCCGATGCCGGTAGTCTGCGGCGTGCGCCCGGTTGCGACCAGCAGGTGCGAGCCTTCGACGACGCGGCCGTCGGCCAGCCTCGCCGTGACACGCTCGCCGCTTTTCCCGCGCACGTCGACGAGTTTTGCAGCCAGTTCGAGCCGGATGCCGTCGTCGGTCAGCGCCTGCTGGATGACCGTACTGACATCGTCGTCTTCGCGCATCGCCACGCGCGGCGTATCGCTGACGAGGGTGACAGCGCTGCCGAGCCGCCGAAATGCCTGCGCCATCTCGAGCCCGATATAGCCGCCGCCGATGACGACGAGGTGCGCCGGAAGCGTCGCGAGGCGCAACGCCTCCACGTGTGTGAGCGGCTGCGCGTCCCTCAGGCCCGGCACGTCCGGGACCGACGCGACCGTGCCGGTGTTGATGTAGACGTTCTCGCCCTCGTAGATCGTTTCGGTCCCGTCGGCCGCGCGTACGGCGATGGCTCGCGGCGCGACGAACCGTCCGGTCCCGATCACCAGTTCGAGCCCCGACTGCGCGAATGCGCGGCGATTGACGTCGACCATCCCGTCCACGACCGACGCAACGTACGAGGAAACGGCGGCCATATCCGCGGTGACATCCGCCCGTTGCGCCGCTTCCCGCCATGCGTGCATCGCCCGCGCATGGTGAATCAATGCCTTGCTCGGGATGCACGCGACATTGATGCACGACCCGCCGATCATCCCCCGCTCGATCACCGCAACGCGCTTGCCTTGCCGGGCCATGTCCATCGCGAGTGATTTTCCACCCTTGCCGCCGCCCAGAAACAGGTATTCAACCCGTTTGACGTTTGCCATTCTGCTCTCCAGATTTCATTTGTTATCCCCAGCGCATACGAATCGTGCGCGTTCCCGCGTCACGACTGCAGGAACGCGAGCAGGTCCGCATTGACGCGATCGACATCGACGACGCACATGCCGTGCGATGCGCCTTCGTAGACCTTCAACGTCGCATGTTTCACGATCCGCGCTGACAGCCGGCCTGTATTGTCGATCGGCACGATCTGGTCGTCGTCGCCGTGCAGGATCAGCGTGGGCACGTCGATCTTCTTCAGATCCTCCGTGTAGTCGACTTCCGAGAATTCGCGAATGCACTGGTACTGCCCATGGATGCCGCCCGTCATGCCCTGTGCCCAGAACGCATCGACGGTGCCCGCCGACACTTTCGCGTCCGGCCGGTTGAAACCGAAGAACGGCACCGCGAGATCGCGATAGAATTGCGAACGGTTCGCAGCCACGCCGCTGCGGATTCCGTCGAACACGTCGCGCGGCAAACCGCCCGGATAAGCGTCGGTTTTCAGCATGATCGGCGGCACGGCGCCGATCAGAACGGCTTTCGCGACGCGCTTCGTCCCGTGACGGCCGATGTAGCGCGCGACTTCGCCCCCGCCCGTCGAATGGCCGACCAGCGTCGCGTCGCGCACGTCGAGTGCATCGAGTAGCGACGCAAGGTCGTCGGCATACGTGTCCATGTCGTTGCCGGCGAACGGTTGCCCCGAGCGGCCGTGGCCGCGCCGGTCGTGTGCGATCACGCGGTAGCCGTGCTGCACGAGAAACAGCATCTGCGCGTCCCATGCATCGGCGTTCAGCGGCCAGCCGTGCGAGAAAACGACCGGGCGGCCGGTGCCCCAGTCCTTGTAGAAAATCTGCGTGCCGTCTTGGGTGGTGATGGTCGTCATGTTGGTTCAAATGGAGTGATGTCGAGATACGCTCGGAATCCTTCGAGCACGATCTTGCCCTTCGCGCGCCCTGCTTCTGTCAGTGCGCGCGCGCGCCGCACGTTCGCCGCATCGCTCTTGCCGAAATGCTCGCCGGCGGTGCCCTTGAGTACATCGTCGTCGATCAGCGCGGCCACGCGCGCGAGCAGCGCATGCTGACGGTCCCTGTCCTGCGTCCGGGACATCGAACGCGTGAACATGAATTCCAATGGAGCGAAATGGATTTGCGCTTCAGCGGCATCGCATCGAGCGTGTCGGGATCGGTACGCCGGCCCTGGCATAAACAACGGCTTTCATCTTCGGCTCCTTGACAGGGTGCACGAGGCGCTCAAGCGCCTCGCAGGAATTCCCGCACGTGCGACACATACGCCGGCGCGTACTGGAAGAGCGCCCCGTGACCGGAATTCGGGTAGACGATCAACGTCGCATCGGGCAAGCCTTTTGCGAGCACGAAACTGTTGGCGGTCGGAATCATGTGGTCGTCGTCGCCGTTGGTGACCAGAACGGGCTGCTTGATCCCGCTCAACTTGCCGGCCACGTCGCCGCTCCAGTTGGCCCACCCGATCATCGCCTGCAGTTGCGCGGATGCGACTTGCGGCCCGGCCGGCAAATCGCGCTCGGCGGTGCGCGCGTCGAGGCGATCGACGAACGCGGCCGCCGCTGCCTGGCCGACCGGCGTCGCCGGGAAAAACAGGCGCTTGAGCTTGTCGCTCATCGGCATCCCGCCGTCCGTATAGATCGCGAGCAGCTCCGGGCGGTCCATCCCGGCGCCCTCGCCGCCTTCGGGCGCGGTGCCGGACAGGATCATCCGCTCGACCAGTTCGGGCCGCGCGATCGCGATGTCCTGTGCGAGAAAGCCGCCGAGGGAAAATCCCAGGATGTGCAGCCTGCCGATCGAAAGCGCATCGACGAAGTGCAGCACGTGCTCCGCCATTTGCGCAATCGAGGTAGGCACCTCTCCGCCGGAACGGCCGACGCCGGCATTCTCGAACAGGATGATTTCGCGATCCCGCGCGAGCGCATCGACGATCGCGGGATCCCAGTTGTCGAGCGTGCCGGTGAAGTGCTGCAGGCAGAGCAGCGGCCGCCCGCCACCTTCGTTGCCGAAACGGCGATACGCATAGCGCACGCCGGATGCGTCGACGTAGCGAGTCGGAGCAATGGATGATGCGATTTCGGTCATGGTTGGATCCTCGGTGGGCGCGCGCCGCGCGCCGCGGTTCGCTCTCAGCCGAGCGCGATGTCGTGCAGGTCGATCGATACGACGAGCGGTTCCGGTAGCGCGTGCCCGTCCGGCGTTCGCGGATAAATGCGGCGCTTCGTCGGGAAACGGATGCCGGACACGGTCGTGTAGTCGCTGACGTAATGCGCGCCGGGCGTGTTGCCGGCGATTTCGACGTCGTAGTCGAGACGGCGAATCAGGCCATCGGGCCCGACGTAGATCGTCTGCGTCTTGCTGAACACCTCGAGCGTATCCGGGTAGTGGACGCGAATCCTGCGCCACGGTTCGCCCTGCTCGTTCCAGATGCCGTCCTCTTCACAGCTCACGCCGTCCCACGCAAGCACGAACGGTGCGTTCAGATACGTCCACATCGCGCATCCGGCAAAGAATGCGAGCTGCAGCGCGTCCCAGCCCGTTTCCAGCGTATGTCCGTCGAACGACCGGCGCGGCTGCTCGCGCTCCGCCAGCACCCGCCCGGACGAATCGAGCAGTGCGATGCGCTTGCCCGTGAATTCGCTGCGCGCGGCCAATTCACCGACCGGCGCATGCGACGCCCATTGACGATCCGTCGCGACGGTGACGGTCGTGTCGTCCATCACGCCGGCGTGACCTTTGAGGCCCCACAGGGCGCCGCCCTGAACGAGGCGTGCGCGAACCTGCCGAAACTTGCGCCACTGGTCGAGCCCACCGTGGGCATCGATGACGGATTGAGCGATTGCGTTCATGCGGTAACTCCTGTGGGTGTGGAATTCATCGTCAGTACCGCGCGGAACCGGACGTCGGCGCGCATCATGCGGTCGTATGCCGCCTGCGCCTGCTCGAGCGGAAACGTCTCGATCATCGGCCGCACGTTCTGCAGCCGTGCGAACGCGAGCGTCTCTTCGTTGTCCGCCACGGTGCCGGTCAGCGCGCCGACGACGGAACGGCCGCCGAACACGAGGTCGACCGCATTCACCGCGATCGGCTCGCCCGGCACGGCGACGACGATCAGCTTGCCGCGCGCGGACAGCCCCGCGACGGTTTCCGCCATCCCGGAACCGGTCGGCGCCGTACCGAGCACGACTTTCGCACCGCCGATTGCACGCAGCGCGGCGGCGACGTCCTCGGTGCGAGCATCGATATAGCGATGCGCGCCGAGCTGCGCGGCAAGCGCGGCCTTGTCGGCGCCGCGCGCGATCGCGACGGTGTAGAACCCCATCCTGTTCGCGAACTGCACGGCAAGATGACCGAGGCCGCCCAGGCCGTGGATCGCCACCACGTCGCCCGGCCGCGCGTCGGCATTGCGCAGCGCATTGAACGTCGTGAGCCCCGCACAGAGCAGCGGCGCCGCTTCCGCCGCGTCGAGATCGTCAGGCACACGGACGAGGCCGCGCGCTTCGGCCAGCATGATCTCCGCGTAACCGCCGTCGGTCGTCATCCCGGTGATCACGGGGTTCTCGCAGTTCACGACATCGCCGTGCCGGCACGATGAACACGTACGGTCTTCGCCAGCCAGGAAGCCGACGCCGACGCGCTGGCCGACGTGCCAGCCTTCGACGCCATCGGCCACCGCATCGATGCGCCCGACGACCTCGTGGCCCGGCACGCGCGGCGGTGCGCCGTCCGGTGCCTGGCGTTCGACGGTCGCGCTGTCGGAGTGGCATACGCCGCAGGCTTCCACGCGGATGCGGACCTGCCCGAATGCCGGCTCGGGAATCGGCCGGTCGACCAGTTCCAGTTGCCCCGGCGCCTTGACTACCGCCGCGCGGTAGGTCGCTGAATGTGTCATGTTGTCCTCGTTATTCGAAACGGAAGTTCGACAGATCGACGCCGACGATCAGCGGCGCCGGCAGAGCCAGGTTCTCCGCGGTACGCGGATAAATGCGAAAACGCGTCGGCATGCGGATGCCCTGCACCTCGACGTAATCGCCGAGATATCGGGCCGCTGCGTTGCGCCCCTGAATGTCGACCTCGTAGTCGTGCCGGCGCAGCAGTCCGTCGGCGTCGAAGTAGAACGTCTGCACCGCGCTGTGCGTCGCGATCTCCGCCGGAAACTCGACGCGCAAGCGCCGCCATGGCAATCCGTCGACGACCCACGGCTCGATTTCCCGGCTCTTCACGCCGCTGTGCCGCAGCAGAAACGGCGAGGTCAGATACGTCCACATCGTGTAGCCGGCAAAGTAGGCCAGCTGCGCATTCGACCACGGGGTGTCCATTTCGTAGCCGTCGAACGATGCGCGAGGCGCGTCGAGCGCATCGACCACGCTGTCGTCCGGCCGCCGGATCTCGACACGTGAAGGCGTATAGATCGAGTGATCCGTCGTCGGCGCGAACGGCGCGTGCGACACCTGTTGCTCGTGCAACTGCACCGTCACGCGCGAATCGGTCAGCACGCCGTCGCGCTGCTTCAGCGACCAGATCACGCCCGTGTGGTGCAACTGCGCGGATACGCTGCGAAAGCTCATGAAGCGCTCCATGCCGCCTGCCGCGCGAATCGCAAACTCAACCAGATCTTCCATTTGTAATCCTGATCAATTCGACAATATCTTCTTCAATTCTTCAGAGCAGGGTTCGATCGGCGGCGTGCTGCCGCGCCCCTTCTCTTTCGCGTGTGCGATCAGCCGGCGTCTGCGCCGACGAACGCCGCGATATGTTTGGCGCAAACCACCGGATACTCGAGTTGCGGCCCGTGCCCGGTGCGCGGCAGCGTCACGAGATGCAGCGTCGGAAGCTGACCGTTGAGCGCATACCAGTTCTCCACCGGAAACACGATGTCGTGATCGCCGCCGACATGAAGAACCGGTATCGACGTCGACCTCAGCGCGTCGAGCACGGCGTCGACCGGGAACGCCGGGTTTCGCGGGCCGTCGCCGACCTGCTGCCCCGCCCATTCGACCGGCACGGCCGGGCTCTGATCGACCGTGCGTTGCGCGAGCCGCGCCGCGGCCTGCTCGGCCGCCGCGCGGCTCGCGGGCGAGGTCGGCTCGAAAAACAGCGTGACGAAATCGTCGAAGTCGTTTTCGCGCTTTGCCATCGTGTAGAACAGCTGCTCGCCGGGCTTGACCAGTCGACCCGGCGGCGTGGTCGCGATCAGAACCGCATGCGTGACGAGCTGCGGCGCCTTCGCGAGCACGATCTGAGCGGCCATTCCGCCGACCGACCATCCGCCGATGACGACGTTCTCCAGCTTCAGACCGACGATCAGGTCGATCGCGTCCTTCGCGAGCGACGCGGGGTGGTAAGTGCGCTCGCCGGTCGATTGCCCGAGCCCGCTGTAGTCGAAAATCGTGACCTGGAACCCCTGTTCGACGAGGCTGTCGAGGAACAGCGGATCCCACGTGTCCATGGTTCCGCGAAAGCGCACGCACAGCACGATCGGCGTTCCGCTGCCGAAGGTGCGGTACGCGAGGCGTCGCCCGTCGACGTCGACGAACTGCGTTCTCGCGCCGAGGCTCGGTGTATCGTTTGCCATAACTTCTCCCGTCGTTTGAAAACGAAACCTTGTGGTGGAAACGCGCAATCGCGATGACGCGTCCCAAACGCGACGTTGTCGTACGCGTATGCCTCCATGCCGCGCCGTCAGCATCCGGTGAGCGCCCGCATCACCCACTGCACGAGTTCCCGCGGATCGAACGGCTTCTCGAGCACGCACAATGCACCGAGCCGTCTCGCTTCGAGCATGCGGCGCGCGCTCGGGTGCGCGGTCACGAAGACGATCGGCACGTCGCAACACCCTGCGCGCAGTACGGCCAGCAACTCGATGCCCGACATGCCGGACATCTGGATATCGCACACGATGCAGTGGGACGGCGCGCTCCCGTCGTGCTCGAGAAACGCTTCGGCCGATGCGTACAGCCTCACGCGGACACCCATCGAGCGCACGAGCGATTCCAGCGACTGTCTCATCGCCATTTCATCGTCGATGATGCAAACCGTCTTGTCGTGCACAGCGTGTCTCGCGTGATGCCACGCTCGCCGGCGGCGCCGGGAACGCAACAGGATTCCGGACAGCGTATCCGTCGCACCCTGTGCCGGCAATCATGCCGAGGTATGGCTCCGCCCATACCCACCGCGCCCGCCCGCGCTTCACTCGTCGCTGGCATCGTGCGACGACCTCGAAGCGACGGCGGCCGCATGAATCATCCGGTCCCAGTTGCACGGAACGGTGCGGCCGCGCCCTTGCGGCCGATACACGCGATCGCCGCAATGGATCGGCATGCCGGTCAGTACGCAGCGTGATGCGGTTCGCGCGGTCACGCACCGCCAAACCTGTTCGCCGAAATGTCCGGATCTCGGATCGCTCCAGCGCACACTGACCGACGTATCGGACAAAATCTCGACGATCCTGACTCGGGCGGCCGCCGGCGCCGCCACCCCGCTCGCACCGTCGCCGCGCGCAATACGCACGCGCCGCATCCGCCGGCCTGCCGCGCCTGCCGGACCGTCGCGCGTGCCGGGCAGTCTCGACGGATCGAGCAAGCGCATCAGCGCACCTTCGAACACATCGTCGTAAGCAAACCCAGGCTGTGCCATATCTACCGTTCCTCTCGCATCGGACGCGCAGTGGTGCGCGCAACGTGCGCACGCCGTCGAAACCGCGAAGGTCGAGCCTGTTCGAGTTCCGGCGCGATACGCTTCGCTCACGTTGAAACCGAGTCTATTCGAACGACTTCCCGCCATCCATCAGCCTGTGGTCGATGCTCCCCCATACCAAGGTTTGCACCGCGACGTCGCCCCTCCATGCGCTTCGGCCGCGCCCCCTGTCACGCCAAGCGAGACGCGACGTTCTGCCTTATAGTTGCAACTGCTTCGAGGGCGGACGCAACGCTTCGTTCGTCGCCCCGCTCCTTTACCGCCGGCTCTCCGGTTTCGCTCGCAGTGCGCGAGCCTCAGCGCGAACATCAGGTCTCCATGTCCACGTCCCCAGCCCTCGCGCTCGATCCACTCCCGGGCGCCCATCCCGCGGACAGCGAGCTTTTTCAGTCGGCGCCGATACCGATCCTGATCGAGGACTGGTCGCGCATTTATCGGGCGGTGAAAGAATTGCGGAAGTCGGGCGTCGTCGATATCGACCGCTATTTCGACGAGCATTCGCAGGCCGTCTCCGACCTTCACGCGCTGCGCGCATTGGTCGCCGCCAACGATGCGGTGGTGACGCTGCTGGAAGCGGAATCGACAACGCATTTCCTCGAACACGCGGCGGTGTTGTTGCCGGCCGACCGGCTCTGCAACAACGCGGTGCTGCGCGCGATCTACGAAGATCGCCCGACCTGCCAGGGCGAACACACGTTGGTGACCCTCAAGGGTCGCAGTGTGCCGATCGTGTGGCGCTGTTCGCTGCCGAAGAACGAGGACGGTTACCGGCGGCTGCATTTCTACGCGTTCGACGTGACCGAGCAGAAGGAAAACGCCGACAGGCTCGACGCGTTGCGGGCGGAGGCCGCGCGCGCGGCGCGCGTTTCGCTGTTCGGCGAGATGTCGGCGTCGATATTGCATGAGGTCAGTCAGCCGCTGTCGGCCGTGGGCTCATCGGCCGAGGCCGCGTTGCGCTGGCTGGCACGCGACGAGCCCGACATCGACGAGGCCAAGGCCGCAATCGCCTGCGCCGCTCGCTGGGCGCGCGATGCGACCGAGATATGCCGCAAGATTCGCGGCTTCATCGGTAAAGCGCCTGTCCAGTTCGTCGAATTCGCGGCGTCGGAGGCCGTGCATGCCGCGCTGTTCCTGATCACGCCCGAAGCCGGTGCAAAGGGCGTTCGCATCGACCTTGAGATCGATCCGGACGCGCGCGTATTCGCCGACCCGGTTCAAATCCAGCAGGTTCTCGCGAATCTGCTGCTGAACGGCATCCAGGCAATCGATATCGGCCCGTCGCGCGAGCGTACGCTGACCGTGTCGGTCACCGCGAGCGCGGAAGAGGTCGTGTTCGACGTGCGCGATACAGGGCCGGGGGTCGAACAGGCAGCGATCGAACAGCTTTTCCAGCCGTTCTTCACGAGCAAGCGCGACGGCATGGGAATGGGCCTGACCGTCGCACGCTCGATCGTCGACGCGCACAACGGCCGGATCTGGGCCCGCGGCGAACCGGGAACGGGGTGCGCCTTCTCGTTCGCCCTTCCCGCGCGCCGGGGCGCTGGTGCCGTGGCCGCTTGATCGCGCTGGGCATGTGTCACGCCTCCGGTCGAGCGCTTCAGTACGCTGCGAGCATGGCGTGCGCGACGATCGCGGAACGGCGTGCGAACGTCGCATATCGCACGCCGGCAGGCCGTGACCGGATCAAGTCACGAACTCCCGCTCCGACGAAGGGCTCGACACCGCCGCACACGCCGCGGCGAACCTCGCCGCCCGACGCGTCGCGAGTATTTCGCGAGGATCGGCGTGCCGGTGGGACGCGCACCGCACGCCGCGCGCCGCTAACGGGCGGCCGACAGCTGCACGCCGATCGCTTGCGACTTGCGCACGAGGTCCGCCAACGATGAAGCATTCATCTTGCGCATCACTGACGCGCGATGCTGCTTGATCGTGATCAGACTCAACCCGAGGTGCGAAGCAATCTGTTTGTTCAACGCGCCGCCCACCACGTATGCGAGCACTTCCCGCTCGCGGCGCGTGAGCTGCTCGAACGACTGTTGCAGTCGCTGGCGCGTGCAGTCGTGCGTACGCCGTGCCGCATCGAGCGATAGCGCGAGGTTCACGGCGTCGATCAATTCCTGATCCGTGAAGGGCTTCACCAGGAAATCGACCGCCCCGCCCTTCAGCGCCTTGCGGCACATGTCGACGTCGGCGAAGCCGGTGATGACGACGATCGGGACCGGCGGCCGGTCGGTGGCCTGCTGGAACACCAGCCCGCTCTCTCCGCGCAGCCTCACGTCGAGCAGCAGGCAGCTCGACGTGTCTTCCAATTGCGCCGCGCGCAACTCCGCGGTGCTCGCGAACGTCACGACGCGCAGGCCCATCGAGCGCAACAGCGTATCGAGCGACGCGCGCATCGCGGAATCGTCGTCGACGATGTACACGACGGGCGTCGAATCGTCTTTCGTCGCTACGACTGACATATCGTGGGTTTCAACCGTCCATTCAATTATGGTTCATCGCCGCGGACGAATTCCGCGACGGATGCCGAACCCGGGTGCGCCCAAGGCGGCGTGTCACCGACCTTCGATACGCACGGCTGCGGTGCACGAAGCGCCGCACGCGAACCGGTACGCGGCGCGCATGGGTATCCGTGCCGGCTGGTGGCACACGCTCCGTTGAGCCGACATCCTCGGCCGACGCATCCCGGAACCGATGCCATCCGGACAGCGATCATTCTAGGGGGGAAAAATGCGCGCGGAGGGACGCAGTTCCCTCGTTTCGTGCCATGCTGGGCACGGCTGCGCATGCGAACGCTTCAGTCGGCGCCCGTGGGTTCGAGCTTGCGCCCTCGCCGCATCGCCTGCGGCGGCTGCCCGAATGCGCGCAGGAACGACCGCCTCATGCGTTCCGGGTCCGCATATCCGGTTTCGCGCGCGATCGTATCGATCGTCCATGACGAACTCGTCACGAAATCCCTCGCTGTTTCCAGCCTGATGCGCTCGACCGCCTTTGCCGGCGTCAGGCCCGTTTCATCCTTGAAGCGACGCGTAAACTGGCGCTTGCTCATTCTCGCCACGTCGGCCAGTTTTTCGACACTCAGTTCGGTGCCGAGATTCTCCCGAATGTGTGTGATGACGTCGTGGATCCGGTTGGTGCGTGCGGGATGCTCGAGCAGTACCGATGTTTGCGGCTGCGATCCCGAACGCCGCCAGCGCTCGAGCACAAGATCCCTTGCGACCTCCAGCGCGGCATCCGGTCCGAGGTCTTCCTCGAGCATCGCAAGCGCCATGTCGATGGCGGTACTCATGCCGGCGGAACTCCATACATTGCCGTCGCGCACGAAGATGCAATCCTTCTCCACCGTCACTGCCGGATAGCCATCCCTGAACCGGTCGACGAACGCCCAGTGAGTCGTGGCACGACGCCCATCGAGCAATCCCGCCTCGGCCAGCAGAAACGCGCCGAGGCAAATCGACGCCATCCGCTCGACTTTTCCCGACAGATCGAGCAACAACTCGCGCATCCCGTCCGTGAGCGGGGGCTTCGACAGCGATGCGCCGACGAATACGGTGTGCAGATCCGACGTCTGTGCCGGCTTGGTCGACGCGTACATGCCGAACGACGCTTCGACCGGCCCGCCGTCTTCCGAAATGACGCTGACTTCGTACAGAGAACGCCCGGCCCGGAGATTGGCGATATCGAACACCGATAACGCGAGTAAGCTCATCACCTGGAACTGGGGGACGAGGACAAGCCCAATGCGACGCATACTGACCTCACGCGAATCGGCGCCGACGGCGGGCACCGGCGGCGCCGCGACAAACGAGAAAATGGGCATGCAGCGGGGATGGCGGCATGCCTACCGGCACGCTGGTGATGCTACAAGATTTTCGCGGCGAGAGCGCATGGTCGGATCGTTCCGCGCGCGTGTCACGCGACGAGCCGCACCGACGTTCATTTGGCGGGCCCCTCTCCGGTCGGCTTGCCATTGTTCCCTGTCGTTCACCGGCCGCCTGTGGCGATAGCCAATTCGGGCCGCTGCGCCTCCGAACAACCCGGTGAAACCGGACGCCGGCAAGCGTCAACCGATCCGACTATGGATGCCGCCGCCGGAATTTTCGACGTCGGTCTCGTCAGGAACAACGTCTTTGCGCGCAGCCCGTGCTTCGAGATGGACGAGCAGCGCCGCCACGCTGTTGCGTAAACGCATCGTCATGCGGACGACGGGTATTGCGCATATCGAACGATTTCATCGATCGATATGACCGCACAGATGCATTTCCGGCGAGCGGCGTTCGCGGTCCGCGCGATGCGTTCGCCGCAGCAGGCGTGCCGGACGCGGTCGCGGCGCGCATGTCGGGCCGGCGACGACGCACATTGCAAATCGGCCGCACAGCGATTTACAAACCACGGATCGGCCGTTCATCGGCGCGTTCGTCGTCAATAGCATCGTGATCCTCATCAACGTACTGACAAAAACAGAGGATGGTCATGATCAAAAAAACGGTGGCGCTGGGTTTGGTTTCGATCGGTTCGGTCAGCGCGCATGCGCAGAGTTCGGTGACGTTGTACGGCGTGGTCGACGCCGGCATCGCATATACGAACAACCAGGGCGGCGCGAGCAACATCCAGCAGACGAGCGGCAAGCTGAGCGGCAGCCGCTGGGGCCTCAAAGGCGCGGAGGATCTTGGCGGCGGCCTGCAGGCGGTCTTCACGCTCGAAAGCGGGTTCCGGCCGAGCGACGGCGGGCTCGGCCAGGGCGGCCGCCTGTTCGGCCGGTCCGCCTACGTGGGCCTCGGCAAGCAAGGCCTCGGCACGCTGACGTTCGGCCGTCAGTACGAGCCGATCACCGATCTCGTCGCGCAGTACTCGGGGTCGGGCTTCTGGTCGCCGGCCACGCACGTGGGCGACAACGACAACATGAACCAGAGCTTCCGGCTGAACAACGCGGTGAAGTTCCGCAGCGACACGATCGCCGGCTTCACGGCCGACCTGCTCTATGCATTCAGCAACCAGGCCAATGGCGGCGCGGGCACCGGATTCTCGAACAACAACGCGTGGGGTGCATCGGCGAATTACGTGAGCGGCCCGCTGTCGATCGGCGGCGGCTATGTGCGATTCAACCATCCGAATGCGACGTCGAATACGAGCGGCGCGGTGGGCGGCGCGACCTCGACCACCGGCAACGACTACAGCGGCGCATTCTTTTACGGGCTGAACGGCGGCGTACTGAAGCAGCAGATCGGCGCGGTGGGCGCGAACTACGCGCTCGGTCGCGCGACGCTCGGCTTCGCATGGAGCCACACGCAGCTCGACTATCTCGACGGCTCGTCGCGCAAGTTCAACAACTACGACGTGAACGCGCGCTACCAGATCACGCCGGCGGCCACGTTGATCGGCGTCTATACGTTTACCGACGGGCGCGCGAGCAACCTGCCGGGCACGAGCGGCCAGACGCTGAAGCCGCGCTGGCACCAGTTCACGCTCGGGTTCGACTATGCGTTGTCGAAGCGCACCGATATCTATGTGTCGGGCATCTACCAGCTCGCGGCCGGCGACGCGAGCACTGCAACGTCGGGCGGCTATCGCAAGATCGCGTCGATCTCGAACATCGGCAGCGCGTCGTCGACGAACCGCCAGCTTGCGTTCGTCAGCGGGTTGCGCGTGAAGTTCTGAAGGGTCCTGACGGCACCTGTATCGCGCCCGTGCGCGTCAATGCTGGATGCCCCAGCGTCGCACGGTCGCGCGTTCGAGCGTGTCGAACACGAGGTTCTCGACCAGCAGCCCGATCACGATGACGGCCGCAAGGCCCGCGAACACGCGATCCGTATACAGCTCGTTGCGGTTCTGGAAGATATACCAGCCGAGGCCGCCCTGCCCCGCACTCGCGCCGAACACGAGTTCGGCCGCGATCAGCGTGCGCCATGCGAAGGCCCAGCCGACGCGCAGGCCCGACAGGATCGACGGCAGCGCGGCCGGCACGAGGATCAGCGCGATCTGGCGCAGCCCCGTGAGCCCGTAGTTGCGCCCGGCCATTTTCAGCGTGGCGGGCACGCCGGCAAAGCCGGTATACATGCTGAGCGCGAGCGGCCACAGCACCGCATGCACGAGCACGAACAGCAGGCTGCCGGTGCCGAGCCCGAACCACAGCAGCGCGATCGGCAGCAACGCGATCGACGGCAGCGGATTGAACATCGACGTGAGCATCGTCAGTAGATCGCGGCCGATGCGCGTGGATACCGCAAGCGACGTCAGCGCGAACGCCAGCAGCACGCCCAGCGCATAGCCGCGCAGCAGCACCGACATCGAGATGCCGGTCTTGACCAGCAGTTCGCCCGACTCGATGCCTTGCACGAACGCGGCCAGCGTCGCGCCGAAGGTCGGGACGAGCAGATCGTTCGCGACGATGCGCGCGACGATCTCCCATGCGGCGATCAGCACGAGCGCGATGACGCTGCGGCGAAACCATGCGGCGCCGGCGATGCGGCGCGGCAGCGGCGGCGGCACCGCGCGCTCGGCGTCGGGCGGCGCGTCGAGCGTGCACGTGTATTCGGCACGCACGGGCGGCAGCGGCGGCAGGACCGGGTCGAGCGTACTCATGATGCGGCGTCCTCCGTCGTCGGTACGTGGGCGGTATCGGTGTCGAACAGCAGGCGGTGGATCCGCGCGACGTTGTCGCGGAAGTCGCCGGTGTCGACGTTGTCGAGCGAATGCTCGTGACTGTTGAGCTCCGCGCGCACGCGGCCCGGATGCGGCGACAGCAGCAGAATCCGGTTGCCGACCACGAGCGCCTCCTCGATCGAATGCGTGACGAACAGCAGCGTGAAGCGGAATTCGTCCCACAGCCGCAGCAGTTCCTCCTGCATCTTGCGGCGCGTGAGCGCGTCGAGCGCGGCGAACGGCTCATCCATCAACAGCACGCGCGGCTGCATCGCAAGCGCCCGTGCAATCGCGACGCGCTGTTTCATGCCGCCCGACAGCGTATGCGGATAGGCGTCGGCAAACGTGCCGAGGCCAACCTTGTCGAGATAGTGCAGCGCGCGCTCGCGTGCTTCGGCGCGCGACAGCTTCGCGGCGGCGCGCAACGGAAACGCAACGTTCTCGACGACCGTCTTCCACGGCGGCAACTGGTCGAATTCCTGGAACACGACGATGCGGTCGGGCCCCGGCCCGCGTACCGGCCGGCCGTCGAGCGCGATCGAACCCGAGACGGGCTCGATGAAGCCGGCGATCGCCTTGAGCAGCGTCGACTTCCCGCACCCCGACGGGCCGAGCAGCACGAAGCGGTCGCTGCCGTACACGTCGAAGCTCACCTGATGCGTCGCGCGAACGATCCGCGCGCCGCTGCGGTATTCGAGGCTGACCTGGTCGATGGCCAGCAGGCGTTCGCTGTGTGCGCCAGCGGGCGCGGCGTTCGCCGCGGGCCGGCCGGCGGCACGTGTATCGGGTGCGGCGGATGCGGCCGGCGTCGCGCCGCCACGCGCCGCATACGGCGGCAACCAGGTTCGGGGAGAAGTGGCGTTCACGATCGAATCTCTTGCGGGAAAAGCGTCAACATACGGCTGGGCATCGTGCGGACCAACCATCGATTGCGCATATCGAAACCGCGCCGACGCATAAGCGTCGATCGCGGCGTCGCTGCATCGGCGCCGCTCAACTGCCGTCGGCCGTCGCGGAATCGTCGAAGAAGTAGTCGCGCCACGACTTCGGTTCGTTGCGGATCGCGCCGGTGCGATGCATGAACTGCGCGAGCGGCAGCGTATTCTGCGGCGCTGTCTTGAACTGCACCTGCGGATTGCGCAGGATCTTCAGCAGCAGCGCGCGATCGATCTTCGACGCGTTCACACGAATATAGGTATCGGCCGCGCGCTCCGGATCGGCCGCGATCTGCCGGGCGGCGTCGGCCAGCGCGGCGACGAACGCGCGGTAGGTCTTCGGGTTGTCGTCGCGGAATTTCTCGGTCGCGTACAGCACCGTCGCGGAGCTCGGGCCGCCGAGCACGTCGTACGAATTCAGCACGACGTGCGCGTTCGGATTGCCGGCGAGCTCCTGTTCCTGGAACGGCGGATTGCCGAAGTGACCGGTGATCACGTTGCTGTTCGCGAGAATCGCCGCCGTCGCATCGGGATGCGGAATCGCCTGCGTGAGCGCGTCGAGCTTGTCGAACTGCTTGTCGCCCCACTGCTTCGCGGCCGCGTACTGCAGCACGCGCGACTGCACCGACACGCCGACCGCCGGCACCGCGATCCGGTCCTTCGCGCTCAGGTCGGCGATCGTCTTCACGTTCGGGTTGCTGCTCACGAGGTAGTACGGAAAATTGCCGAGCGACGCGACGCCCTTCACGTTCTGCCGGCCGCGCGTGCGGTCCCACACGGTCAAGAGCGGGCCGACGCCCGCGCCCGCGACGTCCACCGCGCCGGACAGCAGTGCATCGTTCACGGCCGCACCGCCCGACAGCCGCACCCAGTCGACCTTGATGTCGAGGCCCGCCTTGCGCCCTTCCTTCTCGATCAGTTGCTGGTCGCGCGCGACGTTCAGCATCAGATAGACGACGCCGAACTGCTCGGCGATGCGGATGCGGCCCTCCGCGTGCGCGGCTTGCGGGATCGCCGCGCCCGCGAAGGCGAGCGCGGCGGTGAGCGTGGCCGCCAGCGCGCGACGCGCCGGCAAAAGCGAAAACGACATCGGAACTCCGGTCGGGAAGAGACGAAAAAGAATGACGCGGCGCGCGGCTCAGAAAGGCGCGTCGCCTTCGATCGTCGTGCGGTACAGCTTGCGGCGCAGATGGTCGGGCGTGCCGGCGGCGAGATGCATCAGCGAACGGTTGTCCCAGAACACCAGGTCGTGGTCGCGCCATGCGTGTCGATACAGGTGCTCGGCGCGCACGCTGTGCGCGAACAATTCGTCGAGCAGCGCGCGGCTTTCGTCGTCCGGCAGCCCGACGATGCGCGTCGTGAAATGCTCGCTGACGAAGAGCGCCTTGCGGCCGGTTTCCGGATGCGTGCGCACGACCGGATGAACGACCGCCGCGACCTGCGCGATCTGCTCGGGCGACAGGTTGGGCCGCCATGGGCTGCGCGCCTGCAATTCCGCATAGCGCGCGAGATACGTATGCTCCGCGCGCCGCCCTTCGACCGCGCGGCGCAGATGGGCCGGCAGCGTATCCCACGCGAGATGCATGTTCGCGAACAGCGTGTCGCCGCCTTCCGCCGGCAGTTCCTGCGCGTGCAGCAGCGAGCCGAGGCTCGGCTTTTCCTTGTACGACAGGTCGGAATGCCAGAAATGGCCGGCGTCGCCGAGCCCGACCGGTTTGCCGTTCTCGACGATGTTCGACACGATCAGCACTTCCGGGTGGCCGGCCAGCGCGAACTGGTGCAGCACGTGAATCTGCAGCGGTCCGAAGCGGCGGCTGAACGCGATGTGCTCGTCCGGCGTGATGCGCTGGTCGCGAAATACCAGCACGTGGTGATCGAGATGCGCACGATGGATGCGCGCGAAATCGTCGGCGTCGAGCGGTTTCGACAGGTCGAGGCCGATCACTTCGGCGCCGAGCGGCGCGTCGAACGGCACGATGTCGAAGTGCTGCGCCGCGCCGTCCGGCCGCAAGGCGGGATGCCCGGCGGAAAGCGTTGCGGCGTCGCGGATGGCGGTAGTCGTCACGGCACGGCTCCTGATTCGGTCAAAACGCGAATCTACGAGGGCGTGCCGGCGTGCGTCAACGAAGCGATTCGGATACGTTTATCTGCTGCGGTGATAAAGATCGCTGCTCACGCATACGGCGTCGATTCGGGGCGGAATCGTCAACCGGGGCGATGACCGGGGTGCGGCCGTATCCAGCCGCATCCTGCGCCGCCAGCCAACTAAGGCTGCCCGGCGCCACCCGACGCGCCATAGATCTGCCCGGTCACATAGCTCGCGCGCGACGACATCAGCTCGACGTAGATCGATGCGATCTCGGCCGGTTGTCCGGGCCGCCCCATCGGCACCTGCTCGCCGAACGTCTCCACGTTGTGCGTCGTCTGTCCGCCGCTGACCTGCAACGGCGTCCAGAACGGCCCCGGCGCGACGCCGTTCACGCGGATGCCGCGCTTGATCATCTGCTTCGCGAGCCCCTTCGTGAAATTCGCGATCGCCGCTTTCGTCATCGCGTAGTCCAGCAGGTTCGCGGACGGGTCGTACGCATTGACCGACGTCGTATTGACGATCGCCGAACCGGGCGGCATGTGCGCAATGGCGGCCCGCGTGATCCAGAACATCGCGTAAAGGTTGGTGCGCAGCGTCCAGTCGAACTGCTCCGTGCTGATGTCGAGGATCGATTCGTGGCTCTGCTGGCGCGCCGCGTTGTTCACGAGAATGTCGAGCCCGCCGAGCGCGGCGACCGCCCGCTCGACGAGCCCGTTGCACGCGCCTTCGCTGCGGATATCGACTGGCAGCGGCACCGCCTTGCGCCCCGCGCTGCGGACGATGTCCACGACTTCGCGCGCATCGGGCTCTTCGTCGGGCAGATAGACGATCGCGACGTCTGCGCCTTCTCGTGCGCAGGCGATCGCCACCGCGCGGCCGATGCCCGAATCGCCGCCGGTGATCAGCGCCTTGCGGCCCTCGAGCCTGCCGCTGCCCCGATAGCTACGCTCGCCGTGATCGGGGCGGGGCGTCATGCGGCCCGCGAGGCCCGGCCACGGCTGGTGTTGCTGCGGAAACGGCGCATGCGGATAGAGCGTGCGCGGATCGCGCGGCGCCGTATCGCCGGCGTCGGGCGGGCTGCCCGTCTGCGCGATCGTCGGCAGGGCGACACTGGCGACCAGTCCGGCCGTCGTGCCCTGCACCCATTTGCGACGGGATTCGGAAACTTCGTCTGATGACATGATGGACTCCGGTGCGTGGATGACGGAATGGAACGAGACGCGGCGAGTCGGGCGGCGGCACCGCTACAGCGGTCGCGGCCGGTTGCCCGAATCGTCGGGTGCGTCGTGCTCGTCCGGCCACGGCTTGCCGGCCGGATCGTGCACCTCGGTCTGGCGCGGATCGTCCGGCACGACCTTGCGCGCCTGATCGTCCGGAATCGTGCCGAGCTCGCCGCCGCCGGGCGCATGGCCGGGGCGCGCGGTCGATTCGCCGCCGGGTGTCGGGCCGCGCCGGTCCGGCGCCTCGGGCGACGCGATGTCCTTCGGTTGAGTGTCCTGGGTCATGAATATCTCCGTGTTCGGATGGTGTCGGGCCGACCGCGCGCGCCGCACGGGATCCGCCATCGCGCGTGTCCCGCATGCGTCGTCCTGTGCGGCTGTCGCTGGGTCACGGCCGGCCACGTTTCACCGCGTGCGCCGCCTTTCGTGCGCGATCTCGCCGGTCGGCACCGCGTCGACGTCCTGCAGCGGCTCGCCGGGGATGCGGCGCTTCGCGGACTGATCGGCCGGCGAATCCGTCGCCTGCCCGGCGCGCCCGTCCGCGCTGCTGCCCTCTGCATCGAGCTGCTGCTCGGCCCGTTGCCAGTATTCGTCGGCCTTGCCGTCCGGCGCGCCGTCCGCCTGCCACAGCCGGTACGCGCGCTCGCGGACCCGCGTTTCCCTGTCTACGTTCATGTCGTTCTCCGTGTCTGCCATGGCGATCACCGATCCGGGCGCGATGGCGCCGACACCGCGCCGAGCGTCGACGACATCCCGCCGTCCGCGGCGGTAGCAAGATCACCCAGCGCGACGATGCCGACCAGCCGCTTCTGCCGGTCGATCACCGGCACGCGACGAATCTGCGCGTCTTCCATCTTCTTTTGCACCGCGGAAATGTCGTCGTCCTCGTAACACCAGTTCGCGGGTCCGCTGACGACGCCCTCGACCGCCTCGTCCGGCGGCACGCCCATCGATACCGCGCGCACGACGATGTCCCGATCCGTCAGCATGCCGATCAGCCGCGTGCCGTCGCACACGGGCAGCGCGCCGACGTTCAGGTCGCTCATCAACCTGGCCGCATCGCGCAGGCTCTGCGTCGGGCCGATGGTCGCGGCGTCGCGTGTCATCACTTCCGATACACATGTCATGTTTCGCTCCTTGATAAACCGCCCACGGCGGCCAGCAGCACGAGCATCGAGCGTTCCGGCGGCCGCGCGCGCGTCAGTCCTCCGTCGAGCAGCGGACCGACGTCAGGCCGACCGATTCGACGGTCCGCATCAGTTGCTTCAGCATCACGTCGGCGCCGGCCACTTCGCGCCATTGCACGAGCAGTTCCTCCTCGCGCACGGCGCGTGCGGCCGTTTCGCAAAAGCGCTTCGTCCGGCACGTGAAACCCGCGTCGTGCAGCTTCGCGGTCAGTTGTTCAAGCGCAACCGACCCCAGCGGATATTCGACCGTGACCAGCGCGGTCCTGACGCGCCGCAAGCGCTGCTCCACAAACCGCAGCGGCCAGACGACCAGCAGCGCGAGCACCAGCCCGAGCGCGCCGAGCGACAATTGGCCGCCGCCGATGCACAGCCCGATGACCGTCACGAACCACAGCGTCGCGGCCGTCGTGACACCGGACACCAGGCCGTCCCGATGAAGGATCGCGCCGCCGCCGATGAAGCCCATCCCGGTCAGGATGCCGAGCGGCAGCCGCATCAGATCGAGCACCGAGAACGCGCCCTCCGGTTTGCCCGCTTGCAGCAACAGCGCATTGACCTGCAGCATCGACAGGCATGCGGCGAGACAGACGAGGATCGTCGTGCGCAGGCCGGCCGTCTTGCCGGATTCGCTGCGATCGAAGCCGATCAGCCCGCCCGCGACGAGCGCCAGCACGATCCTGACGAGAACGTCGTTCCATTGCAGTACGACCGGCATCGGCTCCATATGCGCCTCCCGTGCAAATCGTCATGTGTCGGGGCGCGAACGCCGCCGATGACGCTTGCCGGTCGCAAGGATCGGGCCTGCCTTCGGGGTGCGGCGACGCGTGTAGCGTGGCGGACCGAATTGTAGAAAGGAACGTTCCGCGAGCACCGCGCCAGAGTGGCGAACGGCTGCCGTCAGTTTTGACCCGCGCTTTGCGACGACCGGACAATATGCGTTCGGTCGATCGTGCTGCACGGGCCCGAATCGTGCACCGCGTGCCCGACCATGCCGCGGCGACCGCCGCCCACGCTCGCCCCGCCCGATACGCCCGATACGCCCCCTTACGAAGGAGTTCGACCATGCTCACGCAGAAAACGAAAGACATCGTCAAGGCCACGGCCCCCGTCCTCGCGCAACACGGCTACGACATCATCAAATGCTTCTATACGCGCCTGTTCAACGCGCATCCGGAGCTGAAGAACGTGTTCAACATGGCGCACCAGGAACAGGGCCAGCAGCAGCAGGCGCTGGCGCGCGCCGTCTATGCCTATGCGGAAAACATCGAGGATCCGGGCAGTCTCGCGGCCGTGCTGAAGAACATCGCGAACAAGCATGCGAGCCTCGGCGTGCGGCCCGAGCACTACCCGATCGTCGGCGAACACCTGCTCGCGGCGATCAAGGAGACGCTCGGCGACGCGGCCACCGACGACATCATCTCCGCGTGGGCGCAGGCCTACGGCAACCTCGCCGACGTGTTGATGGGCATGGAAAGCGGCTTGTACGAACAGTCGTCGGGGCAGCTCGGCGGCTGGACCGGCTGGCGCAGCTTCGTCGTGCGCGAGAAGCGGCCCGAGAGCACCGTGATCACATCGTTCATCCTGGAGCCGGCCGACGGCAAGCCGGTCGCGAACTTCGAGCCGGGCCAGTACATCAGCGTCGCGGTCGACGTGCCCGAGCTCGGCCTGCAGCAGATTCGCCAGTACAGCCTGTCGGACATGCCGAACGGACATACGTACCGGATTTCGGTGAAGCGCGAAAGCGGCGGCACCTATCCGCCTGGCTATGTCTCGTGCCTGCTGCACGACCACGTGAACGTCGGCGACGAGATCAAGGTGGCGGCGCCGTACGGCAGCTTCCACATCGACGTCAACGCGAAAACGCCGATCGTGCTGATCAGCGGCGGCGTCGGGCTGACGCCGATGATCAGCATGCTCAAGCGCGCGATCCAGGATCCGCAGCGGCAGGTGGTGTTCGTGCACGGCGCGCGCAACAGCGGCGTGCATGCGATGCGCGACCGGCTGCGCGAGACCGCGAACACGTATGCGAACTTCAATCTCGTCGTGTTCTACGACGATCCGCTACCGCAGGACATCGAAGGAACGGATTACGACCTGAAGGGTCTGGTCGATGTCAACGCGATCAAGGGCGCGATCCTCTTGCCCGATGCCGATTACTACATCTGCGGCCCGGTACCGTTCATGCGAATGCAGCACGATGCGCTGAAGAACCTCGGAATCCACGAGACGCGGATTCACTACGAGGTGTTCGGGCCGGATCTGTTCGCCGAATGATCGTGGGCCGCCGCTCGTCGCGCGGGACGGCGGCGGACTCTCTGCCGCCCGCGGACATCTTCCGGGCCGCCTCACCGGCATGGCCGATCGAGCACGCATGCTGAGGCGCGACGCGCGCCATTCTTCTCCGTATCCGATCAGATACGGACCTCCTCTCTGCAATCATTTCGCGACATTCGGTTCCCGATCGGGTACGAAATGACGTTCCGGCCGTCGCGATCCTGTATTCGTTCCCGTACGAATACGAATTAATGCCCGTCGCGGCGAGTTATGCAATACTGTTCCCGATCAGATACGAAGCACGGAGAACGTCATGTCGGAGTCGCAGTCCGTCGATACGATCGGCGCGCTCGCCCACCTCATTCGCGCGACGCGGATCCAGCAGGGGTTCACGCGGGACGAACTCGCCAACGCGACCGGGCTGTCGCCGAAATTCATCAGCCAGGTGGAAGCCGGCAAGCCGACCGCGCAAATCGGCAAGGTCATGCTGCTGCTCGGCGAACTGGGGGTGCGGCTGTACGCCGAGTCGTCGATCGAGATTTCCGAAGCCACCGCACTGAAGGCCGCGCAACGCCGCAGGAGCAGCCATGGCGGCTAGAACGCTGATCGCGTCCGCGAACGGCGTGCGCATGGGCACGCTGACCGACGACAAAGGCATCTGGTCGTTCGCGTACGACGCGCACTGGCTCGCGTCACCCGCCGCCTACCCGCTGTCGCCGGCGTTCCCGCTCCGCGCGGGCGTGTTCACCGACACGTCGACCGATCGCCCGGTTCAATGGTTCTTCGACAACCTGCTGCCCGAGGAAGGCATGCGCACGTCGCTCGCGCGCGAGGCGAAGGTCGATGCGGCCGACGCGTGGGGCCTGCTCGCGTACTTCGGCCGCGAATCGGCCGGCGCGCTGACGCTGCTGGCCGACGGCGAGCACGAGGCGGCCGGCGGCCTGCAACCGCTGCCGCTCGACGAGCTCGAGCGCCGGATTCAGGCAATGCCGGAGCGCGCGCTGACGGCCACGGCGCCCAAGCGCATGTCGGCGGCCGGCGCACAGCAGAAGCTGCTGCTGGTGCTGCGGGGCGACGCGCCCGACTACGCGCTGTTCGAGCCGGTCGGCAGCGAACCGTCGATGCACCTGCTCAAACCCGACATGCGCGCGGCCGGCTATCCGCATTCGGCGATCAACGAGTTCTTCTGCATGCAGCTCGCGAAGAAGATGGGGCTCGACGTGCCCGACGTGCATTTCCTGCGCGCGCCGTCCGCCTGCTACGTGATCGACCGGTTCGACCGCGACGTCGCGTCCGAACCGGCCGGGCGCGTGCATACGATCGACGCGATGCAGTTGCTCAACTACGACCGCGGTTTCAAGTACCAGCGGGCCAATGCGCAGGAGCTCGCCCGCGCGATCGACCGCACCAGCACGCGCGCGCTGACACGCCTGTCGGTGTTCCGCTGGACCGTGTTCAACGTGGTGGTCGGCAATGCCGACGCGCACCTGAAGAACCTGTCGTTCTTCGTCGACGCGCGCGGCTACCGGCTCGCGCCGTTCTACGACATCGTCAGCACGGTCGCGTATCACACGCCGACGCACCGGCCCGACCATCGCGGCGATCACTGGCCGCACTGCGAGCTGACGATGCCACTCGGGAATGCGACGCGGTTCGCCGATATCGACGTGGACGCGCTGGTCGCGTTCGGTCAGGTGCTCGGCCTCAGGGAGAAAGCGGCCGCCAGTGAATTGCAGCGTTTTCTCGAACCGCTCGATCGTCACGTCGAGCGCACGCTCGATGAAGTGCGGAACGTCGCGCATCCGGACGCCGGGGAAATGCGGTTGCTGAATTCGATCGTTGCCATGCCGATCGCGGAGATGGGGCGCGTGCTGCGGCAGACGCGCGGATAGGCTGCCGGGCGCGGGCGTCGTGCCGCCACCGAACCCCGCACGGCGCACGACGCCCGCGCCCGGCGAATGCTTGAGCGTCAGCGGCGCGCCGCAAAGGCATCGACGCCCGTCGCTGCCGCGGACCACGCCCACAGCCGCGCCGCCTCCTCCGGATCGATCGCATGCGGCCGCACGCCCGATTCCTCGTCGCCGCGCGTCACCGCCGCAACGTCGCAATCCTCGCAATAGACGCCGCCGAGATCGGCGATGCGCGGCGACGTCGCCGCCCATACCTGGGTTGCCGCCCCCTGCGCAGGCGTCTTGAACGTCGGATCGACCGGCACGCCGTGCTCGTCGACCCAGCCCTGCGCCATCATTTCTTCTCGCGTCAGATGACGCTGCAGCGGCGTCGCGATCTTGCCGGGATGCAGCGAATACGCTCGGACACCGAACGGCGCGCCCAGCACGTCGAGCTGCACCGCGAACAATGCGTTGGCGGTTTTCGACTGCCCGTACGCGAGCCATTTGTCGTAACCGCGCGCGAACCCGATATCGTCCCAGCGGATCGGCGACAGCCGGTGGCCGAGCGACGACACCGCGACCACGCGCGCGCCGTCGCCGTGCGCAAGCGCCGGCCACAGCCGGTTGACGAGCGCGTAGTGACCGAGGTGATTGACGGCCATCTGCGCTTCCCGGCCGTCGCCGACGCGCGTCTCGGGGCACGCCATGATGCCCGCGCTGTTGATGACGATATGCACGTTGCGTCGCGCGTCGACGAACCGCGCGGCGAATGCGGCCACGCTCGCGGCGTCGGCGAGTTCGAGCGGCGCGATCTCCACGCCGGCGATGCCGCGGGTCGCCTCGCGCGCGGCCTCGGCGCTCCGTGCGCCGACGACGACGTGCGCACCGGCTTGCGCCAGTGCACGCGTGGTTTCGAGGCCGAGACCCGAATGGCCGCCCGTGACGATGGCGGTCTTGCCGCGCAGGTCGAAGCCGGCCAGGACGTCGGTCGCCGTCGACGCGGCGTCGAATCCGGAATGAAGGGGGTGCTGCCTGCTCGTCATCGAAGGCTCCAGGAAGGGTGCGCGAAGCACGCGGCCGCCGATCGGCCGCGTCACTGCACGAGATCATTCTCCGGCCGCACCCCCGGACTGTGAATGCAATAGAATCCGGTTTTTCGTCGAGATCGTCCGGGGATTGCGCGTGGACCCGCTATCGGAAGTGCTGTCGCTGCTGGAGACGCGCGACTCGTTTTTCACCGGCCTGCGCGCCGGCGGCCCATGGGCGGTCGACCTTCCCCCGCCCAGCGGGATCAAGTTCAATGCGGTGGTCGAAGGCAGTTGCTGGCTGACCGTCGACGGTGAGGGACCGCCCGTCCAGCTACGCGCGGGGGACTGCTTCCTGCTCGCCGCACCGCGGGCATTTTCGCTGGCGAGCGATCCGTCGGTCGCGCCGGTACCGGTCGCCGACGTGTACCGGCATGTCGAGCACGGTATCGCGCACTATGCCGAACCGGCCGACTGCTTTCTGATCGGCGGCCGCTTCGCCTACGAGGAAGGCATGCCGCTGCTGCTCGGCAACCTGCCGCCCGTGGTGATCGTGAGCGGCGATTCCGAACAGGCGGCGGTGTTGCGTTGGTCGCTGCAGCAGCTCGCGCGGGAATTCGGCGCGTCGTCGCCGGGCGGGTCGCTGATGGTTCGGCATCTCGGACACATGATGCTCGTGCAGATCCTGCGGCGCTATGTGGACGCCGGCGCGAACGGCGACGTCGGCTGGCTTGCCGGGTTCGCGGATTCGCGGGTCAGCGCGGCGCTGGCCGCGATTCACGCCGCGCCCGAGCGACGCTGGACCGTCGACGCCCTCGCGGCCTGCTGCCACGTGTCGCGTTCCACGTTCGCACTGCATTTCAAGCGGCGGCTCGGGTTCGGGCCGCTCGAATACGTGCTGCGGTGGCGGATACAGGTGGCGATGCGCGAACTGCGCCGCTCGAACGCGTCGATATCGGCGATCGCGCAGCGGCTCGGCTACGACTCGGATAGCGCGTTCGGCCATGCGTTCAAACGCATCGTGGGTCGTTCGCCGCGCGCATATCGTCATGACGTGACGAACGAGTCGGGCAACTAGCGTCGTTACCGCGTCCATCGGGCACGCGATGTTGCGATTCCGTCGACGCCACGCATTCGCATCGCGACCATCGGGATAAGTATTCTTATCACAATAGACGCATCAGCCACGCAAACCTGCGTTTGCGAAAACGCCCCGCATGCCGCGAGGCGTCCACCGGCTTACCGCCCGATCGGCAAGCCCGTCGGTTCGATCCAGCCGAGCTTGTACGCGATCAGCAGCGACAGAAACAGCGTGATCGACAACCCGACACGCGCGGCAAGCGACCACGCCATCCGCTTGGACTTGCCGCGATCGTGATTCATGAAGTACAGCGCGAAGATAAGGCTCGCGATGATCATCGCGAATGCCACGGAAACCAGCAGGGTTTTCATTGCCGTTGCCTTTGAAGATCCGAATCGGCCTGAATCAGTTCGGCCAGTTTTTGCCGCTCGTCGGCGACGCCGCCGACGCCCGACGCCGGCCAGTCCAGCGCGACGCCATTGCCGAGCGAATCGCGCACGAGTGCCTGATACCGCCGGTCGTTGATCGTGCCGTGCTCCATCGTGTCCGAGATCTCGCGCCGGAACGGCAGCGGGAAACTCGCGTACGCGCGCGACAGCGCCGCATATTGTCTCGCATCGATCTCTTTCGACGATGGTATGACAGTCCAGATCACCACGGCGACGATGGCCGTGAACGGGATCGCCGTGTAGCGAAGGATGAACTTGATCGGGGTCATGAAGCGGTGAGCAGAAGTAATCGCAAGCACGCGCCGCGCGGCAACGGAACAGCCGGCCGGCAGCGCCTCGCATCATTGTACTGAAAGCACCATCCGGCCAACAGAGTATGATAATGACATTATCATGTTCATCACATGATTCGACGGCCCCGGCATCCGGTGCGGGCAGCGTGCCCGTCACGCCGCCCGCACCGGTTTTCCGCCCGTACCCGCGCATCCGCGACGATTGAGCGAAACCCTTATGCCAGCGCAGTACTTCCGAACCCTGACGGGAAAACACCGCAGCGCGACCGCGAACCGCCAGCTCGGGTTTTCGCTCGCGTTCGTCGCCGGCGCGACCAATGCCGGCGGATTTCTCGCGGTCAAGCAGTACACGTCGCACATGAGCGGCATCGTGTCGGCGATCGCCGACACGACGGCGCTCGGCGACGTGCGGCTCGCGCTCGCCGGCATCAGCTCGCTGGGGTCGTTCCTGATCGGCGCCAGTTGCTCGGCGATCCTCGTCAACTGGGGGCGCCGCCGCGGGCTGCACAGCCAGTTCATGCTGCCGCTGCTGCTCGAAGCCGCGCTGCTGTTGCTGTTCGGGCTGCTCGGCAGCCACCTCGCGCTGTGGGAAACGTTCTTCGTGCCGGTGACCGTGACGCTGCTGTGCTTCATCATGGGGCTGCAGAACGCGACGATCACGAAGCTGTCGGGCGCGGAGATCCGCACGACGCACGTGACGGGCATCGTGACCGACCTCGGCATCGAGCTCGGCAAGCTGTTCTACTGGAACCGCTCGGCGATCGACGTCGACGCGCACGCGGTGATCGCCAACCGTTCGAAACTGAGGATTCACGCGACGATGCTCGCGTCGTTCCTCGTCGGCGGCCTGGCCGGCGCGATTGGTTTCAAGCACGTGGGCTACATATCGACCGTGCCGCTCGCCGCGGTGCTCGTCACGCTCGCCATCGTGCCGGTGATCGACGACCTGCTCGCGCTGCTGCGCGGCAAACGCTGATCGTGCACCACGGACGGCGCTGGCGCGCGGTAACGCCGAAAGCGGATCGATTATAATTTGATTAACATACCGACCACCCTCGCCCCGTCATGGAAACGAAAACCGCCCGCCTGACCGTCCTGATCGATCCCGCGAAGAAGGAAGCCTTCGAGATGCTCTGCGCGGAGCAGGATCTTACGCCGTCGCAAGTCGTGCGGCAGTTGATCCGCGAATATCTCGACCGGCACGGCGTCACGTACAAAACCCGGAGCGCGATCGGCAAGCGCGTGAAGTAAGCGCGGCCGCAAAGGCGCGCGCGGCGCCGCCGCGATACCCCAGGCACCTCAAGTATCCGAAGTACCGTTACGCGCCGATCTCCCAGCGTTCGTGCGACTGCGCGCGCCAGACCAGCCGCCGCGGATCGATGCCCTCGCCGTGCTTCATGCGCCTCGCGGTGGCGGCCAGCTTCAGTTCGCCGGCCTGCGGACAGGCGAGCGCCCGCTCCAACAGGATACGCAACGACGGCAGCCGGCTGCCGTCCTTCCATGCGAATGCAACGAAGTTGTTGTCGTCGCCGCACGGCACCAGCGCATACGACGAACCGAATACCGATCGCAGTTGCTCGAGGTGGCGCGGCAATGCCGGATCGTCGTCCATGAAATTGATCGCGAGCACGCCGGATTCGCTCAGGCGCGCGCGGCACGCGTCGAGGAAGGTGCCGCCCGTACAGCGGCCGCGCATACCGTCGGCGACGAACGCATCGTGCAGGATCACGTCCGTGCGGACGTCCGCCCGTTCCAGATGATCCGCGCCGTCGGCGCATACCACGCTGAAGCGCGCGTCGTCGGCAGGAATCCTGAACACGTTGCGCAGCGCGATCACGTCCGGATTGATCTCGACCGCTTCGATCGTCGTGCCGGGCAGATGGCGGTAGCAGTACTTCGCGAGCGAACCGCCGCCGAGCCCGAGCATGCAGATGTGTGCGGGCTCGGCCTGCAGCAGCAGGAAACCCATCATCACGCGCGTATAACCGAGCGTGAGCCGCAGCGGATCGCGCAGCGACATGAAGCTCTGGGTGCCGAGATGATCGAAGTGCAGCGAGACCGCGTTCTGCGTCTCCAGCACGAATGGCCGGCCGTCATTCAGCGGCGTCGCCAGGAACCTGACGAACGCGTCGTAGGAAATTCGATCCTCGGCCATGTGCGGGTACTCGGGTGAAAACGCGGCGGATGAAAACGCGGATGCGACGGTCGCCTGAACCGTGCGCTCAGACCTTCTTCAGGTAGCACGCCTTCAGCATGAAGCCGCCCATGTCGGTCTTGCAGTCGACTTCGTGATCGCCGCCGACGAGCCGGATGCTCTTGACCTTGGTGCCCATCTTCAGCGTGATCGACGAACCCTTCACGCGCAGATCCTTGATCAGCACGACCGAATCGCCGTCCGACAGCACGTTGCCGTTCGCGTCCTTGACGACGTCGCCTGCCGGCTCGTCGCCGGCCTCGGCGCCGGCGTCGGCCGACCATTCATGGCCGCAGTCCGCGCACACGGTCAGCGCGCCGTCCGGGTAAGTGTTTTCCATCGCGCATTGCGGGCAGGCGGGGGCGTTCATTGCGGTTTCCATTCGGGGAGGAGTTCGGGTCGATCGACGATGCCGGGCGAGCAGATTGCGCGCCCGGCCGCGCGGCGAATCGCCCCGCGGCAGCGCCGCGGGCCGGCGTCGGCGCACACCGCATTATAATGCAATTCACATGATGCAGGCCGATGCATTATAATCACCCACTTGCGACAATCCGCGAACTTGAAAGCGCCTTCGCAGCGGATGTCGGCATGTTCGCGCCGAATGGCGCGTACAATCCGCCCGGCCGGCGCTCCGCGACCCTGCGGGAAATCGTGACATGCCGGCCGCCCGATGTCCGCGACATGTGCGCAAGCATGCGTGTCGCGCGCCGCCCCGCCCACCTGTCCGGAGGCTTTCCAGCATCGTGGCAACCGTTGTGTACGTTGAAATCGGCCCCGCCTGGAACCGCAATCGGGGTCGCGCCGCGCGCGACGCGGCTGTGGAAGCGGCGCGCCGCTTCCACAGCGACATCCAGCTGATCGCGAACGGGCACGGCAGCAACGCAAAAGACAGCGGCGCGATTGCGTCGCTCCAGGTTCACGGCGGCACGTCGGCCCAGGTGCTCGCCACCGGCCCCGACGAGGAAGCGGCGCTGCACGCGCTGCTGCCGTTGCTCCAGGCAAGCTGACGCCTGGCGTCGCCAATCCCGCGGCCGCGAGCCGTCCACCCCGAAACGCCATTTCCCGAGGAAGCGATGAACGACAATCCGACGTCCAACACCCCCAACCTGTCGGCCTCCGCGATCTGGGCGCTCGAACGCCTCGCCGATGTTCGCTACGGTCGCGACGCGCCGGCGCTCGGCTGGTCGATCGCGCGAGAGCTCGTCGGCGCCGGCTTCGTCTGCCATCCCCCGCACGGCCGCTCCGGCGCGTCGATCACGGCCGAAGGGCGCTCCTTCCTGAAAAGCCGGAAGTAACGCGCGCGCCAGCATCCGGCTCAGAACCGGTGCCGGATGCCGACGATCGCGAGCAACTGCGAATTCGTGCCGGCATCGACGTTGTACGACCCGATCACGGCCTGGGCCGGCCCGGTTCCGTTGAAGCCGTTCGCGTGCTGGTAGCCGACCGTCGTGTAGAGATCGGTGCGCTTGCTCAGCAGATAGTCGACGCCGACGTTGACCTGGTGATAGCGCGCGGACGAATCGCCGCCCGACCACGTGAAGTTGTAGCCGACGATCGTCAGCAACGACGGCAGCGCCTGCCATTGCGCAAATGCGGAACCGTTCCGGTAGCGCTGCGCATGCACGAACGTCGATGACGCGTCGGGCCGGTATTCGCTGAAGCTGAACGCCGCGCCGACCGTCACGTTGCCGATCGCGTACTGCGCACCGGCGCGCGCGATTTCGATCGACCGCGCCGACGCATACGCGCGGTTCACCGCGCTGTTGAAGAACGAATCGGCCGACGATACGCCGCGCGTCGAACGGATCGCGTTGCCGTTGTCGACGTGCACGTAGCCGGCCGCCGCGCTCAACGGACCGTCCGCATAGCCGAGCGCGCCGGCATACGCGAGCCCCGACCCCGATGCGCCGGCCACGCCGCCGGGCGACACCATCGCCGCAACCGTCACGCCGTGCCACACCGCGCTCGTCCATTTGACCGCGTTGCTGAACGTCACGCTGCTGTCGTAGTTGTCGACGTCGCCGGGCGGCGCGAAGAGCCCGCTGAACGCATCGGCCGTGATCGGCTGCACGAGATCCGTCACCGGGTCGTTCTGCCGGCCGAGCGTCAGCGTGCCCCACGTACCGGACGCGATGCCGACGAACGCCTTCGAGCCGAACAGCCGGCCGCCGTCGAGCTGGCCGGTCCCGACGTCGAAATTGTTCTCGAGCGTGAAGATCGCGTTCATTCCGCCGCCGAGTTCCTCGCTGCCGGTCAATCCCCATTCGTTCGCCGACAACGCGCCTGACGACATCGATACGCGCGACTTCCCGCCTTCCGCGTGGTTCAGATACGCGATACCCGTGTCGATCGTGCCGTACAGCGTGACCGAACCCTCCGCGCGCGCGGCGACGGACAACGCGGTCGCCACGGCGGCGCCTGCAATCAGCATGCAATTTTTCATCGTATTTATGGATAAGTAGTGCGAATCGATTTGGACATACATCGATGCGGCATCGGCCGTGCATGGCGCACCCGCTCGCGATATCGCGATACTCGCGGCGCGCACGCCCGGACCCAGAGCGTGCGCGCGCGGACATCGGTTACACGGGTTCGCCCGTCACGACGGGCGCGGTTCGATCAGGAGGCGTCGCAGCTGAACCGGTAGCTGTCGTCGAGCTTCTTCGCCAGCACGAGCGTGCGCATGTTGAGCGCGCGCGCCGCATTGCACAGCGTGCGCTGCCCGCTCGGCGTCCGGTATTTGCCCGCATACTCGGCGTTCAGCACCGGCTTGTTCTTCGAGGTGAATACCGTGTAGCCGTCGCACTCCTTCTGCTCGTTGCACTCTTCGTTCACCGCGAAGTCGAACGACGGTTCGAGCGCCACGAGCTGGTCGACGTCGTTCTTCAGCCCGACCGCCAGATTGCGCTTGTGCGCCTCGTTCGCGATGAACACGTTGAACGCGTACTGATCGGTGTCCTGCAACGGGAAACCGGTGTCGTTCGCATAGCCGTCGACGTTGTCGGGCTCGACGCCGTCGCACCCCTTCTCCACCGCGCGGTCGAGACGCGCCGTCATGATGTCGCGCACGTTGCTCGAACGGATGTCGAGCCAGCGCTCGCCTTCCCACTCGTCGAGCTTGTTGCCCTGGTCGGACGCCTTGAACTTCGAGAAATCGGGCCGCCAGTTCTCCGAACTCCCCGCCGAGAAATAACAGACGACCTTGCGCCCGGCCTGCTTGAGCGCCGCGATCGTCGCCGGATCGGTATCGAACAGGTCGATATCGTAGATGGCCACGTCGTACGACGTATTGAGCTTGCCCTTGAGCTGCCATTGCCACGTATCGGCAACCACCGGCGTCCAGTGCGACGCGGCGCGCGCGGGCGCCGCCACGGCCGGCGGCGGTGCGGCAAAGGCCTTGGCCGACAGCGGGTCGGACGACCCGTCGCCGCAGGCCTGCAGGATCGAGGCGCACAGCGCGAGCGCCGCGACACCGGAAAGGTTGCGTGCAATTTTTTTCATCGAAGCATCTCCAGTGGAGGGATCGGAATGACGAATGGAACTGCGCGTTGCGGAACTGCCGGTTGCCCGGTGAGGCGCGACGAGACGCGCGCCGGGCGGTGGTACGCGGTGTTGCGAGGCGACACTCACGCGTCGAGCGGCTCGGCGCGCAGCAGCGCCGCATGCTCGAAGCGCAATGCGATCGCGTCGTGCCCCGGCGCGATGCGGCCGACCTCGCGATTGCCGTTCGCGTAGTCGACGATCCGGTACGACCGGCCGGGCTGCAGGCCGCGCAGGGCGACCGGGCCGCTCCAGCGGTCGGCGTAGAACGCGTAATGCAGCACGCCGTCCTTTTCCACGACGTGTGCCTCGGGCTTGTCGAACGCGATGTCGTACAGCTCGCCGCGATAGCGGCCCTCGGCGAGCCGGTGCGCGTCGTAGACCTCGACCCAGTGCCGCCACACCTGCTCGTGCTCGGGCGTCAGCAGGAACGAATCCTTCGGCTTCGGATCGACGGGCCACGTGAACTTCGTCGAGATGACCGCGCCGACGCCCACCGCCGACGCGAAATCGCGGCCGCCGTCGCTCAGTTCGACGTGGTCGCCCGCATACGCGGACGACGCGCCCATCAACGCCTTCAACGTCTTGCCCTTGTGGCGCACCTGCCAGCTCGACAGCGGATCGGATGCAGGCGCCTGATCGATGTAGCGCATGTTGTGGAACGCGTATGCGGTGCCGCACGGGCACACTTCGACGACCGCGTCCGGCTTGACCGCATGCGCGGCGGCATGAAACACGCGGTAGAAATCGGCGAGATGCTCGACCGAATCCTCCGGCCGCGCATGCCGGTGCGCGGGGTTGTAGCACGGCGCGACGCCGTTCAGGTGCTGGCCGTCGATCTTCACGCCGTCGAAGCCCCACTCGCCGATCACCTTCTTCATGAGTGCGGCGACGTGCGCCTGCGTCTTTTCGTAGGCCGGGCACAGATAGAAGCTGTTCCACCAGGTGATCGCCTGCGGTGCGCCGTCCGCGTCGAGCAGCAGCATGTCGGTGTGGTCGTGCAGTTCGTCGCTGCCCGGCGCGACGGCGAGCGGCGCGATCCACAGCCGCGCCTTCTGCCCGCTGGCATGGATGTCGTCGACGAGCGCCTTCATGTCCGCGTCGCCGGCCGGGAATTTCGCGCGGTCCGGCACCCAGTCGCCGGTACGCCGTTGCCAGCCGTCGTCGAGCACCGCCCACTTGAAGCCGAGCGCCTGCACCTTCGGCAACGTCGCACGCACGTAGTCGAGACTGAACTGGCGCTCGTAGCCCCACGCACACCAGATCGGCTCGTACGCGCTCGCCGGCGGCTGCGGCGAATGGAAACCCTGCGCGCCCATCATCTGCCGATACGTGTCGAGCGCGACGAAATAATCGCCGTCGTGCAGCATCACGAATGCGGTCGGCGTATCGAGCGTCGCGCCCGGCGCGAGCGTGATCGTCTTCTCGCCGCGCAGGCCGAGCGAGACTTCGTCGCGCACCGCCTTCACCGGCAGCGATACGAGGCGCGGCACGGTGTCGAGATGCCCGAGCGCGATGCCCTGATCGCGCCGCCACACATCGACGACCGGCGTGCCGCCGCCATAGTCCGACGCGTTCATGCCCATGAAATTGCGCTGGTCGAAGCCGGTCTTCACCGGCTGCACCCAGTCGCGCCGATCCGCGTGGCTCGCGCCGGAATAGGTCCAGTAGCCGCCCGCGCCGGCCGCGGCCGGCAGCAGCCGGTGCGCGGCGACGTTCCATGCGCGGACGTCGGTCGCCTGCGTGCCGACGTTGCGGAACTGCGTGTCGATCAGCGCGACGCCCGGCCGCGCTTCGAGCAACGTGACGCGCACCGTCTTCTCGAAGCCGTTCGCCGACCGGCCCACCAGCCGCAGTTGCCGCCCCGCGCCGAATACGGTGGAGACGTCGGCATGCGCGGCGTCGACGAGCGCGAAGCGGTCGATCGTGCGCACCGGCCGCGTGTCGGGCGCGGGGCCGTCCGGGGTCGGCGCCGGCGCCGGGCCGACCAGCTGTTCGAGCGTCTCGCTCGCATCGAAGCGGGTCAGCGCACGCGTGCCGCCGCCGCGACGCACGGCCAGCCGGCTGCGCATCGCCGGATCGAACTCGATCACGAGCCGGTCGTCACGCAGCGCGACGCGCTGCGGCTCGCCGCCGCGCGCATCGCGCACGCCGACACCGACCAGAATCGGGCTCGCCGCACCGGCGGCCAGCCACTGCACGAACGCGCGCCGGGTGGTCATGGGCGCACCTCGCGACGCAGCGGCACGCGGCGCGCCGGCCTGCCGACGAGCCGGACAGGCAGTGGAAATCGAAAGGAAAAGCAAGCGTTCATACCGAATTCCTCGTGAAGAAGGGCCGTGCGCCGACACATCCGCCTTGCGCAGATCGGCAATCTAGTCGATCTTTCGTTTTCTTTCGTTTGTGGTTTACACTAATAACGAAAGAAAACGAAAGGCCGTAGATTGGCGGCTCCCGACGGATGATTCTGGCGTTTTCCGATGAAACGTCGTCGGGCCCGCCCGCCGAATGCGACCGATTCCGCCTTGCACGGCATCAAACGAAAGTATTCGACGGATCAGAACTCACTTGGAAAGACGCGACCGATGCAAAACAACTGGCTCGTTCACGCGCTCGTCACCACCCTGCTATGGGGCGTGTGGGGCGCATTCACCGGCTTGCCCGCCGAGCATGGCTTCCCCGATACGCTGATCTACGTGGTCTGGGCGTTCACGATGATTCCGCCGGCGCTGGTCGCGCTCGGACGCGCCGGCTGGCGCGTGCGGCACGACGGCCGTTCGCTGGCGCTCGGGCTCGCCATCGGGCTGCTCGGCGCGGGCGGTCAGATGCTGCTGTTCCGCGCGGTCGAATCGGGGCCGCCGTATCTCGTGTTCCCGATCGTGTCGCTGTCGCCGGCACTGACGATCGCGCTGTCGTTCCTGCTGCTGCGCGAACGGACGGGCAAGCTCGGCGTGGCCGGCATCGTGCTCGCGCTGTGCTCGCTGCCGCTGTTCGATTTCCAGTCGGGCCAGGGGCCCGCGCGGTTCGGGCTGTGGTTCGCGCTCGCGCTGCTGGTGCTCGTGGCATGGGGGCTGCAGGCGTATTTCATCAAGATCGCGAACGCGACGATGGACGCGGAATCGATCTTCTTCTACATGGCGCTCACGGGCCTGCTCTGCGTGCCGTTCGCGCTGTGGATGACCGACTTCGGCCGCACGATCAACTACGGGATCAACGGCCCGGGCCTCGCCGCCGTGATCCAGGTGCTGAATGCGATCGGCGCGCTGACGCTCGTCTATGCGTTCCGCTTCGGCAAGGCGATCGTCGTGTCGCCGCTCGTCAACGCGGGCGCGCCGCTGCTGACGTCGGTGATCTCGATGGCCGTCACCGGTACGACGCCGACCGGCAGCAAGCTGACGGGCATCGCGCTGGCGCTGCTGGCCGCGCTGCTGCTCGCGCTGCAGCCGGAAGGCGCCGGGGCGACCGACGCGGCGGGGGAATCGGCATGAACCACCTGCTCGATCTCGTCCGACGTCACAAGCAGTCGTCTCGTCACGCGCCGCCCGGCACGCCCGCGATCGGCATCCCGTCCGTGTGCTCCGCGCATCCGGTCGCGATCGCCGCCGCGCTGCGCGAATGCGCGGCGCGCGAACGCCCCGCGCTGATCGAAGCGACCTGCAACCAGGTCAACCAGGACGGCGGCTACACGGGCATGACGCCGCACGACTTTCGCCGCCACGTATTCGACATCGCCGCGCGCGAACAGGTGAGCCCCGATGCGATTCTGCTCGGCGGCGACCACCTCGGCCCGAACGCCTGGCGCCGGCTGCCGGCCGCGCATGCGATGGACAAGGCCGAGACGATGGTCGCGCAGTACGTGGCGGCCGGCTTCCGCAAGCTGCATCTCGACTGCTCGATGTCGTGCGCGGACGATCCGTCGCCGTTGCCCGAAGCCGAGATCGCCGCGCGTGCGGTGCGCCTGTGCCGCGCCGCCGAGGCCGCGTGGGCGGCCGGTTCGCCGCGCGGCGACGCGCCCGTCTATGTAATCGGCACCGAGGTCCCGGTGCCCGGCGGTGCGCACGAGACGCTCGACGCGCTGGCGGTCACCGCGCCCGAAGCAGCCGGTTCGACACTCGCGCTGCACCGCGACGCGTTCGCGCGCGCCGGCCTGGACGATGCGTGGGCGCGCGTGATCGCGATGGTCGTGCAGCCGGGTGTCGAGTTCGATCATCACAAGGTGATCGACTACGACGCCGGCAACGCGCGTGAACTGAGCGCATTCATCGCCAAGGAACCCGCGCTCGTGTTCGAAGCGCATTCGACCGATTACCAGACGCCCGACAACCTCGCGCAGCTCGTACGCGATCACTTCGCGATCCTGAAGGTTGGCCCCGGCGTGACCTTCGCGATGCGCGAAACGCTGTGGGCGCTCGCGGCGATCGAGCGCGAATGGCTCGGCGGCGACGACGGTTTCATCGCGACCGTGCTCGGCGTGATGCGCAGCGAACCGGCGCACTGGCGCGATTACTACCCGGGCGGCGCGCAACTCGAACTCGACCTCGCGTACAGCCTGAGCGACCGCATCCGCTATTACTGGACGCATCCCGCCGTGCAGCGCGCGTGCGCCGACCTGCTCGCGCGCCTCGATGCGTCGCCGCCGCCGCTCACGCTGGTCAGCCAGCATCTGCCGCGCCAGTACGAGGCCATCCGCGAAGGACGGCTCGCGCTGCGCGCCGGCGCCCTGTTGCAAGACGGTACGGCCGCGGCCGTCCGTCCGTATCTCCACGCGTGTGCCGCGTGACCGACTCTCCTCAGATCCGCTCATGGAATTTCTCGACCTCGATCCCGCCGACCTCACCCGCCGCCACGCCGCTCACACGGCACGCGAAATCGCCCAGCAACCCGACGTCTGGCCCGACGTGCATGCCGTCGTCGACGCGCAGCGCACGGCGCTCGACGCGTTTCTCGCGCCGCTGCTCGCCGATCCCCGGCTGCGCATCGTCCTGACCGGCGCCGGCAGCTCGGCGTTCATCGGACAGTGCCTCGTGCCCGCGCTGCGGCACCGCTTCGGCGGCCGCGTCGAAGCGGTGGCCACCACCGACATCGTCGCGAACCCCGCCGATACGCTAGAGCCGGGCATGCCGACGCTGCTGGTCTCGTTCGCGCGCTCCGGCAACAGCCCCGAAAGCGTCGCGGCCGTCGAGCTGGCGGATCGCCTCGTCGACGGCTGCCACCACCTCGCGTTCACGTGCGCGGCCGACGGCATGCTGAACCGCCGCCTCGGCGCCCATCCGCGCGCGCACGTCGTGCTGTTGCCCGAGGCCACGCACGATCAGGCGTTCGCGATGACGTCCAGTTTCAGCGGCATGCTGCTCGGCGCGGCCTGGGCGTTCGGCGTAGCCGGCATGCCGGTCGGGCCGCTGGCCGACGCCGCGCGCACGATGCTGCGCGAACAGGCGTCGCGGCTCGCCGCGCACGTGCGGCAATTGCCCGAGCGCGTCGTGTATCTCGGCAGCGGCACGCTGCTCGGGCTCGCGCGCGAAGCCGCGCTGAAGCTGCTGGAACTCACCGACGGGCAGATCGTCGCGATGGCCGAATCGCCGCTCGGTTTCCGGCACGGCCCGAAAACGTTTCTCGACGAACGGACGCTCGTCGTCGTGCTGCTGTCCGGCGATCCGCATACGCATCGCTACGACCTCGACCTGCTGCACGAACTGCGGCGCGAAAACCGCGCGGCCGGCATACTGTCGATCGGCGTCGCGCCGGCCGATGGCGCGGGCGACGCCCGCACGTTGCCGCCGTCCGACGACGACCTGACGGTGCCGCTGCCGCCCGGCCTGCCCGATCTCGCGCTCGCGCCCGTCGCGCTGATCCTCGCGCAGTGTTTCGCGCTGCTCGCCTCGCTGCGGCTCGGACTGACGCCCGACAACCCGAGCGCGTCCGGCACCGTCAATCGCGTCGTGGCCGGCGTCACCATTCATCCGTATGCGGGGCAGCCCACATGACTCCACTTTTTCTCGGCATCGACGGCGGCGGCACGAAAACCGCGTTCATGGTGATCGACCGGCAAGGCCGCGTGCGGGCACGCCATGAAACGACCACCAGCTACTACCTCGAGATCGGCATGGACGCGCTGCGCACGCTGCTCGCCGACGGCGTGCGCGCGGTGCTGGCCGCGGCGAACGTCGCGCGCGACGACGTCGCGTTCGCGTTCGCCGGCCTGCCCGCGTACGGCGAGGACAGCCGCCTGCTGCCCGAACTCGACGGCCTGCTCGCGCCGCTGTTCGCGCGCGAGCGCTACCGGATCGGCAACGACATGGTGTGCAGCTGGGCCGGCACGCTGGCGGGCGGCGACGGCATCAGCATCGTCGCCGGCACGGGATCGATCGCGTACGGCCAGCTCGAAGGCCGCGCCGCGCGCTGCGGCGGCTGGGGCGAGATCTTCGGCGACGAGGGCTCGGCCTACTGGCTCGCGCGCGAAGGGCTAGCCGCGTTTTCGCGGATGGCGGACGGCCGCGCCGCACGCGGGCCGCTGTTCGACATCGTGCGCGCGCACTTCGCGCTGGAACACGATCTCGACGTGTGCGCGGCCGTGAATTCCGGCGCGGTGCGCAGCCGCTTCGCGCAATTGTCGCGGCTCGTGATCGATGCGGCGCACGCGGGCGACCGCGAAGCGCACGCGCTGATCGACCGCGCGACGGACGAACTCGCGCAACTCGCGGCGGGCGTCGCGCGCGCCCTCGGCTGGCCGCCCGGCGAGCCGCTGCCGGTGTCGTATTCCGGCGGCGTGTTCAACGCCGGTGCGCTCGTGCTCGATCCGCTGCGCGACGCGCTCGCGCGCCGTGTACCGCATGCGGTGCTCACCGCGCCGCGGCTCGGGCCGCACGTCGGCGCGGCCGTCCACGCGGCCCGGCTGGCGGGCATGCCGCTCGACACGCCGGCCTTGCATGCGCTCCAGCCCGGGCAGGGGTTTTGATATCATTTCGGCTCCCTGTCTTGCCGAAATGGACATGCCCGCTCACCGAGTGCCTCCGCCGCCCGCCGTCGATCACGCGCCGCTGCTTGTCGAAGAACGTCGCCGCCTGATCTGCGAGCTGGTGCGCGAACGGGAGAAGGTGACCGTCGAGGAGCTGGCCGAGCGGTTCGGCATTTCGCTCGTCACGGTGCGCAGCGACCTGAACGCGCTCGCGGCGGCCGGCGCGGTGCTGCGTACCCACGGCGGCGCGCTGGTGCTGCGCGAGAGCGACGAGGTGCCGATCGCGGTCAAGCAGAAGCTCCGTCACGCGGAGAAGGTGCGGATCGCGGCGGCGGCCGCCGCGCTGATCGGCGACGGCGAAACGATCCTGCTCGACTCCGGCAGCACGACCGAGGAAATCGCGAAGCAGATCCTCGCGATGAAGCTGCAATCGCTGAACGTCATCACCAATGCGCTGAACGTGGCGGTGCTGCTCGCGGCCGCGCCGCACATCAACCTGATCATGCCGGGCGGGCAGCTTCGGCCGAACTCCTATTCGCTGTCCGGGCCACAGGCCGTCGTCGCGCTGCAGGGGCTGTACGCGGACCGGCTGTTCCTCGGCGTCGACAGCCTCGATCCCGAGATCGGCCTGATGACGCCGCACCTGCTCGAAGCGCAGCTCAACGCGCAGATGCTGAAGATCTCGCGCCAGGTGATCGCGGTCGCCGATTCGTCGAAGCTGATGAAACGCAACCTGTCCGTGATCGCGAGCGTCGAGCAGCTCGACATGCTGATCACCGATACGGGCGCCGACGCGGCCGTGGTCGACGACCTGCGCCAGCGCGGCATCGACGTGCTGACGGTCTAGCCGCCCGATTCCCATCCGGATACCGCGATGCCCTCCGTCTCGTCCCCGCCCGTTCTCGATACGCCGCGCCTGATTCTCGAAGGCCATCCGCTCGGCGACTTCGACGCACTCGCCGCGATGTGGGCGGAACCCGGCGTCGTCGCCCATATCTTCAACGGCGAGCCGTCCACGCCGCGCGACTCGTGGATGCGCATGCTCGCGTATCGCGGGCTGTGGCCGCTGCTCGGCCATGGCTACTGGGCGATCCGCGAAAAGGCGTCGGGCCGCTATGTCGGCGATCTCGGCTTCGCCGATTTCCATCGAAACATCGAGCCGTCGATTCGCGGCGTGCCGGAAGCCGGCTGGGCGCTGGCGACCTGGGCGCAAGGCAACGGCTATGCGACCGAGGCGCTCGCGGCCGCGCTCGCCTGGCTCGACGCGCAGCAGCGCTTCGAACGCAGCGTGTGCCTGATCGCGCCGACCAATGTCGCGTCGATTCGGGTCGCGGAGAAAGCCGGTTACGGCGAGCCGCTGCGCATCCGCTTGAACGACGCCGATTCGTTGATGTTTTCGCGCAAGTGTCGCTAGGTGCGGCGAACCGGCGGCCGCGTCAGTCGGCGACTGGTTCGTAGCAATGCATGAAGAGGCCGTCGTCCATCGGCCAGCAGTTGCCGGATTCATCGCGCAGGATCCAGTCGCCCGGCTTCACCGGCCGCCAGCCTTCCGGCGTCGCGACGGCCCACCTGCCGTGACGGCGCTCTACCCGTTCATGGTCGCCGTCGGCGAACCATCGTGTCGCATCGACCTGACCGGCGCGTTTTCTGAATTTCATACCACCACCGAAGGAAACGAATCTCAGTGTCGCGTTGCCGCGGCACCGGTGTCGAGCGACCGCTGCCGCGCCCTCTGCGCGTTCGTTGCCGCGCGGGTTGCCTGCAACGCCGTCCAGCCCTCCGCGATGAGCGCCTCCAGCGTGTCGCGCGCCGCGGTGGAGATCCGGACATCGATCTCCTGCAGTTTCATCAGCGCCGAGACGACCTCGTCCGGTTGATCGGGTGCGAGCGCAACGATGAACGCCGAACGCCTCTCGGCAGCCCGGACGGCCTCGCTCCAGTCGGCACGCGCCACCGCTGCTTCGATCGCATGCGTGAGCGACTCGAGACTCAGAACGACTTGCAACGGCGTCATTTCGCCTCCCCGTGAATGATTCGTACTGTCCGCTTGCCGGCCCGTCGGCAGCCGTCGCGGCGTCGAGCCGACCCCGCGCATCCGGTTCCGCACGCGCGCAGCACGACTCGACGTGTCGTAGAAGCACGCAGTCGAGGCGACCGGGAAACAGAACGCCACCGCAGTATCCGACGCGCGTGAGTCAGGTCCGGGAATTGTAGGGAGCGGAACGTGCCCACGTCGGTAATATTTTGTAATGATATGTCGACTAACCTTGCCTGGCGTGGGTTCGGCCGGTGGTGGCGAGGTTCGCGACGCCCGGTTGACGCAAACGTTTTCGTCTGAAGGATGCCTGCTCGCGCATCGTCGCGAGCGCCGCGCCGGCGCTCGCATCGGCCCGTTTCAACGTCACACACGGCCCGGCGCCGCCCGGCCCGCGCTTTCTACTTCCGGCAGCGATTTGCCCATCGCTCAGTTCACCGAACGATCCAGATTTCGTCACATTCCGCCGGAATGTTGCGCAGTATCATCCACGTCGCTTCGGCTACGACGCGTTCGGACTGGGCCTGACCGCTCGCCACCTTCCCGTTTTGCCTCTTCGTTTACCGATGCCCATCCGAATCCTGCTCGTCGAAGACGACGTCCCGCTGTCCGCGCTGATCGCCGAGTATCTGCGCAAGCATCATTACCAGGTGGACACGCTGTTCGACGGCGCCGGCGCGGTGCCGGCGATCGTCGCGAACCGACCCGATCTGGTGCTGCTCGACGTCAACCTGCCGGGCAAGGACGGCTTCGAGATCTGCCGCGAGGCCCGCATGCAGTACGACGGCATCGTGATCATGGTGACGGGCCGCGACGAGCCGTTCGACGAATTGCTCGGCCTGGAACTCGGTGCGGACGACTTTCTCCGCAAGCCGATCGATCCGCGCCTGCTGCTCGCGCGGATCAAGGCGCAGTTGCGGCGCACGCGCGTGCCGGCGGGCGACCCCGTGCCGGATTCGCCGCAGCGATACGTGTTCGGCAAGTTCTCGATCGACCGGGCCGATCGCCGCGTGCATCTTCCCGACGGCAGCATGCCGCGTTTGACGTCGACCGAATTCGACCTGCTGTGGGCCCTCGTGTGCCGCGCGGGCGAGGTGGTCAGCCGCGAAGACCTGACGCTGCTGCTGCGCGGCATCGCGTTCGACGGCCTCGATCGCTCGATCGACGGCCGCATCTCGAAGCTGCGCCGCAAGCTGCGCGACGATGCGAACGAACCGAAACGGATCAAGACCATCCGCTCCAAGGGCTATCAGTTCAGCAAGCACGGATGGGAATGAGGCCGCGCGTGGGCCGACGGGCGGCAGTGCGCGCGCGCGGCCCGCGAGGTGCGGCGCGCGCTCGCGGCTATTGCGGGCGAGCCGTACCGGTATCCGTATTCGTATTCGTATTCGTATTCGTGCTCGTATTCGTGCTCGCGCCGGCCTGCCATCCGCCGCCGAGCGCCTTGTAAAGCGCGACGAGATCGGTCGTCTTCTGCAACGCACCCTGCTCGGCCTGCTGCCGGCCTTCCGACCATTGCCGCTCGGCGTCCAGCACGTCGAGGAACGGCGACAACCCCTTCCGGTAGCGATCGCGCGCGAGGTCCAGCGCGCCCTGTTCGGCCTTCACCGCATCGTCGAGCGCGGCCGCGCGCGCCTGGTCGGTGCGGTACACGGCCAGCGCATTGTCGACGTCGCGCAGCGCGACGAGCACGGCTTGCCGGTAGGCGAGCGCCGCTTCGGCCTGGCGCGCCTGCGACAGCCGCAGGTTCGACACGAGCGCGCCGCCGGAAAAGATCGGCAGCGACACGGCCGGCCCGAACGCATAGAACAGATGCGACCAGTGCGCGAGCTCGCGCACGTGCGACGCGCGCAGGCCGACCTGCCCCGTCAGCGAAATGTCCGGATAGAACTGCGCGACCGCGACGCCCACGTCGGCGGTGGCCGCATGCAGCTCGGCCTCCGCGCGGCGGATGTCGGGGCGCCGGCGCGCGAGCGTCGACGGCAGGCCGACGGGTACGGTCGGCGGCACGTCCGGCAGCGCGCGCGGGGCGTCAAGCCAGTCGTCGAGCGCGCCCGGCGCGCCGCCGACCAGATACGCGAGGCCGTTGCGCAGCAGGACGATCTGCTGGTCGAACTGCGGCAGTTGCGCGCGGATCTGCGCGAGCCGCGCGTCGGCGCTGCGCACGTCGAGATCGCTCGCGAGACCATGCGCGGCCTGCTCGCGCGTCAGGTCGAGCAGGTCGCGCTGCGCGCGTTGCAGGTCGTCGGCCAGCGCGCGCTGCGCTTGTGCGCCGCGCAATTGCAGATAGGTCTGCGCGACTTCGGCCTCGAGCGACAGCAGCGCGTCGTCGCGGCTCGCGACCGCCGCGCTCGTCTCGGCGCCGGCCGCTTCGACCGAGCGGCGCACGCGCCCGAACAGGTCCAGTTCCCACGATGCGTCGAACCCGGCCTGCCACAGGTTGACCGGCGCTTCGAGGGCATCGAGCGCGCCGCGCGCGCCTTGCTGCACGCGCGCGCCGGTTCCCGGCCCGAACCGGTCGAGCGGCGAGCCCGGCGCGCCGAGACGATCGACGCGCTGGTCGATGCCCTGCTCCTCGACGATGCCTTTCAGGCCGAGCTGTTCGCGCTGGTAGCTCGCGGTCGCACGCACGTCCGGCAAACCCTGCGCGGCGGCGGCGCGAACCTGCGCGCGTGCCTGGGCGATGCGCAGCACGGCGGCCTGCACGTCGAGGTTGTCGTGCGCGGCGCGCTCGACGAGCTGATCGAGCAGCGGATCGCCGAACGCGCGCCACCAGCGCGGATCGGGGTCGGCATCGATCGTCGGCGAAGAGCGTGCGGCCACGCCGGATGCAGGGGCTGCCGCCTGGCCTTGCGCCTGCATCGCGTGCCAGGTGTCCGGAACGTCCGCGTGCGGCGGCTGGTAGTCGGGCCCGACGGTGCAGCTCGCGACAATGGCGCATCCCGTGAATATCGTCGCCGCGCGACACGCGATGGTGCGAACCGGGCGGCGGTTGCGGTTGTCCCGATGCATGCGCATGTCAATGCCCTCCCGCGCCGCCCGCGGCCTTCGCCGGCGTGAACAGGAACGTCAGCGGAATGCTGAACGCGCAGAACACCGCGAGGATCGCGAACACGTCGATATACGCGAGGATCGTCGCCTGCGCGATGAATGTCTCGTACAGCCGCCCGCTCGCCGTCTGCAGCGCGGCCGACGGCGGCGCGCCCGTCAGCGCGCCGATCGCGCGTGCGTTCTCCTGCAGCGCGTCCTGGAAGTTCTGCGACAGCGTCGACATGTGCGTGGACAGATGGGCCATGCGCGCCTGCGTGCGCTCGCGGATCAATGCGGTCGACACCGAGATGCCGATCGAGCCCGCGACGTTGCGGAACATCGTGAACAGCGCGGACGCGTCGTCGTTGAGCCGCCGCGGCACGGTCAGATACGCGAGCGTCGTGATCGGCACGAACATGAAGCCGATCGCGAGCGACTGCGCACACCGGATCATCACGAGGTGCTTGTAGTCGATGTCGGGCACCAGCGTGCGCGAATAGATCAGCGAGCCGCACAACAGCACGAAACCGAACCCGACGAGATAGCGCGTCTGCACGTGCGGCATCAGCCGGCTCACGAGCGGAATCTCGAGCGTGATCAGCAGCGCGCCGGGCGACAGCACGAGCCCCGCGAGCGTCGCCGTGTAGCCCAGGTGCTGCTGCGCGAGCTGCGGCACGATCACCGCGCTGCCGTACAGCACGGCCGCGAACGTCGCGATCGTCACGCAGCCCAGCGCGAAATTGCGATCGCGCAGGCACGACAGGTCGACCACCGGTTTCTTCGTGCGCAGCAGCCACAGCGTCGCGCCGATCAGCCCGAGCGCGGACAGCACGGCAAAGACGCGGATGAAGTTCGAGCCGAACCAGTCCTCGTCCTCGCCGCGATCGAGCATCACCTGCAGGCAACCGAGCCCGATCGCGATCAGACCGATGCCGATGTAGTCGATGGAGATCCCGCGTTCGGCGCCGCGCCGCCACGGCGGATCCTCGACGAGCTGCATCACCGCGAGCACGGTCAGCGCGCCGATCGGCACGTTGAGCAGGAACACCCAGCGCCACGAGAAATGGTCGGTGATCCAGCCGCCGAGCGTCGGTCCGAGCACCGGCGCGACGACGATCGCGATGGCCGAGATCGAGAACGCGCGGTTGCGCTGCTCGGGCGGAAACGTATCGAGGATGATCGACTGCTGGTTCGGCTGCAGGCCGCCGCCGAATAGCCCCTGCAGCACGCGGAACACGATCAGTTCGCCGAGGTTGGTCGCGACGCCGCACAGGAACGAGCACACGGTAAACGCGGCGATGCACAGCATGAAGTAGCGCTTGCGGCCAAGCAGGCGCCCGAGGAACCCCGAGATCGGCAGCACGATGCCGTTCGCGACGAGGTACGACGTGAGCGTCCAGGTCGCCTCGTCGTAGCTCGCCGACATCGTGCCGGCGATGTGCGGCAGCGCGACGTTGACGATCGTCGTGTCGAGCACTTCCATGAACGCGGCGAGCGTGACGACGATCGCGACGAGCCACGGGTTCGCGGCGGGACGCCACGTGCCGCCGGACGCGCCGCCGCGGTCGGGCGGCCGGTTCATCGGCGGGCCTCGTGAGGCAGGGACGGCATGCGGGTATCGGGCATCGGATCGCTCCGGTCGAAACCGGCCGCGGCACGGCGGCCGGTCATTTCAGGTGGACGGTCGGCTCGACCGACAGGCCGAGACCGAGCGGCGGACGGGTCGGCAGCGGGCCGTCGAGCACGATCTTCACCGGCACGCGCTGCACGATTTTCACGAAGTTGCCGGTCGCGTTCTCGGTCGGGAACGCGGAGAAGCGCGACCCGCTGCCGAGCTGGATGCTGTCGACGTGGCCGTGCAGGTCGAGATCGGGATACGCGTCGACCGACACGTCGACGCGGTTGCCGATGCGCATCCGCTCGAGCTGCGACTCCTTGAAATTCGCGGTGATCCACACGCGCGGCGTGACGATCGAGAAGATCGACGTGCCCGGCTGCAGGAACGAGCCCAGTTGCACGTTGCGTCGCGTGACCCAGCCGTCGGACGGCGCACGCATCTCGCAGTACGACAGGTTCAGGTTGGCCGTCTCGAGCTGCGCGCGCGCCTGCAGCACCTGCTGGCGGCGTTCCTCGACGGCCGTCTCGGCCTGCCGGATCTGCTGCGGCACGAGGCTCGCGGTGCGCGCCTGCGCCTGGGCCATCGCGACGTTCGCATCGGCGGTCGCGCGCTGCGCGTCGGCCGCGTCGATCGCCTGCTGCGACGTTGCGCGCGCATCGACCGCGCGCTGCCGCGTCTGCGCGGCGAGCGCCTGCCGGTACGCGGCTTCCGCGGATTCGATCTGCGCGCGCGCTTGCCGGTACTGGGCCGGATACTGCACGCGCGCGATATCGAGCTGCACGCGCGCCGCGTCGAGCTGCGCCTGCGCGAGACCGAGCTGCGCCTGCGCCGCATCGACCTGCGCACGGTAGTCGCGCGGATCGATCTCGACGAGCACGTCGCCGCGCCGCACGAACGTGTTGTCGTCGACCGCCAGCCGCGTCACGTAGCCGGACACGTGCGGCGCGACCGCGACCGCGTTGCCGTCGGTGTACGCATCGTCGGTGCTTTCCTGGTTGCGCGTCGCGAACCACCAGACGAGCCCGGCGACGAGCAGCACGAACACCACCGCACCGAGGATGATCAGCGGCTTTTTGCCGGGCCGCTTGCGTTCTCCGTCGCCGTTGCCGTTGCCGCCCTCTCCGTCGCCGCCGGTGCGGCCGCCGCGATCGTCGTGCGGATGGTGGTCGCCGCCACCGCCGCCCGGCGCGTCGGTCGGGCGCTCGCCGCCGCGGTCCGGCGCGGCGCCCGAGCCGCCGCCGCCGGACTGGCTGTCGCCCGCACGCGCGACGGCGGTCGGCCAGCGGGCGTGCAGCGGCGTCGACGGTACGACATCGGCCCTCGCCGGCGCGAACGCGTCCGGCGCGCCGGCGCCGTACCGTCCGACCGTCGACGCGCGCCGGAGCGCGACGCCGAATCGCTCACGAACGGATAACGGGCACAGAATCGCATCGGGCATGAAACGAGGCTCCAGACGGTGGCGGCGCGCGTCATTGCCCGCGCCGACCTCAAGCGCGCGATCAAGCAAACAGCGGACCCGGCGACGTGCTTCGCCCGCACCCGGTACGCCCGATGCGCGACAGGCAGGCTTGGACGGCCCCGACAGGACTCGCGAACCATGACACGCTCGACCTCACTCGACACCGACACACGCGGCGAAGATCGCGGCGACAGCACGCCCGGCCCCGAAGGCAAGCGCCGCGGCACGGCCACGCCGCCGCCGCGCAGCGCCCACGATCCGGCCGAAGGCAAGCCGGCCGAGCCGGACGGCGGGACACCGCCGCATCGCACGCCATCCGGGGAACACGGCGACGCGTGAGCGCCGCGCGTCGCACGGAATCGCCGCTCGCTTGGCCGCGACAGGCGGCGGCAGAAATGACAAGCCGTTGAAAAATCGCGGACGACGACCGGCAGGCGGCTCCGAAACGCTCGCGCGAAGCCCGGCGCGGTGGCGATGCAGGAACGCAAGTTGCGGCACGGGGGCATGGATCTTTCAATCACCCGTCGCCTGCCCTTCATGACGCTACCCGACCCGTCCGATTTCCCTGTGCGCGCGGTGCCGCTGGCGCCGCTGGCGAAGGAACGCGCAACGATCGTCTGCCATCGCAACCAGCGCGTGCTGCTCGTCGCCCGCGGACCGTCGTCGCGCTGGACGCTACCGGGCGGCGTGATTCGCCGGGGGGAATCGGCGCTCGACGCCGCGCATCGCGAACTTCGGGAGGAAACGGGGCTCGCCGATCTCGACCTCGCGTATTTCTTCTACGTGGACGGCAGCGTGAAACGCCATCACGTATTCGTCGCGAGCCTGCCGCGCGGCGCCCACGCGTGCCCGGGCCGGGAGATCGCGCTGTGCCGCTGGGTTCGAATCGACGCGGTGCCGCACTGGCCGGCGAGCGCGCCGACACAGCGCATCATTCGCCAGTTCGCGGACCTGAGCGCCGCGTGCGGCCTGCAGCCGGCGCCGGTCACGCGTCTTTCGTCGTCTCGTTGAGGCCGGCAATCGGCGGCTGCGGATCGCGCGCGAGCCCTTGCGCGAAAACCTTCAGTCCTTCCAGCAACGGCGTCAGCGCATCCCACAACGCCTCGTCGTGCAGCAGCCGGTAGACGCCGCGCACGCCGGGCGCGACGTGCTCGTGCTGCGCCGGCTGCCATGCGCCTACGTGATGCAGCGCGTCGGCCGCCGCGAACGCGGCGCGGCCGAACTGTTCCGGCGGAATGCGCGACAGCGCCGTCACCAGCATCGCGAGATTCTGCATGCCGCTCTGCATGCCGGGCTTGTCGAGCGCATCGACGAACGTGTCGGCCAGCCGCGCGTTCGCGCTGACCACCTCGTTCGCGAAGCGCAGGAAGCCGTGCCGATGCAGACTGCCCAGCAGGTGTTCGAGCGCGTCGTGTGCGCCGGGCTCCGGATGCGGAGGTGTCGTGTCGGGGGACTGGCGTTCGGTCATGGGCTTGCTCCGGTTGGGGCGCCAGGCTGCCGTCGGCCGGCAGCGGTGCGTGCGCCGAATGCGTGTCGTACTCGTTCACCGCCCCCCGCCGGGGCGGGCAACCGCGGCCGCGTCAGTGAGAACGACCGCCGGGCGGCGCCTTGTATTCGCTGCGCGCGCCCATCGCGTCCTCGACGTGATGCACGCCATGCAGGGCGGCGACGCCGTCGATCAATGCCTGCCGTTCGGCCTCCTCGACCTGTCCGGTCAGGCACACGTCGCCGCGCTCGACGCTCACGTCGATGTCGCGCGGGCGAGCGACGAGCCGGCCGAGCGCCGCACGGACGCGTTCGGCGACCTGCACGTCGCTCGCATCGCCCGCGAGCCAGTCCGCCCGCAAGCCGGCGATCGCGCCACGCGCATGGTCGGCCGCCCGCTTCGCCTGCGTATTCGCATAATCGGCGACGCCGTGCCGGCCCGCAACCGCCTTGTCGCGCAGATAAGCGCGTCGCCGCCGGCCGGACGAAGGATCGAGGAAGTACATCGCGGCCGCCCCGCAGGCAATGGCCACCGCAAGATTCAGCAACGGATTCGAAGGGGTTCTGGAGTTCATGGAGGCACCGTAGGCAATACCCGGGACAGCCGGGCTTCGTTTCGGTATGCAGCACGTGCCGTTCCCCGGTGCGAGCGTCGCGCGCAAGCCGTCGCGCGGTAATGCGGCGCCGGAAACGACAAGCGTTTGAAAAATCATCGGGCCGCGCATCGCTCGACCGGAAGATCGGCAGACAGGAGGATCAGGCTTCGGGCGTGTCGGCCGTTTCCGCGCGCCTGGCGCCCGGTTCGTCCTCGCCGCGTTCGGCCGCGCGCTGCGCCATTTCGACGTAGGTCTGCGCCAGCGCGCGCAATTCTTCCTCCGACGCATCCTCGATCCCGATCAGCCGGTCGCTCGCCGCGCGCGTGACCGCGAGCAGTTCGTCGAGCTTCAGGTGCAACGCCACGCTGTCGCGGTTCTGGTTACGTTGCAGCAGGAACACCATCAGGAACGTGATGATCGTGGTGCCGGTATTGATGACGAGCTGCCACGCGTCGGAGTAATGAAACACCGGCCCGCTCACGAGCCACAGCACGGTGATGGCGACCGCGCTGCCGAACGCCACCGGCGAGCCGGCCCAGGTGGTCACGCTCGACGCAAAACGTTCGAATGCGCGGGTGACGCCGTGCCCGGCCGGGCGGGAGCCGGCGCCGGGCTCGCACGCCGTGTCGCGACGCTCGTTCGGTGGTTCGTTGGGTTCGCGCATGAAAGCCTCCGGATTCGATGGTTTGTTGGAATGCGCATGAACCGCGTCGCCACCCGCCGCGAACCGGACGCAAGCTGGCCGCTGGGGTTCGGTCCCATCTGCGCGCCGTCGAGGGGAGCATCGTGCGTGCCCGGCCCCCACGCCCGTGCAGCGCGGCCTCACCGCGGCGCGTGCGTGTCCTCGTCGTCCGGGAAATAGCGCGTGTCGGTCAACTGGGCGATGCCGTCGAGATCCGGAAAGATCGTCGCGACGCTCACGCCAACCCCGGCCAGCTCCTGCCGGATCGTCGCGAACCGGGCGCCCGGCACGACGATGCGCATGAGACGGCCGGCGAGGTCCGCATCCTCGTCGAGCGGCACGAAACGCTCGGCGCCGGCGTCGTAACAGTGAATCGTGAACCAGCCGTCCTGCGCGGTGATCCTCGGCATCACGTGGCGCGGCCGGAACACTTTGGTGCGCGCGACCTGCAGCGGGGCGCGCCGTTCGGCGGCGGTGGCGATGTCGTCGGCGTCGTGCGACAGGCACCACACCACGCCGTCTCCACCCGATTCGCCCGCGCGCCTGACCGCGAACCACAGCGCGGCCAGCGCGTTGCCGGACCAGTCGAGCAGGCGCGTGCGCATCCCGTGCTGCTGCGCGAGCGCGAGCCAGTCGCACGCATCGAGGTTCTGCCCGGGTTCGAGATGCGGCAGCGCGCGCCGCGTGAATTCGTCGAGCATCCGCGCTTCGACGTCGGGCGACGCGCACTGCCGCGCGATGCCCGGCACGAGCGGCCAGCCGGCGTTGCACTGGCCGCGAAAGAGCCGCAGCGCCATCGTCCGGCGCTGCGCACCGATCACGGCCATGTAGTCGGCCACGCTGTCGATCGAGCGGCTTGCCGCGTCGCGTTCATCGTCCATGCATCGCGCCTCCTGTCTCGCCTGCCCATATTCGCGGCGATTGCATCGGCACGTGTCCGATATCGTCGCTTGCCGGATGCGGCGCTACCGGTAGGGCCCGCTGCGTATCGCCGTATCGCATCGCGGTTCACGGCGTCTTGCCGTGCTCCTTCTGCCAGCGCTCCATCAGCGCGATTTCGTCGCGCTGCGCCGCGACGATCCGGCTCGCGAGCTGCCGCAGCGTCGGGTCCTTGCCGTACTTGAGCTCGACCTGCGCCATGTCGATCGCACCCTGGTGATGCGGCGCCATGTGCGCGACGAAATCGCGGTCGGCGTCGCCCGTGTACGGCGCGCTCTCCATCGCCTCCATCATTTTTCGGTCGGCGCGCTTGAACGCCTGGGTGGACGTATCGGGTGCGCTGACCGGATTGGGCGGGCGCAACTGTCCGGCCGCGGGCAGCGCCGACGCGCACGCCGTCAGCAGTGCGCAGGCGGCGCAACGGCGCAGGGATGAACGGTTGAATGTACGCATGAGACGATTCCTCGACAAGAAAGTGAACGGGTTTCGCTTACGGCATCCTCGCGTGCAAGCACCTGTCGTATCGGCTGCCGCTGGGGCCGCGCCGCGAATTCACCGCCATCGCGCACGCGCATGCGCGTCGCCGCGCGCGACCAGTGCGCGAATGCGATCGGCGGTGCGACACGCGATCGCCTGGATCGTCAGCGACGGATTCACGCCGCCGACGGTCGGGAACACCGAGCCGTCGCACACCCACAGGTTCGGGATGTCCCAACTGCGGCAGTCGGCATCGACGACGCTCGTCGCCGGGTCGTCGCCCATCCGCACGGTGCCGGCGAGATGGCATGTGTCGTCCTCCTCGTGCCAGATGTCGCGCGCGCCGGCCGCCTCCAGCGAACGCCCCATCTGCGCGAACGCGTGGCGGATCATCCGGCGGTCGTTGTCGTCGTACGAATAGGTGACGCGCGCGATCGGCAGCCCGAACGCGTCGCGTTCGTCGGCGAGCGTCACGCGGTTGTCCGCGCGCGGCAGCGTCTCGCCGACGATCTTCAGGCCGGCCTGGAAGTTGTAGCGCGCCATCTCGCGCTTCAGCGCGTCGCCCCACAACCCGCGCGCGGCGACCTTGCGCGCCCATTCGATCGGCAGCGGCCCCTGGCTCATCCAGCAGTAGCCGCCGAAGAAATCCTTGCCTTCGTCCGCGTAGTTCCAGTGCTCGGTGATCGACAGCGACGGCGGCCCCTTGTACCAGCGCACTTCGTCGTCCAGCGTCCCCCACGACGCCTGGTTGAGCTGCGCCATCAGGTAGCGGCCGACGAGGCCAGAACGGTTCGCGAGCCCCTGCGGATGCCGCCCGTTCGCGGACAGCAGCAGCAGGCGCGGCGTCTCGATCGCATAACCGGCAACGACGACGTTGCGCGCGCGCTGGAACCGCGTGTGGCCGTCGCGCGCGTAGTGCACGCCGGTCACGCGATCGCCGTCGGCCTCGATGCGCAGCGCCATCGCGAGATCGCGGACTTCGGCGCCGGCCGCGACGGCGCGCGGAATCCACGTGACGAGCGCGCTCTGTTTCGCGTTGGTCGCGCAGCCGGCGATGCAGAAGCCGCGATACACGCACGGATGCGCGCGGCCGCGCGGCGCGGACAGCGTCGCGAGCGGCGTCGGCGTCCAGTCGATGCCCATGGCCTCGGCACCGCGCGCAAGCACGAGCGCGGCCGCGTTCAGTTCGTGGGCGCGATACGGATAGCGCGGGCGCGGCGGCCCCCACGGGTAGTTCACCGGCCCGCTGATCCTCAGCGCCAGCTCGACCTCGCGGTAGTAGCGCCACATCTCGCGCCAGTCGAGCGGCCAGTCGACGCCGTAGCCGAGCGCGGTACGCGAGCGAAACCACTCGGGCCGGAACCGCAGCGACACCATCGCGAAGTGCACGGTGCTGCCGCCGATCGCGCGACCGCTGTTGTTGGTGCCGAGCGTGAGCGGATCGGCGCCGTCGCAGATCCGCTCGTCGGTCCAGAACAGCTTGTGCTGATGCGTCTCGTCCGACGCGAATTCCTCGAGCGGCCGCCACCATGCGCCCGCGTCGAGCGCGACGACCGAGAAGCCGTATTCGGCGAGCTTGCACGCGAGCGTGCCGCCGCCGGCGCCGGTGCCGACGATCACGAAGTCGACCGCCTCGTCGTCGCGGAACATCCGCATCGGCGACCAACCGCCGACCCGCAACGGATCGGGCGCACGGCCGTCGCGGCCGCGCGGCGAGGGGGCGGACAGCGGTTCATCGGCGGCCATCGCGATCGCCCTCCTCCACGCGCAGTTCCGCTTCCCACGGGTCGCGGCGGTTGAAGTCCATCCGCACGTAGCCGCGCGGGCTCGCGGGGCCGCCGAAGCCGATCTCGTTCCATGCGAACGGATGGCCGTAATACGCGCCGCAGATATCCATCAGCACGCGCTTCGCGAAGAACGTGCGCGGGTCCATGCCGTCCCAGGCCGGTTCCACCTTCCGGTCGACGTCACCTTTCTGCACCGCGTGCAGCAACGCGTCGGCGTCGCGCGCACCGAGTGCCGCGAACGCGCAGCCGTGCGCGTGCCGCGCCATCGCGTCGAGCGCGGCGAGGCCCGTCTGCCAGGCTGCACGCAGCGGCGGAAGACGCGCATCGCGATAGCCGTCGCCGTCGTCGGCCGCGAGCCGCGCATCGACCAGCGCGGCGGTCGGAATCGCACCGGCGCCGCCCGGCTGCTGCGGCACGATGCGCGCGCACAATGCGCCGAGCGTCGCGTATCGTTCGGAATCCAGATGACGCGGCGCATTCGCCGCCACGCGCAGGCGCGCATCGATCGCACGCCGCGTCGCATCGTTCCACGACGGCGTATCGCGCTTGGCGAGCACGTCGTAGCCGGGGTAGCGCGGCAGCGCGACCGGTTTGCGGTTCGCGTCGCTCATGACGCCTCCTGTTCGGCGAGCGCGGTCGCGGCCAACCCGGCGATCGCGAGCGCGGTGAAGCTCGGTGGCGCCGGCAGCGGCGGCCCCGACAGCAGGTTCTGCGACCAGTTGCGCCAGCCGCCCATCTGCCGCGCGACGCCGCGCGCATGGAACGCGACGCCGACGAACCCGAGCACGGCCGTCGCGCGCAGCCACCCGCGGCAGAACCGCCGGTCGGCGCGCGGGCGCGACAGCGCGAGCTGGGCAGTCGCCAGCGCGGCAAGCGGCGGCACGACGAGCGGCGCGAACATCGCGCGATGCTGGAAGGCGCCGCGAAAATGCAGCAACCCGACTTCGCCGAGCGTGCCGACGAGCCCCGCCGCGACGAGGCCAGCCAGCGCGCGCCCGGCCGGCAGTCCGGCGAGCCGCGGCGCATCGGCCGGACTCTCGCGCAACCGCTCGCCCGCCGCGCCCAGCGCGCCCGACAGCAGCAGCGCGAACGGCGCGCCGAGCGGTGCGCCATAGAACAGGTTGTGCCAGCTGAAACCACCCGGCCGCTTCGTCACGTTGTACAGGTGGAACGCGGAACCGGCGACGCCGACCGCGGCCGATGCGACGTGCACCGCGTCGCGCAGCCGGTGGCGCGCGGGCGTGTCGTCCGCGTGGCCGTGCACGCTCGCGATCACCGACAGCGTCGACATCGCGAGCGGCGTGAGCATCGCGCGATTGTGAAAGGTGCCGCGATAGTGTTCGACGCCGCTGTCGGCGAGCACCGAGCCGGCCAGCAGCAACGCGCTGCGGTTCAGCAGTCGCGCGGCGTCGGCCAGCAACCTGTCGCGCTCGGCCGCGCGATGTCGGTGGTGTCGCATCGTTCCTCCTCCTCGGCAGTCAGAGCGCGAAATCCAGCAGGTCGGCGGTGCGCAATTCAAGGCCGAACCCGGGGCGCGCCGCGTCGATTTCCAGTGCGCCGTCGACGAGCATCGGCGCGCCGTCGAACAGCATCCGCTCGATGCGGACGTGATCGTGAAACCATTCGACGTGGCGCAGGCGCGGCGCCGCGCATCCGATGTGCCGGTGCAGCGCGGGCGCGCAATGCGCGGACAGGTCGACGTGGTGCGCATCGGCAAGCGCGGCGGCCGCGAGAAAGCCGCTGACGCCGCCGCAGCGCGTCGCGTCGGCCTGCAGCACGTCGACCGCCCGGCCTTCCAGCAATCGCCGGAAATCGTCGGGCGTATACGCGTACTCGCCGGCCGCGACGTCGACTCGCGCGCCGACCTGCTCGCGCACGAAGCGCAGCCCGGCGACGTCGTCGCTGCTGACGGGCTCCTCGAACCAGCGAATGTCGCAATCGGCGGCCGCCTGCGCGAACGCGAGCGCGGTGCGCGGCGCGTACGCGCCGTTCGCATCGACGAACAGGTCGACGCCCGGCCCGAGCGCATCGCGCGCCGCCTGCACGCGCGACGGATCGCGCGCATCCTGCACGCCGATCTTGATCTTGCACGCGTGCACGTGCTCGGCGCGCCATCCTTCGAGTTGCGCGGCGAGCGTCGGCGCATCGTAAGTCGTGAACCCGCCGCTGCCGTACACCGGCACGCGTTCGCGCAGGCGGCCCAGCAGCAATGCGAGCGGCACGTCGGCGAGTTTCGCCTTCGCGTCCCACAGCGCGGCATCGAGCGCCGAAATCGCGGTGGCCGCGATCCCGCTGCGGCCGAGGTTGCGCACCGCGCGCCACAACGCATCGACAGCGGCCGGGATGTCCACCACCGGCCGGTTGCGCACCACGCCGGCCAGCAGCGACGTCACGAGCGGCACGGCGCTCGCATCCGTATACGTATAGCCGAGCCCCGTCACAGGCCCCGCGTCGATCTCGACGACGACGACCGTCGTCGCGGTCCATGCATAGGTGCCGTCGGCTTCGGGTCGGTCGGTCGGCACGCGATACGCGCGAGCACGCACGTCGTCGATCGCCGGTGCGGCGGAAAGCGCCATCGTTACGCTCCGGTCAGCTTGCTTTTTGCTTGCGGACAGCGCGTGCAACCGCTGTGCCCGACGCACGCGGCGCGGCACGTGCCTTGCGCGGCAGCCTCGCATCGGCTCATTCCGAACCAAGGAGAAACGGCATGGCGACAGTGGCGGATTTCATCGTCGAGCGGCTGTACGCGTGGGGCGTGCGCCGCATCTACGGCTACCCGGGCGACGGCATCAACGGCTTTTTCGGCGCGCTGAACCGCGCGGACGGCAAGATCGAATTCATCCAGGCGCGCCACGAGGAGATGGCGGCCTTCATGGCGTCCGCGCATGCAAAATTTACAGGCGAGCTCGGCGTATGCGTCGCGACGTCGGGCCCCGGCGCCGCCCACCTCGTGACCGGCCTGTACGACGCGCGACTCGACCACATGCCGGTGCTCGCGATCGTCGGTCAGCAGGCGCGCGCCGCGCTCGGCGGCCACTATCAGCAGGAAGTGGATCTTCCGGCGCTTTACAAGGACGTTGCGGGCGCATTCGTCCAGCTTGCGACGGTGCCGGGCCAGGTGCGTCATCTGGTCGACCGCGCGGTGCGCACCGCGCTCGGCGCGCGCACGGTGACCGCGCTCGTGCTGCCGAACGACCTGCAGGAGCTCGACTACGCGCCGCCGAAACGCGCGCACGGCACCGTGCATTCGGGGGTCGGCTATACGGCGCCGAAAGTCGTGCCGTATGCGGACGACCTGCGCCGCGCGGCCGACGTGCTCAACGCGGGGTCGAAAGTCGCGCTGCTGGTCGGCGCTGGCGCGCTGCGCGCGACCGACGAGGTCATCGCGGTGGCCGACCGGCTCGGCGCGGGCGCCGCGAAAGCGCTGCTCGGCAAGGCCGCACTGCCGGACGACCTGCCGTGGGTCACCGGCTCGATCGGGCTGCTCGGCACCAAGCCGAGCTACGAGCTGATGACCGAATGCGACACGCTGCTGGTCGTCGGCTCCGGTTTTCCGTATTCGGAATTCCTGCCGAAGGAAGGCCAGGCGCGCGGCGTGCAGATCGACCTGAAGGCCGACATGCTGAGCCTGCGCTACCCGATGGAAGTCAATCTGGTCGGCGACAGCGCCGAGACGCTGCGCGCGCTGCTGCCGCTGCTGAACGAGCGGCGCGATACCGCGTGGCGCGACCGGATCGCCAAATGGAACCACGACTGGCACGACACGCTCGCGGCCCGCGCGGCCGCGAAGGCCAGCCCGGGCCGCGGCGTGAATCCGCAGCGCGCGTTTACCGAGCTGTCGCCGCGCCTGCCCGACGACGTGATCTTGACGAGCGATTCGGGCTCCTGCGCGAACTGGTATGCGCGCGACCTGATGATGCGGCGCGGGATGATGGGCTCGCTGTCCGGCGGGCTCGCGTCGATGGGCGCCGCGGTGCCCTATGCGATCGCCGCGAAATTCGCGTATCCGGTGCGCCCGGTGATCGCGATGGTCGGCGACGGCGCGATGCAGATGAACAACATGGCCGAGCTGATCACGGTCGCCAAATACTGGCGCCAGTGGCCCGACCCGCGCTGGATCTGCATGGTGCTGAACAACGAGGACCTGAACCAGGTCACGTGGGAGCAGCGCGTGATGGAAGGCGACCCGAAGTTCGACGCGTCGCAGCAGATCCCGAACGTGCCCTACTACCGCTTCGCGACGCTGCTCGGCCTCAAGGGCATCTACGTCGACGATCCGGAGCAGCTCGGCGCCGCGTGGGAAGAGGCGCTCGCGTCCGACCGGCCGGTCGTGCTCGAGGTGAAGAGTGACCCCGAGGTGCCGCCGCTGCCGCCGCACGTGACGCTGCAGCAGGCGAAGCATTTCGCCGAAACGCTGGTGAAAGGCGACGCGCGCGAAGCCAACGTGATCGTCGAGACCGCGCGGCAGGTGCTGTCGGCCGTGCTGCCCGGCAACGGCGAGCACGGCGACAAGCGCGGCAAGGACGACAAGGGAGGGAAAGGCGAATCGTAAGCAAGGCAGGCGCGGAACGGCGTGGCACCTGGTTAGCGTAGTCGCCTAGTCGATGTCGACGTCGTCCCGCCCGTCGCCCTGCAGCGCGAGCGCCGCATTCACGAGCCCGACCTGCGCGAGCGTGAACGGAAAATTCCCGCACATGCGCCGCGCGTTCACGTCGTATTCCTCGGACAGCAGCCCGACGTCGTTGCGCAAGCCGAGCAGCCGCTCGAACAGCGCGTGCGCGTCGTCGTCGCGCCGCTGCATCCGGTACACCTGCACGAGCCAGAAGCCGGCCGCGAGAAACGCGCCTTCGTCGCCTTCGCAGCCGTCCCCGAAACGCGGCGGCCGATAGCGGAACGGCAGGCCGTCGTCGACCAGCTCACGCTCGATCGCGGCGACCGTCGCGACGACGCGCGGATCGGACGCGTCGAGCATCCCCGTGAGCGGAATCAGCAGCAGGCTGACGTCGATGCCGTCGCCGTCGAAACGATCGACGAAGCGGCCGAGCCGCGCGTGATAGCCGTGCTCGAGCACTTCCGCACGCACCGCGTCGGCCCAGCGCCGCCACACGGCGAGCGGCGCGTGATGGCCGAATGCGCGTGCGGACCGGTACGCGCTTTCGACCGCGGCCCATACCATCACCTTCGACGACGTGAATGGGTGCCGCCCGCTGCGCACCTCCCAGATACCTTCGTCCGGCTCGCGCCAGATCGTCGCGAGATGTTCGAGCAGGCGCCGCTCGAGCGTCCACGCGTCGTCGTCGGGCGGCAGCCCATGCCGGCGTGCCTGGTACAGCGCACCGAGCACCTCGCCGTACACGTCGAGCTGCAACTGGTCGGCCGCCGCGTTGCCGAAACGCACCGGCCGCGCGCCTTCATAGCCGGCCAGATGCGTGGCCTCCCACTCGGCCGCGCGCCGGCCGCCGTCGGCCGCATACAGCACCTGCAATTGCGACGGGTGATCGGCGATCGCGCGCACGAGCCAGTCGCGCCAGCGGGCGGCTTCGTCGCGATAGCCGCAGCGCACCAGCGCGCGCAGCGTGAAGCTCGCATCGCGCAGCCAGCAGAACCGGTAGTCCCAGTTGCGCGCGCCGCCCAGGCGCTCGGGCAACGAACTGGTCGGTGCCGCGACGATGCCGCCGGTGCGCAGGCTCGACAGCAGTTTGATCGTGATCAGCGCGCGTTCGATCGCGTCGCGATACGGGCCGTCGGCCGCGTTGCAATCGGACCAGGCGCGCCAGAATGCCTGCGTGTCGCGCAGCGACGCATACGCATCGGGCACCGCCGGCGCCGCGTCGAACGAACGCGCATAACTGATGCAGAAATCCGTCCGCTCGCCGGCCGAGATCCGGAGCGTGCCGACGAGCCGGTCGCTCTGCACGTCGAGCCGGGCATCCGTGTCGAGCCACATCGCATCGCCGCCCGTCATCATCCGCCAGCGCCGGCCGAAACGCCGGCACCACGGCAGCGCGCTGCCATAGTCGAAGCGCACGCCGAGATCGACGTCGACGTCGACCGTCCCGCGCTCGCCGCACACGCTGCGCATCAGACACGGATCGGCCGAGTTCCAGCTCATCCAGTCGGTGATCACGACGCAGCCGGACGGTGTTTCGAACGTCGTTTCGAGTATCGCGGTGCCGGGCAGATAGCGCCGCGTCACGCGCGCATCCGGCTCGCTCGGCGCAATCCGGAACCGGCCGTTGTCCGGCGTACCGACGAGTGCGGCAAAGCACGGCGGCGAATCGAAATCCGGCCAGCACAGCCAGTCGATGCTGCCGTCGCGGGCGACGAGCGCCGCACTGCGACCGTCGCCGACGAGCGCGTAATCCTCGATCCGCATCGCGCTCACCGGTTCCATTTGCGCGTGACGGCAAACGCGGTCGCGAGCACGGCGACCGCCGCGCCGAATGCGAGCGCACGCGACGCGCCGAGCCCGGCCTCGGCGCCCGTGCGGTGCGCTTCGTCGGTGAACGCGCCGCGCGTCGCATGCCCGCCGGGCACGGTCGTCCACAGGTTCGACGGGCGCGGGCCGGCCGGCTCGGCGCGCTGCTGGCCGCGCACCGCCGTGCGTGCGAGATAGCGGTCGAAGCAGCCGGGCGCGATACCGTTCGCAACGATCGCCGCGAGCGACGACCAGCCGACCCAGCGCTCGCGGCACGGATACCGCGCGGCGTGCACGATCGCGTCGGCCGCCACCTCCGGCGCATAGACCGGCGCGACCGGCCGCGGTGCGTGCGGCAGCACGGATTCGGCCCAGTCGAACTGCGGCGTGTCGATCGCGGGCAATTGCACCATCGTCACGCGCACACGGCTGTGCGCATGCAGCAGCTCGCAGCGCAGCGCGTCGGTGAAGCCGCGGATCGCGTGTTTCGCGCCGCAGTACGGCGCTTGCAGCGGAATCGACCGGTACGCGAGCGCGGAGCCGACCTGCACGATCGTGCCGCGGTTGCGCGGCGCCATCCGTGCGAGCGCGGCCCGCGTGCCGTATACGCAGCCGAGGTAGGTGACGGCCGTCACGCGCGCATAGTCTTCCGGCGAGATCGCGTCGAACGGCGCGAACACGGTGACCATCGCGTTGTTGACCCACACGTCGAGCGGCCCGAGCTCGTGTTCGATCCGCTCGGCTGCCGCGTCGAGCGCGGCCGCATCGCTGACGTCGACGGCGATCGGCAACGCCCGGACGCCGTACGCACGCACCTCGCACGCGGTGTCATCCAGTGCGCCCGGATCGCGCGCGAGCAGCGCGACGTTCGCGCCGCGCCGCGCGAATGCGTGGGCGGTCGCGCGGCCGACGCCGGCGCTTGCGCCGGTGATCGCGACGGTCTTCACGGTCGGTTCCTCCCGTTGTCCGATGAGGGCCGGCACGCCTACGAGGCTTTCGCGCCGCAGCATGCCGGAACGGGATCGGCGCAGCAAACGACATGCCGCGCCGGCCACGCCGGCCCTCGGAGGCCGTATTGCCCCGATGCGTGCCGTGAACGGTCACCCAATTTACAAAGCGGCTGTAACGCACCGGCCGTTGCGCGCGCAATCCCGCGTCCCCACGGCGGCCTACGAGCGAGCCGCGTGCGCACGAAACTTGCTCGGCCGCGAACGGCTTTCGTCATGCCGCCGCATTCGGCAAGGAGTCGCGTTGCTCGTTCCGCTGTCCAGGAAAACGCGTCATATCGCATGCATCGCACCGTTCGCGTGGGCGGTCGCGCCGCTGGTCGCGCGCGCGGCCGCCGAGCCTGCGGAGCCCGGCAATCCGGCCGCACCGCTGCCGCTCGCCTACGTCATGCACGCAGCCGGCCCCGCGGCACAGCCGGTCCTCGTGCTCGGCTGGGCGCTGCTCGCGCTGTGCACGTTCGTCTGCGTCGCGATCGCCGTGCTGTTGCTGATCGCGCTGTTTCGCCGTCGCGCGCAGGCGGGCGGCGGCCACGGCAGCGGGCTGACGATCGTGACCGTGGGCTCCGCGATCTCGATCCTGCTGCTGTTCGGCGCGCTCGTCTACATGCTGCGCGTGCTGGGCGCGATCGCGGCGCCGCCGCGCCCGCCCGCGCTGACGATCACGGTGACCGCGCAAGACTGGTGGTGGGCCGTTCGTTATCCGGACGATGCCGGCGGGCCGGCCTTCGTCACCGCGAACGAAATCCATATTCCGGTGGGCGAACCGATCGCGATCGAACTGAAGAGCGCCGACGTGATCCATGCGTTCTGGGTGCCGCAACTCGCCGGCAAGACCCAGACGATTCCCGGCCAGACCAATCGCCAATGGCTGCAGGCCGACCGGCCGGGCATCTATCGCGGGCAGTGCTCGCAATACTGCGGCGCGCAGCATGCCCACATGGCGTTCGAAGTCGTGGCCGAGCCGCCGGCCGCGTTCCGTGCATGGCTCGCCGCGCAACGCCAGCCGGCCCCGGCGCCCACGGCGGGCGCCGGGGTCGAGCGCCGCGGCCAGCGCGTGTTCGCCGCGCGCTGCGCGGGCTGCCACGCGGTGCGCGGCACCGACGCGACGGGCGACGCGGGCCCCGATCTCACGCACGTCGGCACGCGCCGGCTGCTCGCGGCCGGCACGCTCGACAACACGCCCGACAACCTGCGCCGGTGGATCGCGCATGCGCAGCAGATCAAGCCGCAATCGCTGATGCCGTCGATCGCGCTCGCGCCGCGCGACGCCGACGATCTCGCCGCGTATCTCGCGACGCTGCACTGAACCGAGGATGCCGATGGCCATTGCCCACGACACGCCCACCCCGCTCAGCCGCGTACCCGACCTCGGCGAAGCGCCGCCCGGTTCCGCGCACGAGCGCGCGCTGGCCGAGCAGTGGGAATCGGAACCCGGCTGGCGCGGCTGGCTCGGCACCGTCGATCACAAGCGCATCGGGCTGCGCTACATCGTCACCGCGTTCGTGTTCCTGCTGCTCGGCGGCGTCGAGGCGCTCGTGATGCGCATCCAGCTCGCGCGGCCGAACGCGACGCTGCTCACGCCCGCGCAATACGATTCGCTGTTCACGATGCACGGCGTCACGATGATCTTCCTCTACGCGCTGCCGGTGCTGTCCGGCTTCGCGAACTACCTGTGGCCGCTGATGCTCGGCTCGCGCGACATGGCGTTCCCGCGGCTGAACGCGTTCTCGTACTGGGCGTTCCTGTTCGCCGGGCTGTTCCTGTACGCGAGCTTTCCGCTCGGCGCGGTGCCGGACGGCGGCTGGTTCAACTACGTGCCGCTGACGTCGCTCGACTACAGCGCCGGCGCGAACATCGACATCTATGCGCTCGGGATGATCCTGCTCGGCATCTCGACGACGGGCGGCGCCGCGAACTTCGTCGTCACGCTGCTGCGGATGCGCGCGCACGGCATGTCGATCGACCGGCTGCCGATCATCGTGTGGGGCACGCTGACCGCGTCGGTCGCGAACCTGGTCGCGGTGCCGTCGGTGAGCCTCGCGTTCCTGCTGCTGTGGCTCGACCGCAATGCCGGCACGCATTTCTTCGACGTCGCGCACGGCGGCCGGCCGCTGTTGTGGCAGCACCTGTTCTGGATGTTCGCGCATCCGTGGGTGTACGTGGTCGTGCTGCCGGCAATGGGGATCGTGTCCGACGCGCTGCCGACCTTCTGCCGGCGGCCGCTCGTCGCATACGAGGCCGTCGCGGTGTCGACCGTGGCGACGATGCTGATCGGCTTCGAGGTGTGGGTCCACCACATGTTCGCGACGGGCATCGCGCCGCTCGCGCTGGCGTTCTTCGGCGCCGCGAGCATGCTGATTTCGATCCCGAGCGCGGTCGCGGTGTTCGCGTGGATCGCGACGATCTGGACCGGCCGCCCCGTGTTCCGCACGCCGTTCCTGTATTTCGCGGGCTTCGTGCTGATGTTCGTGATCGGCGGCGTGTCGGGCGTGATGACCGCGGCCGTGCCGCTCGACTGGCAGCTCACCGATACGTACTTCGTCGTCGCGCACCTGCATTACGTGCTGCTCGGCATCAACGTGTTTCCGGTGCTCGGCGGCGTCACGTACTGGTTCCCGAAGTTCACCGGGCGGATGATGAACGAGCGGTTCGGCCGCTGGACCTTCTGGGTCGTGCTGGTGGGCTTCAATCTCGGCTTCTTCCCGATGCACGTCTCCGGGCTGCTCGGGATGCCGCGCCGCATCTATACCTATCCGTCCGGGATGGGCTGGGACACGTCGAACCTGCTGACGACGATCGGCTCGTTCGTGTTCGGGATCGGCATCGTGATGTTCGTCGTCAACGCGCTGCTGAGCGCGCGGCGCGGCGCGCGCGCCGGCGACAACCCGTGGGGCGGGGCCGGCCTCGAATGGTCGGTCGCGTCGCCGACGCCCGTGTACAACTTCGCGGTGCTGCCGCTCGTCGCGTCGCGGCATCCGCTGTGGGAAACGCGCGACGATCCGAAGCGCACCAGCCTGCGGGTCGGCTACCGGCTCGCGGACGGGCGCGAGGCGCTCGCGGTCACGCCGCTCGCCGCGACACCCAGCGCGATCCTGAAGATGCCCGAAGACAGTTGCGTGCCGTTCGTGCTCGCGCTGCTGGCGACCGCCGTGTTCGCGGCGATGCTCGCGCGCTCGCCGACCCTCGTCTGCGTGGCGCTCGCCGGTTGCGCGATCGCCACCGCCGCTTGGCTGTGGCCGCGCCGCACGCTCGGGCAGCGCGCGCGCCTGCCGGCCCGCGCCGACACGCAGGCGCCCGCCGCGGCGGCCGGGCCGCATCCGGACGAGCCGCCGTCGGCGACGGCCCCGGCCGGCGCGCCGGCCGCGTGCATCGAGCCGCTGCCGGTTGGCAGTTGCGGCGAGCGCGCGGGCGGCTGGTGGGGCGTGCTCACGCTGATCGTGACCGAGGCCGGGCTGTTCGGCTACCTGCTGTTCTGCTACTTCTACCTGCAGTCGCAGTGGTCCGCCCCGTGGCCGCCCGAAGGGATGCCGAAGATCGGGCTCGCGGCCGCCAACACGGTCGTGCTGCTGTCGAGCAGCGTGTTCGTGTGGCTCGCGGAACGCGCGGTACGCGCCGGCAGGCAGGCGCGCGCGGTCGCGATGCTCGTCGTCGCGCTGGTGCTCGGCACCGCGTTCGCGCTGGTCCAGCTGCACGAATGGCGCGACCATCCGTACGGCCCGACCGCGCATCTGTACGGCAGCCTCTACTTCACGATCACCGGGTTCCACCTCGCGCACGTCGTGGCCGGCCTCGCGATCCTCGCGCTGCTCGCCGGGTGGACGGCCGCCGGGTTCTTCGGCCGCGAGCGACGCGTCGCGCTGACCGTCGGCGGGCTCTACTGGCACTTCGTCGACATCGTGTGGCTGTTCATCTTCACCGCGCTGTACGTATCGCCATTCTGGCTGAGGAGTACCGGATGAACGACGCCCGCCGCGCGTGGACCCCGCTGCTCGCGATCGCGGCCGGCCTCGTCGGCGCGCCCGCGCTGTGGTTCGCGCAGATGCTCGTGTCGGAGACGCTCGCGTCCACCGCGTGCTATCCGCTCGGTGTCGCGCAGGCCGCGCCGCGCTGGGCGCACGTCGGCGTGTGGCTCGCGCTGATCGCCGCGGGCGCGTTCGCGCTGGCCGCGGCCTGCGCGACGTGGCTCGCGCGTGCGTGGCGACACCGGCACGATGCCGATGCGCCGGCCGCGACGCGCGACGACAGTACGCGCTTTCTCGCGCGCTGCGGCATGCTCGCCGCGCTCGGCTTCGTGATCGGTCTGGTGTTTACGGGGATCGTCACCGCTTTCGTGGGGCCTTGCAGCCCATGGCGCTGATCTCGTTCGCTTCGTGCTTCGTACCGGGCCGCCGCGCGGGTATCGCGCTCGCGGTATGCACCGCGCTCTGCGCGTGCGACATGCAGCGCGACGACGACGCGGCCGCCGCCAGCGACACGGCCGGCGCCGCATCGGCGGCGCAAGCGCCCGAGCCCGCGTCGGGCTGGCGGTTCGTGCGGATCCGCACGTCGGCGGCCGATGCCGGCGCGTCGATGTCCGCTCGCGCGAGAGACGATCCGCGGCTTTCCCGATCGCGGGATGCGAGCGCAGCGGATTCCGGCGCATCGAGCGCGGCCGCCCCGCCGCCCCATGCGGCTTCCGCGTCGACCGCCCGGCGCCCGGTGATCGCCGCGGCGGCCGCGAGCGCCGACGCCGCGACGCTCGCGCGCGGCCGCTACCTCGCGCTCGCGGGCGATTGCGCCGCGTGCCACGACGCGGCCGACCATACGCCGTACGCGGGCGGCCAGCCGGTGAATTCGCCATTCGGGCCGATCTATGCGCCGAACATCACACCGGACCCGACGCACGGGATCGGCCATTACACGCTGCACCAGTTCGACGATGCATTGCGGCGCGGCGTGCGCGCGGACGGCAGCCGGTTGTATCCGGCCATGCCGTACCCGTCGCTCGCGCACCTGAGCGACGACGACGTGCGCGCGTTGTATGCGTATTTCATGCGCGGCGTCGCGCCTTCCCCGAACGCGGCGAAGCTCACGCAATTGCCGTTTCCGTTCAACCAGCGCTGGGCGCTCGGGCTGTGGAGCCTCGCATTCGCGAACCGCGACCGGTTCACGCCGCAGCCGTCGCAATCGGCGGACTGGAATCGCGGCGCATATCTCGTGCAGGGGCTCGGCCATTGCGGCGCATGTCATACGCCGCGCGGGCCGGCCTACAACGAACGCGGTTACAACGAGCGCAGCCCTGCGTTCCTCACCGGCGGCATCAACGATCACTGGTTCGCGCCGAACCTGACCGGCGCGGACCCGGACGGCCTCGGCCGCTGGTCGGCCGACGACATCGCGACGTTCCTGCGCAGCGGCCATGCGGCGCGCGGCGCGGTGTTCGGCGCGATGGCGCCGGTCGTCGGCGAAAGCACCGCGTTGCTGACGGACGCCGACCGCCATGCGATCGCCGTGTACCTGAAGTCGTTGCCGGCGCAACCGACCGCCGCGACGAATCCGCTGGGGGTCGGCGTCCCGCGGCTGACGGCCGCCGGCCCTCGCCCGGAAGGCGGCCAGCAGGCGCCGGGAGCCGGCGTGTTCGCGGGGTTCTGCGCGCGTTGCCACGGCGCGGACGGGACGGGCGTGCGCGACCACGGGCCGCCGCTCGCGGGCAGTTCGATCGTCGTGGCGGCCGATCCGACCAGCGCGATCCGGATCGTGGTCGAAGGCGCGCGGCCCGCGCCCGGGACGCCAGGGCCGGTGCAGCGGATGCCGGCGATGCGCGGCGCGCTGACGAGCGCCGAGATCGCCGCGGTGGTCAGCTACGTGCGCGGCGCGTGGGGGAATCGGGCCGCGCCGGTGTCGGAGCAGGACGTGAGGCGGTTGCGGGCGGCGATACATCGGTAGCGGCGTGCTGCGCGCGGGGCTTCCCGGACGATGCAGGCCGTTCTGCGTCGACTCGTCGCCGCCACACAACACCACGACGATCGTCTTTCCGCGGACGCGTTGTGCGTCAGATCCGTAGGCACCGTGAACGCGCCCGGCTCACGGCCCCCGGAACCGCGATCGGTCGGCGCTTGTCCGGCCCGACCGATCAGGTTTCGACGATACCGCTACCGGCTCGCGACGGCCTGCGCTTGCGGCGCCTGCCAGCCACCGCCAAGCGCCTTGAACGCAGCCACTGCCGCGCGCGCCGATTCGGTTCGTGCCTGCACGCGTTCATCCGATGCGCGCAACAGGCTTTCGTCGGCCTGCAACACCTCGATCAGGCTGACCACCCCTTTCTGGTAGGCCGCGAACGATGCCGCGCGCGCGCGGCCGAGCGAATTCACGCCGTCGCCCAGAATGGCCGCCTGCTCGTCACGCTTGACGAGCGCCGAGAACGCGTTTTCGACGTCCTCGGTGGCGTGCAGCGCCGCGAGCCGATACGCGGCCAGCATTTCGGCATCCTGCCCTTTGGCCTGCGCGATCTGCGCATTGATCCGGCCGAAGTCGAACAGGCGCCAGCGCAGGCCGAGCACGCCCGCAGCCTGGTTCGCGCCGCCGGCAAACAGGTTGCCCGCGCCCATCGTCGTCGCGCTGCCGATCAGCCCGCTCAACGAGAACTTCGGGTAATACTCGGCGATGGCCATGCCGATGCGCGCGTTCGACGCCGCCACGCGCCGCTCGGCGACGATCAGGTCGGGCCGGCGCCGGAGCAGTTCGCCGGGCGTGCCCGTCGCCGCGATCCGCGGCGCCGCCGGAACCTCGCCGCCGGCGAGCAATTCCGCGCGGTGCGTGCCGGGCTGCGAGCCGAGCATCACGTCGAGCGCATTCATCGCCGCGTCCAGCGCCGCTTCGAGCACCGGCACCGTGGCGCGCACCTGCGCGAGCGCGCCTTCGGCCTGCCTCACCTGAAGCTCCGCCGCGAGGCCCTTTCCATAGAGCAGGTTGAGGGTCGACAGCAAATCCTGCTCGGTCCGCACCTGGCGCCGAGCGACGTCGAGCCGGCCCTGCAACCCGCGAATTGTGATGTAGGTATCCGCGGTTTGCGCGGCGACGGCGAGCCGCGTCGCGACCGCCGCCGCTTCGGATGCCTGATAGTCGGCGAGCGCCGCTTCGCGGCCGCGGCGCAATCCGCCGAATACGTCCAGCTCCCAGCTCGCGTTGAAATCGGCCTCGTAGTCGCTGCCATGTCGATCGAAACCCGGCGTCGAATTCAACACGCGCCCCAGCGGCGTTTCGACCGACTGGTAGACGCGCGCCGCCTGACCGGTCACATTGCCGGACGGCAGCAGCGCCGCATTCGCCGCACCGAGGCCTGCGCGCGCTTGCGCGACGCGCGCCGCGGCCTGCGCAAGATCGAGATTCTGCGCGAGCGCCAGCGTGACGAATCGCGTCAGTTGCGGATCGCCGAAGCCCGTCCACCACGTCGCGAGTTCGGCGGCGGCCGCCGCGTGGCGCTGGTCCACGGCATGCTGGCCCTCGAACTGCCGCGGCATCGCCACGTCCGGCCGCACATAGTCGGGACCGACGGCACATCCCGCCGACAAGGTGGCGGCCAGCGCCGCGGCAATGATGGGTTTGGGTAGCATGAGGGCTTTAGCAAGAATCCGATAGTGACTATAATACCAAATAGTCACTCGTTGTCCATTCCTGTCCGCTGTCGCCCATGAAAAAAACCCTCCCTTCCGCAGCACCCGCACGCGGCCCGGCCGACCACGACGTCCGGGATCAGATCGTGGCCGCCGCCACCGAGCACTTCAGCCGGTACGGCTATGAAAAGACGACCGTGTCGGACCTCGCGAAGGCGATCGGCTTCTCGAAGGCCTATATCTACAAGTTCTTCGAGTCGAAACAGGCGATCGGCGAAATGATCTGCGCGAACTGCCTGCACGAGATCGAAACGGACGTCCGCGCGGCCGTCGCCGAGGCCGAACTGCCCACCGAAAAGCTGCGGCGGATGTTCAGGGTCTTTACCGAAGCGAGCCTGCGGCTCTTCTTCCGCGACCGCAAGCTGTACGACATCGCGGCGTCGGCCGCCACCGAAAACTGGCGGTCGGTGCAGGCCTACGAGGCACGCGTGCAGAAGCTGCTGCAGGAGGTGCTGCAGGAAGGCCGGCAAAGCGGCGAGTTCGAGCGCAAGACGCCGCTGGACGAAACCGCGACGGCCATCTATCTCGTGATGCGGCCGTACCTGAATCCGCTGCTGCTGCAATACAACCTCGACACGACCGACGCCGCGCCCGCCCAACTGTCCAGCCTCGTCCTCCGCAGCCTCGCGCCGTGATGCGTCACCGTTTGTGACTATTGACTATATTGGTCACTAGATACACAATGAAAGCCCCGATCACTTCGTCACTGGGTCTTTCATGGTTCGGCATCGCCTCGCTTTCTTCGCAGTCACTTGCGCACTGCCCCTCGCGTTAGCCGCCTGCAGCGGAAAAACGCCTTCGGATCCGCGCACGGAGGCGCCGCTCGTGCGTACCGCCCTCGTGCAGACGGCCGCTCCCGCGTCGCGCTCGTTCACCGGAACCGTCGCCGCGCGCGTGCAGAGCGATCTCGGGTTCCGGGTATCCGGCAAGGTGCTGGAGCGGCTCGTCGATACCGGGCAAACGGTCCGGCGCGGCCAACCGCTGATGCGGCTCGACCCGATCGACCTGAAGCTCGCGGCGCGCGCGCGCGACGAGGCAGTCGCCGCCGCACGGGCCCGGGCGCGACAGACCGCCGAGGACGAAGCCCGCTACCGCGACCTGCGCGGCAGCGGCGCGATATCGGCATCCGCCTACGACCAGGTCAAGGCGGCCGCCGATGCCGCGAAAGCCCAGCTCAGCGCCGCCGAAGCCGACGCCGACGTCGCGCGCAATGCGACCGGCTATGCGCAACTCGTCGCGGACGGCGACGGCGTGGTGATGGAAACGCTCGCGGAGCCCGGTCAGGTCGTCAGCGCGGGCCAGCCCGTGGTGCGGCTCGCGCACGCCGGCAGCCGCGAGGCCGTGATCGCGTTGCCCGAAACCCTGCGCCCGACGCTCGGCTCGGTCGCGCAGGCCGGGCTGTTCGGCAAGCCGGACGTCAGCGTCCCCGCGACGCTGCGCCAGCTTTCCGACACCGCCGACGCCAGGACGCGGACCTTCGAAGCGCGCTACGTGCTGCAGGGCGCGCTGGCCGATGCCCCGCTGGGCGCGACCGTCACGATCCGCATACTGGACGACGCGCACGCGGCGCCGCAAGGCGGCATGCAGGTGCCGATCGGCGCGCTGCTGGACGCGGGCAACGGGCCCGGTGTCTGGGTCGTCGCCGGCGAACCGGCCAAGGTGGCGTGGCGGCCCGTCAAGGTCGAGCATCTCGACGACGACAGCGCGCGCGTGTCCGGCACACTGAAGCCGGGCGAGCGCGTCGTCGCGCTGGGCGCGCAATTGCTGCACGACGGCCAGCCGGTCCGTGTATCGGCGCAGGCCGCCAAGATCGCGAGCGAAGGAGCACGATCGTGAGCGAAGGCCGATTCAATCTGTCGGCGCTCGCCGTGCGCGAGCGCGCGATCACGCTGTTCCTGATCTGCCTGATCTCGCTGGCCGGGCTCGTGTCGTTCTTCAAGCTGGGCCGCGCGGAAGACCCGGCATTCACGGTCAAGGTGATGACCATCGTCACCGCATGGCCGGGCGCCACCGCGCAGGAAGTGCACGACCAGGTCGCCGAAAAGATCGAAAAGCGCCTGCAGGAGCTGCGCTGGTACGACCGGAGCGAAACCTATACGCGGCCCGGCCTCGCGTTCACGACGTTGACGCTGCTCGACGGCACCCCGCCGTCGGAAGTGCAGGAGCAGTTCTATCAGGCACGGAAAAAGATCGGCGACGAGGCGAACAATCTTCCGTCGGGCGTGATCGGGCCGATGGTCAACGACGAATACGCGGACGTCACCTTCGCGCTCTTCGCGTTGAAGGCCAAGGGCGAACCGCAGCGGCTGCTGGTGCGCGATGCCGAAACGCTGCGCCAGCGGCTGCTGCACGTGGCGGGCGTGAAGAAGATCAACATCATCGGCGAGCAGGCCGAGCGCATCTACGTGCAGCTGTCGCACGACCGGCTCGCGACGCTCGGCGTGAGCCCGCAGGAAGTATTCGCGGCACTCAACGGCCAGAACGCGCTGACGCCGGCCGGCTCCGTCGAGACCCGCGGGCCGGAGATCTTCATCCGCCTGGACGGCGCGTTCGACAAGCTGCAGACGATTCGCGACACGCCGATCGTCGTGCAGGGCCGCACGCTGAAGCTGTCCGACATCGCCACCGTCGAGCGCGGCTATGAAGATCCGGCGACCTTCATGATCCGCAACAACGGCGAACCGGCGCTGCTGCTCGGCGTCGTGATGCGCGACGGCTGGAACGGGCTCGACCTCGGTCGGGCACTGGACGGCGAAGTCGGCGCGATCAATCGCGAGCTGCCGCTCGGCATGAGTCTGACCAAGGTCACCGATCAGGCGGTCAACATCAGCTCCGCGGTCGACGAATTCATGATCAAGTTCTTCGCCGCGCTGCTGGTGGTGATGCTGGTGAGCTTCGTCAGCATGGGCTGGCGCGTCGGCCTCGTCGTCGCCGCGGCCGTGCCGCTGACGCTGGCCATCGTGTTCGTGGTCATGGCCGCCACGGGCAAGAACTTCGACCGCATCACGCTCGGCTCGCTGATCCTCGCGCTCGGGCTGCTGGTCGACGACGCGATCATCGCGATCGAAATGATGGTCGTGAAGATGGAGGAAGGCTACGGCCGCGTGGCGGCGTCGGCCTATGCGTGGAGCCATACGGCCGCGCCGATGCTGGCCGGCACGCTGGTGACCGCGGTCGGTTTCATGCCCAACGGTTTCGCGCGATCCAGTGCCGGCGAATACACCAGCAACATGTTCTGGATCGTCGGGATCGCGCTGATCGCATCGTGGGTCGTCGCGGTGGTCTTCACGCCCTATCTCGGCGTGAAGATGCTGCCCGACTTCAGGAAGGTCGAAGGCGGGCACGACGCGATCTACGACACGCCCCGCTACAACCGCTTCCGTCGGTTGCTGACGCGCGTGATCGCACGTAAATGGCTGGTTGCCGGGTCGGTCGTCGGCCTGTTCGTGCTCGCCATTCTCGGCATGGCGATCGTCAAGAAACAGTTCTTTCCGATCTCCGATCGCCCCGAAGTGCTCGTCGAGGTGCAGATGCCGTATGGCACCTCCATCTCGCAAACGAGCGCCGCGACGAAAAAGGTGGAAGCGTGGCTCGCCAAACAGAAGGAGGCCGAGATCGTCACCGCGTACGTCGGGCAAGGCGCGCCGCGTTTCTATCTGGCGATGGGGCCCGAGCTGCCCGATCCGTCGTTCGCGAAGATCGTGATTCGCACGGACAGCCAGGACGCACGCGATGCGCTGAAGGCACGACTGCGGCGCGCGATCGCGGACGGCCTGGCGCCCGAAGCGCGCGTGCGCGTGACGCAACTCGTGTTCGGCCCGTACTCGCCGTTCCCGGTGGCCTATCGGATCACGGGCCCCGATCCGGACAAGCTGCGCGGCATCGCGGCCGCCATCGAACGCGTGATGAACCGCAGCCCGATGATGCGCACGGTCAACGCCGACTGGGGCACGCGCGCGCCGACGCTGCACTTCACGTTGCAGCAGGACCGACTGCAGGCGGTGGGGCTGACCTCGAGCGCCGTCGCACAGCAACTGCAGTTCCTGCTCACCGGCGTACCCGTGACCGAGGTGCGCGAGGATATCCGCACCGTGCAGGTGATCGCGCGTTCGGGCGGCGATGCGCGGCTCGATCCGGCGCGGCTCGGCGACTTCACGCTGGCCGGCGCGAACGGGCAGCGGGTTCCGCTATCGCAGGTCGGCAAGGTCGACGTGCGGATGGAGGAGCCGATCATGCGCTGGCGCGACCGCGTGCCGACGATCACGGTACAGGGCGACATCGCCGACGGCTTGCAGCCGCCGGACGTCTCGACGGCCATCACCAGGCAGCTTCAGCCGATCATGGACACGCTGCCGGGCGGCTACCGCATCGAACAGGCGGGCTCGATCGAGGAATCGGCCAAGGCGACGACGGCCATGGCGCCGCTGTTCCCGATCATGCTGGCGGTGACGCTGATCATCATCATCTTCCAGGTGCGCTCGATTTCCGCGATGGTGATGGTGTTTCTGACGAGCCCGTTGGGATTGATCGGCGTGGTGCCGACACTGATTCTGTTCCGGCAACCGTTCGGCATCAACGCGTTGGTCGGGCTCGTTGCACTGTCCGGCATCCTGATGCGCAACACGCTGATCCTGATCGGGCAGATTCACCAGAACGAACAGGCGGGACTGGATCCGTTCCATGCGGTCGTCGAAGCGACCGTGCAGCGTGCGCGCCCGGTGATCCTGACGGCCATGGCGGCGGTGCTCGCGTTCATTCCGCTGACCCATTCGGTGTTCTGGGGAACGCTCGCGTACACGCTGATCGGCGGCACGTTCGCCGGCACGGTGCTGACGCTGGTGTTCCTGCCGGCCATGTACGCGATCTGGTTCAGGATCAGGCCGGGCCATGCCGCCGGCTCGCATCACGGCCGGCATGAACCGGCATCGCCGGGCGAGCGCGCGCTTCAGCCCGCGCTCGATGCCCGCGATTGACACTCCCCCATTCACCGTATCGAAGGAAGCAGCCATGTCGAATTCCACCGTCGTCGTCGTGACCGGCGTGTCGTCGGGTATCGGGTGCGCGAGCGCGGAGCAGTTTGCCCGGCGCGGGTGCCGGGTGTTCGGCACCGTACGCAGCATTGCCGGCACCGCACCCGTCGCCGGCGTCGAGTTGATCGAGATGGACGTGCGTGACGATGCGTCCGTTCGATCCGGAATCCAAACGATCATCGATCGCGCCGCACGGATCGACGTGCTCGTCAACAATGCGGGAACGAGCCTGATCGGCGCGGTGGAGGAAACGTCGGTGATCGAAGCGGCCGCTTTGTTCGACACCAACGTGTTCAGCATCCTGCGCACGGCGCAAGCGGTGCTGCCGCACATGCGCGCACGACGCGGCGGACGCATCGTCAACGTCAGCTCGGTGCTCGGATTCCTGCCGGCGCCGTACATGGGCCTCTATGCGGCGTCCAAGCATGCGCTCGAGGGATTGACCGAAACGCTGGATCACGAGGTGCGCCAGTTCGGCATTCGTGCGACGCTGGTCGAACCGTCGTTTACGCGGACCAACCTCGACGTCAATGCGCCGCAGACCGGCGCACGAATCGACGATTACGGCCGCGAACGCGCGCTCGCCGCACGCGCCGTCGTCGACAGCGTCAAAGCTGCCCCGCCCCCCGGCGGCGTGGCCGATACCATCGTCGAAGCCGCGCTCGGCGCGTGGCGCATGCGGCGCACGCCGCGGGGCGAAGCCTCGCTCCTGAGCAAGCTGCGGCGCTTCATGCCGGCCGGGCCCGTCGATTCGAGCCTGCGCAAGAAATTCCGGCTCGCTTGATGCGGCGCGAGCGGCCCGTGCCGAGGCCGCCCGTCATCGACGTGCACCGGCCATCGCGACACGCCGCAGCGCGCCCCGGCCGTCACTTGCACGAATAGTTCGCCGCGTCCCTGATCGACCCCGAGCCGTTGTACGCGGCCTTCATCGGATACATGCATACGGGCTGGCCGCCGACCCGGTTTTACCCCGGCGCGGGCGTCGTGCCGCCGCGACTAGGCCCGCAGCACCGCCACCGCCTTGATCTCCACGATATAGCCGGGCGAGCCGCCGAGCATGTGCGCGCCGATCGCGGTCCACGCCGGCCGCGGATGCGCATGGAAATAGCGGTCGCGCACCTGCATGAACAACGGCAGGTCGCGCATGTCGGTATGGAAGGTCGTGAGGTCGACCACGTCGTCGAGCGACGCGCCGCCGGCCTCCAGCACGCGCCTGAGGTTCTCGAACGCCTGCACGATCTGGGCTTCGCGGTCCTCGACCAGCTGCATCGCCGCGTCGCGGCCGATCTGGCCGGACACGTAAACGGTATCGCCGACCTTGATCGCCGGCGCATAGCCGATTTTTTCGTACACGACTTCCATGCCGGCCGGGATGATCGCTTCGCGTTTGCTCATGAGTGTCTCCGTGGCCGCGCTTGCCGCGCCGGCCGGTTATGTGATGGTCGCCGTGCGCCCGGCCGCGGCGCGTGCACCTGTGCAGCAAGCAAATCGGCAGGCGCGCCCGTCAACCCGTATCCCCACCCGCGACCGGCAGCACCGTACCGGTGATATAGCTCGCCTCGTCCGACGCGAGGAACAGGATCGGCGCGATCTGTTCGTCGAGGCTGCCGTAGCGCTTGAAGTACGTCGATTCGGTCACCTGCCGCACGGCCTCGCCCATCCACGCCTGCTCCTGCTCGGTATCGCCGGCCGCATTGCGCGGCACGCGGCGCGGCGGCGCGCTGGTGCCCCCCGGCGCGGTGGCGACGACGCGGATGTTGTGTTCCGCGTATTCCATCGCGAGCGCCGACGTCAACGCGTTCACGCCGCCCTTCGCCGCGGAGTACGGCACGCGGCGAATGCCGCGCGTCGCGTTCGACGAGATGTTGACGATCGTGCCGCCGCCGCGTGCGATCAGGTGCGGCAGCACGGCATGACACGTATAGAGCGTCGGCATCAGCGAGCGGCGGATTTCCGCGTCGATCTGCGCCGGCTCGAACTCGGCGAACGGCCGCATGCGGATCGCGCCGCCGACGCCGTTGATCAGGATGTCGATGCCGCCGAAGGCCTGCACCGCGCACGCGATCGCCGCATGCGCGCCGTCGTACGTCTCGAGATCAGCGACGAAGCCCGCCGTGTCGCCGCCCGGCGCTTGCGCGGCCACCTCGGCCACGAACTCCGCGCGATCGACGAACAGCACCTTGCCGCCCTCGGCCGCCGCGCGCAGCGCGACACCGCGGCCGATGCCCTGCGCCGCGCCGGTGACGACGACGACCTTGCCGGAGAATCGTTGCATGGTCATGCCGCCTTTGCCGTGACGTTGGGGGTGAACTTCTCGTAGTGGAAGCTGTTCGGCTTCACGCCTGCGTCGTCGAAGTACTGGCGCACCGCATCGACCATCGGCGGCGGCCCGCACAGATACACGTCGACGTCGCCATCGTTCAGCGCGTCGGCCGGGATGTGCTGCGTGACCCAGCCCTTGCGCGGATGGCTCGACGCGGCGTCCGCGACGACCGTCGCGAAGCTGAAGTTCGGCAGTTTCGCCGCAAGCGCTTCGATCGCGTCGACCAGCACGAGATCGAGATCGCGCGTGACGCCGTATACCAGGTGCACCTTCTGCCGCGACCCGCTGCGCGCGAGCACGTCGAGCATCGACAGGAACGGCGCGAGACCCGTGCCGCCAGCGAGGAACAGCAGCGGCCGCGCGACGTCGCGCAGGTAGAAGCTGCCGAGCGGCCCGTGCAGGTCGAGCGTGTCGCCCGGCCGCGCCGATTCGAGCCACGTGCTCATCACGCCGCCGGGAATCTTCTTGATCAGGAAGCCGACCTTCGCGTCGCCCGGCGCGGACGAGAACGAATACGAGCGGTGCTGACCGCTGCCCGGCACGTCGATGTTCACGTACTGGCCCGGCAGGAACACCGGCGCACCCGCGCCGACGTCGAGTTCGAGCACGACGGCCGCATCGTTGTGCTGCTGGACCTTCGTGACCGTCGCGGCAAAGCTGCTCTGCCCGGTCTTGCAGGCGACCGACGACGTCGGCACCGCGATCACGCAATCGCTTTGCGGCACCATCTGGCACGTCAGTACGAGGCCGCCCGCCTTTTCGTCCTCGGTGAGCGCGTCGCCGATGTAATCGTCGCCGAGGTCGTAGCGGCCGCTTTCGGCGCGGCACTTGCAGGTGCCGCACACGCCGTCGGAACAATCCATCGGAAGGTTGATCTTCGCGCGAAAGGCCGCGTCGAGCACCTTCTCGCCGGCCTTGCAATCGATGAAGCGGGTCACCCCGTCATCGAAATTCAGTGCAATGTTGTAGGTGGACATGGCGTCGCCTCCCTTTCCTTCCTGTCGAAACAATCGGCGTCAGACGTGATACACGTCGAGCACCTGCCGGATGTAATCGTTCTTCAGCACGATCTTCTTGTGCGAGATCAGCAGCGCGTCGTTCACCTTGCGCAACGTGACGAACATCGTGCCGAAGAAGTGATCGGTCACGCGGTAACGGTGGTTCAGCGTGTGAAAGTTGTAGCGCACGTCCACCTCGCCGTCGCGTTCGGCCAGCACCTCGACGTTCGTCACGTTGTGGCAGGTGCGCGGCTCGGGCGTCGACGCGCCGCTGCGCTCGGTCTTGATCCGGAACACGCGATCCTCGAGGCCGCCGCGATCCGCGTAGTACATCAGCGAGATCTGGCTGGCCGGGTCGTCGGTCGGACGGTCGTCGTCGTCCCACGCGGGCATCCAGTACGTGACGTCCTCGGTGTAGCAGGTCAGCCATTCGTCCCACTCGCGATCGTCGAGCAGGCGCGCTTCGCGATACAGCGTCGCGCAAATCGTCCGGTAATCGAAGCTCATGCCGCCACCTCCCCGCGTTCCTTCTTCAGCGCATCGCGCATCACGTGCACCCAGTGTTCGTGCTGGCACACGAACAGCCCTTCGTCCTCGCTGCGCTCACCCGAAATACGCGGATTCAGCCCCATCTTTCTCGCGTTCTCGTCCGGCCCGTCGATCCACAGCGGCGCGCCGCGCGACAGGTCGTTCCACATCGCCGTGATGCCCGCATAGCCGGCCTGGCACGCGCGGAACTCCTCGAGATCGTCGGCCGTGCCCATGCCGGTCACGTTGAAGAAATCCTCGTACTGGCGAATCCGTGTCGTGCGATCCGCTTCACTCTCGCCCTTCGGCGCGAAACAGAAGATCGTGACCTCGGTCCTGTCGACGCCGAGCGGCCGCACCACGCGAATCTGCGTGCTGAACTGGTCCATCAGGAACACGTTCGGGTACACGCACAGATTGCGCGTCTGGTTCACGATGAAGTCGGCCTGCACGTCGCCGACGCGCGCACGGATTTCGTCGCGGTGCTGGTACACGGGCCGCACTTCCGGATTCATCGTGCGGGTCCACAGCAGGATGTGGCCGTGATCGAAGCCGTACACGCCCGCGACCGACTTGCTCCAGCTGTTCGCGTCGACCGCCTTGGTGCCGTCTTCCTTGCGGCGGCCCATCGTCGCCGCATAGTTCCAGTGCACCGTGCTGACGTGATAGCCGTCGCAGCCATTCTCCATCTGCATCTTCCAGTTGCCTTCGTAGATGTAGGACGAGTTGCCGCGCAGCACTTCGAGCCCGTTCGGCGCCTGGTCGACGATCTGGTCGATGATCACGCGCGCTTCGCCGAGGTAGTCCTCGAGCGGCAGCACGTCGGCGTTGAGGCTACCGAACAGGAAGCCGCGATAGTTCGCGAAGCGCGCGACCTGCTTCAGGTCGTGCGAGCCGTGCGTGTTGAACTGCACCGGGTACTCGGTCGTCTTCTCGTCCTTCACCTTCAGCAGCTTGCCGGTGTTCGAGAAGGTCCAGCCGTGGAACGGGCACGTGAAGCTGCCCTTGTTGCCGTGCTTGCGGCGGCACAGCATCGCGCCCTTGTGCGCACATGCGTTGATGACCGCATGCAGCTCGCCGGTCTTGTCGCGCGTGATGACGATCGGCTGGCGGCCGATCCACGTCGTGTAGTAATCGTTGTTGTCCGGAATCTGGCTTTCGTGCGCCAGGTACACCCAGTTGCCCTCGAAGATGTGCTTCATCTCGAGCTCGTACAGTTCCGCGTTCGTGAAGATGTCGCGGCGGCAGCGGAAGATGCCGGCCTCCTTGTCATCCTGCACGGCGGTGTCGAGCAGGTGATCCAGTGTGTCGGTGTGGTCGATCGTGGCGGACATGATGGCTCCTCCCATGCGCGTGCCGCGTCCTGCAAGCACGCTCGCATCGGTATCGGTTGAATCTCGGGGGACCGGCCGGCAGCGGCGGCGCAGGCGCGTCGCCGTGCCGCCGGCGGTTATGCCGCGGCGGTAGCCCGCGGGCGTTCGACGATCTGGTTGTCCTGGCCTTGCACCAGCGGCGTCAGCACGACGTTGAACTCGATGTCCTGGTACGCGTCGGCCTTCATGCCGAGCGCCGTGCCACCGGTCCTGGCGACCACGGGTGGAATCAGCTCCTCGCGCGTCGCATACGCGAAGTCGTCCCAGATCAGCGGATCGCCGTCGATGTTGAACTGCGTCGTCAGCTTGCGGTGATCGGGACCGTCGACGAAGAAGTGCACGTGCGCGGGACGGTTGCCGTGACGGCCGAGGCGGTTCAGCAGTTGCTGCGTCGCGCCCTGCGGCGGGCAGCCGTAGCCGACCGGCATCAGCGTGCGGAATTCGTATTTGCCGTCCGCGCCCGTCCTCACCGCGCCGCGCAGATTGAAATCGCTCTGCGCGCCGGTCGGGTCGAAGTGCGAGTAGAAACCGTGCGAGTTCGCGTGCCAGCACTCGACCAGCGCGCCGGCCACCGGCTTGCCGTCGAGGCCCGTGACCGTGCCGTGGATCACGAGCGGGCCCGCGCCGTCGTCCGCGTCGAGGTCGATCTTCGCGACGCCTTCGCGCACCGGTGCGCCGGCCACGTACAGCGGCCCTTCGATCGTGCGCGGCGTGCCGCCGTTCAGGCCGATCGCTTCGTCCTCGGCGTCCATCCGGATGTCGAGATATTTCTCGAGACCGAGGCCGGCGGCGAGCAGCGCCGCTTCGCCATCCTGACCAAGCTTGTTCAGGTAGTTCACGCCGGCCCACACTTCGTCGGGCGTGATGTCGAGATCGTCGATCGCCTTGAACAGGTCGCCGAGCAGGCGCAGCACGATCTGCTGCGTACGTGCGTCGCCCTTCGTGCCGTTCGCGCCCGCGTTCGACGCGGCCTTCAGCAGGTCCTGCACTTCCTTGGTATCGAAAACTTTGACGCTCATGATGCTGTCTCCACGTGTATTTGGGGGAATGACGGTCTTTGCCTGACTCGATTACCGCACGACTTTCGTCAGCCCGTCGCGGGTGAAGCGCCTGACCTTGTCCTCGTCGAGCGCGATGCCGAGACCGGGGCCGTCCGGCACGGTCAGTTCGAAGTCGCTGTAATCCAGCGGCTGCGTCAGGATTTCCTCGGTGATCAGCAGTGGCCCGAACAGCTCGGTGCCCCACTGCAGGTTCGCGACACTCGCGAACAGGTGCGCGGACGCCACCGTGCTGAACGCACCTTCGAGCATCGTGCCGCCGTACAGTTCGATGCCGGCCGCGTCCGCGATCGCGGCCACGCGCTGCGCGGCGAAGAGTCCGCCGCTCTGTTCGATCTTGATCGCGAACACGTCCGCGCCGTGATGCTTCGCGATGTCGAATGCGCTGTCGGGGCCCTGCAGGATTTCATCGGCCATCAGCGCGACGGGGAAGCGGCGCATCAGGCGCGCCAGCGCCGCGGCGGAAGCCACCGGCTGCTCGACCAGCTCGCAGCCCGCATCGGCCAGCGCCGGAATCGCGCGGGCGGCCTGCGTTTCGCTCCACGCCATGTTCACGTCGACGCGCACCGACGCGCGATCGCCGAGCGCCTTCTTGATCTCGGCCACGTGGCGGATATCCGTTTTCGGCGCCTTCGCGCCGATCTTCAGCTTGAATACGTTGTGGCGGCGCAGGTCGAGCATCCGCTCGGCTTCCGCGATGTCGCTGGACGTATCGCCCGACGCGAGCGTCCATGCAACCGGCAGGCGATCCCGGCGGCGCCCGCCGAGCAGTTCACTGACGGGCACACCGAGCCGCTTGCCGTGCGCGTCGAGCAGCGCGGTTTCGAGCGCGCTCTTCGCGAAGTGGTTGACCTTCGCGAGCTTGCCGACGAACGCCATGAGCGTCTGGACGCGCGTCGCATCCTTGCCGACGATCGCGGGTGCGAGGTACGCGTCGATCGCGAGCTTCATCGCTTCCGGGCTTTCCGGGCCGTAGGCCATCCCGGCGATCGTCGTCCCTTCGCCGATACCGGCCACGCCGTCGCTGCAGAACACCTTCACGAGCATCAGCGTCTGGCCGTGCATGGTGGCCACCGACAGCTTGTGCGGGCGGATCGTCGGCAGGTCGACGAGGCGGGTTTCGATGCGTTCGATGGTGGCGGAGGACATGGGGTGCGCTGCGTGGGGGGAGTTCATGGGAGGGATTTATACGCGGCGGGGAAATGGAGCGTCCAATACTTTTGGTCGGGATTTTTGATACCTGGTGGGTATGGAAATCTGGATCATGATGGGGAATATTGCGTCGCACCATACCTGATTTAGCTAGATATGCGGGCTGGGAGGGTTGCTGGAGCGTGGTCGGGCGGGTGCGGGATATTGCGTGGGCTGGGGTGCGACGCGGTTGCTTTCTGCAGCGGGAAAATTGGCTGAAATCGGCGGCTGGCCGGAGTCGGTCAGGGTTTTCCTGAGGAGAAAGCGGTGGCGCGGGACGCGCCGGCGTTCGGTTTCTTCGGTTTCCGAGAACGACGGAAAGGAAGTGGAAAGGCAGGTATTGGTCTCCGTCGCCGATCTTGATTGTTCATCAGAATGTCGACGGCAGCTATCCGCCATCTACGGCCGTCTGCTCTCACGCGGACGGTCAAATGTCGCCTTGGCCTACACAGCGGACTTTCGCAAGCTGACCATGTAGGTCGGTCCTGGACCATCATTGATAACCGGTCCTTCCTGTAGGGTTGTTGCCAACGACGCAAGAATTGCCGCCGCCGAACCGGAAGCGGAAGCGGAAACGGAAGTGGAAGCGGAAAGATTTACGGAAAAGCTTACAAGCGTTTATGATGTAGCGAATTCAGTGCCCCAGCTTGTCGCGCTGGGCCGCGGACGCCGGACATAACGCATAATTCGTCGAATTTTCGGGAAAGGTGAACCTTATGAGTGATGCACTCACAATTAGAAAGCTGATAGATCGAATTTCGTCTGGCGATATTCGCATACCTGCATTCCAAAGAAATTTTGTGTGGGAGCCGGATCAAGTTGCTTTCTTGTTGGATAGCATTTATAAGGGATTTCCAATTGGCACCATTATTTTGTGGAAAACAGATACGCGCCTGAAGGCCGAAAAACGCATGGGTTACTTCACGTTACCCGAGCCGCAGAAAGATTATCCGGTCAACTACGTTCTTGATGGCCAGCAACGATTAACGAGTCTTTTTAGCGTTTTCCAGACTGATTTAGAGCCAGAAAGTGACGAATGGGTTGACGTTTATTTCGATATGCTTGCACAAGAGACAGTGCAAGAATCACTGTTCGTTGCGCTTGAAACGGCAGAGGTCGATGCCAATCGACATTTTCCTGTCAAGACATTGTTTGACACCGTAGCATACCGGAAGGCTACAAGTACGTTTTCAGATGAAAAGCTTGAACGTCTGGATGATTTGCAGGCGCGATTTAAAGAGTATTTGGTTCCAAACGAAGTATTCGAATCAGACGATCGAAACAAGGTTGCGATCGTTTTCGAACGAATCAATCGCGCGGGAACTGATCTTAACGTTTTCGAACTACTTTCTGCATGGAGTTGGTCTGAAGAATTCGATCTTGTAGAAAAATTCTCCACTCTTCAAGATGCTATTGCGGACCACGGATTTGATGACCTCGGCGATGACCGTGATCTACAGCTCAGAATCTGTGCCGGAGTCATCAGCGGAGAGACCACTCCAAAGCGAATTCTGGAACTGAACGGCGAAGAGATCCGAGCAAAGTTTCCGATCATCGAGCGAGGGATTTTGGGCGCGCTGGATTTTTTGAGTAGAGAGGCAAACGTGAAGCATTATAAGATGCTCCCGTTTCCCGGCATCTTAGTTCCGTTAAGCGTTTTCTTTGCGACCGAAAAGGTTGAAGGTCTTAATTATACGGAAAAGCAGAAGCATATGCTACTTCGATGGTTTTGGCGATCTCTTTTCAGTCGGCGCTTTTCTGCTGACGTCAATGAACGCCAGGCGCTGGATATTGTGGAAATGAAAAAACTTGCGGATGACGAGGATCACAGATTCAAATTGCCGCGAACTGAGCTTAAAATAGATTTTGCCAAGGATACTTTTTCGACGGCCAACGCAAACTCGCGCGTTTTAATTCTGCTGTTGAGTTCTGATAATGCGTATTCGTTTCTGAGTGGTGCTAAAGTTGATCCAGATAAGGTCTTAAAAAAAGCCAGCAAACACGAATTCCACCATATTTTCCCGCAAAAATATTTGCAGACATTGGGTGCTGACGAGCGAAGCATAAATGTTTTGGCCAACATTTGCTTCCTTACGCGCGCCGACAACAATACAATTCGTGCGAAAGCCCCGTCGGAGTATTTGGCACGGCTCGATCCGGAGAAAAAGTCGGAGTATCTTGCGAGCGCGTACTGTCCCGCTGATACGGAGAATAAGAGCTACGATGAGTTTATCAATGCTCGTGTAGAACTGCTTGTTGCGCGAGCGCAAGAGCTTATGGCGTAGCTATCATCTGCGTACTCACCTGATGGACAACGCGACAGTGCGACCGCCGACTTTCTCTTGATATTTTGGATGCCGAGTGGCTGCCTCAGGTCGCGAAGGTGTCAGCCGCCTCTCAGGACGGATGGCGGTTGTACCTTTGATAGCTGTCGTCGATATGGCGAGGCTTTCGGCGTCCGCTTCAGTTCGGTAACTGCCGCTCCCGAGAAGCATGAAGAGCGAACGTCCGTCTCGGCGCATCAGCGCGCCGAGCCTTCGGACGCAGCATAGGCGGTACCGCACAACGATATCTGCGTGTCATCCGACGGCATGCGGCAAAGCCTCCCACAGCAACTGTTCAGTTTCCGCACACAGAATCGCAAACACCTCCCAATCCACGCGCCCCTCGCGCGTGGGAAGAAACCCGGATAGCCCCGCTTCTCCACCCCCGCCTACCCTCCCGCGCATGCCGGTCGACGCCCAAGCCAACCAACACCCCCGACCCGGCCGATCCGAATTCCCCAGGAGCGCACATGGATAGCAGCAGCAACCCCGCACTGTTCGACACCGACGTCTGGCGCGGCAAGATCTTCAACGGAAGCTGGCACGCGAGCCCGCACGCGGCCGACGTGATCGAACCGGCGACTGGCAACACGCTCGGCCGCGTCGGCCTCGCCGACGGCGCGGCCGTCGCCGAAGCATCAGCCACCGCACACCGCACCCAGCCCGCATGGTTCGCCCTCCCCTACGACGAGCGCGCAGCGGTCCTGCGCCGCGCCGCAGCGGTCGCGCAAACGCACTTCGACGCGATCGTCGACTGGCTCGTGCGCGAAAGCGGCTCGACGCGCGCGAAGGCGGCGTTCGAAACCTCGGTCACGATCAAGGCGCTCCACGAAGCAGCCAGCCTGCCATCACGCGCAGCCGGCGAAGTGCTCCCGTCCGCAGCCGGCCGGCTGTCGCTCGCGCGCCGCCGCCCGCGCGGTGTGGTCGGCGTGATTTCGCCGTTCAACTTCCCGCTGTACCTCGCGATGCGCGCGGTGGCACCCGCGCTCGCGCTCGGCAACGCGGTCGTGCTGAAGCCCGATCCGCGCACCGCCGTGTGCGGCGGCGTCGCGATCGCGCGCGTGTTCGAGCTCGCCGGCTTGCCCGAAGGCGTGCTGCACGTGCTGCCCGGCGACGGCGCGGCCGGCGCGACGCTGGTCGCCGATCCGCACGTCGCGATGATCCAGTTCACCGGCTCCACCGCGGCCGGGCGCAAGGTCGGCGAAGCGGCGGGCCGCCACCTGAAGAAGGTGTCGCTCGAACTCGGCGGCAAGAACTCGCTGATCGTGCTCGACGATGCCGATCTCGACCGCGCGATCGCCAACACCGCATGGGGCGCGTACCTGCACCAAGGCCAGATCTGCATGGCGACCGGCCGCGTGCTCGTGCAGCGCGCGATTCACGATCGCTTCGTCGCGAAGCTCGTCGAGAAGGCCCAAAGCCTGCGCGTCGGCGACCCCGCCGCCGGCGACGTGGGCCTCGGCCCGCTGATCAACGCCGCGCAACGCGACCATGCCGCGAACCTGGTCGACGCGGCGCGCCGCGCGGGCGCACGCGTCGAGACGGGCGGCGGCCATCGCGGCCTGTTCTTCGAGCCGACGGTACTGAGCGGCGTCGCGCCGGGCAATCCGGCCTTCGACGAGGAAATCTTCGGGCCGGTGGCAGTCGTCGTGCCGTTCGATACCGACGAAGACGCGATCGCGCTCGCGAACCGGACCGAATACGGGCTGTCGATGGCGATCCTGTCGGCCGACGTCGGCCGCGCACTGCGGATCGGCGAGCGCTTGAACACCGGGCTGCTGCACATCAACGACCAGACCGTCAACGACGAGGCGATCAACCCGTTCGGCGGCGTCGGCGCGTCGGGCAATGGCTCGAGCATCGGCGGTGCGGCAAACTGGGAAGAATTCACGCAGTGGCAGTGGCTGACGATCAAGGGCGAAGCGCCGCTCTATCCGATTTGACGAGGAGACCGACCATGTACACCGAACACGATACACGCGCCGTCACCGCGGCCGTCGCGCGCACCGCCGGCGCGCCCTTCTCGATCGAGGCGGCCCGGATCCGCGCGCCGCGCGGCGACGAGGTGCTGGTGCGCGTCGTCGCGACCGGCTTGTGCCACACCGACCTGATCGTGCGCGACCAGTACTATCCGGTACCGCTGCCGGCCGTGCTCGGTCACGAAGGCGCCGGCGTGGTCGAGGCGGTCGGCCCGAACGTGAAGACGCTCGCCGCGGGCGATCACGTCGTGCTGACCTACGGCGCGTGCGGCCACTGCGCGTCGTGCGTCGGCGGTCACGGCGCGTATTGCCGGCAGTTCTTCGCGCTGAATTTCGGCGGCGCCGATGCCGACGGGCAGACCGCGATCCGGGACGAAGCCGGGCAACCGCTGCACGATCATTTCTTCGCGCAGTCGTCGTTCGCGAGCTACGCGCTCGCGCGCGAGAACAACGCGATCAAGGTGCCGAAGGAAGCGCCGCTCGAACTGCTCGGCCCGCTCGGCTGCGGGATCCAGACCGGCGCGGGCGCGGTGATCCATTCGCTCGCGGTGCGCCCGGGCAGCAGCTTCGCGAGCTTCGGCGCGGGCGCGGTCGGCATGAGCGCCGTGATGGCCGCGCGCATCGCGGGCGCGACGACGATCATCGCCGTCGACATCGTGCCGTCGCGGCTCGCGCTGGCGCTCGAGCTCGGCGCGACACACGCGATCAACAGCCGGGAAGTCGACGTCGTCGACGCGATCCGCGAGATCACCGGCGGCGGCGCCGATTTCGCGCTCGAATCGACCGGGCTGCCGGCCGTGCTGTCGCAAGGAATCGAAGCGCTCGGCTCGCGCGGCACGATGGGCGTGGTGGGCGCGCCGAAGCTCGGCACGAAGGCCGAATTCGACGTGAACAGCCTGCTGCTCGGCGGCCACACGATCCGCGGCATCGTCGAAGGCGACAGCGTGCCGCAGACGTTCATCCCGCAGCTCGTGCAACTGCACCTGCAAGGGCGGTTTCCGTTCGACCGGCTGGTGAAGTTCTATCCGCTCGACCAGATCAACCAGGCGGCGGCGGACAGCAGCGACGGGAGCACGCTCAAGCCGATCCTGCGTTTGCCGCATTGAACGCAACGGGCGCCGCCGGCCGCCGATGCAGATCGGCCGCACGCGGCGGCGCCCTTCCCGGAAAAATACCCCGCTTCAGGCACCGGGCTATATTACGCATTCGCGCGACACGCCCGGCCGGCACACCCGGCCCGGACCTCGACCCAACTGGAGCGCAGCGTGAACCCAGCCCCCGAATCCGTTTCACGGCCGGTCGACCTCGACCGGCTCCGCGCCCGCTTCGCCGCGGGCGAGCCGCTGCCGGACACGGCGTTGCCGGCCAGCGTCGCGCGCTCGTGGCTGCGTTCGCGCGACGCCGGGCTCCGGCCCTGGCAAACCGCCCGCTATGAAATGCAGCGCGAACTCGACGAATCGCGCGCGGACCGGCGGCTGACCCGCTGCGTCGCGCAGGAAATCGAGCCGCTGTGGGCCGCATTCGGCGGCAGCGAATGGACGATCATGTGCGTCAATCCGCACGGCACGATCGTCCATGCGCGGCGCAGCCCGCAATGCGACGACGCGCTGCTCACGCCGATCGTCGCCGGACGCCGGATCGTCGAACCGAACATCGGAACGACCGCCCCGAGCTGCGTGATTCACGACGGCGCCGAAACCGTCGTCGCGGGCGCGCAGCACTATCTCGACGAGTTTTCGCGGGTGTTCTGTCTCGCGGTGCCGCTGGTCGGCTTCGACGGCGAAGTGATCGGTGCACTGGATATCACCGGCATCGGCCGGCGCAACGTCGCGCAGCTGCGCGAGCAATTCCGGCACGCGTCGCTGTCCGCCGAGCAGCGGCTCTATGCGATGCTGCGCGACTGCCATCTGCTGCAGGTGCAGCATGACGCACGCTGGCTCGGCACGCCGCTCGCGGGCGTCATTGCGCTCGACGAAGCGGGCCGCGTGCGCGCGGTGAGCCGGCTGGCGCGCCGGATACTCGATCTCGCGCCGGAAGGGCCGCTCGGGCCATGCGATCTCCGCCAACTGTTTCCCGGCGCGACGCCCGCGCAGCAGCGCCGTTTGCTGACACCGGCGCGCACGCCGCAGCGGATCGCGCGCGACGATGGTAGCCACGTATGGGTGCGCACCGTACGTGCGCCGCTCGACCGGGCGACGGCCGCGCGTCAGGCCGATGTGCTCGAACAAGCCGCCGACGTATGCAACATGGCGCCAGCCGCCGGTCCGCAGGCGAGCCTGCACGAACAGTCGCTCGATGCGATCCGCCGGGCGCTCGACGAGCACGACGGCAATGTGTCGGCGGCCGCGCGGCAACTCGGCATTTCACGCACGACGCTGTACACGAAACTTCGTCAGCTCGATGCGGCGGGGATCCGGCACGACGGGTCGCATTGACGATTCGGGATGCAGCAGCGGGCCCTGATGGCCAGCGCAAGCCCGCAATCAGCGGGAAGAGGCCTTAAGCCACTCCCCGCCGCGCATGCAGCCGCAACGCGAGCCACGCGATCCCGGCCGCGAACGCGCCGACCACGCCGCCGAAGGTGCCGATCCACGGCAGCCCGAAGTCGCCCGCGATATGGTTGCCGAGCAATGCGCCGGCGCCGATGCCGACGTTGTACAGCCCGGAGTAGATCGATACGGCCAGGTCGGTCGCCTCGGGCGCCAGCTTCAGCACCCATGCCTGCATCGCCAGCCCGAAACAGACGATCGCGCCGCCCCACACCAGTGTGTGCACGGACAGCGTGACGATGTTCAGCGCGCTCGGGAACAGGATCAGCAGGCAGCCCGACAGCGCGACGATCGACGCCAGCAGGAAATCGTCGGGCCGGTGCGGATAGATCCGATTGAAGCAGATCGCGGCCGGCAGGCCGGCGACGCCGAACAGGATCAGCACGTACGTGATCCGGCTGCTGCTCGCATGGTTGACGCTCTGCACGAACGGTTCGATGTACGTGTACGACGTGAAATGCGCGGACACGACGAGCACGGTGATCGCGTACAGCGCGACCAGCGCCGGCTTGCGCAGGAACACGCCGATGCTGCTCAGCGACCCGGCGCCCTGGCTCGGCAGCAACGGCAACGTGGCGCGCAGCAACAGCAACGCGACGCCCGCCGCGCCCGCGATGATCAGGAACGTGACGCGCCAGCCGAACGCCTCGCCGATCACGCGGCCGAGCGGAATCCCGGCCACCATCGCGATCGCCGAGCCCATCGCGAGCAGGCTGAGCGCACGGCTCTTGCGGTCGCTCGGTGCGAGCCGCACGGCGAGCGGGACCGAAATCGACCAGAACACCGCATGCGCGCACGCGATGCCGAGCCGGCCGATCATCAGCACCGTGAAATTCCACGCGACGCCGGTCACGACATGGCTGCCGACGAACACCAGCAGCGCCACGCTCAATAGCTTGCGGCGCTCGACGTGACGCGTGACGAACGTCAGCGGCAGCGATACGACGGCAACGGCCCACGCGTAGATCGTCAGCATCAGGCCGACCGCGGTCGGCTGCATCTGCAGACTGTCGCCGATCGCGCTCAACAGCGCGACGGGCACGAATTCGGTGGTATTGAAGATGAAGGCGGCGAGTGCCAGGGCCAGCACGCCCCACCACGATTGTTCGGAACTGACGGCGTCGGGGGTTGCCATACGGGAATTCGGCGAAGGTTGGGCGCGCGCGGGCGGCCCGCCCGGCGCATCGGCGCGATTGTACCAGCGCCGTTCGGCACGCTGCCGCCGGGCGCGGTGCGTGCGACGCGGGACATGGCGGTGACACGGCCGCGCGCCGATAATGTGACGAATCGGGTTTTGCCGACGATTTGATTTGCCCGAACGCCATCGGGCCAGGAGATTCACATGCGCATTGAAACGTCATTTCTGTTCGACCTCGACGGCACGCTCGTCGACAGCGTCTATCAGCACGTGCTCGCGTGGAAGGAAGCGCTCGATGCCGAAGGCATCGAACTGTCGGTGTGGCGCATCCACCGCAAGATCGGGATGAGCGGCGGCCTGTTCCTGAATCAGCTGCTGCGCGAGACGGCCGGCGACATCGACGCCGAGCGCGTCGAGCGGCTCGCCCGGCTGCATGCGGCCGCGTACCAGCGGCTGCGCGCGCAGGTCCGGCCGCTGCCGGGCGCGCGCGAACTGCTGGCCGCGCTGTCGAACGCGGGCATTCGCTGGGCGATCGCGACCAGCGGGCGGATGGAAACCGCGGCGATCAATCTCGAGGCGCTCGGCGTCGATCCGGCGAAGAACGTGGTCGTCACGCGCGATCAGGTGAAGTACGCGAAGCCGGACCCGGACCTGTTCCTGACCGCCGCCGCGAAGCTGAACGTGCCGATCGAGCATACGGTGGTGGTCGGCGACAGCATCTGGGACATGCTCGCCGCCGCCCGCTGCCGCGCGCTCGGCGTCGGCCTGCTCTCGGGCGGCTACGGCAGCGACGAACTGGAACGCGCGGGCGCGTTGCGCGTGTACGACGATCCGGCGGACCTGCTGTGGCACCTCGACGAGGTGGCCGCGCGGCCGTAACCGCTACACCGTCCGCCTGACCAGCATCGTCCGGATCTCCGAAATCGCCTTCGTCGGGTTCAGCCCCTTCGGGCACACGTCCGTGCAGTTCATGATCGTCCGGCAACGGAACAGCCGGTACGGATCCTCGAGATCGTCGAGCCGCTCGGCGGTCGCCAGATCGCGTGAATCGGCGATGAAGCGGTACGCCTGCAGCAGCCCGGCCGGCCCCACGAACTTGTCCGGGTTCCACCAGTAGCTCGGACACGACGTCGAACAGCATGCGCACAGGATGCATTCGTACAACCCGTCGAGCTGGTCGCGCTCTTCCGGCGACTGCAGCCGCTCGCGTGCGGGCGGCGTCGTGTCGTTGATCAGGTATGGCCGGATCGAGTGGTACTGATTGAAGAAGTCGGTCATGTCGACGATCAGGTCGCGCACCACCGGCAGCCCCGGCAACGGCCGCAGCACGATCTCGCGCGGCAGCGTCTGCATGTTGGTCAGGCACGCGAGGCCGTTCTTGCCGTTGATGTTCATCGCGTCCGAGCCGCAGATCCCCTCGCGGCACGAGCGCCGGTACGCGAGCGTCTCGTCGTCGCGCTTCACGCGGCCGAGCACGTCGAGCAGCATGCGGTCGGCCGGGTCCACGTCGATCTCGTAGCGCTGCAGGTACGGCCGCGCGTCGCGGTCGGGGTCGTAGCGGTAGATATGCAGAGTACGCGGATCGCTCATCGGTTCCTCCCGGCGCGGGCCGGCATGGGTTCACGGGGGTGCGGCGGAGTGCCGTCGCGGCACACGGCGTTGCAAGCGCCATACCGGTCAGTCGTCGTCCACGCGCTTGTCGATCAGATAGCGGCCGCGCTCGACGCCCGCGCGCAGCGCCTCGACCTCGGTCAGCCATTCGGGGCCGGCGGCCTCCGGTACAAGCAGTTCGATGCGCTCGCCGGCGACGTACACCTGGACCTCGTCGCGCCATGCGCCTCGCTCGTTGGGTCGCGCCCATACGAGGATTTCGTGACCGCGATACGGGTCCCGAACCTGTGCGTCCTCTTGATGTGCCACGGTGGCCTCCTGTCTTATCTGCGATGGCGATGCAAAAAATGCGCGCCGCCTGGGCGCCGCGCACGCCGTCGGCCTCGTGCGCACGCGGCGTGCCCGGCCGGCACGCTGCTTGCGTCCCTTTTCCGCATCGAACCGTTACCGGGCCCGCATCGTGCAGGGCCGGAAGGGATGCACATCATGATCGGCCACCTCGAACTACTGGGACGCCTGCTGCTGGCCGCGCTGCTCGGCAGCGTGATCGGGCTCGAACGCGAGCGCCTGAACTGGGCCGCAGGGCTGCGCACGCACATGCTCGTGTGCGTGGGCTCCGCGCTCGTGATGCTGGTGTCGACGTTCGGCTTCGAGGACGTGCGCGGGCAAAACGGCGTCGTGCTCGATCCGTCGCGGGTCGCCGCGCAGGTGGTGTCCGGCATCGGCTTTCTGGGCGCGGGCTCGATCCTGCTGCGCGGCGAAATGGTGCGCGGGCTGACGACGGCCGCGAGCCTGTGGGCCGTGGCCGGCGTCGGGCTCGCCGCGGGAGGCGGCATGGTGGTTGCGTCGATCGGTGCAACCGCGATCGTGCTCGTGATCCTCGCGGGCGTGAAGCCGCTCGAGCGCCGCTTCATCGCGCAGCGCCAGCAGCGCACGCTGCTGCTCGTGGCCGAGCGCGGCGGCCTGACGCTCGGCACGCTGCACGAAGCGCTCGGCCCCGGCCGCGTGCGCGTGAAACGATTCATCGTCCAGCAGTCGGACGACGATCCGGACACCGACGACATCTCCGTGTCGTTCTCGCGCACCAGCGGACCGGAATTCGCGGCAATTTGCGAGACGCTGCAAAACATCGCGTGCGTACGGACCTGTCAACCCGACACCTCGTCAAGGAGTTTCGTGTGACCCAGACCGACCTGCTCTCCTACCTCGTGACGAGCCAGCTGGCCGCGCGCATGCGCGGCGGCGCGTGGCTCACGACCAGCCAGCTGGTCGGCGCGTTGCGCGCGTGGCTCGCGTGCCGGCACGCCGAATGCGACTGGCTCGACCGGATCAGGATCGCGCAAGCGTCGGCGACGATCGCGCAGGAGATCTACGAACTCGCGGTCGCGCGCGGCGATCCGCACAGCGGCGAACGCGTGCGGCTCGATGCGCATTCGCCGGAACTGCAGGCGCTGCGCGCGCGCTGCGATGCGCTGTTGCAGCGGATCGACGGCGACCGGGACGTCGGCGCCCGATGATCGTGCCGGATCGCGCGACCCACGCCGACGACCGCCTGCTCGACGCCGCGCCGGCGCACGGGACGCCGCGGCACGGCCTGCTCGAACGCGGGCGCAATTGCGACACGATCCGCGGCGCGGACCGCTTCGCGATGCTGGTCGACGGCGACGCGTACTTCTCGACATTGCGCGCCGCGCTGCTGCGCGCGCGCCATACGGTGTTCATCGTCGGCTGGGACGTCGACAGCCGGATGCGGCTCGCGCCGGGCGGCGCCGACGACACGTTGCCCGACACGCTCGCGGCCTTCCTGCACGCGCTCGCGTCCGCCCGCCACAACCTGCGCATCTACGTACTCGCGTGGGACTTCGCGATGATCTACGCGCTGGAGCGCGACTGGCCGCCCGTGTATCGGGCCGGCTGGCGCGCGCATCGCGGCATCCGGTTCCGGCTCGACGATGCGCACCCGCGCGGCGCGTCGCATCACCAGAAGCTGGTCGTGATCGACGACCGGCTCGCGTTCGTCGGCGGCCTCGATCTGACGCGCGCCCGCTGGGACACGCCCGCGCATGCGGCCGACGACCCGCGCCGCCGCGACGAGCACGGCATGCCGTACGGGCCGTTCCACGACGTGCACGCGATGTTCGACGGCGACGCCGCCGCCGCGATCGGCGAACAGGCGCGGGCTCGCTGGCTGCAGGCATGCGGGCGCCCGATCGCGATCCGCGCGCGGCGCCATCTCGACCGGGCGGACGACGAGGATCCGTGGCCGCCCGACGCGCGCGTCGACGTGCGCGACGTGCGGCTCGGCATCGCCTATACGGCGCCGCGCCACGGCGGCCGCGAGCCGGTACTGCAGGTGCGCGCGCTCGTCGAGGACGCGATCCGCGCCGCGCAGCGGCACCTCTATGTCGAAAACCAGTACTTCACCGCGGCGGTGGTGCGCGAAGCGTTGTCCGCCCGACTCGCCGACGCGCACGGGCCGGACGTGACGGTCGTCGCCCCGCGCGTGCAGAGCGGCTGGCTGCAGGAAGCGACGATGGGCGTGCTGCGCGCGCGGCTGCACGCGACGCTCGCGGCGGCCGACCGCTTCGACCGCTACCGGCTGCTGTATCCGCACGTCGACGGGCTCGGCGACGCGTGCGTGAACGTGCACAGCAAGGTCGCGATCGTCGACGACGAATGCATCGTGATCGGCAGCGCGAACCTGAACAACCGCTCGATGCTGCTCGATACCGAATGCTGCATCGCGCTCGTCGCGGCCGGCGACGCACGCATTCGCGGCGCGATCGCCCGCATGCGCGAGCGGCTGCTGGCCGAGCATCTCGGCACGACGCCCGATGCGGTGGCCGACGCGTTCGCGTGCGGGGAGCGGCCGAACGTCGTCCTCGACCGGCTGCGCGCGAAGCCGGGCCGCACGCTGCGCACGCTCGACCCGGCCGTGTCGCCGCAATTCGAGGCGCTCGTGCCGGTCAGCGCCCGGCTCGACCCCGAGCAGCCGATCGAGCCGGACCGGTTCGTCCGCGAATTCGTGCCGCACGAGCAGCATCGCTCGCTCACCGCGCGCTTTTTCGTGCTCGGGGCGATCGTGCTCGCCATCGCCGCGCTGGCGCTCGCGTGGCGCTTCACGCCGCTGGGCGAGCACCTGAACGTCGCGTCGCTGTCGCACGCGCTGGCCGGCATCGCGCGGCTGCCGGCCGCGCCGGCGCTGCTGCTCGCGGCCTACGTGGTCGCGGCGACCTTCGCGGTGCCGATCACGCTGCTGATCGCCGCGACGGGGCTCGTGTTCGGCGCCTGGCCGGGCTTCGCATATGCGGGCATCGGCTCGATGGCGGCCGCCGCCGCGACCTACGCGCTCGGCCGCTGGCTCGGGCGCGACGCGGTGCGCCGGCTCGCCGGCCCGCGCGCGAACCGGCTGAGCGAGCACATCGGCCGACGCGGCGTGGTCGCGATGGCCGTGCTGCGGCTGCTGCCGATCGCCCCGTTCACCGTCGTGAACCTCGTCGCCGGCGCGTCGCACATCGGGCTGCGCGACTTCCTGATCGGCACCGCGCTCGGGATGCTGCCCGGCATCGTGCTGACCGTTACGTTCGCGCACCAGTTGACCGCCGCGCTCAGCCATCCGGGGCCCGGTGCATTCGCGTGGCTCGCGGCGATCGGCCTCGTGCTCGTCGGCGTGTCGATCCTGCTCGTGAGGGTGCTGCGACGATGGCGCTGAGCACACACGCGGCCCCGCCGCCGCACGTCGTCACCGCCGACGCGGCGCCCGCCGCCGCGCCGGGCGGGCGCGACCTGCGCATCGCGACCTACAACATCCGCGGCGGGGCCGGCGTATGGTCGGCGCGCGCGGCCGACCGGATCGCGGCGGTGATCGACGAACTCGACGCGGACGTGATCGCGCTGCAGGAAGTGCCGCTCGGCGGCACGCGTGCGCCGGACGTGCTCGCGCACCTGCGCGACGCGACCGGCATGCACGCGGCGGCCGGGCCGACGATCGACACGCCGGAGCGCCGCTACGGCAACGCGGTGCTGTCGCGCTGCCCGATCCGCGCGGCGCGCACGCTCGACCTGTCGTTCCACCCGCGCGAGCCGCGCGGCGCGCTCGATGCCGACATCGACTGCGGCGCCGGCACGATCCGCGTGGTCGCAACCCACCTCGGGCTGTCGGCCGGCGAGCGCAGCGCCCAGGTGCAGCGGCTGCTCGCGGCGTTCGACACGGGCGCGATGCCGGTGATCCTGCTCGGCGACATCAACGAATGGTTCGTGCGCGGCCGTGCGCTGCAGGCGCTCGTCACGCGGTTCCGGCGCGCGCCTGCGCCGCGCACGTTCCCGACCGTATGGCCGGTGTTCTCGCTGGACCGGATCTGGATCCATCCGGGCGAGCTGCTGGTCGACGTGGTCGTGCACCGCAGCGCGCGGGCGCGGCACGCGTCCGACCACTACCCGCTGGTGGCCCGGATGCGGGCGCCGCTCGCCACGCCCGCGATGGGCACGGCGCTTGCGCGGTAAGCTTTTTTCGATCCGACGGAGCCAGCAGATGCGAACCGACGCACTCGACGGAAAGGATCTCGATTACTGGTGCGCACGCGCGTTGTGCGCGGATGACGAAGACACGCTGCGCTTCACGGCCGTCGCGCCCACCGTCGTCGTGACGGCCGCGTGCGACGCGCTCCGGCACCTCGATGCGCCGTTCGCGCCTTCGGCCTCGTGGGCCGATGCGGGCGCGGTGCTCGATCGCGTGACCGATCTGCGGATCGCCAGCCATGGCGCCGACGTCGAATGCGACGCGACCTTCGTCGACGGTCCGTCGACCTGCGGCGCCCGGGGCCACACCGCGCGCGAAGCGCTGCTGCGCGCGTTCGTGCGCGCGCGCTTCGGCGACGAGGTGGACGAGCCGCCGCCGTTCCCGCACCGGATCGAACACGGCACGGTGGTGCGGTATGACCCGGGTGTGCCGATTCCGGACACGGACGGCGATCCGGCGGCCGGCGACCCGGCCATCGGCGAGCATTCGGATATTCGGTCGATACCGCGCATGTGAGTGCAGGCGCGGGTCCGGCGGTCATGTAAAAACGACAGTCCCCTTCGTCCCCTTCAAACCGCATTCCCGCGGACGCCCCGCCCCGCCGGTGGTCGCGCGGCAGGCACGCACGTTGCGACGCACCGGCTTTACCGCTCCCGCCACCCGCCCGCCCCACGCCATGGACTCCACACCGCCGTTCGCTCCGCACCTCTACTTCTGCGACGCCCGCCTCGTGGGGCCGCTCGACGCGTGGCCGCGAACCTTCGCGCATATCGCCGGCATGGGCTTCGATCACGTGCTCGTCGGTGCATTCTGGGCCGCGAGCGTCGCCGGCTTTCCGCGCCACGTGGCCGATTTCCGGCGGCCGGCCCAGTCGTTCGCGACGCGTGCGAGCGCGCTCGAAACCTTCTCGCGGCTCGCGCAGCTTGCGAAGGGCCACGGGCTGCGCCTGCTGCTCGAAGTCGTGCCGGATCGCATCGCGCGCGAGAACCCGCTGCGCGCCGAGCATCCCGACTGGTACGTCGAGCACACGCACGACGACGCGCTGATCGATCCGCGCGGCACCGCGCACGCGCTGGACATCGCGCACGCGAACGCCGGCGATGAAGCGGCGCGCGACGCGCTCTCGGCATGGTGGTGCGCGCATCTCGCGACGTTCGCCGACGGGGGCGCGGCCGGCTTCCTGATCGACGCCCCCCATCATCTGCCGGCCGAATGGTGGCCCGGCTGGCGCGCGGCGCTGCGCCGTGCGCGCCCGGATGTCGCCGTGCTCGCCGGGGTGCCCGGCCATGCGCGCGACGCGCTCGCGCAGTTCGAAACCGCCGGGTTCGACGCGGTGTTTTCATCGGTGCGCTGGTGGGATCTGCACGCGCCGTGGTTCGCGGACGAACACCGGCTGCTGCGGCGCATCGGCGCGCCGATCGCGTTTCCCGATGCGCCGGACGGCCCGCGTCTCGCCGACGACTGGCCCGACGCATCGGACGACACCCTTGCCCGCGCGTATCGCCGCGCGCTCTGGACGGCCGCCGCCGTCGGCACCGGCTGGCTCGTGCCGATGGGCTTCGAGCGCGGCGTGACGGTGCCGCTGATGGCCCGCGACGCGGATGCCGAACGCTACCGCGCCGCATTCGAGCACGCCCGTTTCGACCTGTCGGGCGCGATCGCCAACGCAAATGCATGGCGCCGCGCCACGCCCGTCGTGGCGGCTCGCGGCGAAATCGCGCAACTGAGCGCGCCGGGCGCGAATGCGACCGTGCTGCTGCGCGGCACCGGGCCGTTGCTCGAACACGACGACGCGGCGTTGCTGATCGCGTTGAACCCCGATCTCGACGCGCCGGCCACGGTCGACCCCGCGACGATCCTGCCCGGCGTGCCCGGCGGCTTCACGCGCGTCGTCACGCAGGACGGCGCGCGAACGCATCCGCCGGCCGCGCTCGAGCCGTTCACGCTCGCGCCCGGCGCGTATGCGCTGCTGCACGCGTGGCAGGCGCCGCCCGTCACGACGCGCCCCGACGCTGCGCGCGAGCGCACCGTGCTGTCGGCGGCGCTCGCGGGCGACCGGATCGCGATCGAGCGCGTCGAGCCGTCGGTCGACGACGGCCGCTTCGCGATCAAGCGGGTGATCGGCGAGCCGCTCGTCGTCCGTGCGTCGATCTTCACGGACGGGCACGCGCATCTGGCGGCCATGCTCCAGTGGCGCGCCGCCGACGAGGACACCTGGCGCGAAATACCGTTCGAAGCCGAGCCGAACGACCGTTGGCATGCGCGCGTCATGCTCGACCGGCTCGGTCGCCATGAATTTCGGGTGATCGCGTGGCGCGACGACTGGGCGTCGCTGGTCACCGACATCGCGAAGAAGCGGGCGGCCGGCCAGGACGTGACGCTGGAGGTGCGCGAAGCGCAACTGCTGCTCGCGACCGCGCTGAAGCTCGCCGAGCCGGCCGATCCGCGCGCGGTCAAGCAGATGGAGCGGCTCGCCGCCGAGCTCAAGGACGCGTCGCCCGACGAGCGCCTCGCGCGGATCGGCGCGCCCGCGCTCGCCGATGCGTTCGCGGCGCTGCGCTACCGCCCGTTCGTCACGCACGACGCGACGACCTACCCGGTCGAGGTCGAACGCCGCAAGGCGCGCTTCTCGAGCTGGTACGAGATGTTTCCGCGCTCGGCGAGCGACGATCCGCACCGGCACGGCACGTTCGACGACGTGATCGGCCATTTGCCGCGCATCCGCGACATGGGTTTCGACGTGCTGTATTTCCCGCCGATCCACCCGATCGGCACGTCGGCCCGCAAGGGCCGCAACAACAGCCTGACCGCCGGCCCCGACGATGTCGGCAGCCCGTACGCGATCGGCTCACCCGACGGCGGGCACACGGCCGTGCATCCCGAGCTCGGCACGCTCGAATCGTTCCGCGCGCTGATCGACGCCGCGCGCGTGCACGGGCTCGACATCGCGCTCGATTTCGCGATCCAGTGCTCGCCCGACCATCCGTGGCTCGCCGCGCATCCGGGCTGGTTCGCGTGGCGGCCCGACGGCTCGCTGCGCTTCGCGGAGAATCCGCCCAAGCGCTACCAGGACATCGTGAACCCCGATTTCTACGCGCCGGACGCGCTGCCCGACCTGTGGCTCGCGCTGCGCGACGCGGTGCTGTTCTGGGTCGACGCGGGCGTGCGGATCTTCCGCGTCGACAACCCGCACACGAAGCCGCTGCCGTTCTGGGCATGGATGATCGCCGACGTGCGCGGCCGGCATCCGGACGTCGTGTTCCTGTCCGAGGCGTTTACGCGGCCGGGGATGATGTACCGGCTCGCCAAGGTCGGCTTCTCGCAGTCGTACACGTACTTCACGTGGCGCGAGTCGAAGCGCGACTTCATCGACTACCTGACCGAACTGACGGCCGGCCCCGCGCGCGAATTCTTCCGGCCGAACTTCTTCGTCAACACGCCCGACATCAACCCGCGCCACCTGCAGAACGCGCCGCGCTCGCAGTTCGTGATCCGCGCGGCGCTCGCGGCGACGCTGGCCGGCTCGTGGGGCCTGTACTCGGGCTTCGAGCTCGGCGAATCGGCGCCGCTGCCGGACAGCGAGGAATACGCGAATGCCGAGAAATACGAGCTGCGCGCGCGCGACTGGAGCAAGGCCGCGCACATCGGCACGGAAATCGCACGGCTGAACCGCGCGCGGCGCGATCACCCGGCGCTGCAGACTCATCTCGGGCTCACGTTCGTCGATGCCGACAACGACTCGGTGCTCGTATTCATGAAGGCGACGCCCGCGTTCGACAGCGTGGTGGTCGTTGCAATCAGCCTCGACCCGTGGCATCCGCAGGCCGCGAACTTCACGCTCGATGCGGCGCTGTGGCGCGGCCTCGGGCTGGTCGACGGCGAACCGCTCGATGCGCTCGAACAGGACGCCGCGCATGCGCAAACCTGGCGCGGCCGTCGCCAGTACGTCTCGCTCGATCCGCACGTGCGGCCGTACGCAATCTGGCGGCTCGCGCCGTCTCCGGGCGCCGCGCGGGCGGCGGCGCCCGCACCGGACGACGCCCGACACTCCTCGGGAGCCCACGGATGATGAAACGCGAAGATTCCCTCGACGACGTACGGCGCGCGCAGTTCCCGTCGCTCGCGCCGGCCGGCACGCCGCGCCGGCGCCGCGCGCGCCGCCGCGAACCCGCGCTCTGTGCGGACGATCCGCTGTGGTACAAGGACGCGATCATCTACCAGGTGCACGTGAAGTCGTTCTACGACTCGAACAACGACGGCATCGGCGATTTCCCCGGCCTGATCGCGAAGCTCGACTACATCGCCGAACTCGGCGTCGACACGATCTGGCTGCTGCCGTTCTATCCGTCGCCGCGCCGCGACGACGGCTACGACATCGCCGACTACCGCGACGTGCATCCCGACTACGGCACGCTGGCCGACGTGCGGCGCTTCATCCGCGAGGCGCACGCGCGCGGCATCCGCGTGATCGCCGAGCTCGTGATCAACCACACGTCGGACCAGCACCCGTGGTTCCAGCGCGCGCGCCGCGCGAAGCCGGGCTCCACGCATCGCGACTACTACGTGTGGTCCGATACCGACACGAAATACGCGGGCACGCGGATCATCTTTCTGGATACCGAAACGTCGAACTGGACCCACGACCCGGTGGCCGGCCAGTACTACTGGCACCGCTTCTATTCGCACCAGCCGGACCTGAACTTCGACAACCCGGCGGTCGTGCGCGAAGTGATCCAGGTGATGCGCTTCTGGCTCGACCTCGGCATCGACGGGCTGCGGCTCGACGCGGTGCCGTACCTGGTCGAGCGCGAAGGCACGAACAACGAGAACCTGCCGGAAACGCACGCGATCCTGAAACGGATCCGCGCGACGATCGACGCCGAGTATCCGAACCGGATGCTGCTCGCGGAAGCGAACCAGTGGCCGGAAGACGTGCAGGAATACTTCGGCAACGAGGACGAATGCCACATGGCGTTCCACTTCCCGCTGATGCCGCGCATCTACATGTCGATCGCGAGCGAGGATCGCTTCCCGATCCTCGACATCATGCGGCAGACGCCGGCGCTCGCGCCGAGCAATCAGTGGGCCGTGTTCCTGCGCAACCACGACGAGCTGACGCTCGAGATGGTCACCGATTCGGAGCGCGACCTGCTGTGGCAGACCTACGCGAGCGACCGCCGCGCGCGGCTGAATCTCGGCATCCGGCGCCGGCTCGCGCCGCTGATGGAGCGCGACCGGCGCCGCATCGAGCTGATCAATTCGCTGCTGCTGTCGATGCCCGGCACGCCGGTGATCTACTACGGCGACGAGCTCGGGATGGGCGACAACATCCACCTCGGCGACCGCGACGGCGTGCGCACGCCGATGCAGTGGTCGTCGGATCGCAACGGCGGCTTCTCGCGCGCCGACCCGGAAATGCTCGTGCTGCCGCCGGTAATGGGCTCGCTGTACGGCTATGACGCGATCAATGTCGAGGCGCAGACGCGCGATCCGCATTCGCTGCTGAACTGGACGCGGCGCATCCTCGCGACGCGCCGCGCATCGCAGGCGTTCGGGCGCGGCACGATCCGCTTCCTGCGGCCGGAGAACCGCAAGGTGCTCGCGTACCTGCGCGAGCTGGACGGCCACGAGCCGGTGCTGTGCGTCGCGAACCTGTCGCGCGCGTCGCAGGCGGTCGAACTCGACCTGTCCGAATTCGCGGGCCGCGTGCCGATCGAGATGACGTCCGATTCGCCGTTTCCGCCGGTCGGCCAGCTCCCGTATCTCCTCACCTTCCCGCCGTACGGGTTCCTGTGGTTCGTGCTCGCCGAGCATGGCCGCGAGCCGTCGTGGCGGCAGCCGCACGCGGAGCCGCTGCCCGAATACGTGACGCTCGTGATGCGGCGCGGCGATACGCGGCCGGACGTCTCGCAGCTGCACGCGCTCGCGCACGACGCGCTCGCGTCGTGGCTCGCGCGGCGGCGCTGGTTCGCGTCGAAGGATCGCGCGATCGGCGACGCGTGGCTGAACGTCGTCACGCCGGTGCCGGATGAATCGTTCCAGTATGCGGAGGCGTGGGTGTCCGCGAGCGACGGCCGCGTCGAACGCTATGTGGTACCGCTCGCGGCCGCCTGGGGCGGCGAGACGTCCCATCCGTTGTTCGCGCAGCTCGCCCTGGCGCGCGTGCGGCGCGGCCACACGGTCGGCTACCTGACCGACGCGTTCGCGCTGCCGGCGTTCGCGCGCGGAATGCTGCGCAAGCTGCGCGACGGCGCGACGGTGCCGACGTCCGACAGCGGCCGGCTCACCTTTCTTCCGGAAGACGCACTCGTCGGGCTGGACCCGGGCGACGACGCGGAAGTGCGCTGGCTCGCGGCCGAGCAGAGCAACAGCTCGCTCGTGATCGGCGACGCGATCGTGCTGAAACTCGTGCGCAAGGTCGCGCACGGCATTCATCCGGAAGCGGAAATGAGCCGGCACCTGACGCGCATCGGTTATGCGAACACCGCGACGCTGGCCGGCGAAGTCGTGCACGTCGATCCGGACGGCACGCCGCACACGGTCGCGATCCTGCAGCGCTACGTCGACAACCAGGGCGACGCATGGACGCGTTCGTTCGACTTCCTGCGTCGCGCGATCGACGAGCTGGCGCTGCCGGCCGCGGGCGATGGCGAGGCCGCCGAGACGGAGGAAGAGCCCGATGCGCTGCTCGGCTACGCGGCGTTCGCGGGCATCATCGGCACGCGGCTCGGCCAGTTGCACGTCGCGCTCGCGCAGCCGTCGGACGATCCCGCGTTCGCGCCGGAGCGCGCGACGCCCGAGCACGTCGACGGCTGGTGCGTGGACGCGATCGCGTCGTTCGAGCATGCGCTCGACGTGCTGCGCACGCGGCTCGACGCGCTCGATGCGGCCACCCGGGCGTCGGCCGACGCGCTGCTCGCGTCGCGCGACGCGGCCGTGCGGGCGCTCGGCGAACTCGTGCCGCGCACGCTCGATGCGCAATGCACGCGGATTCACGGCGATTTTCATCTGGGCCAGGTGCTCGACGTGCAGGGCGACGCGTTGCTGATCGACTTCGAAGGCGAACCGGCGCGCCCGCTCGAGCGGCGTCGCGCGAAATCGCATCCGCTGCGCGACGTGGCCGGCCTGCTGCGCTCGCTGTCGTACGTGAGCGCGACCGCGCAGTTCGCGATCGAAAAAGCGCCGCCGCAAGCCGCCGGCCGCAAGCGCGCGCTGTTCGACCGCTTCGGCCAGGCCGCCGCCGACCGCTTCGTCGAATGCTATCGCGCGGCCGCGGACCTCGCGCCCGCGCGCTTCGTCGACCCGCGCTACGCGGACCGCCTGCTCGCGCTGTTCCTGATCGACAAGGCGTCGTACGAGCTGTGCTACGAGGCCTCGAACCGGCCCGACTGGCTGAGCGTGCCGGTCGGCGGGCTCGCGGCGCTGGTCGAGCGCCTGCTCGGCGACGGCGCGCTGCCCGACGACGGAGGAAACCCATGACCGACACGCTGTTCGAACGCGCCGATATCGATGCACTGCTCGCCGGCCGCCATCCCGACCCGTTCGCGTGCCTCGGGCCGCACGAACAGGCCGACCGGATCGTCGTGCGGGCGCTGCTGCCCGGCGCCGAACGAGTACGCGCGCTGTCGCCGGACGGCGCCGAACTCGGCGCGCTCGCGTGCATCGATCGCGCCGGCTGCTTCGCGGGGACGATCGCGCACGACGGCGGCTGGCCCCATTACCTGCTCGCGATCGACTGGCCGAACGCGCACCAGGTGACCGACGACGCGTACGCCTTCGGCACGCTGCTCGACGACGCGGCGCTCGCGCGCTTCTCGGCCGGCGACCCGGCCGCCGTGCTCGACTGCCTCGGCGCGACGCCCGTGCGCGTCGGCGATACCGACGGCGTGCGCTTCGCGGTCTGGGCGCCGACCGCGCAGCGCGTATCGGTGGTCGGCGATTTCAACGGGTGGGACGGGCGCCGCCATCCGATGCGGCTGCGACGGCCGTCGGGCGTGTGGGAGCTGTTCGTGCCGGGCATCGGCGCGGGCGAGCGCTACAAGTACGAGCTGCGCGCGGCCGACGGGCGCGTGCTGCCGCACAAGGCCGATCCGTGCGCGCGCGCGACCGAGGCGCCGCCGCGCACGGCGTCGGTGGTCGCCGACGTCGCGGCGCTCGACGCGTTCGCGTGGCACGACGACGGCTGGATGCATGCGCGGCCGCGCACCGATCGCTATCGCGTGCCGTGGTCGATCTACGAGGTCCATCCGGAGTCGTGGCAACGCATCCCCGAGGAAATGGAGCGCAGCGCGACGTGGGACGAGCTGGCGGAGCGGCTGATTCCCTACGTCAAGGGAATGGGCTTCACGCACGTCGAATTCATGCCGATCGCCGAATACCCGTTCGGCGGCTCGTGGGGCTACCAGCCGCTCGCGCAGTTCGCGCCGTCCGCGCGCTTCGGGCCGGTGGACGGTTTCGCGCGGTTCGTCGATCGCGCGCATGCGGCCGGCATCGGCGTGATCGTCGACTGGGTGCCCGCGCATTTTCCGAACGACGCGCACGGGCTCGCGCAATTCGACGGCAGCGCGCTGTACGAGCACGCCGATCCGCGCGAGGGGATGCATCCCGACTGGAACACCTGCGTGTTCAACGTCGGGCGCACGGAGGTCGGCGCGTTCCTCGTCGCGTCGGCGCTCGCGTGGGCGCGCCGCTATCACGTCGACGGCATCCGCGTCGATGCGGTCGCGTCGATGCTGTACCGCGACTATTCGCGCAAGGAAGGCGAATGGGTGCCGAACGTGTACGGCGGCCGCGAAAACCTCGAATCGGTCGCGTTCCTGCGCCGGTTGAACGACACGCTGCACGGTGCGGACGCGCCGGCCGGCGTCGTCACCGTCGCGGAGGAATCGACCGCGTGGCCGGGCGTCACCGCGCCGACCGGCGACGGCGGGCTCGGCTTCGACTTCAAGTGGAACATGGGCTGGATGCACGACACGCTCGCGTATCTGCACGAAGACCCGATCCACCGCCGCTATCACCACGACCGGATGACGTTCGGGCTCGTGTACGCGTTCTCCGAGCGCTTCGTGCTGCCGCTGTCGCACGACGAGGTCGTGCACGGCAAGGGTTCGCTCGTCGCGAAGATGCCCGGCGACGCATGGCAGCGGCTCGCGACGCTGCGCGCGTATTTCGGCTTCATGTGGGCGCATCCCGGCAAGAAGCTGTTGTTCATGGGCAGCGAATTCGCGCAATGGGCCGAGTTCGCGCACGATGCGACGCCGCACTGGGACTTGCTCGACGCGCCCGCGCATCGCGGCGTGCAGCGGCTCGTGCGGGACCTCAACCGCGCGTATGCGGCCGAACCGGCGCTGCATGCGCTCGACTGCCATGCGGCCGGATTCTCCTGGCTGATCGGCGACGACCGCGACAACAGCGTGTTCGCGTTCGTGCGCCGCGACGATGCGGGGCGCCTGGTCGTCGCCGTCTGCAACTTCACGCCCGTGCCGCGCGCCGGCTATCGCCTCGGGTTGCCCGCGGCCGGCCAGTGGCGCGAACTGATGAACACCGATGCCGCGACGTACGGCGGCACCAACGCCGGCAACGACGGCGCCGTGTGGGCCGAAGCCGTGCCCGCTCACGGCGAGGCGTGGTCGGCAACCTTGCGCCTGCCGCCGCTCGCGACCCTGTGGCTGACACCTGCCTGATTTCCCGCGCCTTCGACACGGAGATCCGCCCCATGCCGACCGCCCTGCCTGCCCGTCTCGACCCTGGCCGCTGCTACCCGCTCGGCGCCACTTGGGACGGTCTCGGGACCAACTTCGCGGTATTTTCCGCGCATGCGCAGCGCATCCAGCTGTGCGTGTTCGATCCGACCGGCCGCAAGGAGCTCGCGCGCCTCGACCTGCCCGAATGCACCGACGAGGTGTGGCACGGCTACCTGCCCAACGCGCATCCGGGCACCGTGTACGGCTTTCGCGCGGATGGCCCGTACCAGCCGCAACACGGCCACCGCTTCAATCCGACCAAGCTGCTGCTCGACCCGTACGCGCGCAAGCTGGTCGGCCATTTCCGCTGGTCGGACGCGCTGTTCGGCTATCGCGTGCATTCGAACCGGGCGGACCTGTCGATCGACCGCCGCGATTCGGCGCCCGCGATGCCGAAGGCCGTGGTCGTCGACGAGGCGTTCGACTGGAGCACCGACCGCCGGCCGAACGTGCCGTGGCGCAGCACCGTGATCTACGAGACCCACGTGCGCGGCGCGTCGATGCGCCGCGCCGGGCTGCGCCAGCCGGAGCGCGGCACGTTCGCATCGCTCGCGCATCCGGCGTTCGTCGATCATCTGCTGTCGATCGGCGTGACGACGGTCGAGCTGCTGCCGGTTCATGCATTCCTGCAGCAGCGCGCGCTCGTGCATCGCGGGCTGCGCAACTACTGGGGCTACGACACGGCCGCGTTCTTCGCGCCGGAACCCGCGTACCTCACGACGCGACGGCTCGACGAAATGCGCATCGCGATCCGCCAGCTGCATGCGGCCGGCATCGAAGTGGTGCTCGACGTCGTCTACAACCACACGTGCGAAGGCAATCAGCTCGGGCCGACGCTGTCGTGGCGCGGCCTCGACAACGCGAGCTATTACCGGCTGCGGCCCGACGATCCGCGTTACCACGTCGACGAAACCGGCTGCGGCAACACGCTGAACATGTCGCATCCGCGCGTCGTGCAGATGGTGATGGACTCGCTGCGCTACTGGGCGACCGCCTTCAACATCGACGGCTTCCGCTTCGATCTCGGCGTGACGCTCGGCCGCGAGGATCACGGCTTCGAGCCGGGCGCGGGGTTTTTCGACGCATTGCGGCAGGACCCGGTGCTCGCGCAGCGCAAGCTGATCACCGAGCCGTGGGATCTCGGCCCCGGCGGCTATCAGCTCGGCCGCCATCCGCCCGGCTTCGCCGAATGGAACGACCGGTTCCGCGACACCGTGCGGCGCTTCTGGCGCGGCGACGCCGGACAGCGCCCGGAACTGGCCGCGCGGCTGTCGGGCTCGGCCGACCTGTTCAACCACGGGCGGCGCCGCACGTGGGCGTCGGTCAATTTCATCACCGCGCACGACGGCTTCACGCTGGCCGACCTCGTGTCGTATGCGGGCAAGCACAACGACGCGAACGGCGAGGACAACCGCGACGGCCGCGACGACAACTGCAGCGCGAACTGGGGCGCCGAAGGGCCGACCGACGACAAGGCGATCCGCGCCGTGCGAGGGCGCATCGCGCGCTCGATGCTCGCGACGCTGTTTACCGCGCTCGGCACGCCGATGCTCGTGGCCGGCGACGAATTCTGCCGCACGCAGCACGGCAACAACAACGCGTATTGCCAGGACAACGAACTGTCCTGGCTCGACTGGGAGCTGGCGCGCAGCGACGACGGCGTGCAGATGACGCGCTTCGTGTCGCGGCTCGCCGCGCTGCGGCGCATGTATCCGGTGATGTCGGCGCCGCGCTATCCGTCGGGCGACCGCGACGGCGCGCCGGGCATGCGCGAGATCGGCTGGTTCGACGAACGCGGCGACGCGCTCACCGTGCCCGCATGGGAAGACGGCGAAGGCCGCGCGCTGACGATGCGGCGTGTCGGCACCGGCCGCACCGGCCGCACCGAGGCATTGCTCGTGATGCTGAACGCATCGGCCGGGACCATCACGTTCAAGCCGCCGGCGCCCGTGCTCGAGTACCGCATCCTGGTCGATACCGCGACACCCGACGCCGGCCCGCGTTCGTGGCCGGAAACCGGGCTCGACGTCGCCGCGCACACGGCCGTGATCGCGGTCGCGGCCGTGCCGCCCGATCATCCTTCCTGAGGACCGCCATGACCACCCGTTCCGCCCGCCCCACCGGCACGCATGCATTCGAATCGTCGTTCGGCGCGACCTGCGTCGAGGCCGACCGCACGCGCTTCCGGCTGTGGGCGCCCGCGAGCCGTACGGCCGCCGTCGAGCTGCAGGACGAAGGCGGCCGAGCGATTCCGATGACGCCGGCCGGCGACGGCTGGTTCGAGACGGTCGCGCCGTGCGGCCCCGGCACGCTATATCGCTACCTGCTCGACGACGCGCTCGCGGTGGCCGATCCCGCGTCGCGCTTCCAGCCCTACGACGTGCTGGGCCCGAGCCAGGTCGTCGATCCGGCCGCGTACCGCTGGCGCCACGACGGGTGGCGCGGCCGCCCGTGGCACGAAACGGTGCTGTACGAGCTGCACGTCGGCGCATGCGGCGGCTACGCGGCCGTCGAGCGGCGGCTGCCGTCGATCGCCGAACTCGGCGTGACCGCGGTCGAACTGATGCCCGTCAATGCGTTCCCCGGGGCGCGCAACTGGGGCTACGACGGCGTGCTGCCGTTCGCGCCCGATGCGTCGTACGGGCGGCCCGAGGAGCTGAAATCGCTGGTCGACACCGCGCACGGGCTCGGGCTGCAGGTGTTCCTCGACGTCGTGTACAACCATTTCGGCCCCGAAGGCAACCTGCTGCCGCGCTACGCGCCCGATTTCTTCCGCGCGGACCAGCAGACCGCGTGGGGGCCGGCGATCGACTTCTCTCGGCCGCAAACGAGCGCGTTCTTCATCGACAACGCGCTGTACTGGCTCGACGAATACCGTTTCGACGGGCTGCGCATCGACGCCGCGCACGCGATCGACGACGACGCGTGGCTGCGCGAACTCGCGCGCCGCGTGCGCGCGTACGCGGGCGACGCGCGCCACGTGCATCTCGTGCTGGAGAACGAGCGCAATACCGCGAGCCTGCTCGGCCCCGGCGGCTTCGACGCGCAATGGAACGACGACTTCCACAACAGCGCGCACGTGCTGTTGACCGGCGAGCGCGACGGCTACTACCGCGCGTACGCCGACGCGCCGCTGCGCCATTTCGCGCGCACGCTCGGCGAAGGCTTCGCGTATCAGGGCGAGCCGTCGCCGCTGCGCGACGGCGCCGCACGCGGCGAGCCGAGCACGCATTTGCCGCCGACCGCGTTCGTCGCGTTCCTGCAGAACCACGACCAGATCGGCAACCGTGCGTTCGGCGAACGGCTGCGCGCGCTCGCGAACGACGACGCCGTGCGCGCGGCGACCGCGCTGATGCTGCTCGCACCGTCGATTCCGCTGCTGTTCATGGGCGAGGAGGACGGCAGCACGCAGCCGTTCCAGTTCTTCACCGACTATCGCGGCGCGCTCGCCGACGCGGTGCGCGACGGCCGGCGCCGCGAATTCGCCGCGTTTCCCGCATTCGCCGACGCCGCGCACCGCGACGCGATTCCCGACCCGAACGACATCGCGACGTTCGTGCGTTCGTCGTCGCACCACCCGCCCGACGAGTCGTGGCCCGACGCGGCCGCCTGGCGCCGCTTCTACCGCAGCGCGCTGGCCGTGCGCGCGGCGCTCGTGATCCCGCATCTGGCCGGTGTGCGGTCGCTCGGCGTCGACCTGCTCGCGGGCGACGGCGACCCGCAGGCGCTCGTCGCGCGCTGGCGTCTCGGCGACAGCAGCACGCTGACGATCGCGCTGAATCTCGGGTCGCACGACGCGGCGCTGCCCGGGCTGCCGGTCGGCAAGATCGTGTTCGAGACGCCGCCGCGCGCACGCGACCGGCTGCCGGGCCGGCAATTGCCGCCGCGCGCGTGCATCGCGTGGCGCGACGGCGCGGTCAACCAGGATGCGCGGCAGCACCGCGCGAACGGACGGAGCGCATCATGACGACCGACGTTCCGATCACGGCGCTCGCCCGTGCGGCCGGGCTGGAACCCGAATGGACCGACGCGGGCGGCGTCGCTCGGCGCGTGGACGACGACGCGCTCGTCGCGCTCGTCGATGCGCTCGGCTGGCCGTGCGGCACCGCGATCCAGCGGGTCGACAGCGCGGCGGCGCTCGCCGACGCGAACGCGGCGCCGCCGCGCGTCGTGACCGGCGACGCCGGCCTGCCGCTGACGCTGCCCGCGACCGTCGCGTCGCCGGGCGCGCGCTTCCGGATCTCGCTCGAAACCGGCGGGCACGTGGACGGGCGCGTGGGCGGCGCGGGCGAACACGGCACGCTGCCGCCGCTCGCGATGCCGGGCTATCACGCGCTCGACGTCGGCGAGCAGCGCATCGGCTTGGCGATCGCGCCGCCGCGTGTGCAGCCCTTCGACGCGTTCGCACGCGGACGCGACGCGGGCCGCTGGGGTATCGCCGCGCAGCTCTACAGCCTGCGCCGCACCGGCGACGACGGCGCGGGCGACTACACGGCACTCGCGCGGCTGGCCGCGCAGGCGGCGCGCCACGGCGCGCAGGCGGTGGCGATCAGCCCGACGCATGCCGGCTATCCGGCGCTCCCCGCGCACGACAGCCCGTATTCGCCGTCGTCGCGACGCTGGCACAACGTCGCGTATCTCGACTGCGACGCGGTACCGGGCGCCGATGCCGCGCCTCGCGCATCCACGGCCACGGCCGATACCGCGTTGATCGACTGGCCGCGCGTGCTGCCGGCGAAGCTGCGCCGCCTGCGTGCGTGCTTCGACGCGTGGCGCGCCAGCGACGACCCGTCGCGCGACACGTACCAGCGTTTTCGCGCGGCGGGCGGCGCGGCGCTCGACGCGCATGCGCGCTTCGATGCGCTGCAGGCGTTCTGCATCGAGCACGGGATCGGCGCGGACTGGCGGCAGTGGCCCGCGCCATGGCGCATGCCGGGATCGGCGGAAGTCGACGCGTTCGCGCACGCGCATGCCGACACGATCGCATTCCACACGTTCCTGCAATGGTGCGCGTCGCGCGCGCTCGGCGACGCGCAGCACGCGGCGCGCGGCGCGGGCATGGCGACCGGGCTGATCGCCGATCTCGCGGTCGGCTCGGATCGCGCCGGGAGCGACGCGTGGGCGCACGGCACGACGCTGCTGCGCGGCGTGTCGCTCGGCGCGCCGCCGGACCTGTTCAATGCGGCCGGCCAGGCGTGGGGCGTGACGACGTGGACGCCCGATGCGCTGCGCGCGGACGGCTTCATGCCGTTCATCGAGCTGCTGCGCGCCGCGTTCGCGCACGCGGGCGGCATCCGCATCGATCACGTGCTCGGCTTCGCGCGGATGTGGATCGTGCCGGACGGCGGCTCGCCGCGCAGCGGCGCGTACCTGCGCTATCCGCTCGACGATCTGGTGCGGCTCGTCGCGCTCGAGGCGGCCCGCCATCGCGCGATCGCGATCGGCGAGGATCTCGGCACCGTGCCGGCCGGATTGCGCGAACGGCTCGGCACGCAAGGTGTCGCGGGCATGCGCGTGCTGTGGTTCGAGCGCGATGCGAATGGCGCGTTCCGGCCGCCGTCCGCGTGGGATCGCCATGCGATCGCGACGACCTCGACGCACGATTTGCCGACCGTGGCCGGCTGGTGGCGCGGCATCGATCTCGGATGGCGGCGCATTGCAGCCGAGGCCGAAGCCGAAGCCGCGAGACGACGCGACGCAACGCAGCCGGGCGACGTCGGCGCACCGGCGCCGGACGACGCGAGCGCGCACGATTCGGACGAGATCGTGCAAAGCATGGCGTTCGGACACGACACCGTGCAGCGCCCCGAACCCGGCCCCCCGACGCCTCCGCGGGCCTCGTCTGCCGAGCTGCTCGCCGCTCATGCGGAACGCGCCACCGAGCGCGCGGCGCTGTGGCACGCGCTGCAGGAGGCCGGCTGCGTGCCGGCCGGCGCCGCGATGCCGCCGGCCGACATGCCGCCGGTGACCGCGATCCTCGGATACGTCGCGAGCAGCCCGTCGCCGCTCGCGCTGCTGCCGCTCGAGGATCTGCTCGCGCTCGACGCACAGCCGAACCTGCCGGGACCGCCGTGCGGCCATCCGAACTGGCGACAGCGGCTGCCGCGCACGATCGACACGCTGTTCGACGCCGACGTGCGCACCCGTATCGCCGCCGTCGTGCACGCGCGCCGCGCGCGGAGGCACGGCCCATGACCCCACGCGCGACGCTGCGGCTACAGCTGCATGCGGGCTTCACGTTCGACGACGCGGCCGCGCACGCCGACTACTTCGCGCGGCTCGGCGTCAGCCATCTGTACCTGTCGCCGGTGTCGACGGCCGAACCGGGCTCGCTGCACGGCTACGACACCGTCGACTACGGCGCGCTCGGCGCGGAACTCGGCGGCGAAGCCGGCTTCATGCGGCTCGTCGACGCGCTGCGCGCGCGCGGCCTCGGCATCATCGTCGACATCGTGCCGAACCACATGGGCGTCGGCGGGTCGTCGAACGGCTGGTGGAACGACGTGCTCGAATGGGGACCGGCGAGCCCGTACGCGCGCACCTTCGACATCGACTGGCATCCGCCCGACCCGGCGCTCGACGGCAAGGTGCTGCTGCCGTGCCTCGGCGCGCCGTACGGCGATGCGCTCGCGGCCGGCGACATCACGCTGCGCGCCGATCCGGCCGCGGGCCGCTTCACCATCGCGTGCCCGGGGCGGCGGCTGCCGGTTGCCGTCGCCACTTACGCGGAGATCCTGCGCATCGCGAACCGCGCGGACCTGAACGCGCTCGCCGAGCGCTTCGACGCCGCGCCGCCACGCGACAGCGCGCGGCTCGCCGCCGCCCACGCGGCGCTGCGCGACCATGCGAGCGCGCACGGCCCGCACGCGCTCGACGCGGTATTGCGCGGCGCCGACCCGCGCCGCGCGCGCTCGCGCGCGTGCCTGCATCATCTGCTCGAACGCCAGCACTACCGGCTCGCATGGTGGCGCACGGCCGCCGACGAGCTGAACTGGCGGCGCTTCTTCGACATCGCGACGCTCGCGGCCGTGCGCGTCGACGACGACGCCGTATTCGACGCCGTTCATGCGCTGCCGCTGCGCCTCCATGCGGCCGGGCTCGTCGACGGCGTGCGCGTCGATCACGTCGACGGCCTCGCCGATCCCGGCGCGTATTGCCGCCGGCTGCACGCGCGGCTCGCCGCGCAGCGCGACGCGCGGCCCTACGTCGTCGTTGAGAAGATCCTCGCGCCCGGCGAGGCGCTGCGCACCGACTGGGCCGTCGACGGCACCACCGGCTACGACTTCATGAACGACGTCGGCGCGCTGCTGCACGACCCGGCCGGCGCCGAACCGCTCGCCGCGCACTGGGCGGCCGTATCGGGGTCCACGCGCACGTTCGCGCAGGAAGCCCTCGACGGCAAGCGGCGCGTGCTGATGCGTCAGCTCGCCGTCGAGCATGCCCGGGTCGCGCGGTTGCTGCACGGGATCGCGCGGGCCTCGCCCGCGACGCGCGACGTCAGCCGAATCGCGATCCAGCGCATGCTCGGCGAACTCGCGGTGCGGCTGCCCGTGTACCGGATGTATCCGGCGCCGGGCGACGAACCCGCCGACGCCGACCGTCGCGTCCTCGCGCACGCGTACGACGGCGCGTACGCGGCGCTCGATCCGGCCGACCGGTTCGCGCTCGAGCGCGTCGCCGCGTGGCTCGGCTTGCCGGTCGTGCGCGTGCCGCGCGCGAACGCCGATGCGCTGGTCGCGGCGCGTGTCGCGTTCGCGCAGCTCACCGCGCCGCTGGCCGCGAAGGGCGTCGAGGATACGGCCAACTATCGCTATGGCCGGCTGCTGTCGCGCAACGAGGTCGGCGCCGACGCCGGCGACTTCAGCCTGTCGCGCGGCGCGTTCCATGCGCGCAACCGGCGCCGCGCGCGCACCGTGCCGCACGGGCTCGTCGCGACGGCCACGCACGACCACAAGCGCGGCGAGGACGCGCGGGCGCGGCTCGCGGTGCTGAGCGAGACGCCCGATGCGTGGCGCGCGGTGTCGCTCGACTGGTCGGCGCTGAACCTGCCGCATCGCGGCGGCGCGCACCGCGACCTCGCGTGGACGCCCGGGCCGGCCGCCGAGGCGATGCTGTACCAGACGCTCGTCGGCTGCTGGCTGCCGGCGCTCGCGCCCGACGATGCGGCCGGGCTCGCCGCGCTCGCGACGCGCGTCGTGCAATGGCAGACGAAGGCGCTGCGCGAAGCGAAGCAATACACCGACTGGCTCGCGCCCGAGCCGGATTACGAGCGCGGCTGCGAAGCGTTCGTTCGCGCGATCCTGACGCCGCGCGGCGCCGGCGATTTTCCGCATCGGCTGCACGCGTTCGTCGCGCGGATCGCGCCGGCCGGCGTCGTCAACAGCCTGACGCAAACCGCGCTGCGGATCGCGTCGCCCGGCGTGCCCGATCTGTATCAGGGTACCGAGTCATGGGATCACTCGCTCGTCGATCCGGACAATCGGCGCGACGTGCCGTTCGCGACGCTGGCAGCGCAATCGGTCGACGGACCGGTCGCGTCGTATCTGCCGACGTGGCCCGATGCGCGCGTGAAGCGCGCGCTGATCGAGCGCATGCTCGCGCTGCGTGCGCGATGGCCGGCCACGTTCGCGGACGGTGCGTACGTTCCGCTGCGTGTGCGCGGCAAGCTCGGGCGGCATGCGGTGGCGTTCGCGCGGTGCGACGACGCGGCCACCGTGGTGGTGGTCGCGACGCGGCTCGCGTGCCGGTTGCTGGGCGAAGCGCCGGCGTTGCCGCGCGTGGAGCCTCGGGAATGGGGCGATACGGCGGTCGTGCTGCCGCGCGGCGTTGAAGGGCCGTGGATCGACTGGTTGAATGCGGGGGATGCGATCGATGCGCCGGAAGGTGCGCTGGCGCTCGATCGCTATCTGGGCGGGTTACCGGTGGCGGTGCTCGTCGCGGCGTCGGCGGCGGGTCAGGATCGGCCCCGACACGCGCGCGGCCAGTAGTTCACTCCCCCGGATCGGCCGGCCAGTAACGGCCCCCTCACGACCACTCTTCCGGCGGCATCTCGCCGCTGTCGTCCTCCCACAGCGGCTTCCTTGCCTCTTCTTCTCCGCGGCTCGGCGTCACCGGCCCGTTCCCGCTGTCGTTACCGCGCCCGGCTTGCCGCGCGCCGTCGCGAGACGCCGCCGGACGTGCTCGCGTGCGCGTCGGCGTCACGGTTCGCTGTCCGTTGCGGCGGCGTTCGTCCGTCGCGCCCGCGTCGTTCGTCTGTCGTGCATTCGAAGCTGTAGCCATTTTTCTCTCCTGAGTCATCGAAGGAAACCGGTCGTCCAGAACGCAGCAATTTCGGTGCCGTCCGTCGGGCAAGCGTCTTGCTACATCGATTCGACCGCAACCGTTCCGGAGGTGACGATGCCGACGAATCGCAACACGCCGCCCGCCACACGCCGCCGTCTCGGCGGATGGATGGCCACCGAGGAATCTCACATGGCCGCGTTCCGCGAAAAAATGGCGAGCGAAGCGCGCGCGCATGCCGGCGAGCGCCTGCGCACGCCGGCCGTGCAGGAACTCGCGCGGCTGTTCGACGACAACGCCGTGCTGCACATGAGCCTGACCCGCGCAATCGACGAAGCGCGCGAATCGGGATACCGGCTCGGCTACGCGTCGATCGGCGAGCTGATGACCGTGCTCGACCATCTGATGACCTACACGCCGCCGTTCAGCGAGGAAAGCCTGATCGTGTGCCCGCTGAACGCGTTCTTCGACTGGCCGATGTGCATGCCGTCCGGCCACGCGGTGTTTCGCGACGCGGCCGTCAACGCGCAGTTGAAACGCGTGCTGAACGTCTGGTGCGACTTCCTCGGCGGCCCGCATTCGCGCGCGCATCTCGACACGTCGGCGCCCGACGGCTGGTTCTGCGACGCAGCGCGCAAGCGCCTGGGGCTGTCGCAATTCCAGTATCGCGAAGACCAGCCGCACTGGGGCTTCGATTCGTGGAACGACTTCTTCACGCGCCGCTTTCGCGACGGCGCGCGGCCCGTTGCGGCGCCCGACGATCCGCACGTGATCGTCAGCGCGTGCGAAGCCGCGCCCTATCACACCGAAACCAACGTGAAGCTGCGCGACACGTTCTGGATCAAGGCGCAGCCGTATTCGCTGCGCGACCTCTTCACGCCCGCATGGCTGTCGCTCGCCGAGCGTTTCGTCGGCGGCGACGTCTACCAGGCCTACCTCAGTGCGTACAACTACCATCGCTGGCATGCGCCGGTGCGCGGCGTCGTCACGCATGCGTATCGGGTGGACGGCACGTATTACTCGGTCGCCGAAGCGGAAGGCCCGGACCCGGCCGGGCTCAACGACTCGCAGGGCTACACGACGGCGGTCGCCGCGCGCGCGGTGGTCGCGATCTCGAGCGACGATCCCGGCATCGGCACCGTGGCGGCCGTGTTCGTCGGGATGGGCGACGTGTCGTCGTGCGTGATCGAGGTCGTGCCGGGCCAGCGCGTCGACAAGGGCGACGAGATCGGCTACTTCCAGTTCGGCGGCTCGACCTACTGTCTACTGTTCGAGGCCGGCGTGATCGACCGCTTCCTGCACGCGCCGCCGTTCGAAGGCCAGCCGCCGGTCGTGCAGGTCAACGCATCCGTCGCGATCGCGCGGTGAGTGCCGCGCGCGGCCCCGTGCGTCACGCGTCGGTGATGTCGATCGCACGGGGCTCGTCGGCGTCATGACGCTGCACGCACCGCAGGACCGACAGTCCGTCGGCCGTCAATGCGGGCCGGTGCGCGCCCGATGCGTCGTCGCGCTGCATCACGATCAATTGTTGTTCGACGAGCGCGACGACGTCGGCGCGGTCGATCTGGATCTGTTCCGGTGCGTGATGCACCAGGAACAGCGCGGCAAATTCATGGGCGGTCAGCATGCTCGTTTCCCCGTTGGCGGCTACGCACGACGCGACAGCGGCGTCGCATCGGCAGGCGGCGCGAAGCGTGCGCCGGCGACGTTACGAGCACGCACGGATCGTGCCAATCCGCGTGATGCGAGCGGCGTCCGTGCGGTGCGCGCGCCGCGCGATGTGGCACCCGACGGCGCGTTCGAGCCGCTGCAAAGTTTTCAACGGCATGTAAGGGCGGGCGAGCGACGATGGCAGAAGAAACGCTGCGGCAAATGCAATCCCCTCACGACTGCCGCTGGCGAAACAAGCCCGCCCGCGCGCGCCCGTCCGGCGCACGGAAATACCCGCTATGCAGCACCACGTCGTGGTTGCCGCTGGCCAGCACGTCCGCGCATGCGGCTTCGATGCGCGCGCGGCCGCGCTCGAACGCATCGCGCAGGTCGGCTTCCAGCGCGGACCGCGCACCGAAATGATCCTCCAGCGCCTCGACGGTAATCGCGCAGGTCTGCGGCGCGCCATCGACGTCGACGACGAAGCGCAACTGCAGCGCCGCGCCGTCGAACGTCGGCGGTTCGTCGGTGAGCGTCACGGGGCGGGCGGAATCGGCCGGCATCGGCTCATGCCCCCCGCGCTGCGAGGCGCTCGACCAGCGCGCCGTTGAACGCGGGCAGATCGGCCGGCTTGCGGCTCGTGATGAGGTTGCCGTCGCGCACGACTTCCTCGTCCACCCACTTGCCGCCCGCATGACGGATATCGTCCTGCAGGCTCGGCCAGCTCGTCATCGTCTTGCCCTCCACGAGCCCGGCCGACACGAGCAGCCAGCCGCCGTGGCAGATCGCCGCGACCGGCTTGCCGGCGCCGACGGCCGCCGTCACGAATTCGCGCGCGGCCGGCAGCATCCGGATCGCGTCGCCGTTCACGACGCCGCCCGGCAGCACGACCGCGTCGTAGTCGCCTTCGCGCGCATCGTCGAAGGTGCGGTCGACCCTCACGCGCTCGCCCTTGTCGACGTGCCGGAAACCCTGGATCTCGCCGCGCTTCTGCGAAATCACGTCCACCTGCGCGCCTTCGGCCGCGAGCGCGCGCTGCGGTTCGACGAGCTCGGCTTCCTCGAAGCCGTCGACCGCGAGAATCGCTACCTTGCAATGATCCAGCCTGCCGCTCATGAATGCCTCCGTGGATAGGGAATAAGGGAGTACACGGTGTGCCGTGCCTGTCGTGCCGTCATGCAGCAATCGCCGTTCCGGCCGCCCGCGTGTAGCGTGGCGTCCATCGGGGAACGACCCGCGATCGGGGGGATAGGCGCCCCGTGGCCCGGTCAGTCCGTATCAACACCGGCCCGGCTGCAAAGATTTCAACGTGATGTAACGCGATGCCGTGCGTCGATCCGACGCGATTACTGCAGATGGCGTGCCGCATCGAGCATCGAGTCGGTCAACTCGATGGTCAGCGTCAGGTTCTCGTCGGTATCGGGCAATTGCTCGAGCGTCTGCTGCACGGCGTCGTGCAGCATCGCGTGCACACGCATCCGCGCGCCGTCGTCGAGATCCGCGTAGCGTTCCATCGTCGAGCATTCGAGCGCAAGCACGACCGAATGTCGGGCCGCTTCCGGCGGCGCCTCGACGGCATTCGCCCACGCCGCATGAAACATGACCCTGCCCGTTTCGACGTCCACGTGGACCGTCGTGTCGAGATCGTCCGTGTCGACTGCATCGTCGTCGATCTCGTCGTGCTCCAGGAAAATCCGGGAATTCGATTGCATGATGTCCTCCTGCGTGGTGGCGGCGCGCCCATGCCGGGAACCGCGCCGCCATCGCGCCGTGCCGGCCGCGCCGGCACGACACCGTCACTTACCGCTGGAACCGCCGCCGGCGGCCCCGCCGCCGCCCGAGCCCGTCGAGCCTGCCCCACCGCCGTTGCCGGCGCCGCCGGCGCCACCCGAGCCGCCACCGGCCCCGCCCGAGCCGCCGCCGACACCGCCGCCCGTGGCGCCGCTACCGCCCTCGCCCGCGCCGTTCGGGCCGCCGCCCGGCTTCACGTGACGGGCCGACGCGCCGTGCGAGCGCATCCCGTGCTTCATGCCGTGCCGCTGCGTGCCCGCCGGCGGAGGCGGCGCGGCCGTATTGCCGTTGGTGCCCGGCGTCGACATGTCCATCGACGGATTCGGCGCGCCGGTGCCCTCGTCCGAGCGCTGCGAGTTCTGCGCCCACGCGGCCGGCGCGGCCGCGACGAGCGCGACAGCCGCGCAGGCCAGCACACGCCGCGCGACAAACTTCGATTCGAATGCTGACTTCATGGCGTTTTCTCCTTGTGGATGATTGCGTGATGGGAATTCCTGCTCCGATCTGTCAGCAAGGCCCATGCCGTCGCGGGCAACGTTCGTGGTGCGGCACGCGCTTTGCGTCGCCTTTCTCCACACGCCTGTCCTCTGACCCCATACGGAGCCCTGCCCCATGCCTTCCGCTTCTGCTTCCCATCCGCACGGCAAGCGCCACACGCGCCGCCCGGGCCGCGCGCGCAGCGCCGACCCGGCCCACCGCAAGCGCTGGTCCGGCGAAGTCACGCAAAAAAGCGAGGCGCTCGACATCGAGCCCGACATCTTCAAATCCGACGATCCGGCCGCGATCGCTGCGTCGCTGAAGCGCTCGGCCGAACACAGCCGCCGCCGCAAGGCGTCGCCGTTCCAGTCGGCGATGTCGATGCTGAATTTCTACGTGAACCGCGCGGGCCGCAACCTGCCCAAGACGCGCCGCACGACGCTCGAACGCGCGAAGCGGAAACTGCGCGAGGCGTTCGGCCGCAAGCCCTGACGGTGGGCGCGCCGCCCGTACCGACCTGCCGCGATCACACGCATGCATGAAACCCTCTGGTATCTGATCATCGGCGCGGTGCTGCTGACCATGGGCGTCGTGACGTCCGCGCTGCGCCACCTCCCCTGCAGCTCGGCCATGATTTACCTGGTGCTCGGCGTCGCGCTCGGCCCGGCCGGCGCCGGCCTGCTGCACCTCGATCTCGAACGCGACGGCCGCCTGCTGCGCGAGATCGTCGAAGTCGCGCTGCTCGTGTCGCTGTTCGCGATCGGGCTGCGGCTGCGCGTGCCGCTGTCCGACAAGCTGTGGCTCGTGCCGTGCCGGCTCGGGCTGCTCGCGATGATCGTGACCGTGCCGCTGCTCGCGGTGTGCGCGGTGCTCGCGCTGGGCCTCGGCTGGGGGCCGGCGCTGCTGCTCGCGGCGATCCTCGCGCCGACCGACCCGGTGCTTGCGCACGACGTGCAGGTGCACGATCCCGGCGATCGCGACCTGGTGCGCTTCGCGTTGTCCGGCGAAGGCGGGATGAACGACGGCATCGCGCTGCCGTTCGCGCTCGCGGGGCTCGCGCTGTGCGGCGCACCCGATGCGACGTACGGCATCCCGCCGCTGTCCGGCACGTTCGCGCTCGTCGCGCTGTGGGGCATCGCGGGCGCGGCCGCGATCGGCGGCGGCCTCGGCTGGGTCACGACGAAGACGATCGGCTGGCTGCGCACGCGCCACGCGCAGGCGCTCGGCCTCGAAGGCTTCTTCGCGCTGGCGCTGATCGTGCTGTCGTTCGGCGCCGCGCAGCTCGCGCATACGTTCGGCTTCATCGCGACGTTCGCCGCCGGCGTCGCGATGCGGCGCGTCGAGCATCGCGCGAGCGGCGACCGCCCGCCGCGCGAAGTGATCGGCCAGATCGATTCGGAAGACGTCGTCGCCACCGAAAAGCATCCGGAGAAGGCACATGCGTTCATGGCCGAATCGGTGCTCGGCTTCACGATCGAGCTCGAACGGATTGCGGAAGCGATCGTGATGACGATGATCGGCAGCGTGCTCTCGACGCTGCCCGGCCCGCTGATCACGTGGGGTGCCGCCGCGCTGGCCGCCGTGCTGTTCGTCGCGGTGCGTCCGCTCGCGGTGCTGGTCACCCTTTCCGGGTCGCGCGCGACGCATGCGCAGCGGCGGCTGATGGCGTGGTTCGGCATCCGCGGGATCGGTTCGTTCTACTACCTGCTGTTCGCGCTCGAGCATGGTCCGTCCGAGGTCGTACGCCCGCTCGCGGCGCCGGTGCTGGCGGTCGTGTCCGCGTCGGTGGTCGCGCACGGGATTTCGGCGACGCCGCTGATGAACTGGTATTACCGGCTGCAGCAGCATCGGCGCTGACGGTCACGCGTCGGCGCCGAGCCGCGCCCGCATCGCCGCGGTGATGCGCTGGCGCGCCTTCTCGTAGCCGTCCCACGGATCGCGCTTCAACGTGTCCAGACGTTCGTGCAGCGTATCGATCGTCCATTGCGCGCCGCCCGTCGTGTCGGGCACTTCGTCCCAGTCGAGCGGCACCGACACGCCCATGCCGGGGCGCGCGCGCACCGAATACGCGGCGATCGTGCTCGCGCCGCGCCCGTTGCGCAGGTAGTCGACGAAGATCTTGCCGCGCCGGTGGCGCGGCCCCATCGTCGCGGTGAAACGGTCGGGCAGCGTGCCGGCGACGTGCTGCGCGACCGCGCGCGAAAAGTCCTTCACGTCGTCCCAGCCCGCATGCCGCGTGAGCGGCACGACGACGTGCAGCCCCTTGCCGCCGCTGGTCTTGCAGAACGACACGAGGCCGAGTTCGTCGAGCAGCCCGCGCACGAGTTGCGCGGCGTCGATCATCGTGCGCCACGGCAGCGCCGGGTCGGGATCGAGGTCGAACACGATGCGGTCGGGTCGCTCGATGTTCGACGCATGCGCGTTCCACGTGTGCAGTTCGACCGTGCCCATCTGCGCCGCGCCGAGCAGCGCATCGACGCTATCGAGCGACAGCAGCGGCCCGTGGCCCGGATCGAGCCCTTCGTGCTGCGTGACGAACGGAATCTCGCGGCGCTCCGCATGCTTCTGAAAGAACAGTTCGCCGGCGATGTCGCCCGGTGCGCGCACGAGCGAGACGGGCCGCCCTTTCAGGTCGGGCAACAGCCACGGCGCGACCCATTGCCAGTACCGCGCGAGATCGATCTTGCGCGTGCCGCCTTGCGGGTCGAGCACGCGCTCGGGATGCGTGATGCGCACGCGGCCGAGCGTATCGGCGTCGGCAGAGGCGCGCGCGCCGCGCGCCGTGCCCGTACTCGCGTGACGATCGGTGCGCGACGCACGCCGCGGCTTGTCCTGCGTGGTCGAATGCTGATCCATCGCCCCCTCCGTTTCCATGTGTTTCGGCATCTCGCGAACGATCTGCTCCGCCGGCTTGTCCTCTCGCAGCGCGATGAATGCGGCCTGCCGCACGATGCCGTCGCCGGTCCATTCCGCGAATTCGCATTCGGCGACGAGTATCGGCTCGACCCAGTGCACGCGCGTGCGCGTGCGTTCGCGCGGCGGTGCATCGAACGGCATCGTGTCGCGTTCGTGCCGGCGCAGGATCGCGGCGAGACGATCGAGCATCCGCGCGTCGAAGCCGGTGCCGACACGGCCGACGTAGCGCAGCGGCCCGGGCCCGCGCCGCCGCTTGCCGGCCGGCGCCGGTTCGTGCACGCCGAGCAGCAGCGCACCGAAGCCGTGCCGGCTGCCCGACGGCTCCGTGAAGCCGCCGATCACGAACTCCTGCCGGCGCCGGCACTTGAGCTTGATCCAGGCAGGCGAACGGCCGGCGCGATAGCGCGAGTCCGCACGCTTGCCGATCAGCCCTTCGAGGCCGGTGTCGCAGGCGCTCGCGATCAGCGACGCGACGTCCTCGCCGAGATCGGGCGAAAAGCGCACGCGCGCCGGGTCGCCGTTCGCGAGCAGCGGTTCGAGCAGCGCTCGGCGGGCCGTGAGCGGCGCATCGCGCAGGTCGTATCCGTCGAGATAAGGCAGATCGAACACGAAGAAAGTGATCGCATCCGCTCGCCCGGTGCCGAACGCGTTCTGCAACGCCTGGAAATCGGGCAGGCCGTTTTCGCCGAGCACGACGGCCTCGCCGTCGAGCCATGCGTCGTCGACGTCGAGCGCCGCGAGCGCGTCGCGCTGCGCGCGCAGCTTCGCGGTCCAGTCCCGGCCTTCGCGCGTCATCAACGTGACGCGCCGACGCGCGCCCTTCCCCACGATACGCGCCAGGATCCGATAGCCGTCGAACTTCAGTTCGTAGCACCAACCGCCCTGGGTCGGCGGTGCGTCGACCAGCGTCGCGAGTTGCGGCGCGACGCGCTCGGGCAGCGGCGCGCGCACCGCGCCTTCGACTTGCGACGGTTCGGTGGGACGCTGGTTGTCGTGTCGCGCGTCGCGTGCATCGCCGTCCGCGCCAGCCGATTCGCGGCGAGACGCCGCGCGCTTGCGCGCCGCGCCGTTGGACGCGCCGTCATGCACGCTTCCCGGCCGCTCGCCGACGACGTCGAATTCATCGGCGCCGCGCGCGTCGTCATCGCGCTCCTTGATCAGCAGCCACTGCTCCTGACGCCCTTCCTGCCGCCCGCTGCGCACGAGCGCCCAGCCGCCGTGCAGCTTGTGGCCGTCGAGCCGGAACGTCAGCTTGCCCGCCCGATAGCCTTCGCGCGCGTGCGCCACGCCGCCATCGGGCGTCCACGTGCCTTCGTCCCAGACGACGACCGACCCCGCACCGTAATGCCCGGCCGGAATCTCGCCTTCGAACGACGCATATTCGAGCGGATGGTCCTCGACGTGCACGGCGAGCCGCTTCACCCGCGGATCGAAGCTCGGCCCCTTCGGCACGGCCCACGACTTGAGCGTGCCGTCGAGTTCGAGCCGGAAGTCGTAGTGCAGCCGTCGCGCGTGGTGCTCCTGGATCACGAAGCGCAGCGCATGGCGTGCACGCGCGGCAGGCTTCGCCTTCGGCTTCGTGTCCGCTTGCGTCTGCGCTTTCGCGCGACGTTTCCCGTGCGCCCCTTCGGGCTCGGGCGTCGCGCCGAAATGGCGCTTGCGGCGGTACGGATCGAGCTTGCCGGCCATCGCGTCACCTCGTCGGAATCGGAGTCGGAATCGGCGTCATCGGCATCACGCCGCGTGCTTGCGGCGCGCGGCGGTCTTCTTCGCCGCAGGTGCGCTCGTCGCGCCGCGTTTCGCGGCGGTTCGCTTCGCCGCGGTTTTCGTCGCCGCGCCTTTCGCCGCGGATTTCGCCGCCGGCTTGCGGCGCGCGCCGCCCCGCGACGACGACGCCTCGCCCTCCGCTTCGCCGCGCTCGTCGCGCAGATCCGCCGCGCGCGCGCCGGCGCCGCCCTTCAGGCTGCGCTTGAGCAGCTCGGTGAGATCGACCACGTTGCTCGCCGCGCGCCCGGTCTGCGCGGGCCGGTCCTCGATCTCCTCGATCTTGCCCGCGCGCACCTTGCGCTCGACCAGTTCGAGGATATCGTCGCGGAACGTGTCGTGATATTCGTCGGGCGTCCATTTGCCGGACATGTCGTCGATCAGCTTCTTCGCCATGTCGAGTTCGCGCGCGGTGACGCCGGCGCCCTTCGCGTCGTCGGCCGGCACCGACAATTCGGCGAGCGGCCGCAATTCCTCCTGCCAGCGCAGCGTATCGAGCGCGAGCATCGGCCCGACCGGAATCAGCGCGCCCAGATGCTGGCGGTCGCGCATCACCACGAGCGCGATGCCGATCTTGCCGCTGTCCTTCAGCGCGTCGCGCAGCAGCGCGTAGACCTTCTCGCCCTTGCGGTCGGGTACCAGGTAGTAAGGCGTGTCCAGATAGAGAAACGACACGGCGTCCTCGTCGACGAAGGTCAGGATGTCGACCGTCTGCGTCGATTCCGGATTCGCCGCGCGGATTTCGTCGTCGCTGAGCACGACGTAGCGCTCCTTCTCGTACTCGTAGCCGCGCACGATGTCCTCGCGCGTGACCTCCTTGCCGGTGCGCTTGTTGATCTGCCGATAGCCGATCGGGTCCATCGAGCGCTTGTCGAGCATCCGGAACGACGGCTTCACCGTGCGCGTCGCCGGGAACAACTGCACGGGCACGTGCACGAGCCCGAAGCTGATCGCGCCTTTCCATATCATCCGCGGTGCCATGCGTGTTCCTCCTAGGGCCTGTTCACGCTAATAACGGGCTTGCGAACGTGCCTTTCCGCCCGCAGGGCAAGAAGAGAGGAGGCGCAATAGCCGTTGCTATTGCAACGACGAACGACGCCGCCATGCGGGCGGAAAGGCACGTTCCCCTGTTTAGAAAAATGCATTCGCGGGGCTGGCCCCCAGAAGGGCCGATCGCCGCGTCATGCTCCTCGCGAATACGTCGAGTATTCGCTTCGTCGCAATCCTTGCGCTCGGCCCTTCTGGGGGCCAGCGCAAGCCCGTTATTAGCGTGAACAGGCCCTGGCCGAAAGCGCGCCCGCCCAAAGGCAGGCGCGCCGACCGGCGCAAACCGCAGCCGGCCCTATGCCGGCAGTTCAGCCGCCTGCTGCTCGCGCGCCCACACGCGATGCTGGCCGAGGTGATCCGACAACGTGTTCAGCACCTTGTCGAGATCGACCGCCTGCCCGACGCACACGCCTTCGGCCGGATCGGGCAGGTGGGCGGCGCTGAGCAGTTGCCGCCCCGACCCGACGGCCGCGATCGGCTTCAGGTGCTTGAACGCCTCGCGCACGAAATGGCGGGCGTCGGCGCTGTGCGCGAGGTCGCGCCCGTCGCCGTCGCCGCCGCAGACGAACACCGCATCGAACATCACCGACGGCATGCCGACCAGCGTCGCCTCCGGCACGATGCCGCCGATCGGCGCGAGCGTCGGCGCGACGATCGTCGGCACCGCGTGCGCGGCCTGCAGCGCGTCGCGCACCTGCTCGACGAGCACCTGATTCACGCCGGGCGTCGCAATCAGCGCGATCTTGCGCGAACGGATGCCGGGCTTCGCGCGGCCGATCAGGCTCAGCGCGGGCGAGCGCTGCGCGACGGCCGGCGTCGCGGCCGCCTGCGGCGCGGGCAGCCCGAGCCGCTCGGCGACCTGCGCGGCGAGCCCCGCGTCGAAGCGCGCGATGATCTCGTTGACCACCCGCTCGCGAATCTTCGGCTGCGTGACCTTGCCGAGCTCGAAGCAGTACGCGTCGCGGATATGCCGCTGCTCGATCTCGGTCATGCTCTGATAGAACAGCGCGGGCTGCGAGAAATGGTCCGCGAACGATTCGCTGCGCACGCGCACCTTGTTGCCTTCGAGCGGCTCGGGCACGGTCTCGAAACCGCCGCCGGACGGCGCGGGCGGCGTCTCGCGCGGCCAGCCGCCGCTCGTCGAGTTCGGCTCGTACGACGCCTGCCCGACGTTGATCGTCTGCCGGTGCAGCGCATCGCGCTGGTTGTTCGCGAACGGACACACCGGCCGGTTGATCGGAATCTCGTGGAAATTCGGGCCGCCGAGCCGGCTCAGTTGCGTATCGGTGTACGAGAACAGCCGCCCCTGCAACAACGGGTCGTTCGTGAAGTCGATGCCCGGCACCACGTGGCCCGGGTGAAACGCGACCTGCTCGGTCTCCGCGAAGAAGTTGTCGGGGTTGCGGTTCAGCGTCATCCGGCCGATCGGCCGCACCGGCACGAGCTCTTCCGGCACGAGCTTGGTCGCATCCAGCAGGTCGAAGTCGAATTTGTCCGCGTCGGCCGGATCGATCATCTGCACACCGAGCTCGAACTCCGGATAGTCGCCGCGCTCAATCGCCGTCCACAGGTCGCGCCGATTGAAATCCGGGTCGTGGCCGGCGATTCGCTGCGCCTCGTCCCACAGCAGCGAATACGCGCCGCTCACGGGCCGCCAGTGGAATTTCACGAAACGCTCGACGCCGGCCGCGTTCACGAAGCGGAACGTGTGCACGCCGAAGCCGTCCATCGCGCGATAGCTCGCCGGCAACGCGCGGTCCGACATCAGCCACAGCACCGTGTGCGTCGTTTCCGGCACCAGCGACACGAAATCCCAGAACGTGTCGTGCGCCGATGCGCCGGTCGGCATCTCGTTCGGCGCTTCCGGCTTCACCGCGTGCACGAAGTCGGGGAACTTGATCGCGTCCTGGATGAAGAACACCGGCATGTTGTTGCCGACGAGGTCGTAGTTGCCTTCCTCGGTATAGAACTTCACCGCGAAGCCGCGCACGTCGCGCACGGTGTCGGACGAGCCGCGCGGCCCCTGCACGGTCGAGAAACGCACGTACACCGGCGTTTCGGCGGCCGGGTCCTGCAGGAACGCGGCCTTCGTGTAGTCGGCCATCGGCTCGTACACGCGGAACACGCCGTGGGCGGCCGACCCGCGCGCATGCACCACGCGCTCCGGAATGCGCTCGTGATCGAAATGCGTGATCTTCTCGCGCATGATGAAGTCTTCGAGCAGCGACGGGCCGCGCGCGCCGCCTCGCAGCGTGTTCTGGTTGTCGGCGATCCGCACGCCCTGGTTGGTGCGCAGCGCCTCGCCGTCGGGCCGCGCACGGTTCTCCTCGAGCTGGCGCGACTTCACGCTGTCGTGCGGTTGCGTCGGCGGGGTCTTGCCGGCGGATGGGGGATTCGTCATCGCTAGGTGTCCTCGTGGCATTCGATAGGAAGCCGCCGCACGGCGACGCGCCGCGGCGCGACGCGTGCGGACGGCAGGGAAAGCCGGCCCGGCGCGCCGCGAACGACCGCGGGCCGGCCGCGGCGTCAGGGCGCGCGCAGCGCCGCGTCGAATTGGGTGCGCGTCACGTCGAGCGCCACGTTGCATTCGATCGCGGCATCCTCGATGCGCGGCTTGTGCTCGTCCACCGCGCGCCGCGCGCGGTCGCATAGCTGCGTGCGCACGCGCAGCCGGTCGGCGTCATCGAGCAACGCGTAGCGTTCGATCACGTCCGCATCGAACCGCATGTCGACCGTGCAGCGCCATTCGCGCGCGTCCTCGTCGGACGGCACGCGCACCCACGACACGTGGATCGTCAGCCGACCCGATGCGTCGTCCGGCTGCACGACGACGGTCGACTGCGACGGAAAACCGATCGCGAACGCGTGCTCGAGCTCCTTCACGCGCTCCGACCGGTCGGGCGTCACGCTCATCGTCGGACGACGCCCAGCAGCAGCGTGACCAGGAAGATCACGACGAAGATGTAGAACAGGATCTTCGCGATCTCGGCCGCGCCCGCGGCGATGCCGCCGAAGCCGAACACGGCGGCAATGATCGCGATGACGAAGAAAATGATGGCGTATCGAAGCATGGAACCCTCCTGGATGACAGCAGTCGTCACTAAACGTCGGCGCCGGTCACGCATCGTGCTTGTGTTTCGGTTTGCCGTGCGCGGATGTGGACGCCATTTTCTCGAGCTCTTTCTCGCTCATCGACTTGGCCATCGATTTCGCCGGCGGCTTGAGATCCTTCACTTTCGTGTCGCCGCGCTTGGCCGATAGCGCGGCCCCCGCGGCGCGCTGCTGGGCCTGGGATTTGGCTGGCATGGTTGCGCTCCTCTCGTTGGCGCGCGCGCCGACGCCATGCGCGGCACGCGCGGGTTGGGACAATCGGGCCGTCACGCGGCGTCGCGACGCCGCAAGTCGGCCGGCGGAATCTTCATCGCCTGGCGATACTTCGTCACCGTGCGACGCGCAAGAAGAATGCCGCGGCCCGCGAGGTTCTCCGCGAGCGCGACGTCGGACAGCGGATCGGTATGCCGCTCGGCCGCGATCATGTCGCGGATCAGTACCTTCGCGGCCGACGCCGAACACACGCCCTTGCCGGCCGCCTCGAGCTTGCGCGGGAAGAAATGCTTGAACTCGAACGTGCCGTGCGGCGTGGCCATGTACTTGTTGCCGGTCGCGCGCGAGACGGTCGATTCGTGCAGGTCGAGCTCTTCCGCGATGTCGCGCAGCACGAGCGGCTTCATCGCGATCTCGCCGTAGCGGAAGAAATCGCGCTGCCGCGCGACGATGCATTCGCCCACGCGCTGGATCGTGTCGAAGCGCTTCTGCACGTTGCGGATCAGCCAGCGCGCCTCCTGCAACTGCTGGCCGAGCGGCGAATCGCGCTCGCCGCTCGACTGCGCGAACAGCGTCGCGTAGCGCTCGTGCAAGCGTGCACGCGGCAGCACGGCCGGATTGATCGTGACGATCCACTCGTCGCGCACCTGGCGCACGATCACGTCGGGCACCACGTAATCGCCGCGCGTGCTGCCGTAGTGATTGCCGGGGCGCGGGTCCAGCCCGCGCACCAGCGCGCAGGCCGCGTGCAGCGTCTGCTGGTTGCAGCCGAGGCGCCGCTGGATCTCGGCCGTCTCGCGGCGCGCAAGACGTTCCAGATGCTCGCGCGCGATCGCTTTCGCTTCCGCGAGCGCCGGCGTGCCGGCCGGAATCGCATCGAGCTGCAACACCAGGCATTCGGACAACGAACGGGCGGCGATCCCGGGCCGGTCGAGCATCTGCACGAGCCGCAGCGCGACCGCGAGATCCTGCTCCGACAGCAGCCACGCCGGATCGGCGGCGACCAGGAGTTCGGGAAGCTCCTGACGCAGGTAGCCGTCGTCGTCCAGCGCATCGATCACGAGGCGCGCGGCTTCGCGGTCGCGCTTGTTGAGGGGATAGAGCCGGAGTGCATCGTGCAATTGCTGATGCAGCGACGGCTCGGCGGCCATCCATTCGCCCGGCGACAGGCCGTCTCCGTCCTCGCCCTGGCGGCTCGTGCCGCGCGGCGCGGGCGCGGCGGTAAACGGCACCTCGCCATCCGGCGGGCGGATTTCGTCGCGCTCGGGCGCCGCTTCGGGCGCGGCCGCTTCGGTCGGTTGCTCGGGGGCCTCGGCAGCCGTTTCCTCGTCGCCCTGGCCGTCTTCGAGAAACGGGTTCATGTCGAGCGCCTGACGCAATTCCTGTTGAAACTCGAGCGAGGACAACTGCAGCAGCCGCAGCGACTGCTGAAGCCTCGGCGTAAGTGCCAGATGCTGTCGCATCTGCAGCGCAAGCGAGACGGGCATCGAAAGCCTCCTGACGGTTCGGTTCGCGGTATGTCTTCTGCCGAACGTGATGCAGCTTCCGTGCCAGTCGCGCGAAGCGCGATATGTCGCGGCTCTCGGGAGTTCGCACCCCATTTTGCCGGACGCCGAGGCCGCTTTTTTACAAGCCGGGGGAAGTTTGGGGCACGCATTTCGCTCGGGGAGTGCCCCGTCACCGCTTCGCATCGATGCGGTCGACCGGCCGAACGATCGAGAAAGGCGGTCGTCAACTCGGGCAGATGGCGCAGCAACCATGCGGCCATGTCGCGCTCCTGCTGCAGGATCCGCTCGCAACACGCACGGATCTCTTCCTCGCCGGCCGCGTGCGCCGCCGCGACGAGCGCCGTGTACGCGGCGATTTCGAGTTGCTCGAACGCATAACCGGCCAACGCGGTCTTCACGACTTCGTCGTCCGCCAGCATGCCGCTCGCGATCTGACCGTACGCGGCGACACGCGCGGCGAGATCCTTGGTCGCCGACGGCGACGTACCGAGCCGCATCAGGCACGCTTCGACGAGCGCCTGCTGCGCGAGCGTCTCGTCGAGATGCAGCCGAAGCCGATCCTGCAATTGCGGATAGTGCCCGACCCGCTTCATCTGCGCGTCGATCATCATCTCGGCCTGGCGCTCCATCGCGTACGCATCGCGCAGCCAGTCCTCCAGATGTTCGTGCTGATTCGCCATCGCATTCCTCCCGCGGCATCGCGGTGCGGCGTTGCCCGTGCCGCAACGCCGCGACGCGTCGCCGCAACGCGTCGTGTCAGTACTGCATCGGCGGCGGCGTGCCCGGCAGCGGCTGGTCGCCCTGCGTGCCATTCGGCCCCGGCGGCGGCACGTCGACCGGTTCGCCGACGGTCGCGCCCGGCGGCATCGTATTGCCCGGCGACGGACGCGGGTCGTAGCGCGTATTCGCATCCGGCATCGTCGTGGTCGACTGCGCGCCACGGCCGTCGGGCGGCGCGGGCGGCGCCGGATGCGCGCCGTAGGGGCCGCTGGTCGGTTGCGTGCATGCGCCCAGCGCGCACGCAGCGGCGAACGCACAGGCGCCCACCCGTATCGTCTGGATCGTGTTCATCGAATCCCTCCCTGGAGTCGACGGCTCGGGGCCACGCCGCGGCGGCACCGTTCAGAGCCGGTTGAAATGGAAATCGCCCGCGTAAGCGGTCGGTGCGCGGCGCGCCATCATCGCGTCGAATTCGGCCGCGACGCGCGTGAGCGTGCCGCGCTGCCGTTCGACGTCGGCCCGTTCGAGCGCGGCGAAGGCGTCGGGGTCGAACGTGACGGTCAGCGACGCCGGATGGCCGTCGACGCGAAAACCGATATGCAGCGCACCGGGCGGCTGTTCCTCCACATGGAACGCTATCTCGCGCGCCTCGAAATGGCGGCCGAACGTCTCGGCGAGGTCGCGCAGCATGCCGGGGTTCACGCGAATGCTCATTGCAGCACCTCCGTTTTCGTTCGCGGCCTTGCGCGCACCGGCCCCGCCAAGCCGGCACGCACCGGCGGCTCCGGCGACGGCGGATCGCGTTCCGGCGGCGCATGCCCGGGCGGATCGCCCTCCGGTTCCCGGTACGGTTCGGGCATGTCCGGCGGTACGTCGTCGGGATCGGGCGGCTCGGGGTCCGGCTCGATGTCGGGGATCGGCGGTTCGGGCCGTTGCAGCCATTGCACGGGTTCGTGGGTCATCGGCATTCCATCGTTGCGGGGTTCGGGTCGATATCGGCGCGCCGGGCGCGTACCGAATGATTCGCAAACCGCGTGCCGTCCGTTCGTATCGCCCTTACACGGAGTCGCCGCGCCGCCGCGCGGCCGCGGACGAAGCGCCATGCCTTCGCCATGCATTCGCTACACCGCTCGCTGCAAAACTTGCAAGCGCACCGCTATGCGTCGTACGCCGCCATCACCAGCCACAGCTCGCGGCCGTCGTCCCGCACGCGCGCGGCGAGCGCGTACGGATCGGACGGCTCGCACGCGCACTGCAGCGCGAAGCGCGCCGGCTCGGTCGCGCCGAACGTCTCGTCGCCGAGCCGCCGCACGTCGGCCTTGCCTTCGAACATCCGGCGCTCGGGCCGGTAGATCAGCGGTTCGTGCTTCCACGTATCGAAATGGCTCTTCACCGAATCGAATCCGCCGCCGCATACGTTGATCTCGTAGCGCACTCCTGGTCGTCGTTTCGGAATCATCGTCGTGCCTCCTGCTCGATGTGCGCGCAGCAGGCAACCCTGCTGCGCCGTGTCGTCATGGTCGTCGTCGTGGTCATCGCCGCTGCGGCGGCAAGTCGCGTGCCGCGCGCGGGGGCCGGGAACGCAGGTTGCGGCAGAGCGGGCTCATCGTCCCCGATACGGAGCACCGCCATGAAGGATTCGACCCGGCACGGCCACGACGCACCGGCGCACGAGCGGCAGCCCGATCCGCAACCGCCGCTGAAGCATCAGGACCGCACGCACACGCGCCACTCGGAGCGTCATATCGACAAGCAGCTCGAAGACACGTTTCCGGCGAGCGACCCGCCCGCGACCGGCGGCGTCACGCGCATCGAGCCCGACACGCCGCCCGGGACGCACGACGACGGGCCGTGGCAGGACAAGCGCAAACGCGACGACGAATGACAAGGACGGCCCGCGCACGGCATGCGGTTTGCTGGAGACGGAGCGGCCGCATCGGCACATTGCTTCACCCACCGCCAAGGAGAATTTCATGCATCGCGTCAACGAAATCATGTCGCAGGACGTCGTGCGGATCGCCCCGACCGACTCGATCCGTCACGCCGCCCAACTGATGGAGCGCTACGACATCGGCGCGCTGCCCGTGTGCGACAACAACCGGCTGATCGGGATGGTGACGGACCGCGATCTCGCGGTGCGCGCGATCTCGGCCGGCAAACCGCCGGAGACGCGGGTCCACGAGGTCGCGTCCGGCCCGATCGAATGGTGCTTCGACGACGATTCGCTGGACGAGATCCAGCACTACATGGCCGATGCGCAACTGCGCCGGCTGCCCGTCGTCGATCACGACAAGCGATTGGTCGGCATGCTGTCGCTCGCCGACATCGCGACGCGCACGGCCAGCCCCGAGCGCGACGACGTGGCGAACACGCTGGAAGGCGTGTCGCAACCGAAGCAGACGTGACGGAGCGATTTCCGCCCCGCCTCGACAACCCCGCGCGACCCGCAGGGCCCGCCCCGGGCACGGTCGCGCCCCACGCAGCCTGGAGGAAACCATGCAGACTCCCGATCAAGGTCAGACCCGCATCATCGGCAAGGGCGCCGCGACGGCGGCCGGCCCCGGCCCCGACGTGATGGCGGCCGATACGCTGGAAGGCGACAAGGTCTATACGACGGACGGCGACGATGTCGGCAAGATCAAGGACATCATGCTCGACGTGCGCTCCGGCCGCATCGCGTATGCGGTGCTGTCGAGCGGCGGCATCCTCGGCATCGGCGACAAGCTCCACGCGATTCCGTGGAGCGCGCTGACGCTCGACACCGAACGCAAGTGCTTCCTGCTGTCGGTATCGTCGGAACGGATTCGCAACGCGCCGGGGTTCGACAAGGACCATTGGCCGGCGATGGCCGATCCGCAATGGGCCGAGCCGCTGCACGAGTTCTACGGCAGCACCCCGTACTGGAGTGCCGGCGACGAGCTCGGGCTGACCGACCCGACCGAAGACCTCGACGATCCGCGCACGCGCGGCCGCCATTGACCGCACCATGACGCGGCGCCGGTTCGCCGGCGCATCGGTTCGACACGCCCCGCCCGCGGGGCGTTTTTTTGCCCGCGCCGCGGCGGCGAACGCCGCGCGCTACGGCCGGTGCCGCAGCGCGTCGATCACGACCGAAAACGCGCGCGACGCCTGGCGGCGGCTCGGATAGTACGCGTGGTAGCCCGGAAACACCGGGCACCAGTCCGGCATCACGATGCGCAGCGCGCCGCTGCGCAGATGCGCGTGCGCGACATCCTCGGCGACGAACGCGATGCCGAAACCGTCGAGCGCCGCCTGCACCATGTGTGGCTGCGTATTGCAGGTGATCCGGCCGTTCACGCGCGCCTGGATGGCGTTCTTGCCCTTCTTCAATTCCCACGCATAGATACCCTTCGCGGTCGCGAGCCGCAGCGTGACGCAGTCGTGGTCGAGCAGATCCTGCGGCTTCCTCGGCGGCTTGCGGCCGTCGAGATAGGACGGCGCGGCGACCATCGCCATCGGGATGTCCGGGCTGATCCGCACCGCGATCATGTCCTGCGCCACCTGGTCGCCGTACCGCACGCCGATGTCGTAGCGCTCCTCGACGATGTTCGACAGCCCGTAGTCGACCGACAGCTCGACGCGAATGTCCGGATAGTCGGGCAGCACGTTCCTGAGCTTCGGCCAGACGACCGTGTCGATCGGATGCTCGGTGGCCGTGATGCGCACCACGCCGGCCGGCTTGTCCCTGAAATCGGACAGCGCGGCCAGTTGCGCCGAGATCTCGTCGATGCGCGGCGCCACCGCCTGGAACAGCGCCTCGCCGGCCTCGGTCGTCGACACGCTGCGCGTCGTGCGCGCCAGCAGCCGCACGCCAAGCCGCGTTTCCAGATCGCGCACGGTCTGGCTCAGCGCCGATTGCGACACGCCGAGCCGCGCGGCCGCGCGCGTGAAGCTGCGATCGCGGGCCACCGCGAGAAAGACGAGCAGGTCGTTGAAATTTTCGCGCGCCATGTCGGCAGGCTCCGGTCGGGACGAACGTCAATCCTAGCACCGCCCGCGCCAATTCATCGGCGTGGCTAATAAGTCCAAGCGCGGCGAGCTACTTAATCGATGCCGGACGGCTCGCTAGACTGCGAAGCCATCGACCCATCGCGTCGCGTCGCGCTCCCAGCCGACACGCCGCCCCTTTCGGAACCACACGCCATGAAAATCCGCGTTTTCCCCCTCGTTACCGCCGTCGCCGCGCTGGTCGGCTCCGCCCCGCTGCTCGCGCAATCCGCGCCTGGCCTCACGCGCGACCAGGTCCGCGAGGACATGGTTCGCTACGCATCGGCCGGTTTCAATCCCGCCCGCATGAATCCGCGCACGTGGGTCGACGACGCACAGGCCGCCGCCGTGAAGGTGCAGGCCGCGCGCAACGACGACGCGAGCACGCATCTGGCCGGCCGCGACACGGCCGCGCATTGCGACTGAGCGCACGACCGACGCCTTCCGCATCGATTCCCGTCATGCCCTCCGTTTCCACTCCCGAGCGCGGCGCCGCAGCCGGCCATACCGCCGCATGGGGCGCCGTCCTTGCGATGTCGCTCGGCGCGTTCGCGCTGGTCGCCTCCGAATTCATGCCGGTCAGCCTGCTCACGCCGATCGCGGGCGACCTGCACGTCAGCGAAGGTCAGGCCGGCCAGGCGATCTCCGTATCGGGCGCGTTCGCGCTCGTGACGAGCCTGCTGATCGCGTCGCTCGCCGGGCGCTGCGATCGCAAGCGCGTGCTGCTGTCGCTGACGCTGCTGACGATCGTGTCCGGCACGGTCGTCGCGTTCGCGCCGAACTATGCGGCGTTCATCGCCGGCCGCGCGCTGATCGGCGTGGCGATCGGCGGTTTCTGGTCGATGTCCGCCGCGACCGCGATGCGCCTCGTGCCGGACCGGCAGGTACCGCGCGCGCTCGCGATCGTGAATGGCGGCAACGCGCTCGCGACCGTCGTGGCCGCGCCGCTCGGCAGCTTCCTCGGCGCGATCGTCGGCTGGCGCTGGGCATTCTTCTGCGTCGTGCCGGTGGCCGCCCTCGCGCTCGGCTGGAAGCTCGTCAGCCTGCCGTCGATGCCCTCGGCGCCGCAGCGCACGCGGGTCGGTGCGGCGACGCTGCTGGCCCGGCCGCCGGTCGCGGTCGGCATGGCCGCGGTGGGCGTGTTCTTCATGGGACAGTTCGCGCTGTTCACCTACCTGCGCCCGTTTCTCGAAACCGTCACGCATGCCGGCACGACCGCGCTGTCGCTGATGCTGCTCGGGATCGGCATCGCGGGTGTCGCGGGCACGGCGCTGATCGGCGGCGTCCTGAAATACGGGCTGTACCGGGCACTCGTCGCCACGCCGCTGCTGATGGCCGCGATCGCGCTCGCGTTGACGGGCTTCGGCGCGTCGACGGCGGCAACCGCGTGCCTGCTCGCGCTGTGGGGCCTGCTCGGTACGGCGGCGCCGGTAGGCTGGTGGACCTGGCTCGCGCGCACGTTGCCGCGCGACGCGGAGGCCGGCGGCGGGCTGATGGTGGCGGTCGTGCAACTGGCGATCACGCTCGGCGCGACGACGGGCGGCCTGCTGTTCGACCTGCACGGCTACCGTGCGACCTTCGCGTTCAGCGCCGCGCTGCTCGTGCTCGCCAGCGCGCTGGCCGTCGCGGCGGGGCGGTCGAGCGCCCGTGCCGCGCCGCGCACCGTCGCCTGACCGGCCGCGCCCTGCGCGCCGCCGGCCTTTTTACAAGGGTCGTGTAACGTCCTCGTCCGGCGTCACCGCACCGCCGCTCGCCGATTCGAGGTAGCCCAGCAGGCGGTGCGGCGTCAGCGGCTTCGCGCAATGCGCATCGAAGCCGGCTTCCTTCGCCTGTTCGCGATCCCGCCGCGACGCCAGCCCGCTGCACGCGACCAGCAGCATGTCCGATGTCTGCGGATCGCCGCGCAGCCGCGTCGCGAGTTCCAGTCCGTCGAGGCCCGGCATCGCGATATCGAGCACGACCGCGAACGGCTGCCAGTCGCGCGCGACGTCGCACACGGCGAACGGATCGTCGGCGACCCGGCACTCGAAGCCGCGCGCCTCGAGCAGCAGGCGCAGCGCATCCGCCGCATCGCGATAGTCGTCGACGACCAGCACGCGGCGCTGGCGGCGCGGCACGCTGTCGGGCGCGCGCCACAGCAGCACGTCGTCGGCGGCGGGATCGTCGCCGGGGTCGGGTTGCATCTGCTTCTCCTGTCGTTGGCCGGGCTTGCCACGCAAGGCGCGCGCCCATACCGACCGCATGCGGCATGCCGGTTGCTGTCTCGTTCGTATCGTCGACTCCGGAGTCCTTCATGCGTGCGATGCGGCTTCAATCGGCCCGATTGCCTCCCTCTGCGCGTGCGACCACGCGATTGCCGAAGCGTTCCGCCCGATCGCGGCGCGCTGCTGCGTCGGCCTGCGCCGGAGGCGCCGCATGACCCGCAAAGCGCCCGCCCCTCCGGCTTCGCCGCCCGACGACGAGGCCCCGCGCACGCTCGACGCGTGCCGCCGCTGCGCGCTGTGGGAACACGCGACGCAGCCGGTGCCGGGCGCAGGGCCGGTCGACGCGACGATCATGCTGGTCGGCGAGCAGCCGGGCGACCAGGAAGACCGCGCGGGCATGCCGTTCGTCGGTGCGGCCGGCCGCATGCTGGACCGCGCGCTCGACGAAGCCGGAATCGAACGCTCGCACGTCTACCTGACGAACGCGGTCAAGCACTTCAAATGGGAACCGCGCGGCAAGCGGCGGCTGCACAAGACGCCCGCGCAGCGCGAAGTGGCCGCGTGCCGCTACTGGCTCGAACGCGAACTGGAAACCGTACAGCCGCGCGTGGTGGTCGCGCTCGGCGCGACGGCGTTGCGCGCGGTGCTGCAGGACAACGACGCGACGCTCGAGCGCACGCGCGCGCCGGTGCGCACCGACGACGGCCGGCTCGTCGTCGCCACCTATCATCCGTCGTACGTGCTGCGCACGCGCGGCGCCGATTCCCGCGAACACGCGTACCGCACGCTGGTCGACGCGCTGCGCACCGCGTCGCGCCTCGCGCGCGAGCGACGCCACGGCGGCGGGCACCCGTCGCACGGGGATGCCGGATGAGCCGACTGGGCGAAGACGCGCGGGCGGCGGCCGGGGCGCCGCCGCCCGCCGCGAAACCGTGGTATCGGCGGCTCGGCCCCGGCCTGCTCGCGGGCGCGTCGGACGCCGATCCGAGCAACGTCGCCGTCTACGCGCAGGCCGGCAGCCAGTTCGGTTTCAACATGCTGTGGATGATCGTCGTCACGCTGCCGATGATGGTCGCCGTGCAGCTCGCGGCGGCGTTCATCGGGCGACGCAATCGCGAAGGTCTCGTGGCCGGCATTCGCGAACACTTTTCCGATCGCGTCGCGAAGACGCTGATCGTGATGGTCGTGATCGTCAACGTCGTGAACGTCGGCGCCGATCTTGCGGCGATGGGCGATGCGACAGCGCTCGTCGTCGGCGGCCGCAGCTACTGGTATGCGCCGGTCTACGGGATCGCATCGCTCGCGTTGCAGGTGATGCTGTCATACGAGCGCTACGCGCGCTGGCTGAAATGGATGACGCTTGGCCTGATCGCGTACGTGCTCGAACTCGGCTTCGTGCACGTCGACTGGGGCAACGTGCTGCATGCGATCGTGCTGCCGCAGATCGCGTTCACGCATGCGTATGCGACCACCGCGGTCGCCGTGCTCGGCACGACGCTGAGCCCGTACCTGTTCGTGTGGCAGGCCGCGCTCGAAGTCGAGCAAACCACGGCCGAGCAACAGGACGGCGAACGCGACACGCGCCGCGAGACCGAGCAGCGCGTCACGGTCGATACGTGGACCGGCATGGTCGTCACCAACGCGGTGTCGTTCTGCATCATGGTGATCGGCGCGGCCGTTTTCTTCGCGCACGGCCGGCACGACATCGGCAGCACCGCGCAGGCCGCCGAGGCGCTGCGGCCGATCGCCGGCGAAGCTGCGTTCCTGGTGTTCGCGTTCGGCATCGTCGGCTGCGGCCTGCTCGCGATTCCCGCGTTCGCGGGCAGCGCCGCCTACGGTTGCGCGGAAGCCTGGCGGTTCCGCGAAGGGCTGAACGAGCCCGTGCGGCGCGCGCCCGCCTTCTACACGGTGCTGGCGCTGTGCGTGATCGTCGGCATCGCGATCTGCTTCAGCCCGATCGACCCGATCCGGGCGTTGTACTGGAGCGCCGTGCTCAACGGCGTGGCCGCGGTGCCGATGCTCGTGCTCGTGATGTTGCTGTCGGGGAAGCGCGACGCTGCCGGCCAGCCCGGGAGCGGCCCGGTATCGAAACTGTTCGGCTGGCTGGCGGTGGTGCTGATGGCGGCGTCGGTGGTGACGATGATCGTCGACGCGCTGACGTGAGGGATCGATACGGCCGGGTACAGTAAGTTGCGTACGCAACCTTCATGACGAGCAGGCGGGCGCCGCGCCACGCGCGACGCCGCCCGCCCGGGCGTTACATCATCTTGCCGCGCGAGCGCTCGGCACGTGCCGCATCGGCGGCGGATTCCACCTTCTTCACTTCCTCCGGCGGCGGCAGCACCGCCTTGAAGCCCATCGACTCGATCCACATCTCGCGCGCCCAGCCACGCGTGTGATACAGGTGATGATCCTCGTCGGCCTCGACCTCGTCGTGCGCGGCCTTCAGCGCCTTCGCGGCGTCACTGTCGGGCAACTGGTCGGCCGCGTAGCCGATCAGTTCCCAGTTCAGGTGATCCTTGGTTTCGGCCAGCACCACGCACTCGGCCGCCACCACCTGCGCGACCGCCGGGTCGGCCTGCTTCCTCGCCTGCTCGATCACCTGCACCAGCGACTTGCCGGTGGCCGCTACCGCGGCGCGCCCCGGCGATTGCGCATCGGGATCGAGGCCGAGCGTTTCGAATACCTTGCGCAGCACCTCCTGGTGATGCAGCGTCTCGCGGTGGTATTTCTCCCATTCCTTGTGCAGGTCCTCGTCGGTCGCGCACTGGAGTGCGGCCTCGTAGATCTGCGCGCCGCCAAGCTCGGTCTCGTATGCCTGGCAGAGCAGTTCGAGGATACCTTCGTGCTTCGATTGCCGTTGGGCCATGACTGCTTCTCCGAAAAAGCGGGCCGCACGTGCGGCCCGGAGGTGAACCGGGCACGCACTATTGCGCGCCCACCTTGCGTGCAACCGTCTCCGCCATGCTCAGGTGATGCTTGAGCGTCGGCAGCGTGGACTTGGCGAACGCGCGCAGTTGCGCGTCCTTGCCGTCGCGGGCTTCGTCCTCGAACAACGCGACCGCCTTCTTGTGCGCATCGGGGCCGGCCGCCGCGAGATACGCGGTGTCGAAGTCGTGCCCGCTCTTGCCGCGCAGCGCCTCGACGTCGGGGTCCGAGATCTGGTCGACCTGCGGCTTCATGCCCTTGCGCGCGGCGATTTCCTCGAGCTTCGCGTTCGCCTTGCCGTGATCGGCGACCATCCGTTTCGCGAAAGCGCGCACGTCCGCCGACTGCGCCTGCTTCAGCGCTAGCTGGCTTGCCTGCACTTCCGCCTTGCCGGCCATCGCGGCCTTGTCGACGAACTCCGCGTCGGCGCCCTTCGGCGCTTTCGCGATGCCGGGGTCACCCGCGCCGCCCGCGCCCGACGACGGATTGATCACGCCGCCCGGCACATGCGAATTCGACGCGGGCGGCTCGCTCGGCATCTGCGCGCGGGCGAGGCCCGACACGGCGAGCACGCCGGCGGCGAGCGCCGCAATGGTCCAGTTGGGTTGTCTCATCTGCTTTCTCCTTGTATTTGCGTGAGCGCGGCCGTCAGCCGCCGACGATCGAGCCGCCGTTCGGATGCAGCGTCTGCCCGGTCATGTAGCTCGCGCCGTCCGACGCGAGCAGCACGTAGCAGTCGATCAGTTCGTCCGGTTGCCCCGGCCGCTTGAGCGGCACGTTCGAGCCGAATTTCTCGACCTGTTCGGGCGTGAACGTCGACGGAATCAGCGGCGTCCAGATCGGCCCCGGCGCGACCGCGTTCACGCGGATGTCGCGTTCGGCCAGCTCGATCGACAGCGACCGCGTGAACGCGACGATCGCGCCCTTGGTCGCCGAGTAGTCGGGCAGTTTCGGGCTGCCGTGATAGGCGGTGACCGAGGCCGTGTTGACGATGCGTCCGCCCTGCTTCATGTGCGGCAGCGCGGCCTGCGTGCAGAAGAACATCCCGTACACGTTCGTGCGGAACGTGCGCTCGAGCTGTTCCTCGGACACGTCCTCGATGCCCGGCTGCGGGTGCTGCTCGCCCGCGTTGTTCACGAGCACGTCGAGGCGGCCGAGCCGTTCGACCGTGCGGGCGACCGCGTCGCGCGCCTGCCGGCGATCGCCGACGTCGCATGCGATCGCCTCGCAGCGCCGGCCGGCCTGCTCGATCAGTTGCTTCGTATGCGCGGCATCGTCGGATTCCTTCAGGTAGACGATCGCGACGTCCGCGCCTTCCTTCGCGAAACCGACCGCGACGGCGCGGCCGATCCCGCTGTCGCCGCCCGTCACCAGCGCGACCTTGCCGGCGAGCTTGCCGCTGCCGACGTAGTCGGCCGCTTCGTCGCGCGGCTTCGGATGCATGTCGCGCTCGGTGCCCGGCTGATGCGCCTGTTTCTGCGGCGGCGGCGTCTGTGGGGTGGTCATGGGTTCCTCCTTGAACGGATGCCGCCGAGGCTGCGCAAGCGGCGTGCCGCGTGGGCCGCACGCCGGCCCGCACGCGGCCGCCGTGTTTCGACGGCTGGCGTTGCAAGCGTTTGGAAAAAAGGGCGTATTCAGTGCGGGCCGCCGGATTCGGCTTCGTCCGGCCGGCGCACCGGATCGAAGTCGCGCCATTCGCCGTCCTGCCATTCGCCTTCGACGCGCTCGATCGACTTCGCTCCGGTCGCACGCAGCACGTCTTCCGCGGCCGTCGCGGTGTCGGGCGTCACGCGCGCGGCGAGGATCACGCCCGTTTCGCTCTGCGCAAGCGTGCCCTTGCCTTCGGCCTGCTGGCCGCGCATCCGGCCGAGCGCGCCGCCGAAGGCGCCGAGATACGCGCCGGCCAGCGCGCCCGCGGCCGGCACGAACCAGTAGCGCAAGCCGACGGCGTACACGATCAAACCGATGACGACGCCGATCAGCAACCCGCGGATCGCGCCGATCATCGCGCCCCGGCCGCCCGGCTTCGCCGCCGTGTCGGCATATACGTCGCCGCCGATCGGGAAGCGCGCATGCTGGCCGCCCGGGTTCAGGAAGAAGATCGACACGTCGTCGGGCCCGAACGCGCGCTCGTAAAGGTGACGCGCCCCACCTTCCGCTTCATCGAACGTCGTGAAACGGCCTGCGACGATCATCGCCATGGTCGTGCTCCTCATGATGGGTGCGCCGCGCGCTCGCGCGCGCGACGCAACGGGGCGGCGCTTACATCAGCCGCCCGAGTTCCTTCGATACCGACGCCGGCGTGTCGTATTCGCGCTCGGGAATCTTGCGCAGCATGTCGAGCACCTGGCGGTCCGCATGCGAGCGTTCCGCGCACTGCACGACGTCGGACTTGCTGGCGGGGTAGTCCATTCCCTTCAGCGCCTTCTGCACGTCGACCGGGCTCGGCGGCTTGCCGTGCCCGGTCTGGTGCCCGCCCTTGTCGTGGTCCTGCTGCGTGCGCTCGCCTTCGTGCGCGCGCGAGTGGCTGTATTCGTGGCCCGTATGTTGTCGGGATGTCATGAAAGCCTCCTTGGAAAATCGATGAAATCACGCGGACGAGCGGCGCGACCGCGCGAACGCGGCAAACACCACCGCCGCCGCGCCCAGCGCGACCGCGCCGGCGACCTTGGGCCGCTGCACCACCGTGTTGTACGCACAGCTGCGCAGCACCGGCCCCTCCATGCCTTCGCGCTCGTGCAGCGCGTGGCGCGAGTCGTACAGTGCGTTGTCGTCGCGCGGCCGCGCCGGACGCACCGTGCGCTGGCCGCGCGAGAACAGCGTGGCCGCGACGCGATCGAACAGGCGAGGCGCGTGGTACGCGCTCGCCGACGTGAACTTGGCGGCACCGCCGACGAACAGCGTGCGGCGCGCGTGCGCGGCCGCGAACAGGATCGCGTCGGCCACCAGATCGGGGTCGTAGATCGGCGGCGGCAGCTTCGCCTCGACGTTCATGTAGTTCTTCGCGTGCATCACGAACATCGTGTCGATCGCGGCCGGCTTGATCAGCGTGACGGACACCGGCAGGTGATCCGCCTCCATCTCGAGCCGCAGCGAATCGGTGAAGCCCTTCACCGCGTGTTTCGACGCGACATACGCGCTTTGCAGCGGCACCGGCGCGTCGGACGCCTCGCTGCCCATGTTGATGATCGCGCCGCCGTGGAAATCGCTCTTGCGCCGGAAATGGTCGGCCGCGACGAGCGAGCCGTGCACGACGCCCCAGTAGTTGGTGTCGAACAGCCGGCGCTGATCCTCGAGCGGCACCGCGGCGGCCGTGCCGAAGATCGACACGCCCGCATTGTTGACCCAGGTGTCGAAGCCGCCGTACGTGTCGGCCGCCTTCGCGGCCGCGCGCTGTAGGTCCTCGATATTGCCGACGTCGCCGGCGACCGGCACCGCGAGGCCGCCGTGCTGGCGGATTTCCTCGCACAGCGTGTTCAGCGCTTCCTCGTTGCGCGCGAACAGCACGAGCTTCGCGCCGCGTCGTGCCGCCTTGCGCGCGGTGACGAGACCGATGCCGCTGGTCGCGCCGGTGATTACGATCGTCTGTTCGCCGACCGGTTTGAGCATGCAGTTCATCGCTGGACTCCTGTTACGGCCGCGCGGTTATTTGGGCCGGATGGTCAACTGGTCGCGCACGGACTGCACGCCGTCCACCTGCTTCACGACGCCGACGGCCTGCGTGCGCTGCTGCTCGTCGGGCACGCTGCCGGTGAGCGTCACGGTGCCGTGCCGCGTCTTCACGTGGATGTCGCCGGCCGACAGGCCGCTCGTGCCGACGAGTTCGGCCTTCGCCTTGGTCGTGATCGTCGCGTCGCGGATCTTCGTGCCGGTGCTCGAATGCGACGACGTCGACGACGATGCGGCGCCGTCGTCGCCGGCGGCGACCGCGTTCGGCGCGACGACCATGCACGCGGTGGCCGCGGCGATCGCGACCGCCATGCCGGTGCGCATCGCGCGCTGGCGGCGGATGCGCGGGGAGCGGGCTTGCAGCTGGAATACCTTCATCGTGACCTCCTTTTTCATCGGGCCGGCCGGGCCGGCGGGTGAGCAGAGGTCGCGCAAATCGCGTGCCGCGCCGCGTGCGCCGCATGCCTGCGGGAAACCGCGATCAGACGCCCTTTCATCCAACGCGTTGTAATTTTTTCGGCACACAGGGAAGCGGTTTTCCCCGCAATCCCCCGGGCATGCCGATTGCCGAGCGACCGATGACGGCGGCCCGTGTGCGCGGCCCCGATATCGGGAGCAATACCATGCAAAGAATCGCGTTGATCAGTGAACATGCATCGCCGCTCGGCGTGATCGGCGGCGTCGACGCCGGCGGTCAGAACATCTATGTCGCGAACGTCGCCAAGCAACTCGCGGAGCGCGACCTCGACGTGGACGTCTATACGCGCTGCGACAATCCGCATTTGCCGGAAGTCGTGCCGATCGGCCCGCACATGCGCGTGATCCACGTGCCGGCCGGACCGCCGACCGACGTGCCCAAGGAGCGGCTGCTGCCGTACATGGGCGCATTCGCGCAATACATGATCGCGCGCATGCGGCGCGAGCCCGACCCCGTCGACGTGATGCACGCGAACTTCTTCATGTCCGGCGACGCGGCGCTGCGCGTGAAAAAAGCGCTCGGCATCCCGCTCGTCACGACGTTCCATGCGCTCGGCCGCGTGCGGCGGCTGCACCAGGGCACGGCCGATGGCTTCCCCGACGCGCGCTTCGCGATCGAGGACACGCTCGCGCGCCGCTCGGACCGCCTGATCGCCGAGTGTCCGCAGGATGCGCTCGACCTGACGACGCACTATCGCGCCGACACCGCGCGGATCGAGATCGTGCCGTGCGGCTTCGACGCGCGGGAATTCCGGCCGGTGCCGCGCGTCGATGCGCGCGCGCGGCTGGGCTGGCCGCAGGACGCGTTCGTCGTGCTGCAACTGGGCCGCCTCGTGCCGCGCAAGGGCATCGATACCGTGATCGACGCGCTCGCGCGCATGCCGCGCGATCCGCAGCGGCCGACGCACCTGTACGTCGTCGGCGGCAGCCAGGCGGAGCCCGACCCCGCGCGCGACCCGGAACTCGCGCGGCTCGCCGCATTCGCGCACGAACTCGGGATCGCGAACCGCGTGACCTTCGTCGGCCGGCGCGACCGCGACGCGCTGCACCTGTACTACAGCGCGGCCGACGTGTTCGTGACGACGCCGTGGTACGAGCCGTTCGGCATCACGCCGGTCGAGGCGATGGCGTGCGCGGCGGCGGTGATCGGCAGCGACGTCGGCGGCATCCGCACGACGGTCGACGACGGCACCACCGGCTATCTCGTGCCGCCGCGCGACCCGGCCGCGCTGGCCGCGCGCCTGGTGCAACTACGGGCGCAACCCGACCTGTGCGCGGCGCTCGGCCGCGCCGGTTACCTGCGCGCGCATCGCTTCTACACCTGGCAAGGCGTAGCCGACCGGCTCGTCGCCATCTATCGCGACGTCGCCCACGCACAGCGCGCCGGCACGTCGGCCGGCACCGGCCGGCGCACGCCGGTCGGCCCCACGACGGGCATGCTCGCACACCGCAAGGAGAATACGTAATGAAGGGCTACGATCGAAAACGCGTCCTCGTCACCGGCGGCGCCGGCTTCCTGGGTTCGCATCTGTGCGAACGGCTCGTGACGGCCGGGCACGACGTGCTGTGCGTCGACAATTTCTACACGGGCACGAAGGACAACATCGCGCACCTGCTCGATGCGCCGAACTTCGAGCTGATGCGCCACGACGTGACGTTTCCGCTCTATGTCGAAGTCGACGAGATCTACAACCTCGCGTGTCCGGCGTCGCCCGTTCACTACCAGCGCGACCCCGTGCAGACGACGAAGACCAGCGTACACGGCGCGATCAACCTGCTCGGCCTCGCGAAACGCGTGAAGGCACGCATCCTGCAGGCATCGACGAGCGAGGTGTACGGCGACCCCGACGTCCATCCGCAGGACGAGCACTACTGCGGGCGCGTCAATCCGACCGGCATCCGGGCGTGCTACGACGAAGGCAAGCGCTGCGCGGAAACGCTGTTCGCGGACTATCACCGCCAGTACGGGGTCGACGTGCGGATCGCGCGGATCTTCAATACGTACGGCCCGCGCATGCACCCGGCCGACGGGCGCGTGGTGTCGAACTTCGTCACCCAGGCGCTCGCGGAACAGCCGCTGACCGTCTACGGCGACGGCAAGCAGACGCGCTCGTTCTGCTACGTCGACGACATGATCGACGCATTGATCCGGCTGATGGACGAACCGGGCGACGCGAGCGAGCCGGTCAATCTCGGCAGCGACGTCGAGATCGCGATGATCGACGTCGCGCGGGAAGTCGTACGGATCGTGGGCGCGAGCGTACCGATCGAGTTCCGGCCGCTGCCGTCGGACGATCCGCGCCAGCGGCGGCCGAATCTGGCCGCCGCGCAGAAGCGACTCGGCTGGCGCGCGACGACGACGCTCGCGAACGGACTCGCGCACACCGCGCGATACTTCATTCAGCGTCAGGTCACGCATCACACGCCCGGCGATCTCGTGCGCAGCACGCGAATCGCGTCGCATCTGCTCGCCCAGGTCCATACGCAGAACCGGCCGGCGCCGACCACCTGACGCGGCCGAAGCGCGACGCGCGTCAGCCGTCGCGCTTCGTCACGTGCGCGATCTTCAGCGCCAGTTCGCGCACGTCGACCGGCTTGCACAGGTAGCCGTCGAAGCCGGCTTCCAGCGCGCGGCGTTCGTCGGCGAGGCCCGCATGCGCGGTGACGGCCAGCACGCGCACGTCGAGCGGACCGTTGTCGCCGTTCGTCGTGCCGCGCCGCAACGCGTCCAGCAGCCAGAAGCCGTCGCCGTCGGGCATCGCGAGATCGGACAGCACGACCGTCGGCCGCATGTCGGCCGCCATCGCGAGCGCCTCGCGGCCGGACGATGCGATCGCGACGGCCGCGCCGAACGTGGTGAGCGCGGCCGTGAGGCTGGCACGCGTGGTTGCATCGTCGTCGACGATCAGGATGCGCTGCGTATCGAGCACGAGCGCATCGCGACGGCTGCCCGCGTGCACGATCCCCCACGCCAACGCGCCGCCCGGCTGCCATCCGGCCGGCAGCGTCACCGTGAACGTCGTGCCGCGATCGCGGCCGGCGCTCGCGACGGTCACACGGCCCCCGTGCAGCTGCGCGATGTGTCGCACGATCGACAGGCCGAGACCGAGCCCGCGCCGCGGCGACGCGGGCGAATCGTCCGCCCGGCGGAACATGTCGAACACGTACGGGACGAATTCCGTCGCGATACCCTGCCCCGTATCGACGACGGTCAGCACCGCATGCGTGTCTTCGCGCGCGAGCCGGACCGTCACGCTGCCGCCGGCCGGTGTGAATTTCAGCGCATTCGAGATGAGGTTCGACAGCATCTGCCGCAACCGCTCGGCGTCGCCCGACACGATGCACGCGGACACGTCGCAGTCGAATTCGAGCATGATGCCCGCCGACGATGCGGCGGTCTGGAACGTGCCGACCTGGTCGGAGAACAGCCGCACGACGTCGACCGGCGTCGCGTCGAGCCGCAGCTTGCCGGTCGCGAGCGACGACGCATCGAGGATGTCGCCGACCATCCGCGTGAGCGAACGCGCGCTGCGGTCGATCGCGTCGATCGCCTGATGCTGCAACGCATGGTCGCCGGTATTGCGCAGCACCTCGATCCACCCGTAGATCACGTTCAGCGGCGTGCGCAATTCGTGCGACACCGTGGCCAGCAATTCGTCCTTCAGCCGGTTCGACGTGTCGGCCTGCTCGCGCGCATGGCGCGCGCCCTGCAGCGAGCGCTGGGCCCGCAGTTCGCGGCGGCGCTGCGCGCCGGTTTCGCGCAGCGTCAGCGACAGCGCGACGCAGGCCCGCGCATCGCCCTGCACCGGGCACGCCGATACCGTCGCCCGAAAACGCCGGCCGTCGCGCCGCACGCACAGCAGCTCGAGCGGGCCGACCGGCTCGCGCATCGCGTCGAACGATTTGGCGAGCGGATTGAGCCTCAGCCAGCGCGGCGCGATCAGCGTGTCGAACCGGCGGCCGCGCGCATCGGCCTCGTCGTATCCGAAGATCCGCTGCGCAGTGGGGTTCCAGCTCGCGATACGGCCGCCGGCGTCGATCCCGACGATCGCGTCCGGCGAGGCGTCGACGACCGCATGCTGCACCCGCGACGCGTCGACGCGCGCACGGTCCGCGCCGGCATCGCGCAGCAACAGCACCGCGCCGTCGAGGTTGCCGTCCGCATCGCCGAGCGGCGACGCGACCGCGACGATCGGCACCGGCTCGCCGTCGCCGGCCTGCAGCCAGTGCCGGTCCGACGTCGCCTCGGCGCCGCCGAGCGCGCGATCGAGCGGTGTGGTCGGCACGCGACGGCCTTCGTGGTCGACGATCCGCAGGACGTCGCGCACCGGCCGCCCGACCGCATCGTCCGCCTGGCAGCCGACGAGTTGGGCCGCCGCCGCGTTGAGATAGGTGAGCCGGCCTTTCGTATCGGTCGCGATCACACCGTGCGGCAGCGCGCCCAGCACGGCTTCGAGCTGCCGGCGCGCGGCCGCCTCGCGTCGGCTCGCGCGATCGTTCGTGACGCGCGTGTGATGCAGCATCGACGCGATCGCGCACACCAGCGCACCGACCAGCATGAACGTGCCGAGCTGCACGAGCCGCTCGGGCAGCGGCGCCGTATAAGCGGCCGGATCGGACAGGAACAGCGTCCAGACGAGCAGCCCGCTGACCACGGTCGACACGATCCCGAACAGGAACGACGTCGCCCACGCGGCGCCGGCGAGCAGCGGGTAATACAGCACGAACGGCAGATTCACGCCGCCGAACCGGATCGCGAGCGTCTGCAACACGGTCGCGATCGCGACCAGCATCACGGCCGTTGCGTAATTTCCGGCCTGCGGCCGTGCAATTTCGATCATTGAACACGCTCCTGCGGAAACAGTCGACAGCGGCCCGCGCGGGCGCCGCCGGCGGGCACGGCGCATGCTGGCCGATCGGCACCGGCGGCCCGGCCGCTCACGATGGAGATCTTCACGCCATGCCCGATCCGACACGCTGGCTCGTCGTCTCGCCGCATCTCGACGATGCCGTCTTCAGTTGCGGGCAACTGCTCGCGCAGGCGCCCGGTTCGATCGTCGTCACCGTATTCGCGGGGATTCCGCCGCGCGGCACGCCCGCGCCGCCATGGGATCGCCGCGCGGGGTTCCAGCAAGCCGACGAGGCGGTGCGAGCGCGCCGCGACGAAGACCGCCGCGCGCTCGCGCTGCTCGACGCGCACCCCGTGTGGCTCGACTTCCTCGACGATCAGTACGGCCTGCCGGCCACGTCGACCGCGATCGCCGCACGCGTGGCCGCGACGATCGACGCGCACCCGGGCTTCGGCGTGCTCGCGCCGGCCGGCCTGTTCCACCGCGATCACCTGCAGGTGCAGGAAGCCATGCTGTCGCTGTTGCGTGAAGACGAGCCGTCGCGCATCTGGCGCTTCTACGAGGACATGCCCTACCGCCGCATCGACGGGCTGATGGCCAGGCGCGTGATCGGCTGGCGCGAGCGCGGCTGGATCGCGCATCCGGTCGCGCCGCCGGCCGGCGGCGATACGGAAGGCGCCACCGCGAAAGCCGCCGCCGTCGAAGCCTATGCAAGCCAGGTAACGCTGTTCGAACCTCATATGCGCGCTGCTCTCCGCGAACCCGAAACGATCTGGCGGCTCGAATGCGACGTCACGTCCGCGTAACGCCCGCGCGCGTCGCGCTGCCGCCGGCCGAGCCGCGCGTGACCGCCGTCGTGCTGACCTGCCGGCGCGCCGCCGAACTCGCGCGCACGCTCGAACACCTTTCCGCGCTGCCCGACCGGCCGGCGATCGTCGTCGTCGACAACGCAGCCGACGCCGAGACGGCCACGCTGATCCGCGAGCGCTTTGCGCATGTCGCGCTCGTGCACGCGCCGGGCAACCTCGGCGCGGCCGGCCGCAATCTCGGCGTGGCCGTGGCCCGCACGCGCCATGTCGCGTTCTGCGACGACGACACGTGGTGGGCGCCCGGTTCGATCGCCGAAGCCGCGAACCTGCTCGACGCGTATCCGCACGTCGCGGCCGTCACCGCGCGCGTGCTCGTCGGCCCCGACCGGCGCGAGGACCCGACCTGCCGGTTGATGGCCGACAGCCCGCTGGACGCGCCCGTCGCGCTGCCGGGCCGGCCGATCCTCGGGCTGCTGGCCGGCGCGACCGCGTTCCGGCGCGACGCGTTCGTGCGCGCGGGCGGCTACCATCCGCGCTACTTTCTCGGCGGCGAGGAAGCGTTGCTCGCGCTCGACCTGACTCGCGCCGGCCACTGGCTCGTGTATGCGCCCCACCTGACGGTCCATCACCACCCGTCGGCGCTGCGCGACCGGCCTACGCGCGCGCGCACCGCCGCCCGCAACGCGGTATGGACGGCGTGGCTCAGATGGCCGGCCACGGCGGCGTGGCAGCATACGGTGCGCATGCTGCCGGTGCTGCGCCGCGAACGCGCGCTCCTGCGCACGTTCGCCGGCCTGCCGTGGATCCTGCGCGAACGACGTGCTATCCCGCCGCACGTCGAACGCATGCGTCGCCGGCTCGAGCGCGACACGCACCGCGAGGCCGAAACGGGTACGTGAGCGGGTACATGAGCGCGATCGAGGCCACATCAGGAATCCGGCTTTTCCGTTTCGTCTTCCAGTTGCGCGAGCCGGTTGTAGATCGTCTTCAGACTGACGTCGAGCACCTCGGCCGCCTGCGCCTTCACGCCGCCGCATTGCGCGATCGTGCCAAGGATCAGCTTGCGGTCGACCTCCTCGAGCGGCGTGCCGAACGGCACCGTGACGCGATCTTCATGCGAATCGACCATGCTGGACAGCTCGTCCATGATTGGTGGAGGCAGCGTCTCGATCACGTCGGCATCGGTGAAGATGCTCGCGCGCTGCACGAAGTTGCGCAGCTCGCGCACGTTGCCGGGCCATTCGTAGCTCTTCAGCGCCTCGCGTGCGGCGGGCGCGAAGCGCAGGTTGCGGCCGCTTTCCTCGTTGTAGCGCTGCAGGAACGCGTCGGCGAGCATCGGGATGTCGTCGCCGCGTTCGCGCAGCGACGGCAGCGGAATCGGGAACACGTTGATCCGGTGGAACAGGTCGGGCCGCAGCTTGCCGTCCGCCATCGCCGCTTCCGGGTCGCGGTTCGTCGCGGCGACGATACGCACGTCGACGTCGATCTCGCGCGTCGAGCCGAGCCGCGTGACGCGCCCGGTCTCCAGCACGCGCAGCAGCTTGACCTGCGATTCGACCGGCATCTCGGTGATTTCGTCGAGAAACAGCGTGCCGCCGTCCGCGCGTTCGAAGAAGCCCTTGTGCTGGCGTTCCGCGCCGGTGAAGCTGCCGCGGTCGTGGCCGAACATCTCGCTCTCGACGAGATTCGCGGCGATCGCGCCGCAGTTCACCGCGAGGAACGGGCCGCGCCGGCGCAGGCTGAGGTCGTGCACGGTCTGCGCGGCGAGCTCCTTGCCGGTGCCCGATTCGCCGGTGAGCAGCACCGACGCCTCGGTGCGCGCGACGCGGCCGATCGCGTCGTAGACGGCCTGCATCGCCGGCGAGCTGCCGAGCATGCGGCCGAACCGGCCGAGGCGCTGCAGTTCCGAGCGCAGCTCCGCGATTTCCTCGTGCAGCGCGGTCGTGCGAGGCACGCGCGCGAAGATGCTGTTGAGCCGCTGCATGTTGAGCGGCTTCACCAGATAGTCGGTCGCGCCGCGCCGCAACGCATCGATCGCGGTTTCGAGGCTCGCGTGGCCGGTGGTCAACACGATTTCGCAATGCCCGCGCTTGGGTAATGCGTCGAACAGATCCATCCCGTTGCCGTCGGGCAGCACGAGATCGCACAGCACGAGATCGGGGGTATGCGTCGAGACGAGCGTGCGCGCTTCTTCAAGCGTCGCGGCCGTATCGCACGTAAGCTGCTGCGTGCGCGCGAGCGTGGCCAGCATCGTTCGCGTATCGGCGTCGTCTTCGACGATCAGGACGTAAGGCATCGAGGCTCCTTGTAATGCGGCCCGGCGCATACGTGGGCCGGCACCGCGACCACGTGCAGCGTCATGCGCGTCAGCGAGCCCACGACGGCACTTTCAACGCTGCACACGAACGGGCAGACAAGCTGTCCTGCACTGAAAACGAGTGCTTAGCAGTATAGAAGAACGATGTCGTGCATTCGCCGCTCATCGAATAAATCTATCTGCCGGCGCAAGCTGCATTGCCAGATTCAATGTCGACGAATCGGTATAAAAGGTATCCTGCTTACGTGAAAGACGACGTATGCCACGTCGTTTTTTACCTGATCACGACACGTTCGGTCAAAACTTCCCAACCCGGTCATACCCCATGTCGAAATCCGACGATGACGGCACGCGACTGTTCGGTCGTTCGCGAACAATTCAGGATTTGCTGCTGAAAGTGTCGCGCGTCGCCGCCACCCGCCTGAGTGTGCTGGTGGTCGGCGAAAGCGGTGCGGGCAAGGATATCGTCGCCCGGCTCATTCACGACATGAGCCCGCGCCGGCGCGGGCCGTTCGTGCCCGTCAACTGCGGCGCGATTCCGAAGGACCTCGCGGAGTCGCAGTTGTTCGGTCACGAAAAAGGCAGCTTCACGGGCGCCGTGGCGCAACATGTCGGCATGTTCGAAGCCGCGCGCGGCGGCACGCTGTTTCTCGATGAAATCGCCGAGATGCCCGCCGAGCTGCAGGTCAAGCTGCTGCGCACGCTCGAAACCAACACGATCGTGCGCGTCGGCGGCCACGAGGCGATTCCGCTCGACGTGCGAATCGTCGCGGCCACCCACCACGATCCGGTCGAGGCATTGCGCAGCGGCAGGCTGCGCGAAGACCTGTTCTACCGGATCGCACCGGTCGCGCTGCACGTGCCCGCGCTCAGGCAGCGCGAGGACGACGTCGGCGACATCGCGCTGCAGATCGTCGAACGGCTGAACGCGCGGCACCGCACGAGGAAGCGCCTGTCGACGCAGGCGATGAAGGCGCTGCGCGCGTACACGTGGCCCGGCAACGTGCGCGAACTGCGCAACGCGCTGGAGCGCGCATTCATCCTCGCCGACGAGCAGATCGAACTGCAGTTGCCGCGCCGCCAGCCGCCGCGCGAGGAAGTGCGCCACAACGCGATGACGCTGCATATCGGCACGACGCTCGCGCATACGCAGCAGCGCTTCATCGTCGCGTCGCTGCGCCATTTCAACGGCGACAAGCCGCGCACCGCGAAGGCGCTCGGCATCAGCCTGAAAACGCTGTACAACCGCCTCGCGCTGCTGCCCGAAAACGAGCGCAATGCGGCCCGCGGCATCGCGCCGGCGGCGCCGAACGCCGCGAGCGGCGGCAGCGCGAGCGCTTCGCCGCCCTCACCGTCCGCTTCTCCGCCCGCGACGGCGCCGTGAATGCGGCGGCTCACGCCGCCTTCGTCACGTCGTCACGCCGCCGCCGTCACGCCGCCACGTCGCGCAATGCGGCGTCCCAGTCGCGCGCGAAGCGTTCGATGCCGAATCGCTCGCAGGCGTCGCGCCTGGCCGCCGCGCCCCACTCGCGCGCCAGTTCCTGATCGCGAATCAGCATCCGCATCGCGTCGATCAGCACGGCCGGCCGCGTATCGGCCACGCCGTTGCTGCCGGTCTTCACGAGTTGCGCCATCTCGGTCGTCGCGAGCGCGACGATCGGCAGCCCGATCATCATCGCCTCGATCACCGCGAGCCCGAGACTCGTGTAGCGAATCGGATTGAAGAAGAACCGGTAGTGCGACAGGAACTGCGGCAGCGCCGGGTTCGGCACTTCGCCGATCCCGCCGAGTTCGGTCGAGCCCATCCCGACCAGGTCGATCGGCACGCTGTGCCGCACGACCTCGAACAGGTCCGCGCCGAGGCGCCGGCCGCGGCGCGCGAGATTGTTCACCACGGCCACGCCCTTGGGCAGCGTGCCGTGATACTCGATGCCTTCCGGCATCAGCACGCCGTGCTCGATCACGCGCGTCGGCGTCACACCGTTGTCCCACATCAGCGCGTTGAACGGCGTCACGTGCACCAGCAACACGTTCGGATCCTGCACCGGATGCAGCGTGTCGGTCGGATGCTCGCGCGGCGGATCGTGCTCGACGAACAGCGTCGGCAGCGCGCGCTGCGCCTCGCTCAGCAGCCGCAGGCGGTCGTGCCGGTAATGATTCACGTGCTGGTACAGCACGCAGTCGAACTCGGTGTCGCGCACGCACTCGGCCGGCACCTCGTGCACGTTGTCGCCCCACGGCAGGTGCCCGACGCGGCCCGCATAGCCGGGCGGATGCTGCGGCTTCGTCACGATGTAGAAGTCGTGCGGCGCCTGCGACAGGTAATACAGATAGTTGCCATGCACGTGCCAGGTCAGCACGCGCAACCGCTTACGTGACATGACGTCTCTCCTCCGCGAGCAGTTCGCCCGCCCGGTCGATCACTTCGCCGACGCCGATCGCCGTCGCGCACTCGTGCCCGTACGGACACGTATCGAACATGCACGGCCGGCACGCCGGGTAGTTCGCGAGCACGCGATGGCGTTCGGCGTCGAGCGGCGCCCAGCGGGCCGTATCGCTGCCGCACGCGACGACGATACTCGGCGTGCCGAGCGCCGCCGCGACATGCGACACGCCCGTGTCGTTGCACAACAGCAGCCGCGCGCGGGCGATCAGCGCGGCGAGCGCGCCGAGCGGCGTGCGGCCACACAGGTTCACGCACGGCCGCCCGAGGTGCTCGGCGAACGCGCTCGCCAGCGCCAGTTCCGCGCGCGTGCCGGTCAGCACGATCTGCCAGCCGTCGTCGGCGAGCTGCCGCGCGGCGAGCGCGAAGCGTTCGACCGGCCAGCGCCGCGACGCCATCCGCGCGCCGGGATGGACGATCACGTAGCGACCGGGATCGAGCGCGTGTTCGTCGCAGAGCACGTGCCACAGCGCATAGTCGAGGCCGCCGAGCGGGAATTCGAGGTAGTCGCCCCAGTCCGCGTAGCCGAGCTTGCGCGTGAGCGCCAGATAGCGCGTCACTTCCGGTTCGTCGTCGCGCCACACGAGCGCGCAGTCGAGCGCGGCCGTGCCGCCGTCGGCCGGCACGAAACCGGCCGTGCGCGTCGCGCCGAGCGACGCGACGATCGCATTCGTGTGCGCGCCGCTGCCGTGCAGCTGGATCGCGAGATCGAAATCGCGCGAACGGCATTCGGCGACGAACGCCTCGCGCGCGGCCGCGTCGGGTTCGGGCTGTTCGGCGAGCCCCGGCGCGCCGGGGAATGCGATGAAACCGTCGATGTAGTCCGAAAAGCGCGATGCGAACTCGCGGGCCCACGGCAGGCCGATCAACGTGATGCGCGCATCCGGTTCGCCGCGCCGCAGCGCGCGCAGCGCGGGCACCGCGCACAGCATGTCGCCGAGCTGCAGCGCGCGGAACACGGCGATCCGCTTCGGGCCGCGCCGGCCGTCGGAATCGACGTTGGGGTCGAGCTTCATAGGAACAGTACTCGGAAGTGAAGCGCGCCGCGCATGCGCCAATACAGCGACACGGGCGGAATCGCGATGGACGTGACGATCATCTCGGCCACGTGCGACGCCGTGAGCTGCGTGCCGCGCAATCGTTTCGCGCAGAACCCCGCGGTAATCGCGGCCCACACCGCCGCGCAGGCGATGGCCGGCGCCGGCAAGCCGGCCGCGAGGCAGCCAAGCGCGCCGAGCGCGGCCAGCACGGCCGCGTAGTAATGCCACGGCGGCACCGGCCGGATATGACGCCGGTAAGTCGCGCGATGCTTCTTGTACAGCAGCGCGTCGAAATACACCTTCGACTGCGCGCCGATGCTCGATCCCCAGCGTGCGGGACGCACCGGATGCACGATGCGTGCGGCGTCGGCCTCGACGATCGGCCCCGCATGCTCGCGCAGCGCGAACATCAGGTCGGCATCCTCGCGCCACGCGCGCGTGAAGCGTTCGTCGAAGCCGCCGACGCGTTCGAGCGCCGCGCGCCGCACGAAGCAGTTCGCGGTCGCGAATTCCGCATGTGCGAGCCCGGCCGCATCGCGTTCGTAGTCGGTCGGGCACGGCCGCAGCGGCACGTCGATCCGGCCGGCCGCGGCCGCCGCCGACGGCTCGGCCAGCAGCGCGTCGGCGCCGTGGCGCAGCCAGGTCGGGTCGGGAATCGTGTCGTCGTCGGTGAACGCGATCAGCGCGCCGCACGCGCTGCGCCAGCCGACGTTGCGCGCGCCGGCCGGGCCCTGCGTGTCGGGCGCGGTCATGTAGCGGATCGCCGGCACGTCGGTCACGCGCGTGCGGCACGCATCGACGACGGCGCGCGCACTGCCGGCCGGATCGTCGTCCACGACGACGATCTCGTAGGTGGTCGGATCGAACACCTGCACGCACAGCGCGTCGAGGCAGCGTGCGAGCAGGTCGGGCCGCCGGTAGGTGGGCACGACGACCGACACGACCGGCGGCAGATGCGTGTCGCGCGCGTTCATCTGGGTTTCTCCAGCAGGAACGGGCCGATCACGAGCGCGTCGAGCGGCGACGTCCAGAAGCATTCGATCGCGTCTCGCGGCGAACATACGATCGGCTCGCCGCGCGTGTTGAACGACGTGTTGACGAGCACCGGCACGCCGGTGAGCGCGTCGAACTCGGTCAGCAGCGCATGCAGCAGCGGATGCTGCGTGTCGTCTACGGTCTGCACGCGCGCGGTGCCGTCGATGTGGCGCACCGCCGGAATCTTCGCGGCGCGCTCGGGCACGACGTCGTAGACGAACAGCATGAACGGCGCGCGCAGCGGCGTGACTCGGCCGCCGCTGAACCAGTGATGCGCACGGTCTTCGAGCACGACCGGCGCGACCGGCCGGAAATCCTCGCGATCCTTGATCCGGTTCAGCTTGCGCTGCATGTCCGGGTCGATCGGCGACGCGAGGATCGACCGTGCGCCGAGCGCGCGCGGGCCGAATTCCATGCGCCCCTGGAACCAGCCGATCACGCGGTTCGCCGCGAGCAGCGCGGCCGTCTGCGCGGCCACGTCGGCGAGCCGCCGGTACGGCAACTGCGCTTCCTTCAGGAACGCCTCGATCGTATCGTCGTCGTAAGCCGGCCCGAGATACGCATGGTCCATCCGCCAGGCGCCGCGCTCGCCGCGCATCCGGAAGTCGGTCCACAGCGCGGCGCCGAGCGCCGTGCCCGCGTCGCCTGCGGCCGGCTGCACCCACACGTCGTCGAACGGGCCGCGATCGCGGATCTTCGCGTTCATCACGCAGTTCAGCGCGACGCCGCCCGCCATCGCGAGCTGCCGCTCGCCGGTTTCCGCGGCCAGCCAGTCGACCGCCTGCAGCGTCGTCTCCTCGAGCACCAGCTGCAACGCATGCGCGATGTCGCAATGATGCGGCTCGATCGGACCGCCGCGTTCGCGCGGCGGCCCGAATTGCGCGGCCAGATCCGCGTCGATCACGTCGTAACGCCCTTCGCCGCGATACTGCACGAGCTTGCGCATCTCGTCGGCGAACACCGGCTTGCCGTACGACGCGAGCGCCATCACCTTGTATTCGTCGGACGAGTGCAGGAAGCCGAGATAGCGGGTCACGCGCTCGTACAGCAGCCCGAGCGAATGCGGCAGGTTGACCTGCCCGAGCCGCCGGTACGAGCGGCCGTCGAACACGCCGTAGCTCGTCGTCGCGCGCTCGCCGCGCCCGTCCATCGTCATCACCGCGCAGCGCTCGAACGGTGCCGCGAGAAACGCGCTCGCCTCGTGCGCGAGATGGTGCTCGATGAAATGCCAGCGGAACGGCCCGTCGTGCGTGACGCCGCGAAAGCGCCGCTGCAGATGATGCGGCACGCCGCCCGCGAGCTGGCGCGGCGCGTTGACGATCGACGACAGGAACAGCGGATGCCACGGCGATGCGCCGTCTTCGCGCGGCGCATGCGCGGACGGCGACAGCGGCAAGGTCAGCGACGGCGCCGTGCCTTCGCGGTCGAGTTCGAACCACGGGTCGTACGAATATGCGACGTGGTCCACGTCCGCGAGCGTGATGCCGGCTTCCGCGAGGCAATAGTCGATCGCGTGAAAGGGCAGCTCCCAGGTCGAGAACGGCACCGGGCGCTTCGCGTGCTTCACGTGCGTGAAGCGTTCGTCCTCGGCCGCCGCGATCACGACGCCGTCGCGCACGATGCACGCGGCGCTGTCGTGGAAAGCGGCATTGATGCCGAGCGTATGGATCGGGTCAGGCATACGTCAGTTCCTCGTGATGACGTGCGCGAACGGAAGCACGTTCGATGCGTTCACCGCAACCGGCTCGCTGCCGTGCCCGGCAGCCCGCGCGGCCGCGCGTTGCGCATGGCGCGCACGGCCGCGCAGCAACGCGTGCACGGCGGCGACCACGTCGTCGACGCTCACGCCGAGCAGGCACGGGTGGCCGGGCTGATCGCACACGCTGCGGTAGCAGTTGCGGCACGGCACGTCGACGTTCAGCACACGGTGCGGCACACGCCACGGCGTGTGCTGCGGATTGGTCAGCGCGTACAGGTCGACCACCGGCGTGCCGAGCGCGGCCGCGAGATGCACGGGGCCGCTGTTGTTCGACAGCAGCAGGTCGGCCGTCTCGATCAGCGCGCCGAGTTCGCCGAGCGGCAACACGCCGGCGAGCGGCACCGCGCGCGGCCCGGCGCGTTCGCACACCGCGTCGACCAGCGCGCGTTCGCCCGCGCTGCCCGTCACCGCGATGCCGTCGAACAGCGGCGCGAGCGCGGCGGCCGCTTCGCCGAAACGTTCGGCGGGCCAGCGCCGCGACGCCGCGCTCGCGCCCGGATGGACGACCAGCCAGCGCGCGCGCCGCGCATCCGCCCCGCGCGCGCCGCCCGGGCGTTGCAACGCGGCCTGCAAGCGCGCGTGCACCGCGCGCCGCGCCGCGTCGCCCGGATCGAACGCCATCCGCCAGTCCGACGTCGTCGCGCCGACGGTGCGCACCAGCGCGAGCTGGCGCGCGACCTCGTGGCGCACGTGCGATTCCGGCTCGGTTTCCGGCACGCGGTCGGTCAACAGTTGATACGGGTTCTCGCGGCAATGCGCGAGCCGCAGCGGAATGCCGGCGAGCCAGCACATCATCGCGGCGGGCAACGGATTCTGGCTGTAGACGGTGAAGATCACGGCCGCGTCGAAGCGGCCCGCCAGCAGCCGGTCGATCATGTCGAGATCGGCCACCGGATCGCCGCGCACGTCGGGATGCTTGACCCACGGCGCGTCGTAGCTCCACACGTCGTCGACCATCGGCAGATGCCCGGCGAGCGCGGCGCCCGTGCGCGACGTCAGCAGCGTCAGCCGGCGGTCCGGGCCGCTTTCCTTCAGCGCGCGCAGCGCGGGCGTCGTCATCAGCACGTCGCCGAGGCTGTCGAGCCGCACGCACAGGATGCGGCGGGCGCGGCTCCAGGCCGTGCTCATCGCCGCACCCACGAGCCGTGCCGCCGCACGGCTTCGCGCACGACGATGTCGGCGGCCAGGTCGACGCGGTCGACGACGTGGTGCGGCGTGCGGGCGGCGTTGACGCGCCATTCGGTCTCGTGACCGCAGTCGACCAGGATCGTGCCGCAGCGCGCGGTGCGGCCGGCCTCGACGTCGTCGAGAATGTCGCCGATCATCCAGCTCCATTCGGGGACGGCGCCGAGCGCCGCCAGCGCGCGACGCAGCATGCCGGGGCGCGGCTTGCGGCAGATGCAGTCACAGGTGTAGCGCGGCACGCTGCCCTGCGGGTGATGCGGGCAGTAAAAAAAATCCGCCAGCGTCGCGCCGTTCGCTTCGAACAATTCGGCGAGACGCTGGCGGACCGCGCCAAGCTCGTTTTCGGTAAAGCGGCCGAGCGCGACGCCCGACTGGTTCGACACGACCGCCAGCGGCATGCCGGTCGCGCCGAGCGTGCGCAGCGCGCGCGCCGCGCCCGGCGCGAGGCGCATCCGTGCCGGATCGACGTTGTACGGCACGTCGTCGAGCAGCGTGCCGTCCTTGTCGAGCAGCACCGCGCCGGGCAGCCGCCCTTCGCGCTTCAGGGCCATGACGTCTCCTTCATCGGCAGCACCATCAGTTCCGGCACGACCGTGCCCGGCGGCTGGGTCAGCACGAAGCGCACGGCGGCCGCGACGTGCTCCGGCGGCTGCAGCGTGTCCTCGTCGATGTCCGGAAAACGGTCGAGCAGGAACGGTGTACGCATCCCGCCCGCGACGATCGCCGATACGCGCACGCCGCTCGGCCGCAGTTCGGCATGCAGCGCGTGCGACAGGCCGAGCAGCCCCCACTTCGTCGCGTGATACGCGGACGCGTTCGGCCACGCCCGCTTCGACGCGGTCGACGCGATGTTGACGATATGCCCGTCGCCGCGCGCCTTCATCATCGGCACGGCCGCGTGACACATCAGGTACGGGCCGAACAGGTTCGTCATCAGCACCTGCTGCCACGCGTCGACGCTCACGTCGTCGATCGGCGCGGTCACGTCGATCGCCGCGTTGTTGACGATCACGTCGAGGTCGCCGAGCGACTCGCGCGCATCGTGCACGACCTGCAGCACCGATGCCTCGTCGCGCACGTCGAGCGGCCGGCCCACCGCCTGCCCGCCGTGCCGTTCGAGCCGCTGCGCGACGGCCGCCGCGCGATCGCCGTCGAGGTCGGCGACGACCACGTGCGCGCCATGGCGCGCAAGCTCTTCGCAAATGGCTTCGCCGAGACCGCGGCCGCCCCCGGTCACGAGTGCGGTCCGGCCGGCGAGCGGCGGTCTGGCTGAATCGGGAATCGCGTTCACCTGCACCTCCTGTCGATGTCGGAAAGCAATCCGGCTGACGGCGACGCTTGTCGCGACAACCGTCCGTGCAGGAGGTACAGCGAAAACCGTGCCGGCCTGCGCGCGCCCACGCCGCATCGGGCCGGGCCGCGCGCTCGCTGGCTTTTTTATAACCGGCTGTAAAAACGGGTCCGGGCGGCCGCGCCCAGGCGGCCCCCTCAGATCGCGAGCCCGTCTGGCGTCGCCTGCGCACGGTGCTTCGCGAGCGCGCGCAGGCAGTGCGCGATGCAGCCCGCGAACGCCTCGTCGAACCACGGCTGCGCGCCCGACACGCCGACCACGATGCCGCCGAGCGCGACGCCGCCCCACAGGTTCGTGTCGCCCGCGCGCAGCCGGTACGGCTCGAGCGCCTGCACGACGTGGCCGTCGCGGCCCGTTTCCCACGACAGCCGCGCCTTGGCCCGCGCATACGCGCGATAGTCGGCGTCCCAGTCCTTCGGGTCGGGCAGCGAAAACTCATACAAGATCGCGTCCTCGAACGCCGCGTCGTGCGGCCCGAGCGCCGGGTCCATGATCACGATGTGCAGGCAGCCGCTGTCGCCGACGAAGTCGCTCTGCAGCGCGGCGGCCAGGCTCGGCAACAGCAGCTCGACGGCCGCCACCGCGGCCTGGCGGTCGGCGAACGCACTACCGCCGCGACGCGCGTTCAGGGCTTCGGGTGTCGTCGGATTCAGAAGGTTCGGCATGGATTTCTCCGGAGGAAAACGCGAGCGCACGCAACGCCGCGATCAGGTCGGCCGCTACCGCGGGCTTGGTCAGGTACGCATGGAAACCGGCTTCGACCGCACGCGTGCGATCGCGATCGCGCGCATGGCCGGACAATGCCAGCGCCTCGAGCGGCGCGCGGCCGTCGCGCTCGCGCGCGGCGTCGAGCTGGCGCACGCGCGACATCACCGTATAGCCGTCCTCCTCGTCTTCGCCGAGGTCGATGTCGCAGACGAGCAGCGCCGGCCAGTCGGCCCGGCGCGCGCGCCACAGGTCGTCCAGCAACGCCTGACCCGACGCATACGCGTGCACGTCGGCGCCGGCCACCTTCAGCAGCGCGGTGAGCGCCTCGCGCGCCTCGTCGTGATCGTCCACGCACGCGATGCGCAGGCCGTCGAGCGGCGTTGCCGTCTCCGCCGCGCCGGCCTCCGCGTTCGGCCCGGCGCCGTCGGGCTGCAGCGATGCCGGCGCCACCGCGCACATCGGCAGCGACAGGTGCAGCGTCACGCCGATATCGTCGCGTTCGCGCACGACGTAGCCGCCGGCCTCCTCGATCGTGTCCTGCAGTCGTTCGAGATCGATCAGCGACAGCTCGGTGGCGTCGACGCCCGCGCACGCGATCGTGATCCGCGCTTCCGGATCGTGGCGCGCCGTGCGCACCTCGAGCTGCCCGCCGCTGCTCGCGTCGATGGCGCCGCGGCACAGTTCCCAGACGAAGCGCCGCAGCGCGGCCGGATCGGCCTTGACGACGAGATCCTCGTCGGACACGTGGCGGAACACCGGCACGCCGCGCTGCGCGGCCGCCTCCGCCAGCGAATCGAGTACCTGCGACACGAGCGGATTGATCCGCACCGGCTGCCGCGCGAACTTCGCCTCCGTGCGTTCCAGTTCGCGCTGCTTCGCCTGCAGCGACCACATCTGCGCATACACGCCGCCGCTTTCGAGCAGCTCGTCGTGGGTACCGTGCTCGACGAGCCGGCCGTGCTCCATCACGAGAATGCGATCGGCATCGACGATGGTCGACAACCGGTGCGCGATGATGAGGCTCGTGCGATGCTGCGCGACGCGCATCAACTCCTGCTGGATCGCGCGCTCCGAGCGCGTGTCGAGCGCCGACGTCGCCTCGTCGAACACGACGATCGGCGGCGCCTTCAGCAACGCGCGCGCGATCGCGACACGTTGCCGCTCGCCGCCCGACAGCCGCACGCCGCGCTCGCCGACGCGCGTGTCGTAGGCGTCGGGCAGCCGCTCGATGAACGCGTCGAGCTGTGCACCGCGCGCGGCGGCGATCACGTCGCCGCGCGTCGCATCGCGCTTGCCGTATGCGATGTTGTACGCGAGCGTGTCGTTGAACAGGATGGTGTCCTGCGGGACGATGCCGAGTGCGTCGCGCAGGCTGCGCTCGGTGACGAGCCGCAAGTCCTGGCCGTCGATCCGGATCGTGCCCGCGTCGGGTTGATACAGCCGGAACAGCAGTCGCGCGAGCGTCGACTTGCCCGAGCCGCTGCCGCCGACCACGGCGATCGTCTGCCCGGCCTCGATGCGGAACGACACGTCGGACAAGATCTGCCGGCTCGGCTCGTAGCCGAAGTCGACATGCTCGAACTCGATCGCGCCGCCGCGCACGACGAGCGGCTGCGCACCGGGCGCATCGCCGTCCTCGCCGGGCTTGCCGCGCGCATCGAGCAGCCCGAACAGCCGCTCGATGTTCGTCATCGCGTCGTTCGCCTCGCGAAACACGAAGCCGAGCGCGTTCAGCGGCAGGCTGATCTGGATGATGTATGCGTTGATCAGCACGAGATCGCCGATCGTCATCGCGCCGCGCGCGACCTGCTGCCCGGCGAGCAGCATCACGGCCGCGATCCCCGCGCCGATGCACGCGCTCTGCCCGATGTGCAGCATCGACAGCGCATACTGGTTGTCGACGCCGGCTTCGCGCCACGCGTCGAGCACGCGCTCGAGCCGATCGCGCTCGACGTCCTCGCGTGCGAAGTACTTGACCGTATCGACGTTCAGCAGGCTGTCGACCACCCGCGAATTCGACTCGGCCTCGAGCGCGTTCACACGCCGCTGGTAACGCATGCGGCGGCGCGTGAACACCACCGTATACGCCGCGTAGACGGCGAACGTGACGAGAATGATCGCGGTAAAGCCGCCGCCGTACTTGCTGATCACGATCACGAGCACCGAGCCGATCTCGATGGCCGTCGGCACGACCGTGAACACGGCGACGCCGAGCAGATAGCCGATGCCGGCCGTGCCTTTCTCGAGGTCGCGCACGACGGCGCCCGTCTCGCGCTGTGCATGAAAGCGTGCGCCGAGCCGGTGCAGGTGACCGAACGTGCGCACGGTAAACGACGCGACCGTATGCTGCGTGACCTGCACGAAGGTCATGTCGCGCACTTCGTTCAGCGCATTCGACGCGAAGCGCACGACCGCGTACGCGAACAGCAGCAGCACCGGCCACGCCATCGGCTGGCCGGCCGCGCGGCCGAAGCCGTCGACGATGTCCTTGAGCAGCAGCGGCACCGAGACGGCCGCCGCTTTCGCGAGTACCAGCAGCACGATCGCCGCGAGCACGCGCGCGCGGTAATGCCAGATCGCGCGCCAGAGTTCGCCCGCGATCCGCAGCCGCAGGCCGCGCCCGTCGCGGCGATCGCGGCGGTCGCGGGCTGCGGGTGCCTCACGGTGCCTGATTGGCGTGTCGTCGATTCCGGTCGTCATGCACGCGTTGCGGTCGGGGGTCGGGCCGTTTCACGCACGGTCGTCAGTGGCGCGATTCACGCTCGCGGCCGGGCACGACGGTGCCGGGCTCGGGGTCGCGCACGGCAGGCTGGGTCGGCGTGACGGTCCGCTGATCCGGATGCAGCACCATGCCCGTATCGTGTTCGCCGTCGCGGCGCACGCGCACGCGATTCTCGACATCGAGCACGCCCATGCAGCCGTCGGCGAGATCCTCGATGTCGTGCCTCATCCAGCGTGCCGGCACCGTGCCGTCCAGCTCGACGCGCCCTTCCTTCACCTGCACGGCGACATCGCTCACGTCGATCTCGAGCGCATGCGCGAGCCGCTCGCACACGTCCTCGCGAATCCGCTCGTCCGAGCGCGTATAGCCTTTCGGCCCGCGGCGGTGGCGCAGCGCGTCGCGTTCGGCTTCGCTGCCGAACCGTGAGAGGTCGGGGGCATGGCCGCCGTAGCGCGGGTCGCCACGGGGATCGCCGCGCAGACTACCGATATCGCGCTCGCCGCCGTACCAGCCCATCCGGTGCTGGCCGCGGAATTCCGGGCGCTCGCCGCCGTATCGGCCTTCGTGGCCCTGCGCACGGCGGCCTGGCCCGCCATAGCCGCGCTCCGGATCCCGCGCCGGCTGGCGCGCGCCGCCCGGCCAGTCCGGGTCGGCGCCGCCGCGCCGCTGGTCGGCCGGGCGCGCGGCGCGCTCGGTCCACTCGCTGCCCCAGTCTTCCGGGCCCACGTCTTCGCTCGCGAAGCGGCGGTAAGCCGATTCATCGTCTTCTTCCGGCCATCGGGCCGGGTCGTCCGGGATGCCGTGCTCGCCGGCGCCCCGGTACGCGCGTTCGTTGCGCTCCTGCCAGTCGGGCGGGCCGCCGCGCTCGCCGTGCCGTCCGGGATATCGTCGTTGCATCGTGTCTCTCCTTGATCGCGCCTGCGCTGCGCACGGCTCCATGCCGCGTCGCGGCGCGCGTCGGTCGGGTCAATGCAAATCGCGTGCCGGCGTCGTTGCCGTGCCGCCGCGGTTGTGCGCCGCAGCGCCGGGAAGCCGCCAGGCGCCCCAATCTGCAACGCGATTGCAGTTTTTGCGTGCCGGACGTCACGGCGCGGCGCCGAGGTCGTCCGGGTCGTCGCCGCCATCCGGTTCATCCGTGCGACCGGGTTCGCTCAGCCGCTCGGTGCGGTCCGGCTCGATGTCGGCGCCTTCCTCGAGCGTCGAGTCGCCGTCCGCCGACGCGCGCTCGCCGGTGCCCGCACGGTCGGTATCGCTGTCGAGCGATGCGTCGCCGCGTTCGAGCGCGTGATCGTCCAGCGGCGAATCGATATCGAACGGATGGCGCCGTGCGCCCGCCGTGTCGCTGCCGCTGTCGGACGAGTCGCTCGGGCCGAGCGCGCGACCGTCGCGGCCGCGGCTGGCGTTGTCGTCGTCCGGGCCGGCCGGTTCGTTGTCGGGATTCAACGTGCTGTTCATATGGATCTCCTTGCGTGGCTTGCGGCCGCACGATCGGCCGAACGGCCGTGGCACGGCAGGCGCACCGCACGGTCGTGCAATCGGCATGCCGCGCCCGCCGCCGGGTGCGCCGGCACGGATCCGGCTCGCGGACATGACGGACGGCACGGCCGATGCGCACCCATTGATCAGCTGAATCGAGTTCCTTTATTCTTTCGGACGTGCCAATCCGGTTCGTGTAGCCGCCCCCGGCGTGTCCGGCGGCGGCCGGGCGGTATTCGGCCGCCCGCATTTTCGACCTGCCGCTCCGATGACGAACGACGACGCCGACCTTCACTCGCCTTCCCCGCCACCCGGCCCGCCCGGCCCGCGGGATCTGCTGCACCGGTTCGCCGAATTCCGGTTCCAGACCGTGGTGGAGTCGATCACCGACTACGCGGTGTTCATGCTCGACCCGCACGGCAACGTCGCGACCTGGAACGCCGGCGCGCAGCGCATCAAGGGCTACCGCGCTCCCGAGATCGTCGGCCGCCACTTCTCGCTGTTCTATCCGTCCGACGCGATCGCGGCCGGCCGGCCGGAGCACGGGCTCGCGCTGGCCGCCGCGCGCGGCCACTTCGCGGACGAAGGGTGGCGCGTGCGCAAGGACGGCACGCAGTTCTGGGCGAGCGTGACGATCACGCCGGTGCACGACGCGACGCACCAGCTATGCGGTTTCATCAAGATCACGCGCGACATGACCGAGCGCAAGCGGCTCGAGGAGCTCGAAGCGTCGACGCACCGGCTCAGCGTGTTCATCGCGATGCTCGCGCACGAGCTGCGCAATCACCTCGCACCGCTGCGCCATTCGGTCGGCGTGCTGCAGAGCCTCCCCGATCCGGCGCCCGCGCTCGCGCAGTGCCGCGACGCCGTGCACCGCCAGGTCGGGCAACTGACACGGCTCGTCGACGATCTGCTCGACGTCGGGCGCATCACGGCCGGCAAGGTCGAACTCGACGATCGCCCCGTCACCGTGCGCGACGTCGTGTGCCGCGGCGTGGAGAGCATCCAGCCGAAACTGGCCGCGCGCGGGCAGTGGATCCGTGTCGACCTGCCCGCCGATTCCGTGGTGCTGCACGGCGACGACGCACGGCTCGTCCAGGTGCTGCACAACCTGCTCGACAACGCATCGAAATTCTCGCCGCACGGCGGCCGGATCGACGTCGGCGCGCGTATCGAAGGATCGTCGGTGGCGATCGACGTCGTCGATCACGGCGTGGGCATCGCGCCCGGCGCGCTCGAAACGATCTTCGACCTGTTCCATCAGGAAGGTGCGTCGAGCCGCTCTCCGTCCGGCGGGTTCGGGCTCGGCCTCGCGATCTGCCGGTCCTTCGTCGAACTGCACGGCGGGCGGATCGTCGCGGAAAGCGACGGGCCCGGCCACGGCTCGACGTTCACGGTCTGGCTGCCGATCGTGCAAACGACGCGCAACGAGCGCGCCGCACCGCATGCGCCGGCCGCGCCCGCGCAGCCGGCCGCCGTGCCGCTTCGCATCGTCATCGTCGACGACAACCGCGACTCGGCCGACACGCTCGCGGTGCTGCTGCAACTGAAAGGCCATGCGCCGCGCGTCGCGTACAACGCGGCCGACGCGCTGACCCTCGCGCGCGACTATGCGCCCCAGCTGATGCTGCTCGACCTGACGATGCCGGACGTCGACGGCTTCACGCTGCTGCAGGAGCTGCGCGCGATCGACGCACTGCGCGATACGGCCTGTGTCGCGCTGTCCGGCCATGCACGCGCGTCGGATCTCGCGCGCTCCGAACGCGCGGGCTTCGACGATCATCTCGTGAAGCCCGTCGAGATGGCCGTGCTCGATGCGTTGCTCGAGCGCGTCGCCCGCGAAATTCAGGATACGCCGTAAGCGCGCGTGCTCAGACCATCGCGCGGCACATCGCCGCGCAGGCCTCGCACGCGAGCGCGCAGCGGCGGCAATGTTCGTGCGCGTGCCGCGAACACTCGGCCGCACACAGGTCGCACGCGTGCGCGCACAGCGCGCAAATGCGCGGGGCAAACGCGCTGCGGCGCGCCATCGCGCCCGACGCGAAGCGGCACAGCTGCGCGCATTCGATGTCGAGCGCGATGCAGCCGGCCAGCGCGTGCACGTCGCGCTCCGCAAGGCAGGCGGCCGCACAGGTATCACACGCGTGCGCGCAGGCGTCGCACGCGGCCATGCAGTTGTCGTATCGATCGGTCATTGCAGTGCTCCCGGTTGCGGTTCATGTCGTCACGGCGTCAGCTTCACCTTCATCCAGCCCGGCTCGCGCACGTCGAACGAGCGATACGCGTCGATCGCGTTCGTCAGCGGCTCGCAGCGCGTGAGCACCGACAGCGGATCGAACGCGCCGCTGCGCACCAGCTCGACGAGCGGCGGCGTCACCGTCCGGTGATTGCAGTTGCCCATCTTGATCGTCAGGTTGCGGTTCATCGCCTCGCCGATCGGAAACACGCGGGCCGCCGGCGGATACACGCCGATCACCGCGACCGTACCGGCCTTCGCGACCGCGCGCACCGCCCATTGCAGCACCTGCGACGGGCCGTCGCCCGGCACCCAGTTGCGACCGTCCGGCTTGCGGTGCGGCGCGATCGCGTCGACTTCCGCATCGAACGCGCGCGCGGCCTCGCGATCGGCCGCCGCCGGCCCATGCGTCGCGCGCATCGCGTCGACGCCCACCGCGTCGATCACGCGGTCGACGCCGATCCCGCCCGTCAGTCGCAGCACCGTATCGACCGGATCGTCCTCGGAAAAATCGACGATCTCGGCGCCCTGTGCGCAGGCCATCTCGAGCCGCGACGCGATGCGGTCGATCGCGATCACGCGTCCGGCGCCCATCAGCTTCGCGCTCGCGATCGCGAACTGGCCGACCGGCCCCGCGCCGAACACGGCGACCGTATCGCCCGGCTTCACTTCCGCGAGCTGCGCGCCGAAATAGCCGGTCGGGAAAATGTCCGACATCAGGATCGCGCGATCGTCGTCGATCGCGTCGGGTAGCCGGATCAGGCTCGCGTGCGCAAGCGGCGTGCGCGCGTATTCGGCCTGCAGCCCGTCGAACGGGCCCGTCTCGGCGGGCCCGCCGAAGAACGCGGTGCCCGCGCGCGGCCCGCCCGGGTTCGCGACGTCGCATTGCGCGGTGTAGCCCGCGCGGCAGTAGGCGCAACTGCCGCACGCGATCGTCGACGGAATCAGCACGCGGTCGCCGCGCCGCAGGTTGCGCACGTCGCGCCCGACCGCCTCGACGATGCCGACGCCTTCGTGGCCGAGGATCGTGCCCGGCTTCATGCCGCCGAGCGTGCCGCGCACCATGTGCAGATCGGTGCCGCAGATCGCGCTGGCGGTCAGGCGCACGACCGCGTCGGTCGCCTCGGAGACTTCCGGATCGGGCACCGTGTCGATGCGTATGTCGCCGATGCCGTGAAATACGACTGCTTTCATGTCTGGCCCTCCTTGTCGAAAGCGGAAACGGTCAATGTGACCGTCGAGCCGATCGAGCAAGGCATGCGCCTGCGCAGCGCGCGCGGCGCGCCGCGATGCGCGAACGGGCGCGCTCAGTGCGGCAACCCGAACGCGGCTTTCAGGCTCGCGACGATCATCTGCATCGCGATCGCCGCGAGAATCATCCCCATCAGGCGCTGCGTGACGGCCGTCACGCGCGGCGACAGGTAATGGCCGATCAGCGGCGCCGACAGCAGCGACACCGCCAGCAGCACGAGAAACGCGCCAAGCCCGAGCGCAAACGCGAACTCCTGCCCGGTCGTGACCGCGCCGTGCCCGAGCACGATCATCGTCGCGATCGTGCCGGGGCCCACCAGCAACGGGATCGTCAATGGGTAGATCGCGACGCTTTCGGCCGCGGTGGGATCCGCGCCTTCGTCGCGGCCCGGCGCATGCTGGCGGCTCGGCGCACCATGCAGCATCGACAGCGCGATCAGCAGCACCAGCAGCCCGCCCGCGAGGCGGAAATCGTCGATCGTCAAACCGAACACGCGCAGGATCGCACCGCCCGCGACGGCCGACACGATGCAGCCGACCGTCACGCCGATCGCGGCCGTCAGCGCGACCTTGCGGCGCACGGCGTCCGCCGCGCCTTCGGTCAGCGACAGGAACACCGGGATGTTCGCGATCGGGTTCATGATCGCGAACAGCGCCGCGAATACCTTGATGGAAAAAGTCAGGTCGAAGGCCACGAGGTCGCTCCCGTCTCGCGCGGCAAGTGAAAGGCAAACGCCGGTTCGTTTTCGATGCGCGGCATCCGCCATGCTGATACGATCGACGCACCGCGTTCATGCACGACGGAGGGCCCCGACCGATGCAAGCCACCGACACTTTCATGGATCACGAAATTCGCGTCGACGCCACGCGCAACGCGAACGGCGCGTGGGTCGCGCAGGTGCGGATCTTCCGCGACGGCGCACCGGTCGATCTGCCAGCGCCCGAACTCGTCACGCCCGAATGGCTCACGTGCGACGAAGCGCTGCGCGGCGGCATCGACGAGGGGCGCGTGATGATCAGGACGCGCGACCGGTAACGACGCGTGCATCATCCGCGCATCGTCGGCCGGCATGGCACGGTGCGGGTCATGCATCGAATCGAGGTCGCCGATCAGCATCGCCACGCCGATACAGGCCACGCCGCCGCGTCGCGATGCGCGGCGCGAACCCGGCTTCAACACGTGCACGGACGTCGGGGTTCATCTCGCCTCCATCAACGATGCGCATCGTCACGCCGCCGTCACACGGCGGCCATCTGCCGCTCGAGGGCCGCTTCCGCCTTCAGGCTGTCGAGATCGCGGCCGATCGTCACGACCGCGAGCCGCGTGTCGCCGCGCCAGTACCCGATCGAGCAATCGTGCGCGCCGAGGTCGCCGTCGATCTCGACGCGATCCCATTGCTCGGCATGGCCGACATAGCGGATCGTCAGGTCGTAATGCTGACTCCAGAAAAACGGCACCGCGTCGAACGGTTGCTGCTGGCCGAGCATGTTGCGCGCCGCGACGCTGCCCTGCCGCTCGGCGACGACCCAGTGCTCGACGCGAATCCGCTCGCCCGTCAGCGGATCGGGCCAGCGCGCGATGTCGCCGGCCGCGTAGATGCCGGGCGCGCTCGTCTGAAGGAAGCGGTCGACCGTCACGCCGCGTTCGACGGCGAGCCCCGCGTCCTGCGCGAGCTCGACATTCGGATGCACGCCGATGCCGACCAGCACGACGTCCGCCGGCAGCACGTCGCCGTTCGACAGCGTCACGCTGTCCGGCCCGATCCGCGCGGGCATCGCGCCGAGATGGAACACGACGCCGTGCGCTTCGTGCAGCGCCTTGATCGTGTCGCCCAGCGCATCGCCGAGCACGCGGCCCATCGGATGCGTATCGGGCGCGACGACATGCACGTCGAGCCCGCGCGTGCGCAACGCGGCGGCCGCTTCGAGCCCGATGAAGCTCGCGCCGACCACCACGCAACGGCGCGCCGTTTTCAGCTTGCCGATCAGCGCATCGCAATCGGCGCGCGAGCGCAGCACACAGACGTGCGGCAGATCGGCACCGGGCACGTCCAGCCGGTTCGGCTCGGCGCCGGTGGCGAGCAGCAGCGCGCCGTATTCGACACGGCTGCCGTCGGCCAGCTCGACCGCCCGCTGCGCGGGATCGATGCGCGCGACCCGCGTATTGCAGCGTACGTCGATCCGCTGCTCGGCATAGAACGACGGCGCGCGCAGCGGCAGCCAGTCGGCCTGAGCCGTGCCCGCGAGGTAATCCTTCGACAGATTCGGCCGGTCGTACGGCGGATCGGCATCGGCGCTCAGCAGCGTGATCGAATGCGGATAGCCTTCCTGCCGCAGCATCACGGCGGCCGCGATCGCGGCGGCGCCGCCGCCGACGATCACGACCGACGCGGGCAGCCCGGCTGTGTTCGGCTTAGGCGCTACGGCGGCAGGCCGCGCATCGAGTACGACGGCGCGGCCATCGCGCCGCTCGACGCGCCAGCACGACAGCCCGTCGAGCGCCGGCGCGCGCTCCCTCTCGCCGGTGCGCAGGCAGAACGCCGCGTGATGCCATGGGCAGCGAATCGTGTCGCCGACCAGCAGGCCTTGGGCCAGCGGGCCGCCGTAGTGCGGGCATTGCGCGCCCACCGCGAACAGTTCGTCGGCGCGGCGCACGAGCAGCACCGCCGCTTCGCCGACATGGCCCTCGATCATCGCGCCGTCGGCGAGATCGTCGAGGGCGATCCCTTGCGTGAGATCGGGTGAGGACGCAGCATCCCTTTCAGTCATGACGTGGCTCCCGGAAAGTCAGGTAACGATCCCATTATCGACATCCGTCCTGAAAAGAACAGGTGCGGACGCCCCGCAGCGCATGCACACACCGGCTGTCGCTTGTACGCGGTCCGTGACCGGCGTAGAACGTGATCGACGTTGCGGCGCAACACGCCGGCCGCTGTGCGAGGGGGGCCTGCGACCCGCGCAAGCCGCGTGCCACCTCCTCCGTCGATGCAGCACGATCCCGGTCCGGTCGCAGGATTTCGGCGAACTCGGATGCGTGTCGCCGACATACGGTTCGTCGTACGCGCCGTTCTCGGTGATCGGCATCCCGGCATTTGTTGCGCACTCAACCAGTTCGCGCTTGCATTCGTCCGGCATCCGGAAGCCGAGCGGGTTCTGGAAGCGATCGGCTACAGCACATTCAAGCGTCGTCGACGTTGTCCGCGTAGTGGTCGATCGCAACCTTGCACTCGTCGAACACCACCGTCAGCAGCGCGATGTCGTTCGACTCGATCCACTTGCGGATCTGCAGGAACTGGCCGGTGCCGAGATCGGCGATGCGGTCCGGATCGTCGGTCGTCACGTCGACGACCGCGAGCGCGCGGTTGCCGAGCAACGGCGACAGCGTCGCCGCGATGTCGAAGCGCCGGTACGATTGATCGATGCGCATGCAAAGCTCCCGAATCGGTTCGAAAGGGGCGCTCAGTCGAGCGCCTGGCGAAAGACCTTGCCGCCGAATCCCGTCACGACGTTGTCGACCGAGAACGGCGTGTCCTCCTTCGCTTCGAGAATGACCGCGACGCTGCCGGGCACGAGCCGCGCCGCGACCGTCTCGACGAACGTACCGTCGAGCAGCGCATTGCCGGCCGCATGCGCGAGAATGCCGGCGCCCGCGCCGGCCGCCATGCCGGTCACCACGCCGATCGGCCCGGCCAGCAGGCCGAGCAACCCGCCCGCGATCGCGCCGATCACGCCGCCCTTGAACGGCCGCGATTCGGCGTCGAGCACCGCGAGCTTGCCGTTCGCGTCCTTCTCGACGACGACGCCGTTCTCGATGTGGAATCCTTCGTTCTTCTCCGACAGCGCGTCGAAATCGTTCGCGGCCTGGCGAGCCGTGTCGACGCTGCCGAACACGGCGACGATCAATTGCCTGGTCATGCGACACCTCGTGTGTTGGGATGAGGGTGGGGCCGCCGCACCTCGCACGGCGCGCCGGGGTTCGCTTCGACTGCCGCCCGCGCGTTACCGGCGGGCATGCACGTCGTCCTCGACATCGTCGACGTCCGCCGGAAAGCGGTGCTGGCCGAAACTCAGGATCAGCACGCCGAGCGCGAGCAGCACGATCCCGAAGGTCGTCATCAACATCCGCTCGGGGCCGTCGGTCGCGCCGCGCAGGATCAGGTCGCGCGCGAGCGACGTCATCGCGATGAACAGCGGAAACCGCACCGGCAGCCGGCCGAGCCGCAGGTAGCGCAGGTCCATCGCGAGCACTTCCAGATACAGGAACATCAGCAGCAGGTCGGTCAGCGACACTTCGCCCGCGAGCACGACCTTCCACGCCTCCTGCGTCATCGCAAACGCGGTCGCCAGCCCGATCACGACCAGCCCGGCCAGCTCGGCCGCGTGAAGGAAATGGCCGAAGCGGCGGCGAATGCGCTCGGCGGTCGTATCGGCGGATGCAGTGGACGTATTCAAGGCTATTCAACGCGTTAACCGGTGCAGTGTCGTAGGGGCCGCGATCGATGCCGCGTCGCCGCGACGAGTGGCCTCGGGCAAAGGACAGCCTGCGACCGGCGAACGGCAAACCGTTGCGCCCGCATCGGCTTCGATCGCGCCGGACGGCCCGCCATGCTCGACGATTGCACCGACGATACGCATCGCTTTCAGAAGGTTCATCATGACGGCCTCAGCCGGGTGCAGCGGAACCTAATCTACTGCACGCGACACGCACGCTCAAGAGCACAGCGCCGCGGGCGTCAGGAGTACAGCTGCGCCGTCGCCGCACAAAAAACCGCCCTGTTTGACCCATTCGAATGACAGATCGTCGATACGTGTTCCAAAGACCCGTCGAAGCTGCTAGATTGCATGCTCGACGACGTTACGCGGTGCGGCGGCTCACGCGCCGGGCGAACGCGCGGCGCCACTGTCTGCCTCCTCTTCGCGCCCGGGGGGCTGCCACCGCCGCTGCGGCCCGTTGCGCGATGCCCGCGCAACGTCCTTCATCCGCATGTCACACAGAGAACAGTCGCATGACACAGTTCAACCGTTCGCCTTCGCGCGCCGCGGCTGCCGCGGCCCGTCCGTCCCGACACGACTGACCGGCAGGCCGCGATGCAGACCACCCCTTCCCCGATCTCCCAGGCCGTTCACAGCACGATCACGCGCACCGCGATCTTTCTCGTGGCGACGATCAATCCCGGTGCCGATCACGCCGACACGATCCGTTCGTGGTGCGGCGACATCGCCGCGCTCGTGCGCTCGGTCGGCAAGCGCGTACCGGGCGGCAACCTCACGTGCGTATGCGGCTTCGGCTCCGACGCATGGGATGCGCTGTTCGGCGAGCCGCGCCCGGCGTCGCTGCATCCGTTCCGCGAATTCGGCGCCGGCCAGCGCGTCGCGGCCGCGACGCCCGGCGACATCCTGCTGCACATCCGCGCCGAAGCGATGGATCTGTGCTTCGAACTCGCGACCCAACTGCTCGGCGCGCTCGGCAGCGCGGTCACGGTCGTCGACGAGGTGCATGGCTTCCGCAATTTCGACCAGCGCGCGATGATCGGCTTCGTCGACGGCACCGAGAATCCGGAAGGCCGCGCAGCGGTCGACTTCACGGTGATCGGCGACGAGGATGCCGAATTCGCGGGCGGCAGTTACGTGCTCGTGCAGAAGTACCTGCACGACATGGCCGGCTGGAACGCGCTCGCGGTCGAGACGCAGGAGCGCATCATCGGCCGCACCAAGCTGGCCGACATCGAGCTCGCGCCGGACGTGAAGCCGTCGTGCTCGCACAGCTCGCTGACCACGCTCGACGAGGGCGGCCAGGAAGTGAAGATCCTGCGCGACAACATGCCGTTCGGGCGCCCGGGCGCCGGCGAATTCGGCACCTATTTCATCGGCTACGCGCGCTCGCCGGCGCCGATCGAGCAGATGCTCGAGAACATGTTCGTCGGCCGCCCGCCCGGCAACTACGACCGCCTGCTCGACTACAGCCGCGCGGTCACCGGCTCGCTGTTCTTCGTGCCGTCGGCCGACCTGCTCGAAGCGCTCGCCGATCGCGCGGCGCCGGCCGCCGGCGCCGCCCAACCGGAAGCCGCGCCGTCCGCACCGCAGCGCGACGGCTCACTGAACATCGGCTCGCTGAAAGGAATCCCGACCTATGAATAACCTGCACCGTGAACTCGCCCCGATCTCGTCGTCCGCCTGGGAACAGATCGAGGAGGAAGTGGCGCGCACGTTCAAACGATCGGTGGCCGGGCGCCGCGTCGTCGATGTTGACGGCCCCGAAGGCGCCGAGCTGTCGGCCGTCGGCACCGGGCATCTGCTCGACGTCGACGCGCCGCGCGAGCACGTGAACGCGCGGCTGCGCGAAGTGCGCACGATCGTCGAGCTGACGGTGCCGTTCGAGCTGAGCCGCGCCGCGATCGACAGCGTCGAGCGCGGCGCGCGCGACGCCGACTGGCAGCCGGCGAAGGAAGCCGCGCAGCGGCTCGCGTTCGCCGAAGACGACGCGATCTTCGACGGCTACCGCGCGGCCGGCATCGTCGGCATCCGCGAAGGCACGTCGAACCGCCGGCTCACGCTGCCGGCGGACGTCGGCGCGTACCCGGACGCGATCAGCGATGCGCTGGAAGCGCTGCGCCTCGCCGGCGTCGACGGCCCGTACTCGGTCGTGCTCGGGTCGGACGCGTACACCGCGCTCAGCGAAGCGCGCGACCAGGGCTATCCGGTCCTCGGCCATATCAAACGCATCGTCAGCGGCGAGATCATCTGGGCGCCGGCGATCAGCGGCGGCTGCGTGCTGTCCACGCGCGGCGGCGATTACGAGCTGCACCTCGGGGAAGACGTGTCGATCGGCTACACGAGCCACACCGACAAGGACGTCCGCCTGTACCTGCGTGAAACGTTCACGTTCCTGATGCTGACGAGCGAGGCATCGGTGGCCGTGGCGCCGCAGGGCAACGCGGCCGCCTGAGCGCGGTTGCCGGCGCGCGATGCCCGCCCGGGCGTCGCGCGAGGCGGCCGCACCGCCGGCCGGCCGCGGGTTCGTCGCCGATCCAGCCCATCTCGCACGGAGGATGTCATGAGCGAATCGAATGACGCATTACAGGCGCTGCAGGCGTCCGTCGCTTCCCTGAAGCAGACGGTCGACGCAAACGCGGGCAGCCAGGCCGGCGACACCGCCGTGCTGTTTACCGTCGTGTCGCTGATGCTGGCCGAGTTGCCGCCCGACACGCGCAACCTGATCGAGGATTCGTTCTCCGTCTGGGCCAATGGTCTGCCGAATGCTGCGCTCTCGGCCGACGTGAAGCAGATCGCACGGCAACGGCTCGCGATGACGCTGACGGACTGATCGCGGTTCACCGCGGTCGCGCGATGTCCGGCGCGTACCGTACACACCGCGCTCGCCTTCGCCGGCCCCACCGCGCGCATCGGCCGCGGGGCGTGCGGGGCGTGCGGGGCGTGCGGGGCCGAACGTAACCGGTTCGCGCCCGCGCTGCGCGTGGCGTCCCGTTTTTCGTTCCGCTTCGCTCCCCGATTGCCGGCTGCCCGCGCCCTGCGCGCCGATGTCGCACCGCGCCGTTCGCCCGTCGTCCTTTACCGCCCCTTTCCCGCCCCCTTCCACCGCAAGCCGCACACGCCGCGCACGCCCGCGCCGCCGTGCGCGCCCGTCTGTACTCCTCGCCGCCGAATCGCGCGCCCATGTGAGGGTGCAATTCACGGCCGGTCCGGCATGGAACTGTGTCTTGGATGGCTCGCGCCGATTCGCTATTTTGAACGCAGTCGAAACGATGCCGCGGGCTCCTCGCAGCACTCGCGCTTTTCGCCCCGATCGCGACCGTGCGCCACGCCGGCGCGCGCGCTGCACGATCGCACGGGTGCGGCACGCGCGCCGCCGCGGTGCGTGTCGTGCGTGTCGTGCGTGTCGTGCGTGCCGCGCATGCGCGGTCGGAACGCGCGAGCGCCGCACCGCATCGGGCTTCACCCTTCGACCCACCTTCACCGACAGGAGCCAGACCACCATGCCCGCACTTTGCGATATCTGTCACGCCCGGCCGGCCGTCGCGCGCGCAACCGTGATGCAGGACGGCGAGCGCAAGACGATCTCGATCTGCGATTACCACTTCCGACAGTTGATGCGGCATCAGAGCATGCTGAATCCGTTCGATTCGCTGCTGGGCGGTGGCGGACCGTCGTCGCTGTTCGGCGGGCTCGGCGACGAATCGCCGCTCGCCGCCGAGATTCCGCGCGAATCGGTCGACCCGACCGACGCGTTCAGCGAACAGACGCTCGAACTGCTGCAGCGCGCGGCCGAGAAGGCGCACGAGCTGCGCCGCGGCGAGCTCGATTCCGAGCACCTGCTGTACGCGCTCGCCGACACCGACGTCTGCGCCGCGCTGCTGAAGGAATTGAAGCTGTCGCCGCAGGACATCCGGTCGTACATCGACGAGCACGCGCACACCGGCACGGCCGCCCCCGATGCGCCGCTCGACAAGCTGTCGATCTCGCCGCGCGTGAAGAAGGCCGTCCAGTACGCGTTCCAGGCGTCGCGCGATCTCGGCCACTCGTACATCGGCCCCGAGCACCTGCTGATCGGTCTCGCATCGGTGCCGGACAGCGTCGCCGGCACGCTGCTGAAGAAATACGGCGTGACGCCCGAGGCGCTGCGCCAGAAGGTCGTGAAGGTGGTCGGCAAGGGCGCCGAGGACGGCCGCGTCGATGCGCCGACCGGCACGCCGAACCTCGACAAGTTCGGCCGCGACCTCACCGCGATCGCGCGCCAGGGCAAGCTCGATCCAGTGCTCGGCCGCGCGCAGGAAATCGAAAGCACGATCGAGGTGCTCGCGCGCCGCAAGAAGAACAACCCGGTGCTGATCGGCGAACCGGGCGTCGGCAAGACGGCAATCGTCGAAGGGCTGGCGCAGCGGATCGTCAACGGCGACGTGCCCGAGGTGCTGCGCGGCAAGCGGCTCGTCGAAGTCAACATCAACTCGATGGTGGCCGGCGCGAAGTATCGCGGCGAATTCGAGGAACGCGCGAAGCAGCTGATCGACGAAGTGACGGCGAAGCAGGACGAACTGATCCTGTTCATCGACGAGCTGCACACGATCGTCGGCGCGGGCCAGGGCGGCGGCGAAGGCGGGCTCGACATCGCGAACGTGCTGAAGCCCGCGCTCGCGCGCGGCGAACTGAGCCTGATCGGCGCGACGACGCTCAACGAATACCAGAAGTACATCGAGAAGGACGCCGCGCTCGAGCGCCGCTTCCAGCCCGTGTTCGTGCCGGAGCCGAGCGTCGAGCAGACGATCGTGATCCTGCGCGGACTGCGCGACAGCCTCGAGGCGCACCACCAGGTGACGTTCGCCGACGACGCGTTCGTCGCGGCCGCCGAGTTCGCCGACCGCTACATCACGTCGCGCTTCCTGCCCGACAAGGCGATCGACCTGATCGACCAGGCCGCCGCGCGCGTGCGGATCGGCGCGACGTCGCGCCCGATCGACATTCAGGAAAGCGAAGCGCAGATCGTGCAACTGAAGCGCGAGCAGGACTATGCGACCTCGCGCAAGCGCTTCGACGAAGCGAAGCAGTTCGAAGAGCAGATCAACGCGAAGCAGAAGGCCGTCGACGAGATGATGGAGGCGTGGCAGCGCAAGACCGGTTCGGAGACGCTCGAAGTGACCGTCGAATCGGTGGCCGAGGTCGTGTCGCGGCTGACCGGCATCCCCGTGTCCGAACTCACGCAGGAAGAACGCCAGAAGCTGCTGAAGATGGAAGAGCAGTTGCGCGAGCGCGTGGTCGGCCAGAGCGATGCGGTGGTTGCCGTCAGCGATGCCGTGCGGCTGTCGCGCGCGGGTCTCGGCCAGACGCACCGGCCGATCGCGACGTTCCTGTTCCTCGGGCCGACGGGCGTCGGCAAGACCGAGCTCGCGAAAGCGCTGGCCGAGACCGTGTTCGGCGACGAGCAGGCGATCATCCGCATCGACATGTCGGAATACATGGAGCGCCACGCGGTCGCGCGGCTGATCGGCGCGCCGCCCGGCTACGTCGGCTACGACGAAGGCGGGCAGCTCACCGAACGCGTGCGGCGCCGCCCGTACAGCGTGATCCTGCTCGACGAGATCGAGAAGGCGCATCCGGACGTCTACAACGTGCTGCTGCAGGTGTTCGACGACGGCCGCCTGACCGACGGCAAGGGCCGCGTGGTCGATTTCAGCAACACGATCATCATCGCGACCAGCAACCTCGGCGCGGCGATCATCATGGACAACCTCACGCAGCCGGAAGCCGCGCGCAAGACCGACAAGGCGATCCGCGACGAACTGATGCAGGTGCTGAAAGGGCATTTCCGGCCCGAGTTCCTGAACCGGATCGACGAGGTGATCGTCTTCCACGCGCTGTCGAAGGACGACATCCGCGCGATCGTGCGGATCCAGCTCGACCGCGTGGTGCGCACGGCCGCCGCGCAGGACATCACGCTCGTGATGGGCGACTCGCTCGTCGCGCACCTGACCGAAGCCGGCTACCAGCCGGAATTCGGCGCGCGCGAGCTGAAGCGCCAGATCCGGCAGACCATCGAGACGCGGCTCGCCAAGGAGATCCTCGCCGACCGGCTGAAGTCGGGCGACCGGTGCGAGATCGACTACGACAAGGACAGCGACGAAGTGAAGTTCAACCGGCTCGCCGCGCCTGGAGCGAAGGAAGCCAAGGAAACCAACGAGGCAAAAGGCACGAAGGACGCGAAGCCGGACGCCGACGGCAAGCTCAAGGCGAACGGCAAGGCCGCCAGGGCGGCCGGCGACGCGAAGCCGGACGACACGCCCGCCGACGCCCCGCCGCCCGCGGCGAAGCCCGGCAAGAAGTCGTCGGGCGCGAAGAAGGACGCCCACTAGAAAAACGCCTGCCCCGCAACGCGGGACACGCATGACCGGCTCCGTCCGCCGGACGGAGCCGCCCCACGCCGCGACACGGCGCAATCGAGCCACCCGCACCGGGCCCGGCCATTGGAGATTCACATGACAAATCGACGCGAAGTGCCAGGCATCAGGAAATACGACGGGCCCGCCGGCGGTTGGGGCGCGCTTCGCGCGACAGCCGATGCGGTACGTACGCAGATGGAAACCATCGAGGCGCCGATCGTGCTGATGCGGACCAACCAGCCCGACGGCTTCGACTGTCCCGGCTGTGCCTGGCCCGACAAGGAACACAAGTCGACGTTCCAGTTCTGCGAGAACGGCGCGAAGGCCGTCACGTGGGAAGCGACGACCAAGCGCGTGACGCCCGGGTTCTTCGCGGCGAACACCGTGTCGTCGCTGCTGCGCATGTCGGACTACGAACTGGAGAACATGGGCCGGCTCACCCATCCGCTCGTCTACGACCGCGCGACCGACACGTTCCGCGCGATCGAATGGGACGACGCATTCGCGCGCATCGGCAAAGTGCTGCGCGCGCTGCCGCCCGAGCAGGTCGAGTTCTACACGTCGGGCCGTGCGTCGAACGAAGCCGCGTACCTGTACCAGCTGTTCGCGCGCGAGCTCGGCACCAACAACTTCCCCGACTGCTCGAACATGTGCCACGAACCGACCAGCGTCGGCCTGCCGCAATCGATCGGCATCGGCAAGGGCACCGTGTCGCTGGAGGATTTCGACCATTGCGAGCTGATCATCTCGATCGGCCACAACCCCGGCACGAACCATCCGCGGATGATGGGCACGCTGCACGAGTGCGCGCGCCGCAACGTGCCGATCATCGTGTTCAACCCGCTGCGCGAACGCGCGCTCGAACGCTTCGCCGATCCGCAGGACATGATCGAGATGGCGTCGTTCGGCTCGACGCGAATCGCGTCGACGTACTATCAAGTCGACGCGGGCGGCGACGCGGCCGCGCTGAAGGGCATCATGAAGGCGCTGCTGCAGCTCGAGGCCGAGCGCGGGGACGTGCTCGACCGCGACTTCATCGCGCAGCACACCAACGGCTTCGATGCATTCTCGGCCGATCTCGACGCCACGTCGTGGGACGACATCGAACGCGCGAGCGGCCTGAGCCAGGCGCAGCTCGAACAGGTCGCGCTCGCGTATGCGAAGTCGAACGCGACGATCGTCACGTACGGGATGGGCGTCACGCAGCACAACAAGGGCACGGCCACCGTGCGCCTGATCGCCGACCTGTTGCTGATGCGCGGCAACATCGGCAAGCCCGGCGCCGGCGTGTGCCCATTGCGCGGCCATTCGAACGTGCAAGGCAACCGCACGGTCGGCATCACCGAGAAGCCGTCGGCCGAATTCCTGAAGAAGATCGAGGACGTGTGCGGCTTCACGCCGCCCGCGCGGCACGGGCACGACGCGGTGCAGGCCATGCAGGCGATGATCGACGGCACCGCGAAGGCGCTGCTGTGCCTCGGCGGCAACTTCGCGGTCGCGCTGCCCGATCCCGAACTGTCGTTCCCGGCAATGGCGAAGCTCGACCTGAGCGTGCATCTCGGCACGAAGCTCAACCGTTCGCACCTGCTGGTCGGCAAGGAAACCTTCATCCTGCCGGTGCTTGGCCGCACCGAGCTCGACATGCAGGCCACCGGCCGGCAGTCGATCACCGTCGAGGATTCGATGTCGATGGTCCATGCGTCGGCCGGCAAGCTCAAGCCCGCGTCGGACCAGTTGCGCTCGGAGCCCGCGATCGTGGCAGGCATCGCGCATGCGACGCTGCCGAACAGCAAGGTCGCGTGGCTCGACCTGATCGCCGACTACGACCGCATCCGCGACCTGATCGACAAGACGGTAGCCGGCTTCGAGGCGTTCAACGAGCGGATCCGCACGCCGGGCGGCTTCCGCCTGCCGCTGCCGCCCACCGAGCGCGTGTGGCCGACGCCGACCGGCAAGGCGATGTTCTCGGTCTACAAGGGCGTGAAGGAGGACGCGGACGTGCTCGGCGCCGAACAGGTGCTGCGCCTGATCACGCTGCGCAGCCACGACCAGTACAACACGACGATCTACGGGCTCGACGATCGCTATCGCGGCGTGTTCGGCCGGCGCGACGTGCTGTTCATGAACGCGTCCGATCTCGTGAAGTACGGGCTCGAACACGGCGACCTCGTCGACATCGAGACGGTCACCGCATCGGGCCGTACGCTGCGCCTCGAGAAGATCACCGCGATCGAGTACGACATCGCGCCGGGCTCGGTCGGCGCGTACTACCCGGAAGCGAACGTGCTCGTGCCGCTCGACTACATCGACAAGGAAAGCGGCACGCCGTCGTACAAGTCGGTGCCGGTGCGCGTCGCGCGCTCGGCGCTCGTCTGATGCCGCGGCAGGCGCACGCCATTTAGTCCGGCGCGCGCCTGCCCGCTTCCTTTCGCTTGCCGCCGCGTCGCGACCGGCGCGGCGGCCCCTCCTTTATCGCGCCGCCGTCGGCGGCATCGTCGCGCCCGTCTGCCGGCGCCGATACGCGCTGTCGCGCGTCGCGAGCCAGTAGTACAACGGCGACGTCAGCAGCAGGCCCACGAGCCACGACAGGTCCGCGCCGCCCAGATGGGCGGGAATCGGGCCCGCGTACATCGGCGTGTTCATGAACGGAATCTGCACGGCGATGCCGATCGCATACGCGAGCAGCGCCTGCGGATTGAAGCGGCCGTAGATCCCGCCGTCCGCCATGAAGATCGACTGGATGTCGTACTTGCCCTTGTGGATCACGTAGAAGTCGATCAGGTTGATCGCCGTCCACGGCACCAGCACGACCAGCAGCGCGAGCACCAGATCGACGAGGTTGCCGACGAAGTTCGTCGACGCGCCGATCGCCGCGTAGCAGCAGGCGACGAAGATCGCGACCGACACCACCGCGCGCGCCTTCGCGGTCGGAATCCATTTGTATGCGAACGTCTGCACCGACGTGATCACCGCGAGCACCGCGCCGTACAGGTTCAGCGCGTTGTGGCTGATCACGCTCAGCAGGAACAGCACGAGCATCAGCGGACCGAGCGGGCCGGTCGCCTGCTTGACCGCATCCATCGTGTCCGCGCCGGCCGGCACCGCGAGCACCGCGACCGCGCCGAAGATGAACGCGAGCGTCGAGCCGATCGTGCAGCCGAGATAGGTTGCCCAGAACGTCGACGCGACGCCGACGTTTTCCGGCAGATAGCGCGAATAGTCCGACACGTACGGCGCGAACGCGATCTGCCACAGCGCCGACAGCGACACCGTCGCGAGCCAGCCCGCGAAGTCGAAGCCGCCGCGCGTCAGGAAATCGGCGGTGCTCACGTGCGACAGGATCATCCAGAAGCCGACGGCGATGCCGATGCCGAGCACCCACGTGCCGATACGGTTCAGGATGTGGATGAACCGATAGCCGACGATCCCGATCAGCCCGGAGCCCACCGCGCCGATCACGATGCCGACGGGGACCGGCACCGACTGCGCGATGCCGTGCACCGACTTGCCCGCGAGCACGATGTTCGATGCGAAAAAGCCGACGTACATCACGGCCGCGATCACCGTGACGAGCAGTGCGCCCCACGAGCCGAACTGCGCGCGGCTCTGGATCATCTGCGGGATGCCCATCTGCGGCCCCTGCGCAGAATGCAGCGCCATCAGCACGCCGCCGACCGCCTGGCCGACGACGATCGCGACGATGCCCCACATCAGGTTCAGATGGAACATCTGCACGCCGAGCGCGCCGGTCACGATCGGCAGCGGCGCGATGTTGCCGCCGAACCAGAGCGTGAACAGGTCGCGCACCTTGCCGTGGCGTTCCGCGGGCGGCACATAGCCGATCGTGTGCTTCTCTATCATCGGGGACGCATTGGGTTGCGCGTTCGTCATGGTGATGTCTCCAGTCCTGCGCGGCGATGCGCGCGTGCCGTGTGCGCCGGCGCGCGTCGGGGTGCGCGCCGGCAATCGGTCCGGATACGCGGGCGCCGCGTGCACGGCCAAGCGGGGACGGATGACATGTCCCGCCGGCGCTACACGCGGCCGCGTCGCGATCCAGGTTGGAGACGATGGTGCGCCACGCCCATCGGGACCGGAAAATACTAAAAATATTTTCGCGACATACGAAAAAGCTCTGCAGCGGAAATTTCGGCGCCGAACGACTTCAGGTAAGGTGCTACGCGAAACCAACAGCATGCGCCCGCGGCGGCACGCCGGGGCCGGGCATCAGAGGTGCTTGTGGCTCACTACACTTTGCGGCAACTGAAATACTTCATCACGACGGTCGAATCCGGCAGCGTCGCCGAGGCATCGCGTCAGCTCTTCATCGCGCAGCCGTCGATTTCGAGCGCGATCAAGGGGCTGGAAGAGAGCTTCGGCGTCAAGCTGTTCATTCGCCACCACGCGCAGGGCGTGTCGCTGACGCCAAGCGGCACGCGCTTTTACCGGAAAGCGCAGGAACTGCTGCGCATCGCGCACGAGTTCGAACAGAACGCGCTCGCCGACAACGACGTGATTACCGGACAGATCGACATCGGCTGCTTCGAGACGGTCGCGCCGCTCTATCTGCCGCAACTGATCGCGGGTTTTCGCGAGCGCTACCCGGGCGTGAACATCCGGCTGCGCGACGGCGACCAGCAGGAATTGGTGCAGGGGCTGACGTCCGGTACGTTCGATCTCGCGCTGATGTACGACCACGATCTCGACGGCACGATCGAAACCGAGCCGCTGATGCCGCCACAGCAGCCGTACGTGCTGCTGCCGGAGAACCACCGGTTCGCGGGTCAGACGCACGTGTCGCTGCGCGACCTGTGCGTCGAGCCGATGATCCTGCTCGACGTGCAGCCGAGCCGCACGTATTTCGTCAGCCTGTTTCACGAGCTCGGGCTCACGCCGAACATCGTGTTCGGCTCGCCGTCGATCGAGATGGTGCGTGGAATGGTCGGCCGGGGCTTCGGCTTCTCGCTGCTCGTCACGCGCCCGCATTCCGAATATACGTACGACGGCCAGCGCGTCGTGACGATCGGCCTCAGCGAAACGGTCAGCCCGTCCGGGCTCGTGAGCGCACGGCTCAAGCGCGGTCAGCTCACGAAACAGGCGCAGTCGTTCGTCGATTTCTGCCGCGAGCGGCTCGCGCAGATCGTCGCTCAATCGGCGCAATCGGCGCAATCGGCGCAATCGGCACAATCGGCACAATCGGTTCGATAACGGCGGCAAGGTCGACGACCGGGAACGGGACAACGCACGCGCCGCCGGGTGCAGCGCGTGCGTGCCGGCCGCCCGTTCAGGCGGCGAGCGAGAGATACGCGACCAGACGGCCCAGCATCGCGTCGCATCCATGCAGTTGTTCGAGCGTGACGAACTCATCGGGCTTGTGCCCCTGGTCCATGCTGCCGGGCCCGCACACCACGGTCGGAATGCCGGCCTGCCCGAACAGCCCGCCCTCGGTGCCGAACGCCACCGTGCCGAACGCGTCGGAGCCGCTCAGCAGCGCGAGCAGGCGCGCGGCCTCGCTGTCCGGCGCGGTCGCCAGCCCCGGATACGCGCCGAGCGGCTGCAACTGAATATCGGTATCGGGCTGCACCGCGCGCATTCTCGGCAACAGTTCGGATTCCGCATAGTCCCGCAGCGTCCTCGGCACGTCGTGCGCATCGAAATCCGGCAGCGCACGCACCTCGAAATCGAACTCGCATTCAGCCGGCACGATGTTCAGCGCGCGGCCGCCCTTGATCAGCCCCGTCTGCACGGTCGAGAACGGCGGATCGAAGCGGCCGTCGTGCCGTTCCGGCCGCGCGAGCGCCGCGCCGATCTCGCCGAGCCGGCCGATCAGCTTCGCCGCATAGTCGATCGCGTTGACGCCCGACGGCGCGTAAGCCGAGTGGCATGCGGCGCCCTTCACGTGGCAGCGCATCGCGAGCTTGCCCTTGTGACCGAGCACCGGCTTCAGTTCGGTCGGCTCGCCGATCAGGCACAGCCGCGGACGATGTTCGCGCGCGGCCAGATGTTCGAGCATCGGCCGCACACCGAGACAACCGACTTCCTCGTCGTACGAGAACGCGAGATGCACGGGCAGGCTCAGCGGCCGCGCGACGAACGCCGGAACGGCCGCGAGCACCGACGCGATGAAGCCCTTCATGTCGGCGGTGCCGCGGCCGTACAGCCGGCCGTCGCGCTCGGTCAGCCGGAACGGCTCGACCGTCCACGCCTGCCCGTCGACCGGCACCACGTCGGTATGCCCCGACAGCGCGACGCCGCCGCGATCGCGCGGGCCGATCGTCGCATACAGGCTCGCCTTCGTGCGTTCCGCGTTGTAGAACAGTTCGCTTTCCACACCGAAACACGCGAGCGTGTCGCGGATGAAGGCGATCATCTCGAGGTTCGAATCGCGGCTGACCGTCGCGAAGCCGATCAGCCGTTCGAGCAGCGCCCGGCTCGACGGATCACTCATCGCCCGGCACTCCGTAGCTCGGCGCGGCGGTCGGGTTCAGCGCGCGCGTCTGGTAGTCCTGCATCTGCGGCCGATATGCGCGCCACAACGCATCGAGCTGCCCGATCGGATCGGCATCGGCCCAGTCGACGCGCAGGTCGACGATCGGCCAGGTCACGTCACCGGCCACCTTCAACGCGGCCGAATGCACTGGGCCGGCCTCGCCGCCGGCCGCCATCGCCGCGTGCATCGCGGCCATCAGCCGATCGGCGAGCAGGCCGGACGCCTGTTCGAAGGCCCGCACCATCGCGTCGATCACGGCTTGCGCGGCCAGCAGATTGCCGGCCGCCACGCATTGTTCGCCCTGCACCGCGTGATGCGTGCCGAGCGCCTCCTTGCCGGTGAAGCATGCCGTCTGCCCCTGCGCGTCGATCGCCGTGACCTGCCTGTACTGGCTCCAGCCGTTCGCGCTCAACGCGCGGTCGAGCGCCGCGGCAGGCGAAAGCTGCTCGTGTTCGATCAGGTCGAGGGTTTGAGGCCCAAGCGCCGGCAGCGTGATGTTCTGCGTCGCGACAGCGCCGACGCCCGCGCGCATCCACGGGCAGCGCGCGCCCACCGCGATGCTCGACGAGCTGATCGCGATCCCGAGCTGGCCCGTCTCCGGGCAGCGCCCGACGATGGAGAAAGTCATGTCGCCTCCTATGCGCGGTTCGGCTGCCAGTTGTCGGGGATCACCGCGATCACGTCGATCTCCATCAGCCACTGCGGCTGGCCGAGCGCGGAGACGACGAGCCCCGTCGAGATCGGATAGACGCCCTTCAGCCACTTGCCGACTTCCCGGTACACGGGTTCGCGATAACGCGGATCGATCAGGTAGGTCGTCGTCTTCACGATATGCGTGATGTCGCTGCCGGCTTCCTCGAGCAACTGCTTGACGTTCTTCATCGCCTGCTCGGCCTGCGCGCGCGGATCGCCGAGGCCGATCAGATTGCCGTCGAAATCGGTGCCGACCTGACCGCGCACGTAGACGGTGTTGCCGGCCCGCACGGCCTGGCACAGGTCGTTGTCGAGCGTCTGGTTCGGGTAGGTATCCTTCGTGTTGAACATCCGGATACGCGTATGGGTAGGCTGGCTCATCGAGATCCTTCGAGTGTCGGTGGGGTCGCCCGCCGCGCCGGAAGCAGTCGCGGCGCGGCGGGATGGGTCAGGCGGTCAGGTGGTCAGTTCGTCGCTTCGGCGAGCGGGCGTGCGTCGGACCGTGCCGCTTGCGCGGCGGCCGCGCGGTGCCGCGACGCGTCGTGGTATGCGAGGTACTTGCGCTGCGTGACGATGTGATCGGCGATGTGCTTCGCGTCGTGCCACACGCCCCAGATGAAGCTGGAGCCTCGTCGCGACAGCCACGGCAAGCCGAGGAAATAGATGCCCGGCTCCTTCGACACGCCGCGCTGGTGCTGCGGCTTGCCGTTCGGCCCGAACGCGTCGACGTTCAGCCAGCCGTAGTCGACCGCATAGCCCGTGGCCCAGACGATCGACGTGATGCCTGCAGCGGCGAGATCGAGCGAGAGAATCGGATGCGCGACGCAGTCGGGGTTCGGCAGGATGCGCCGTGCGTCGGGCTCTTCCGGCAAGTCGAGGCCGTTGCGGGCCGCATACGCGTCGGCCGCGTCGAGCAGCGACAGGTAGTTCTCGTCGCCGCGCGCGAGATTGGCCGCGAGATCGCGTTCGAACACCGCCACGCCGCCGTCGAACGACTTCGTCAGCCCGACCAGCGTCACGCCCTGGTTCGCGAGCGCGCGGAAATCGACCGTATGGCCGCCGCGCGCGCCGCTCACCGCGATCGTCACGTGTTCGCGGCCGGGCGTCGCGACTTCCTTGTCCCATTCGCCGAGCACGCCGAGCCACCAGCAGAAGTCGCGGCCGCGATACGCACGCGGCGGCCGATCGTGCGGCCCGACCGACAGGTAGACCTGCCGCCCCGCACGCTGCAGTTCGTCGGCGATCTGCACGCCCGACGAACCCGCGCCGACCACCAGCACCGCGCCTGCCGGAAGCTGGGCCGGGTTGCGATAGTCGGCGGAGTGAATCTGCACGAGGCGCGTGTCGTCCGGCGCGATCGGCGGAATCACCGGGCGCTGGAACGGCCCCGTCGCGACCACCACGCGGTTCGCCTCGATCGTGCCGTCGGACGTCTCGACGACGAAGCCCGGCTTGCCCGTGTTGCGCACCACGTTCCGCACGTCGACCCCGGTGCGGATCGGCGCGTCGAATTTGCGCGCATACGCTTCGAAGTAGTCCGCGACCTGGTCTTTCGATGCGAATGCGTCGGGGTCGAGACCGTCGAATTCGAGGCCCGGGAAACGGTCGTGCCACGCAGGGCCGTTCGCGACCAGCGAATCCCAGCGCCCCGTGCGCCAGCGTTCGGCGATACGGTCGCGCTCCAGCACGAGATGGGGCACGCCCAGCTTGCCCAGATGCTCGCTCATGGCCACGCCGGCCTGCCCGGCGCCGACGACGAGCGTATCGATTGAGGTTGTTTCGACTGCCACGGCTGTCTCCTTCTGAAGTGCGGCTCATGCGACGCTCGTGTTGTCGCGTAAGTGGGAATGGAGACATTCTGCGGACAGGCTGCGTGGCGCGAAATGAGGTTTTTTGTTGGTGTTGACGAGCAAAAAGCTGGGGCGGGGGCCGCTGGCTAGCGAAGTACATGCACGCGATCCGAAGCGGCATCTCGGTCGGGAACAGTCCGACACCTGCGTACCGGTGCCGAAAAAACGGATGCCTCGACCCAATCGAGTCGATGGTCGGCGCCATCGAACCGTATGTCGCCGGCGCCCGCGCGCATCGCGGGCGCCGGTTTGCGCGGATCGTGCCGGCTACACGCGGGCCCAGGCGTCGGTGCCCTTCTGATACTCCATCACGCCGCCGTGGATCCGCACCCGCAGGTTGCCGTCCGGCACCCTCACCCAGTTGATCATGTCGAGGCTCATCATCAATCCGACGAAGAAATCCTGCACCTCTTGCGATTCGTTGGCCTGCCAGAGGTCGATGCGCCCAAGGCACGCACGCATGTCGCCGCTCTGCTGCATGATCGTCTCGACCTGTCCGGCGACATCCGCCGCCGAATCGCAGACCTTCGTGCCGTCGGGGCTGACGATCGACAAATGGACCCCGCGCACCAGCGTCGGCTGACCCGGTGTCTGCTCGACGAGCGCGATGCAGCTCGTCATCGCGCCGAAATCGATTTCCGTCGCATCGCCCCATTTGCGCTCGCCAACCCCCAGCGGCGCGGGACCGTGTACGTTCTGAATGATGTAGGACATGGGTTCCTCACATGACTGGACAGGACTGCCAATAGCGGACCGCGACGTGTTCAGCCAAAAAACGTGCGTCGCTCCCGCCGCTCACATCCCGCATCGGGCCCGACGGCCCGGCGGGTCGTGTCGATCGATACCGTGTCGCTGCACGCGCGGCAGTCGATCGCCCGCGGTTCACGGCGCATGACTGCGGGCGACGTTCGTCATCGACGCCGCGCCCTACGTGCCCTTCTTGTCCAGCAGCGCCTGATACTTCTGCAGGCTCTCGTCGATCCTGTCGAGCGCGATGCTCGCGGCCTCCCCTTCGATCGCCTCCGCGGCGCCCGCGACGACCGCCGCGGTCGCGACGAACAGGTCCGTCAACAGCAGGCCCACCGCATCCATCGCCATGCCTTTCACGTCCTCGTCGATGGTCTTCTGCGCGAGGTCCTTCATCAGCACGCTCTTGCCCGCGATCGCCAGCGACGTCGACGCCTCGAAGTAGTTGGCCGCCGCCTGCGCGACCATGCCGCCGGCCTGCGTGATCAGCATGTTCGGGCCGACGGCGATCTGCGTCGTCGCGTAGGACGCGGCCTCCGCGTTGATCGCCTGCACGGTCTGCAGCGCCGAGGTGGCGGCCCCGGTCGCACCCGCGATCTGGTCCGGCGCCTTCAGCGTCTCGGTGAACCTGCGCAGCCGGCTGACCGGCCATGCGCGCGTGCCGGCTGTCGCAACTGCGGCGTGCGGCGCGGCATCGGCCCGCGTCATGGCTTCGGCTGCGGCGTCCGCGGCGTCATCCGGCGCTTGCGTCGCGCCGTCTCCGCGTCCACCCAAAGAATCTTTCATGTTCATTATTCAGGTATCCCGATAGTCGTCGTGCCCTAATGCGTGGAACCCGTCTGCGGCCCGCTCGCCAAGGGCGGCGTCGCGCCGCCCGATGCCGGCTTCGGAGACGCTTCGACGGACAGGATCATGGACACCGCCTTCGACACGACGGCGTTCGAAATCTGGTTCAGCGCCGCCTGCTGCTGTGTCATGTTCTGCGCCGAGATGCCGACGGCCTGGCTGAACATCTGGTAAAGCATGCCCAGCGCCTGGGCCGGCGATCCCGCGACGACGTTGACGTTGGTCTGCGTCAGCGCGTCGGTAATCTGCTCATTGACTTTGTCTGCCACGAGGCCTCCTCGGATCTCGGCTCCGGCATGCGATTGAAGGAACGGGCGGGCCGGCAGGCCATCGACGCCGCGCATGCCGTTAGGAACGCTTGCTGCCGGCATTCGTGAACGCGCTCACGCGAGTTCCTCGCGCAATTTCTTGCGCAGCAGCTCGACGCGTTTTCTGGCAAGCGGCTCGTTGATCCCGAGCGTCGCGGCGATGTGCAGATAGGGCCGGTCCTCCTCGAACTTCAGCGTGAACAGCATTTGCTGCTGCGGGGGCAGCATGGACAGCGCCTGCTCGAGGCGGAGCAACTGTTGCCGAAGCAGCAGTTGCTGCTCCACCGACGGCGCGTGGCCGGCCAGCTCGACGGCGTGATCGTCGTCCCAGGCCGGGTCGAATTCGAGCATGCCGCTTTCGCGCAGACGGCGGCGCGCGCCATCGAGGAACGCGTGATTCAGCGCCAGAAAGAGAAAGCCTGCGAGGTTCCGAACGCGCTCGGGCGAGCGCTGCAGGTAGATGTGGACCTTGAGTGCGGTATCGGAAAGCAGTTCGTCGGCACGGTGAATATCACCCTTGCACAACATGCGCGCGCGGCGCCGCAGCTTCCCCTGCATTTCCCGCCACGTACGGTCGAGCTGCTGCGCCGAAGACTCGGGCGTCGTGGCAGCGTGCTGGTTCGAGGTTGTCATCCCGTGTCTTCCTTTTATATGGAAAACACAGAATCGATTCGATGCCGGGAATGGCGCTGTTACCCGTGTAACACCGATAAAACGATAATCGGCTTCGGTAAATTTTCTTGATTATTATGAACAGAAATTTTAATTAACCGGCATAGCCCGATCCGTCGTTTCAGATGCGCCGCCGGGCTTGACCGAATAACGGCATTGCGATGAAAAAGAACGACTACCGCCGCGATGCGCCCGTGCGTCGGCATGCTGCTTTCCATGTCGGTCGATCAAGCGCGCCTGCCGCCGAAGTGCCGCCCTGTCCGGACTGCCTGCCGATTATTTCAATACTTTCATTATTCATTTTTCACGTAATGCCGAAGGCAGCGTTTTTCGCTAGGTGGCCGTATCGTCAAACAACCTCGCGCGGAAAACATGCCTGCCCTTGCTGACGCTCAAACGCTGCGCAATATACCGATACTCACCGATCTACCGGAAAGCCTGCTCGCCCATGTCGAGCGGCACGTCACGCCCTGGCCCGAACACGGCAATCGCCTGTTGTTCTTCAAGGGCGATCCGGGGGATTTCGTCGCGTTCGTGCGCCAGGGCCGCGTCTACAAGACCCTGCACGAACCCGGCGGGCGCGAGATCATTCTCGGCCATTCGATACCGGGCGACCTCATCGGCGAAAACACGCTGATCCGCGCGCACCGGCGCAGCTTCACCGCCCAGTTGAGCGCCGACTGCCGCATTTCGCTGCTGCATCGCCAGCACTTCGCGCCGCTGCAGGCCAACGCGGAATTCATGGCGCGCATCCACGAGCAGCTGTGCCGGCACATTCACCAGTTGAGCGACTTCGTCGAGTCGGCGTGCCTGTACCGGCTCGAAGCACGGCTCGCGCGCCATCTGCTGAACCGCATGCAAGGGAATGATCTCGAGGTGCCGCTGCCGGAGAGCCAGAGCATCCTCGCCGCGATGCTCAACGTCAGCCGGCCGCGGCTGAACAGCAGCCTGCGGAAGATGCAGCGCGACGGTCTGATCCGGCTGCACGAACACGGCGTGACGATCGAGAAACCGGAACGGCTCCGGACCATCGCCGACGCCAATTGACGCCCGCCCCGGCAAGCGCGTGCGTCACGCGGCGGCGCCGTGCGGGCAGGTTGCGCGCCGGGTTGCGCGGCGCGCCTGAAGGTCAGCCGCGCCCGTGGCCGAGGGCATTCATCAACTGCGCGACGGCGGCCAGTTGCGATACGAAGTTGTCGTTCGACGAGCGCGCCGCGCTGGCCTGCGCCACCGGCGAGCCGGCATAGAGCTGCATGATGCCGACGGTCGTGGCGGCGAGGTTGGACGCCGCCTGATTCGCCTGCATCTGCACCGCGTTGTGAAGCAGGATCGCGGACGCATGGCTGTTCGACTGCATGAGCGTGCCCAAGGCCACGGCGGGCGCTTCGCCCACCACCTTGACGTTGGCTTGCGTGACTGCATCGGTCATCGCAGGGGAAACCTGTTCCGGCATGTCGTTGCTCCTGGGTTGCGCGCCGCTGCGGCGCAGTCATGATGACGAAAGCACGAGTGGGTCGGTCGGCGCCGTCGATGCGCGGCACGGTGGCCGCCGCCCCGGGCGTCGACACGACGTCGGGGGCCGGGCGGCAGCCACCGCGATCGGGGGCCGCCGCCCGGCGTCGACGCAGGGTTACGCGTCAGGTCAGCGCCTTGCCGAGCGCGAGCACGTCGGCCAGTACGGACAGCACGCCGTTCGAGCCGATCTCCGTCGCGGCGGCGCCGGCGCTCGCCGGCCCGAGCGTGTACAACTGCATCGTGCCCACGTTCGTCGAGGTCGGCAGTTGCACCGCGGACTGCGACTGCTGCTGCACGGCGTTCTCGAACAGCACGCTGAGCGAATGGCTCTGGGCCTGGTACAGCGAGCCCGTGGCCATCGCGGGCGCTTCGCCGACCACCTTGACGTTGGTCTGCGTGACCGCGTCGGTGATCGCGGCGTTGACCGCACAGGTCTTGCAGGGGTCCTTCGGGTCTTTCGAGTCGTTTGCGTCATTCGGCATCGTATTTCTCCTGGTTCGCGAACGGGCACCGCGTCGAATCGGCTCTACCCGTTCCGTCGTTTGCTCCGGAACACCGCGCGGCGCCTTGGTCGGGCGCTGGCGGTCATGCTACGTATCCGCGGCTCGGCGGCGGTATCGGCAGCGTGTGCCGCTCGAGCCGCCGCCTCAACCACGGCGCTGCGATGACGCCTTACGGCGTGGTCACTGCCTTCCCGATCGCGATCACGTCGGCCAGAATCGAAATGATCCCGTTCGCGCCGATTTCCGTGGCGGCCGCGCCCGCGCTTTCCGGCCCGATCGTGTAGAGCTGCATCGTCCCCACGTTCGTCGACGTTTGCGACTGGATCGCGGCCTGCGACTGCTGCTGCACCGCGTTCTCGAACAGGATGCTGAGCGAATGGCTCTGGGCCTGGTACAGCGAGCCCATCGCCATTGCCGGCGCTTCCGCGACCACCTTGACGTTGACCTGTGTGACCGCATCGGTAATCGCGGGATTGACCTGGCACACTTGACACGTATCAGCCATTTGTTGCTCCTTGGTTCACGTAGTTGAGAGGTCGCACATCGGGGCCGGCCGGTTTCGCGTTCGGCCGCATGACCCGCGTGCTACTCCATGGACGCTCGGCCGGGCGTATCGTGAACGGCGGTGGTGGGTTTGGACGGCTCGGCCGGACCGGCGCCGGTGCTTCGCAACCGGTCCTCCATCGCGTCGAGCCTGGCGGCGAGCCGTTCGGCAAGCCTTTCGGCAAGCCCTTCGGCGAGCCTTTCGGCAAGCCCTTCGGCGAGCCGTTCCGCGAGCGCATCGCCGTATTGCCGGAAGCATGTTTCGATTTCCTGCCGGATCATGCCCGTCAGCTGTTCCCCGATCATCGTCAGTGCCTCGCGGGTGCTGTCCTGGATCTCGGCTGTGGCGGATGCCTGCGCGTCGTCGCCCTGCGCGTGCGCGTCGAGTACACCCGATACTTTCTGCTGTTCCGACGCCAGCATGCCGAGCGTCGTCTCGTTCTGCGTGTCGATCGTCTGCAGGATGCCGCGCATCTTCTCGTACGCCTTTTGCTGGTTGAGCTGCAGGAAATGCTTGACCTGTTGGCGTGCCTCTTGCCGGGTTTTCAACTGCGGCAATGGCCGATTAGCGGCGCTCGCCGGTGTGGCCGGGCCGGCGGCGGGCGCCGGCTGGTTCGCGTGCCGGCTCGGCAACCCCTCCAGCAGCACCTTTTCTTCGCCGGGCTCGAGAGGCCGGCCCAGGCGCTTCTCCGCGAACTGCCGCAGCAGCGGGTCGAGTGCTTCGTTGCTCATGGCTCACACCTCCTCGAGATTCGCTCGCGGCACGGGTACGTGCGACGCGGGATCGGGTGGACGCCGTGTCACGATGGCTCGGTCGGCGGGCTGCAATGGATATCGCATGGTGTTCTCCGGGAAAAGGATGCGCGACGGCCCGCCGGAAATTTCGGCAGGACCCGCTGCAAGGACGAACCGTGCGGCGGGTCTGTGAAGTCGGTCGGCACCGCGTGCGGGCGGCGTGTGTCTGGAGTCCGATGTCGCCGACGTCCGGGTCTCGCGTGACGGCGGGCATCGGCAGGACTACACGCTGTTCGAGCGGACGGGCAGCACACGTGCGCGAAACGATCTTTTTTGCCGGTATCGGCGGGCAGAAACCGGGGCGGTCGGGGATGGCCCGCCGCGCATCACACGATTCGGCGGAGACATTTGCGCCCGTATCGGATGTGATTCGGATCCGGGCACAGCGGGGGTGGCGACCTCGCGATGTTCCGCGTCGTCACACGGTACTTTCGCAGCAAGTGCCGCCGTATTCGATCTTCTCTCGGTTCAATGCTTGTTTCTCAAGCCCAGGCGCACACCGCTGCCGCCGCCGAACATGTTACCGAGCTGCGCGCATGCTGATCCGGCGGATCGCCGACCTGCGGCTTCTCCAGCATATAGTCATCGGGCACATGCGCGCTGCCCGTACGTAGCGACACGGGGGGCGCGGCGGGTTTGACCGGCGACACCGGCACGGACGCCACCGCTTTCGCCGCGTCGATCAACGTCTCCTTGTTGCCGTCCCACCTGGGCAGCTTGGCGGGTGGGAGCGGCACGACCTTGTCCAGATTCGGCAGACGCAGGTCGGGGTCGCGCTCGAGGCGATCGGCAAGGACGCTGTAGCGCTCGGCACGGGCTTCATCCTTGACATGGCCGACTAGGGCGTCCCCCTTGCCAAACGACGCACTTAACCACCCCGCACTCTCTGCACTGCCGAATTTCACACCCGCATGCAGCGTTCTGAGTGCGCGTTCGTTGTTCTCGCTCAACTCGGCTCGATCACCCACAATCGTCGTTCCCAACTCATATGCAGCAAGTCCGTTGCCCTGCGCGACCGCACATTCGAGCATCTGGAGTGCAATCTTGCGGTTACCCCAGAAGCCCGCCTTCGGGTCGTCATAGAGCGCGTCCATCTTGCCACCCAGATACGCCATCGCACTTGGGCTGCCCATATCGGCGGCCAGTTGCCAGAATGCATAAGCGCGGCTAGCATCCTGCTTAACGCCCATCCCGTTCATGTGGTACGTGCCCATCAGATCGTAGGCTGCAGGAATACCCAGTTTCATCGCCTGTTCGGTGATCTGAACGGCCTGTTCTGAACTACGTTCCACGCCCTCCCCCTGGGCGTAGGCATTCGCCAGATTCAACATGGCTTTCCAGTGCTTGCGCTCGGCCGCCCTCGTCCACAAATCGACAGCGCCCTTGTAATCGCGCTGGTTCGGCCACAACAGCGAACTAGTCAGCGCCATTGCCTGCTGATTCCAGCGATCGGCCTCCGGATCGAGCGGGGGAGCCACGTCAGCCTCGTGTTTGCACTCGAACGCCGTGCGATGCGGATTGAAGGCGGTCAACGACATGTTGCGAGGAAGAGAATCGTTCGTCGAGCAGGCAGCACATGCAAGGAATAGGAAAGCAGAAACTAACCGGGCGAAGCCGATGCGGTTGGCAGGAGTCGAACGTAATTGATTTAGCACGATTCAGGAGGCCTACTCAGGATAAGCGAATGTCTGTCACACGCTCATCGTGGAACGGATGCGGGAAACCAACTGGCGCGTCTCCCTTCTTTCGGACGATCTCGTTGGCCCGCAGCAAATTCACCCAGTTGCGGAACGCCTTCGACATGGCCCACGGAGTTAGCGAAGACGGATTGCAATCCGCTGCGTTTCCAGTGTGAAACTTCGACGCCCGTTTGCGCAGATCTTCTGCTTTTCGTACGGTCGTTGGTTCCCACGTTGGTCCCGGCATCCACTGCCACGCCCCGCAAATTCAGATTGGCGCTGCCCAACGTGAAGAAACTGTCGTCGGTCATCAACAGTTTACTGTGGATGTAGATTCTCCTGTGCCAGAAGCCGCGATGAATGCGCGATGCCCCCACTGGTCAATCACCCACCCGATCAACTCATTGATTTTATTGGTTTTTTAAATTATTTCGGACAATCGACGGCAAACGTCGCCCCGTCTCGACGCATACCGCCTCGGCCATCGCCCGACAATCCTTTACGGTTGGCGGGTAGCCAACCTGATAGCATGCGGGTCGCACACCATGACCGATCCACCCCGGATCGTCGCGCGCCGAACCGACGCACGTGCCGACTGCACGATCAAACGGCGCACCACGTGTTTATCCCCGTAGAACCCCGCAACACCCCGGCTCGCCCCGCGCGACCCGTTGCAGTAACCGTTGGAGTGGCGCACCCCGCGCCTGCAAGCATGAAGAAATCGAAGCAGCTCACCCATTCCCCACGCGACAAAGACCGCACGCCGCTCGTCCGCGCCGGCGCGTGGCTGCTGATGGCCGGCCTGCTGTACCTGCTGTGGCCGTCCGCCGAAACCGCCTACCTCGCGATGGAATCGGTGATCCGCTGACGCGCACCGCCAATCACGCCCTGCGTTATACTCGCTCGATGGAAACCCAACCCGCCTCGCCGATCGTGCATTGCTGGTGGCGCGCCTGACCCAGGCGGCCCGTTTCCTTTTGCATGTCCCAAACGTGATGCCGCCAGCGATGGCGGCATTTGCGTTTCTGCGCTGACGTCCTGGCTGGCGGCTTCGACAACCCGGAGCCCACGACGACCATGACGCAACCCACCCGCCCGACCATCCTCACCGGCGACCGCACGACCGGCCCGCTGCATCTCGGCCACTACATCGGCTCGCTGCGCGCACGCGTGCAGATGCAGCACGAAGCGCGGCAGTTCCTGCTGCTCGCCGATACGCAGGCGCTGACCGACAACATGGGCCGCCGCCAGCGCGTCACCGAAAACGTGATCGAGGTCGCGCTCGACTACCTCGCGGTCGGCATCGATCCGGCGATCTCGACGATCGTCGTGCAGTCGCAGGTGCCTGAACTCGCCGAGCTGTCGCAATACCTGCTCAACCTCGTCACGGTCGCGCGCCTTGAACGCAATCCGACCATCAAGGAAGAGATCCGCCTGCGCGGGTTCGAACGCGACATCCCGGCCGGCTTCCTGACCTACCCGGTGAGCCAGGCGGCCGACATCACCGCATTCAAGGCGACCCATGTGCCGGTCGGCGACGATCAGTTGCCGATGATCGAGCAGACCAACGAACTCGTACGTCGCTTCAATGCAACCGTCGATCAGCCGGTGCTGGTCGAGTGCGAGGCCGTGCTGTCGTCGGTCACGCGGCTGCCGGGCATCGACGGCAAGGCGAAGATGAGCAAGTCGCTCGGCAACGCGATCACGCTCGGTTCGACGCCGGACGAGATCGCGCAAGCCGTGAAGGACATGTACACGGATCCGAACCACCTGCGCGTGAGCGACCCGGGCCAGGTCGAGGGCAACGTCGTGTTCACGTTCCTCGATGCGTTCGAGCCGGACGTGGCGAAGGTCGACGAGTTGAAGGCCCACTATCGCCGCGGCGGCCTCGGCGACAGCGTCGTCAAGCGCGTGCTGAACGAGCGGCTACAGGCGCTGATCGAGCCGATTCGCGCGCGCCGCCGCGAGTTCGAGGCCGACAAGGCCGAAGTGATGATGATCCTGAAGCGCGGCACGCTGCATGCACGGGAAGTGGCGGGCGCAACGCTCGCGGAGGTGAAGGGGGCGATGGGATTGACGTATTTCGATTGAGCGACGCCATCACGGCCGCTCGCGCCCCGGCGCCGCCGCATGACACACGGCCTCGATCCGGTTGCCGGCCGGATCGACCACAAAAGCCGCGTAGTAGTCGGCGTGGTAGTGCGGCCGCAATCCAGGGTCGCCGTCGGGCTGGCCGCCCGCGGACAGGCCGGCCTCGAAAAACGCATGTACCTGCTCGCGGGATGCGGCCTTGAAACACCAGTGCCGCTTGCTCGTCCCGACTTCGGCGGAATCCAGATACACCGCCAGAAAAGTCGACTCCGGATCATTCGCGCTGCAACGCTCACCATAGCCGAGCGCATCGGGCCGGTCATAGACCTTGGTCGCGCCCAGCGCAGCCATGACGGCATCGTAGAAGCGGCGCGCCAGATCGATATCCGGAACACCGATCGACACGTGATCGAGAAGGTGCATGGTGTGGGCTCCATTGAACGAGCACGAGTCTACACACCCGTCATCGCTCCGGCCGAGCAACCTTACCGACGACCACACTACCGGCCATGCCGCTACGTGATCTGATACGTCGATGCCGGCACGAATTCCTCGGGCATCGGCCGATCGCCGAGTTCGAGTATCGATCGCTCGATCGTGCGCGTCATCGCATCGAGTGCGAGCGCATTCGGCGCGAGGCCGAACGGCTCGGCCACTTCGTTCGCGATCGCTTCGAGCGCGATCAGCGTGTAGGAAATGAACACGCAGATCAGCGGCGTGAAGAACTCCGTCGAATCGACGAGCCCGAACGGCAGCAGCACGCAATACGCGTACACGGTGCGATGGAGCAGCACGCTGTACGAAAACGGGATCGGCGTCGACAGGATGCGCTCGCAACCACCGACCGACTTGCCGAGCTCGTCGAGCTGCGTCTCGAACATCCAGCAGGTCGCGTCGCCGCCGGGCGCGCGCCCCAGCGCACGGACGATGCCGCCACGCAGTTCGTCGAGGATCGCAACGGGCTTGTAGCATTTGCCGCCGAGCGCGGTCGTGCGCTCCGCCCCGAGAATGCGCAGCAGGTCTTCGGTCGGATCGGTATGACGCAGTTGATGTTTCAACGCATACGCGAGCGCGATCAGCAGATCGGCGAGCCGGTTGCGCTCGGCGTCGCTCACGCTGTCGGGCAGGTAGCGATGCAGTTGCGACGTCACGGCGCGCGCGGCGATCAGCAGGTTGCCCCACAGATGCCGCGCTTCCTTGAAGCGCTCGAAGCTCGCGTTGTTGCGAAACCCGAGGAAGATCGCGAGCGCGAGCCCGAACAGCGTGAACGGCGCGGTGTTGAGCGGAATCTTCTCGCCGAAGATGCGCCCGTTCGTGAAGACCGCCAGCGTGCTGACGATCGCCATGAACACGAGCTGCGGAATGATCGATTGCAGCACGGAGCCGTTCCATACGAACAGCATCCGGAGCCAGTTCTGTCGTGGTCTGACGATCATGATGTTTTCTCGACTGCCCAAGGATTACGCAACCCGTTGCGCCCGCACCCGATATGCAACGGCCCGCGCGTGGCGGGCCGCTTTTCGGTCGGGTGCCGGGCCGGACGCAGCGCGCTGCGCGTGATGATACGCGCGCGCCGCGCCCCGTCACGTTGCTTGCCGCTCAGTGATAGCCGATATCGCCCTCGCGCACCTTGCCGCGGAACACGCGGTACTGCATCGCGTTGTACACGAGAATGATCGGCAGCACGATCACGGTGCCGACGAGCGCGAACAACTGGCTCGAATGGCTCGACGACGCGTCCCAGATCGTCAGCGACGGCGGCACGATATTCGGCCAGATGCTGATCACGAGCCCCGTGTAGCCGAGAAACACGAGCGCGAGCGTCAGCAGGAACGGCGTGGCCTCGTGCGCCCGCTTCACCGAGTGGAAGATGCCCCACACGCATGCGACGACGAGGATCGGCACCGGCAGGAACCAGCCGAGGTTGCCGCTGCCGAACCAGCGGTGCGCGACGGCCGGCAGCCCGATCACGGTCCACAGGCTGACCACGCCCATCACCGCGAGCAGCACGCCCGTGAGCGGCTTCATCAGCAACCGCATCTTGCGCTGCAGTTCGCCGTCGACCTTCAGGATCAGCCAGCCGCAGCCGAGCGTCGCATAGGTGACGAGCACGCCGATCCCGCACAGCATGCTGAACGGCGACAGCCAGTCGAACGGCCCGCCCGCGAACTGGTTGTTCACGATCTTGATGCCTTGCAGCAGCGAACCGAGCACGATCCCCTGGCAGAACGCCGCAAGCGCCGAGCCGCCGATGAATGCGAGATCCCACATGTGCTGCGTGCGGGTGGCTTTCGCGCGCAGCTCGAACGCGGCGCCGCGGAAGATCAGTCCGACCAGCATCAGCACCAGCGGCAGGTAGTTCGCCGGCAGCAGCGTCGAATACACGACCGGGAACGCACCGTAGAGGCCCGCGCCGCCGAGCACGAGGAACGTCTCGTTGCCGTCCCACACCGGCGCGACGGTGTCGAGCATCACCTGGCGCTCGGCCTTCGCGTCGAAGAACGGAAACAGCAGCCCGATACCGAGATCGAAGCCGTCCAGCATCACGTAGAGGAATACGCCGAGGCCGATGATCGCGGCCCAGACGACGGGAAGATCGATGTGCATGGTTACTCCGCCTCGGTGACGTTCAGCGGCGTGGACAGCGCGCTCTTGCGCAGCCCCGGATGCCGGTGCAGCTCGATGTAGCCGGCCTGGGCAGCCGGCCCGCGCTTCATCAGTTTCATCATGTAGTAGATGCCCGTTCCGAATACCAGGAAGTACACGACCACGAAGATCAGCAGCGATACGCCGACCTGTTGCGCACTGAGCGGCGCAACCGAATCGATGGTGCGCAGCACGCCGTACACGGTCCACGGCTGGCGGCCGACCTCGGTCGTGATCCAGCCGGCCAGCAGCGCGACGATGCCCGACGGCCCCATCGCCACCACGAACCACTGGAACCAGCGCGTCTCGTACAGGCGCCCGCCCTTTCTCAGCAGCAGCCCGAGCAGTGCGGTGAGCAGCATCAGCATCCCGAGGCCGGCCATGATCCGGAACGTCCAGAAGATGATCGGCGAATACGGGCGGTCCTGCGGCGCGAATTCCTTCAGCCCGCGAATCTCGCCGTCCCAGCTGTGCGTGAGGATCAGGCTGCCGAGGTGCGGCACCTGGATCGCATAGCGCGTGGTTTCGGCCTGCATGTCGGGCAGCCCGACGAGGTTCAGCGCGGTGCCGCCCTTCTCGGTTTCCCACAGCCCCTCGATCGCCGCGATCTTCGCCGGCTGGTATTCGCGCGTGTTCAGCCCGTGCGCGTCGCCGACTGCGATCTGGATCGGCGCGAGCACCAGCAACATCCACAGCGCCATCGAGAAGCTGCGCTTCACCGGCTCGTCGCGGCGGCCCTTGAGCAGGTGCCACGCGCCGCACGCGGCGACGATGAAGCCCGCGACGATGAACGCCGCGATCGTCATGTGCACGAGACGATACGGGAACGACGGGTTGAAGATGATCTTGAACCAGTCGACCGGCACGACGAGGCCGTTCTCGATCTTGTAGCCTTGCGGCGTCTGCATGAAGCTGTTCGACGCGAGAATCCAGAACGTCGAGATCAGCGTGCCGACCGCGACCATCAGCGTCGCGAAGAAGTGCGCGCGGGGGCTCACGCGCTGCCAGCCGAACAGCATCACGCCGAGGAAGCCGGCTTCGAGGAAGAACGCGGTCAGCACTTCATACGTGAGCAGCGGCCCCGTGATGTTGCCCGCGACGCGCGAGAAGCCGGCCCAGTTGGTGCCGAACTCGTACGCCATCACGACGCCGGAGACGACGCCCATCCCGAAGCCGATCGCGAAGATCTTCGACCAGAACTGGAACATGGATTTGTAGGCGGCGTCGCCGGTGACGAGATAGCGCCATTCCAGCACCGCCAGGAAGCTCGCCATGCCGATGCTGATCGCGGGGAACACGATGTGGAACGACACCGTGAATGCGAATTGCAAGCGGGCGAGATGGAACGCATCGAAGATTTCCATGACCGTAATTTGCTCGTGATTGTGAGGACGTACGCCCGAAGCAGGAAATCGCGCGACGGCTTGGCGACAACACATGCGAACACAACCGGTCACTCGCATGGCATCGAAGCGTGAATGACGATATCGCGTTTGCAACGATACTCGCAATCACTCGAACGTGCGCTGAAACTGTGCTGCTTGCGCCGCCAAAGATGTGTGCACGGAAAACATATTCCGTGCCTGCGGGGCGGTCAGCTGTACTGCTTTCCGCGTGGCGGCGCTGTGCCTCCGGCGCACTGTTCACTCCACTTAACATGTCATGCAACGCCTGCCCGAGGCGGTCGTGCGCCCGTCGGGCACCCGCCCGGCGGCATCGATTTCCGTCGTTCGGCGCATGCGCCGTGCCCGGCCGGCCCGCCTGGAGAAACCTGTATGGAGTTTTGCACCCGCCCCGACGATCCGACCGGCAGCACCGCGTGTCAGGTGACCCGCCATCGTGCCGGCGACGTATGCGACACCGTCGATCGCGTCGTCGACGAAACCCCGGTTGCACTCGTGTTCAACGGCATCTCGCACACGGTCATGATGGCGACGCCGCTCGACCTCGACGCGTTCGGCCTCGGCTTCGCGCTGAGCGAAGGCATCGTCGAGCGCGCGTCGGACGTCTTCGACATCGAAAGCGAATGCCGGCCCGGCAGCGCCGAAGTGCGGCTCACCGTGTCGCAGCAGGCGTTCATGGCGCTGAAGGCGCACCGCCGCGCGCTGGCCGGCCGCACGGGCTGCGGCGTATGCGGCATCGAAAGCATTGCGCAGCTCGACCTGCACCCGCCGCGGATCGCGGCCGCCGGCACGGCCGCGGGCATCGGCGCCGACGCGATCGCGCGCGCCGCGCGTGCGTTGCCGGCCCGACAGGCGCTGATGCGCGAGACGGGCGGCATCCATGCAGCCGCGTGGTGCGACCGCGACGGCGCCGTGCTCGACGTGTTCGAGGACGTCGGCCGCCACAACGCGCTCGACAAGCTGATCGGGCAGCTCGCGCGCCGCCGGGCCGATCCGCGCGCGGGTTTCGTGTTCCTGTCGAGCCGCGCGAGCTACGAGCTGGTGCGCAAGGCCGCGCGGGTCGGCATCCCGATCATCGCGACGATCTCGGCGCCGACGTCGCTCGCGATCGACGTCGCCCGCGAAGCCGGCGTGCGGCTGCTCGGTTTCTGCCGCAACGACGGCTTCGTCGAATACGTGTCGCCCGCCGCCGCTCACCTCGACCCACTGCCCGCACCGGCGCACCCGGCCCACTCGTCATGAAACACCTGTTCGATTTCGATACCGCGCAGCAACAATTCGCCGGCGCGTTCGCGCCGCTCGAGGCCGCCGCATCCGTACCGGTCGCCGACGCAGCCGGCCGCGTGCTCGCCGCGCCGCTGACCGCGGTGCTCGACCAGCCGCCGGCCGACCAGAGCGCGATGGACGGCTACGCCGTGCGGCATGCCGACCTCGCGCACGGCGAGCCGCTGCGCGTCGCGCAGCGCTGCTATGCCGGCGACATGCCGGCGCCGCTGGCGCCGCGCACGGCCGCACGCATCTTCACCGGCAGCCTGATTCCGCCCGGCGCCGACACCATCGTGATGCAGGAGCATGCGCACGAACGGGACGGCGGCGTCACGTTCGACGCGTCGCAACGCAGCGGGTCGCACATCCGCCGCCGCGGCGAGGAAGTGCGCGCCGGCGATCGGCTCGTGCCGGCCGGCGTGCGGATGGGCGCGATGCACGTCGGCGTGGCCGCCGCGCAAGGATTCGCGCGGATCGACGTGCGCGCGGCGCTGCGCGTCGGCATCCTGACGACCGGCGACGAGCTGGTCGCGTGCGGCGAGCCGCGTGCGCCGCAGCAGATCTACAACAGCAATGCGCCGATGCTCGCCGCGCTGGTCGCGGGAACCGGTGCCGACGTCGCGATGCGCATGCACGCGGCCGATACGACGGCCGCCGTCGATCGGGCACTGCGCGATCTGCACGCGCAGTGCGACCTCGTGATCTGCGTCGGCGGCGCGTCGGTCGGCGACAAGGATCTGCTGCGCCCTGCGCTGGCCGCGCTCGACGCGTCGTTCGTCGTCTCCGGCGTGCGCATGAAGCCCGGCAAGCCGGTCGCGCTCGCGCGGCTCGATGCGCGGCCGGTGGTGCTGCTGCCCGGCAATCCGGGCGCCGCGATGACGACGTTCGCGCTGTTCGTCGCGCCGCTGATCCGCCGCCTGCAGGGGCGCGATGCGTGCCTGCCGATCGTGCCGTCGCTGCCGATCGACACCGACTTCGAGCCGGATGCGCAGCGCGAGCGCTTCGTACGCGTGTGCTGTACTGTGGGCGCAGGCGGCGCGCCGGTGCTCGATACGCTGCGTCAGCAAGGCGCCGGCACGCTGCAGTCGCTGGTGCAGGCAAGCGGGCTCGCGCGGCTGCCGGCCGGGCGGCGCATCGCGCGCGGCGACGCGGTACCGTACTACGAATTCGCGCGCTGGCTCGCATGAGCATGACGCCGAATAGCCGCCCGATGCGGCGCATTCCCCGCATTCGTCGCGCATTCCGCGCGGCGAACTGTATTCCTGCAATTCGGGCGCGATTGTGTCTCTGCCGGCAAAACCTGCGGGACTATGCTCACGATGAGGCTCGTCACGACCTGTGCGCCGACACGTCGGCACCCGCATGGCCGAGCGGCGACGCCCCTCCGCTTACTTCATGCAGGCCGACGACCCGATCGTGAATGCCATCGTTTCCGCCGCGCCGGCCGTCGCCGCTTCATCCGGCGGCGCATCGCCCGGCGCTTTCTCCCGCCCGTCCGACACGCTCGGCCGTCCGCTGCGCGACCTGCGCCTGTCCGTCATCGACCAGTGCAATTTCCGCTGCGGCTACTGCATGCCGCGCGAAAGTTTCGGCGCGGACTACGCGTTCATGCCGTCGTCCGAACGATTGTCGTTCGCGCAACTGGAAAGGATCGCGCGTGCCTTTACGTCCCTCGGCGTCGAGAAAATCCGCATCACGGGCGGCGAGCCGCTGCTGCGCCGCCATCTCGAAGCGCTGATCGAACGCCTTGCCGCACTGACGACCGTCGACGGCAAGCCCGTCGAAATCGCGCTGACGACCAACGGTTCGCTGCTCGCCGCGAAGGCACGCTCGTTGCGCGATGCGGGGCTGTCGCGCGTGACCGTGAGCCTCGACGCGCTCGACGACGCGGTGTTCCTCCGGATGAGCGACGCCGACGTGCCGGTGTCGCGCGTGCTCGCCGGCATCGAGGCCGCGCATGCGGCCGGGCTCGCGCCGGTCAAGGTCAACGCAGTGATCGAGCGCGGCGTGAACGACGACCAGATCCTGCCGCTCGTGCGGCACTTCCGGCATACGGGCGTGGCCGTGCGTTTCATCGAATACATGGACGTCGGCGGCGCCAGCTTCTGGTCCGGCGACAAGGTCGTGCCGGCCGCGCGGATGCGCGAGCTGATCGACGCACACTACCCGCTCGTGCTCGTCGGCGAACCGGGGCACGACGCGACCGCGATCCGTTGCGCACACATCGACGGCGCGGGCGAAGTCGGCTTCATCGCGAGCGTGTCGCATCCGTTTTGCGGCACCTGCTCGCGCGCCCGCGTGTCGGCCGACGGCCAGCTTTATACGTGCCTGTTCGCGACCCAAGGCACCGACCTGCGGCCGTGGCTCGACGACGCGGCCTCGACCGGCGACCTCGCCGCCGCCGTGCGCGAACGCTGGATGCAGCGCGACGACCGCTATTCCGAGCGCCGGGCCGCGCGGCCGGCCCGCGCATCGGGCAAGACCTATCCGACCGTGCGCATGTCGCTCGTCGGCGGCTGACGGGCCGCCGCGCGACACAGAATGCGCCGCCCACTGGAGAACCTGTCATGACGACCTTCACCGAATCCCGCGCCGGGCTGCCCGACGATCCGCTGCGTGCCGGCAGTCCCCCGCCGCCCGTCGACGCGACCGACCCGCACCCCGAATCGGCGCCCGCGATTGCCGCCGGCTTCGAAGTGCGCGTGCAGCATGCGCCGATCGATGCGGGCGCGGAGCTTGCGCCTATCGTTAGGAATCCGAATGTCTGTGCGGTCGTGAATTTTCTCGGCGTCGTGCGCAAGGAAGGCGACGTCGACGACGTCGTCGCACTGGAAGTCGAGCACTACCCGACGATGACCGAACAGGCGCTGTGGAGCATCGTCGAGGAGGCGACTGCGCGCTGGCGGCTCGAAGCCGTCAGGATCGTGCACCGTGTCGGCCGCATTCCGCTCGGCCAGCCCGTCGTGCTGGTCGTGGTGGCCGCCGCACATCGCGCGTCCGCGTTCGATGCGTGCGAATTCCTGATGGATTTCCTGAAGACCCATGCGCCGTTCTGGAAGAAGGAGATCAGGCACGACGGCGAATCCGGCTGGGTCGAGGCGAAGGCGCACGACGATCAGGCGATGCGGCGCTGGGGCTGAGCCCGTTCGCTTCGCGTTTTCCGATTCTGCCGATTCCATTCAAGACATCGCAATGAAACTGACGATCAAATATTTCGCGAGCATTCGCGAACAACTGGCGCTCGATGAGGAAACCGTCGAAATCGATGCGCGCGAGCTCACCGTCGACGCGCTGCGCGGCACGCTGGCCGCACGCGACGCCCGCAGCGCGGACGCGCTGCGGATGGATCGCCCCGTGCGGGCGGCCGTGAACCTCGAGATGGTGACCGGGGAATTCGTCGTGCGGGAGGATAGCGAGGTTGCGTTCTTTCCGCCGGTGACGGGCGGGTAAGACGCGCGTCAAACGCGCTGCTTCGGTGTCGCGCGCTCGCCGAAGCGGCGCGCGTATTCCGTCGGGCTCATCGCGAAGCGGCGTGTAAACGCCTTCCTCAACACGTCGACGCTACGGTACCCGTTCAGGCGACAGATGTCGTGCATCGATTTCCCGCCCAGCGCAAGGGAACGGCAAACCGCCTCCAGCCGAACGTTTTCGACATATTTCGCGGGCGTCGTCTGCAATTCCCGCTGAAACATCCGCATCAACGTTCTGACGCTGGTCGAAGCCCGGGCGGCCATTATCTCGACCGTGAGGTCCATGTGCAGATGCTCGCCGATCCAAAGGCATAACGCGTTCAGACTCGAATCGTGCGCGCGCTGCGACTGAAGCGCGAAGCTGAACTGTGCCTGCCCGCCGGGGCGGCGCAGGAACAGCACCAGATTCTTCGCGATTTCCAGCGCAAAGTCGTTTCCCAGATCTTCGCCGACCAGCGAGAGCGCGAGGTCGATTCCCGACGAGATGCCGGCCGACGTATAGACGTTGCCGTCTTTTATCCAGATGGGCGCCGGATCCACCTGCACCTTCGGATAGCGCTCCGCCAGGCGCCGGGCGACGCCCCAATGCGTCGTCGCGCGGCGTCCGTCCAGCAGGCCGGCGGCCGCGAGTGCAAACGCGCCGACACAGATGGAACACACGCGACGCACTGTCGGCGCGCGCGTTCGAAGCCACGCTACCGCTGCCCGATCAACCTGTTCGAACGTCCTGGAGCCCGTCGTCACGAGCAAGGTGTCGATGGGTTTGTTATCGCGACGCTCTTGCTCGAGCGTGCCATGTCCTCTGAGCCCGATGCCCGTTTCGCTGTCCAGGTAGTGATCGGCAGCCGAGCAGATCAGTTCGAGCACGTACGGTGCAGTGCCACCACCGTGAAGCTGATTCGCCCACGCGAATACTTCCGCCGGGCCGATCACGTCGAGCGCGTCCACCGGCGGCAAACCCAATATGACAACCCGCTTCTGTTCCGCGTCTGCAGGCGGGGCGACCGGTTTCGTCGGTTTTCTCATGAGCGGTCCACGTGTCGGGGCGTTCGGGCCAGCAATTGTGGCAGAAATCGTCCTGGATCTGTCATCTGTGCCATCGGCGCGCCGCCTAGACTGGGCAGCTCTGCTACGTTGCATTTCCTGGAGATATACCGTGCTTGAACCCGTGGTTATCGGCGGAGTCAGTGCGCCGGATTCGAAGATGGCCGGCCAGGCCGCTTCCCTCGTCGAACAGGTCCACTCCCCGGCCATGATGCATCACGTGCACCGGACCTGGTGGTTCGCCGAATTCCTGGGCAGGAAGCGGGGCTTGAAGTACGACCGGGAAGTGGTGTATCTCGCGTCGCTGCTTCACGACCTTGGTCTCACGGACGAATTTGCCGCCGACCAGCGCTTCGAAGTGGGCGGTGCCGATGCGGCCAGCCGCATCCTGCTTGCTCACGACTACCCGAAAGCGAAAACGGAACTCGTGTGGGATGCGATCGCGCTTCACTCCGCCGGCGGCCTCGCCGATCGCAAGCAGCCGGAAATCGCGCTCGTTTATATGGGCGCCCACCTCGACGTCTTCGGACTGTTTCTCGACGAAGTCACGCCATCGCTGATCGACGACACGCTCGCGCTTTATCCCCGAGTCGGATTTAAAGCAGCGTTTACCGAAGCGCTGGCTGAAGTCGCCAGAAAAAAGCCGCATACGACCGTCGGCACCGGAATTGCTGATATCGGCCGGCGTCACGTACACGGTTTCGACATTCCGGACGTGTGCGATCTGATTCATGATGCGCCGTTCGAAAGCTGACGCGGCATATCGCCACCCCGCCCTCGCGGCGACCACCGTCCACTGGTTTCCCGCACCGGCGATGCGTATGGCAACCGTCAGCCATCGAAAGCGATCTGCATACCTGGAGAACCGAAATGCATGTCACGACACGAGGAACACGAATTTACACAGAGGCGCGCGGAAGCGGTGAACCGACGCTTTTGTTTCTGCATTACTACGGCGGGTCGAGCCGAACCTGGAACGGCGTGATCCACGGCCTGGGCGGGCGGTATCGAACGGTCGGCATGGACCACCGCGGCTGGGGCAACTCGGACGCGCCCGAGCAGGGTTATGCGATCGGCGATCTCGCGAACGACGTACAGGACGTCGTTGAAGCCCTGAAGCTCGAACGCTACGTGATCGTCGGACACTCGATGAGCGGAAAGGTCGCGCAGCTGCTCGCGTCGCGCCGGCCGCCGGGACTCGAGGGCCTCGTCCTCGTCGCGCCGTCGCCGCCGTCACCGATGCACTTTTCCAGCGAGCAGCGGGCCGAGATGGCCCGAGTCTATGACACCCGGGAGTCGATCGGCTGGGCGCTCGACAACGTCCTCACCGCGAAAAAACTGACACCGGAACTTCGCGAACAGGTTATCGCCGACAGCCTGCGCGGCGCACCGCAGGCGAAGCGCGCATGGCCGCTCGGCGGCATGGTCGAAGACATTACCGCCGACGTCGCGTCCATCGACGTACCCGTGCTCGTCATCGCCGGGGAACTCGATCAGGTCGATCGGCCGGAGACGCTGCAGAACGAATTGCTGCCGCGAATCCCGGCAGCCCGAATGATGGTGCTCCCCGGTACAGGCCATCTGTCTCCCCTCGAAGATCCGGTTGCGATCGCAACGGCCATTCGACAATTCATCGAACAACCGGGGATGTCACTTCGCGGAGAGGCATGAAGGTCCGCCCTCGCAATGGTCCGTTGCCTGTAGGCCGCGCGATTCATCGCGCCGATCGGCGGCCCCGTTACCGCCGAGGCGCGCGGCGTGAAGTGAAAGGCGACGACCCGGCGCCCGATTGCTTGCCGGTCGCGCCATCGACGCGCGCGTTCGCGCCGAACGCTTCTTGACGGACACCGCATACTTCGCCGCCCATACGAGCGCCTTTGCCGTGAGGCAGGCGCTCGATTGGTCCGCGCTCCCCCTGCTTCACGCCTGGTACGCAAAAATCGATGCGCGACCGGCCGTCGTTCGCGCATGGCAGCGTTTAAGCGGCGCCCTCACCCTGGTTCGGCGGCCGCAAGCACGTTTCACCTGGTGCGATACCCGAGCCGCCCGCATAAAAAACTTGCACATGAGAGCATATGCTCCTATATTGACTGATAGGAGCATATGCTCTTTATTTCACGGAGAATTACTGCCATGAACGAAACATCCATTCTCGTCAGCGGCGCAACCGGCCGCACCGGTGGTGCAGCCATCGACGAACTGCTGCAGATGGGCAAGCGCGTCCGTGCGTATGTGCGCTCGGACGACGAACGCGCAGCGGCGCTGCGTGCGCGCGGTGTCGAAATCGCCGTCGGGGATTTCACCGACATCGATGCGATCCGCGCCGCGATGGAGGGCGCGAGTGCCGCCTACTTCCTGCACCCGATCGCACCGGGCATCCTTGGGGCCGCGGCCTATTTCGCGCAGGCGGCAAAGGAAGCCGGCGTGGGTGCGATCGTCAACATGTCGCAGATTTCGGCGCGGCGCGAATCGACCAGCCATGCGGCGCAGGACCACTGGGTGTCCGAGCGCATTTTCGACTGGTCAGGTGTACCAACGACTCACTTGCGCCCGACCTTCTTCGCGGATTGGCTCGTCTATCCGCATTTCGCGAAGGAAATCCGGGCCACGAAGAAGATCGCGTTCCCGTTCGGAAACGGGCGCCACGCACCGATCAGCACGGACGACCAGGGCAGGGTCATCGCTCACCTGCTGGCGAACCCGGCTGGGCACGGGGGCAAGACCTACACTCTTCACGGCCCCGTGGAATTGAATCATACGGAGATCGCCGCGATTATCAGCGAGGTGCTCGGCGTCAAGATCGAATATGCTCCGACTTCGATCGATGTGTTCAAGCAACAGATGGAACAGCTGTACAAGTTCCCTCCGTTCCTGGTCCAGCATCTCGTCGAGGTCGCCCAGCATTATCAAGAGGGCGTCTTCCAGGGTACCAACGATGTCGTCGAGCAGATCACGGGTACGCCCGCGCTGTCGGTGCGCGCGTTCATCGAGAAGTACCGCGGCGCTTTCGAGTGAAATGCGCACGAACCCGGCAATTTGCCAACGTCAAGGAGAAGAGAAATGCGGGCGAAAAACCAACCCATCGGCGTGGATCAATGCAACTGCTTTACGGTGAGGAAGGCCGCCCGTCAGATCTCGCGTCTTTACGACGCGTATCTCCAGCCATCCGGCCTTCGCATCACGCAGTTTCTGATCCTCGCCACGTTGAACGAGCGGCAAAGCGCGTCGGTCAATGTACTGGCCGAGCGTCTCGACATCGAGCGCACGGCCATGGGAAAGATGATCGGCTTCCTGGAGCGCGATGGCTTCGTCAGGGTACGGCCGTCCGCCGAGGACGGTCGTATCCGCCTGGTCGAACTCACGCCGGACGGCACGAAGCTTTTCGAACAGGCGGCACCGCTCTGGCATGAGGCGCAGCACCAGTTCAGCGTCCTGAACGGAACGGAAAACGTGGACGTGTTGCGTCGCAGCCTTGCGGAAATGAAGGTCGGCGTCGATGCTGAACCGCCCCCTGAAGTTGAAAAATGAAGATCGAGGATTCAGCCGTATTCGTAGCGTCAAAAAACGAAGCCGGCACGAGGCCGGCTTCGTCGTCGAAGCACACCGTACCGAGCGCACCCGCTCACCGCATGCACGCCGCGGCCAGCTTCCCGACCGTGATCACCGCCTGCTCGATCTCCGGCGACCATGGGCTGCTGTAGTTCAGCCGGATGAAGTTCCGGTAGTTGTCGGTGATCGAGAACATGTAGCCGGGCCCGATCGTGATCCCCTGCTCCAGCGCGAGCTGGTACAACCGCATCGCATCGACCTGCGCGGGCAACTCGACCCACAGCACGTAGCCGCCCGCCGGGCTCGAAATGCGCGTGCCCTCCGGGAAGAACCGCGACACCATCGCGCGCATCAGGTTCGCCTGCTGCGCATACGCCTTGCGCAAGCGCCGCAGGTGGTGCTCGTAGCCGTCGCGTTCGAGAAACTCCGCGATCGCGAGTTGCGGCAACGACGGCGTCGCGAGCGTATTCAGGAATTTCAGTTTCTCGACCTGATCGCGGTAGCGGCCCGGCAACGCCCACCCGATCCGGTATGCGGCCGTCAGGCTCTTCGAGAACGACGAACAATGCAGCACGATCCCGGTCCGGTCGTAGGACTTCAGCGAACTCGGATGCGTGTCGCCGAAATACAGTTCGTTGTACACGCCGTTCTCGATTATCGGCATCCCGGCCCTTGTTGCAAACTCAACCAGTTCGCGCTTGCGCTCATCCGGCATCTGGAAGCCGAGCGGGTTCTGGAAGTTCGGCATCACCATGCATGCGGCGATCGGCTGCGATTTCGCGATCGCGGCCAGCGCCGCTATGTCGATTCCGTATTCCGGATGCGTGGCCACTTCGATCGCCTTCATCCCCATCCGCTCGATCGCATGCAGCATCGCGTAGAACGTCGGCGATTCCACCGCGATCGTATCGCCCGGCTTCGCCACCGCCTGCAAACACAGGTTGATCGCCTCCGTCGCACCGACCGTCACGATGATCTCGTTCGGGTCCACCGACATCCCGTTTTCCAGGTAGCGGCGTGCAATTTGCCGGATCAGCCGCGGATGGCCCGGCGGCAATCCGTCGGTCACACCCCACAGCGACTTGTCGCGACCGGCCGCATACGCGTAGCGGTTCAGCTTCTCGAAGGGGAACAGGCTCGGGTCCGGATACGGCGAACCGAGCGGCACCGCGTCGTCGGTGCCGATCGAGCGCAGCGTCGACAGCACGAGCCGGCTCACGTCGACCGACGACGAGATCGCGATCGGCTTCGACGGCCGCAGCTCGCGCACCGGCGCGTGACTGTCGTCGCGCCGCAGATTCACGAAATAGCCCGACTGCGGCCGGCTTTCGAGCAGCCCGCGGCTTTCCAGCAGCAAGTAGGCATGCAGCACGGTCGTGATGCTGATCCGGTGCTGCTGGCTCGCCTGCCGCACCGACGGAATCCGGTCGCCGTGCCGGTACACGCCCTGGCGGATCAGGCGCTCGATGTCGTCCGCGAGTTTTTCATAGAGTTTCATCGTGCGTCTCCCGCCGGCATGCGCAGCCGCGCCGCCCTGCCGTGTGCGTCCGACACGCACGTGTTTCGCCCGACGACCGGGCCGTCGTGATTCCTGATCTTTCCCTCCGGTTTTGCCTTTTCCATCGCACTGGCTCTCTTGAAGATGCGCCGGCAGAGGTCCGGACAACCGGATCTGCGGCACTGTGCACTTGATGGTTGAATCTTAAGAGAAGAACAGTTGGCCGCGAGTACACACATCGCACGCGCGAACAAGAGTACAGTTCGGCCCGAATCGCGCATCGCGGGAAAACTGTACGTCTTATGAAATGGCCGGACGGCCGGTGGGCCGACGCGGTACGGCCGACCGCCCCGGGAGCCCCGCCGCACGGGCCTGCGGGCGACCGGACCAATTGGGGTGCAATACTGTGCGCCCCCCGGGTTTCCAAGGTGAGAGCCAGACCATGCAGCACACGATCGAACAGGTAGCCGGCGTCGGCGGCGCGATACGCGTCGCGCGACCAGTACAGCAGAAATCGCGCCAGAACGCCGCGGCCGGCCGCCTCGGCGTCAGCGAATCGCTCATGGTCGAGGCCGAACGCGGCGCGAACACCGTGCAATGAGGCAAGGCTTTCCATATCCTGCTGGGGCCCGACGTCCGAATCGTCGTCGACCTCCCCGATGCGGGCGACGAACGGCTCGAACGCGAATCGGCGCGCGCGCGCCGCCGCGCCAGCATTCGCGCATCGCGCGCCGCTGGCAAGGAGACCTCGCATGACTGAACGCGCACTCGCCGCCCTGCTCGTCGCGCGGCTGACCGGCACCGCCGACTATCCGCGCTTCACCGGTACGCCGATCGACCTGTCCGCGCTCGACGCGCACACGCTCGGCGCGGTCTGGCCGGCGCTGCGTCGTGCCGAGCGCGAGATCATCCAGCACGCGTACGCATACGACGATCCGCGCGCCGAATTCGTGCGCTGGCTGCGCGGGCAGATCGATGCGCTCGGTCTCGTGCCGCTGGTCGACGCCGATGCCGCGCTCGAGCTGTTCCGCGACACCCCGTCCGGCGCATGGAAGCGTGCACTGGAGGAACTGCTCTGCCTCGACGCACTGCCGTCGCCCGCGCTGCAGGCCGAACTTGCGCGCATCGCGAGCGAACCGGAGGAAGACAGCCTGCGCGCGGCATCCGCGTATGGCGCCTATGCACTCGACTGGTTCGCCGGCCGTCGCGATTTCTCGGCGCGACGCGACGCGTATGCGCAAGCGCTGGCCGATTCGCCGTTTCGCGTACGCGAACTCGACGTGCTGCCCGAACTCGGGCCGGCCGCGCTGCTCGCGCTGGCCGCGACGCACGACGGTTACTTCGCGCCGAAGCGGCTGTGGATCGATTTCAGCGATCCGGCCGTCACGCTCGCGGAAGACGCCGCGTATGTCGAATTCGCGCGCGACGCATTGACCGAGGCCGCACGGCAGGTCGCGGCGCTTCACGCCGGCGCCGTTCCGTACGCTGCGGATCGCGCGTTCACGACCGACGACGCGCAGGTCGTCGCCCGCGCGGCGCGCGTGGCCGCATATCGCGACGAAGCGTGGCTGCGCCCGCTGATCGGGCCGCTGCTGACGGGCGTGTGCGTCGCGCCGACGGCCGCGAAGACGGCGCCGTCGCAGTCGCTCGCGATCGCGCTCGGCCACGCGGTCGAGACGATCCCGACACCCGAGAGCGTGCGCGCGCTGCGCGACGCGCTGGCCGTCGTGCGTCACGCCGGCGTGCAGAAGAAGCTCGCGCGCAACCTGAAGCCGGCCGAACGCGTGCTCGGCGAGCGGCCGCATACCGCGCTGCGCATGACGCTCGACGCGAAGCCCGACAAGAAGCAGCTCGCGATACTCGCCACGTGCATGGAGGCCGGCTTCTGGCAGCCGATGACGCTCGGCCACGCCGAATGGCGCGAGCGGCTCGTCGATGCGCCGGCCGGCGCCGCGTTCTCGGCGCGGATGATCTGGCAAGCGTGCGGCCGCGATGGGACGACGCAGTCGTTCATGCCTGAAATCACGAAAGGCAAGGTCGTGCCGCGCGATGCGGCCGGGCGCGCGTGCGACATCGCCGACGGCAGCGACATCCGCTTATGGCACCCGTTGCTGGCCGATGCGGACGAGCGGCTCGCGTGGCAGCGCGCGATCGTCGGCGGCGCGCTGCGGCAGCCGGTCAGGCAGGCATTCCGCGAGTACTACGTGCCGGCCGACGGCGACGCCGCAGCCGGCGATTCCGCGATGTTCGAAGGTCACGTGCTGTCGAGCCGGTCGCTGCTCGGCGTCGCGCGCCGCGAGGGCTGGTCGATCCGCGCGTACGACGACGGGCTCGTCCGCGAGTTCGGCGGCGTGCGTGCAACCTTCCTCGTCGATGCGCGGCTCTATCCCGGCTCGGAAACTCACGGCACGTCGCGCCGGCTGCACTTCGAACGCCGCGACAAACGGCGCTGGGTGCCGCTGCCGATCGGCGAGATCGATCGCGTCGTGTTCTCGGAAGTGGCGCGCGCGGTCGACCTGCTCGTCAGCGTGTCCGCGTTCGCCCTCGACGACGACGCGACGCGCGCGGCCGCCGCCGCGTTCACGGTCGACCCGGTTCGCCAGCGCGAGATGGAAACGGAACGCCGGCAGCGCCTGAACCGGCTGTCGGATTTGCCGCTGGGTGTGATGGCGCGGCATCGCAAGCACGTGCTGTCGCTCGTGTTCGCCGACGCGATCGCGCAAGGAAGGATGGCAATCGACGAACGTCATGTGCACGTCGGCGCGTGGTCGGTGCATTGCGCGACCGGGCGCGTGACGCGCGACGGCGAGCCCGTCGATGCGACGATCGAGCCGCCGCCCTCGCCGCTGCGCGCGGTACCGTGGCTGCCTTACGACGAAGCGCTGCTGCAGCGGATCGTCGACGTCGTCGCGGGCCTGATCGACTGAACGCTCGCCGTCAGATCGAACCGAACAGCGCGCGCGGCCGGTCCTTCAGCGTGCCGGACAGAATCCGCAGCCCGTTAACGAGCTCGTCGCGCGTGGCCGGGCACGCGAGGTTGATGCGCACGCCGTGCTCGATTTCCGCGCGATCGACCGCGAACGTCGACGACGGCATCACGATCACGCCGCGCGCCTTCGCGTTCGCGGCGAAGTCGTCGGCGCGCCACGGCGGCGGCAGCCGCAGCCAGACGAACATGCACGCGGGGTCGGACTTCAACTGCCCGGCCGGCAGCAGTTCCCGCGCGAGATCGACGCGCGCGCGGATCTCCGCGAGTTGCGAGGCCATGATCCGCTCGGCGGTGCCGTCCTCGATCCATACCGTCGCGATCAGCATCGACGTGGGCGCGGGCATCCACGCGGTCGTGCGCACCGCTTCCGCGCACAGCGCGACGCTGTCGCGCGGGCAGCTCAGGTAGCCGAGGCGCAGCCCCGGCGCGAGGATCTTCGACGTCGCGCCGATATGGAACGTCAGCTCGGGGCACAGCCCCGCGATCGCCGGCAGCCGGTCGCGCACGAGCGGGCCGTACACGTCGTCCTCGATGATCGTCACGTGATGGCGCCGCGCGATGTCGACGAGCGCCATCCGGCGCGCGAGGCTCATCGTCGTCACGGTCGGGTTCTGCAGATTCGGCACGACGAAGATCGCCTTGACCGGCATGCGCTGGCAGATCCGTTCGATCTCGTCGGGCAGCAGGCCGTCGTCGTCGGCCGGCGCGCTGACGATCTCGAACTGGAACACCGGCGCAAGCGCCTTGAGCCCGTAATACGTGAGGCGATCGGCCACGATCACGCCGTCGGTGCCGATCAGGCTGTTCAGCACCGCATACAGCCCGTGCTGCGCGCCGCTCGTGACGACCACCTGGTCGCGCGACGGCTCGAAGCCGGGCGCGGCAAGCCACTGCGCGCCGGCCGCGCGCGCCCAGTCGGGACCCTGCGGCGGCTGATATTCCTGCAGCGCGGCGAAACGCGGGTCGCTCGGCAGCGTGCCGAACGTCTGCGCGAGGCTCGCCAGAAACTCGCCGGTCGCCGGGCGGTTCACGGTCAGGTCGATCACGCCGTTGCCCGCCGCGAGCGATGCGCGGGCCGGCGCGATGCTCGGCATCGCGCCGCCGGTGACGAGCGAACCGCGGCGCTTGCTGCCGATCACGAGGCCGCGCAGTTGCAGCTCCTTGTACGCGCGGGACACGGTCGACACGTTGATGCCGAGCTCGGTCGCGAGCTGGCGCTGCGGCGGCAGGCGGCTGCCCGGCGGATACGTGCCGTTGCGGATTTCCTCCTCGATCGAGCTCGATACCTCGACATAAGTCGGCCGCTTCGCCTGCACCGGCGCTGCGCCGTCGCGCTCGCCGGAAAGTTTGTCTGATGCCATTTGTCGCCTGTGACCACACAAAAAGCGTTTGTCTGTCATTTTGATCTGCCCAGCGATTGTATATGACATCCCCTCCCCGTCAAACGTCGGCAGAAAAGTCTGTTGAATCAGCCAGTTGAAATCGGGTAAACGCTAGCGCCACACAATCTCATTTTGATTGCACACAAAAAATTACTGTGTGATTCTTTATCTCAACTTTGTGTGAACCATGTGTGCCGGAGGGAATGCGTCATGGCGAACGTCGCCATCGTGGGTGCAGGCTTCATCGGGCTCGGCGCGGCGGCGTGGCTGCAGCGCGACGGGCATCGCGTGACGCTGTTCGATCCGGCCGGCGTCGGCCACGGCGCGTCGTTCGGCAACGCCGCGACGTTCGCGCCGTACGGCTGCGTGCCGGTGAACGGCCCGTCCGTGTTCGGCAACATCCCGCATTTCCTGTTCTCCGCCGACAGCCCGCTGCGCATCCGCTGGCCGTACCTGCTGCGCGGCGCGCCATGGCTCGCGCGATTTCTGCTCGCATCGACGCCCGCGCGCCACGCACGCAGCGCCAGCGCGCTGGCCGCGCTGCTGTCGCGCGCCGCCGACGGCTATGCGCCGCTGCTCGCCACCGCGCGGCTCGCGGCGTTCGTGCGGCCGCGTGAATGCCTGTACCTGTATGCGCGGCAGGCGTCGTTCGATGCCGCGCAGCCGTCGCTCGCGCTGCGGCGCAGGCTCGGCGTGCCGTTCGAGGTACTCGACGCGACCGGGATCCGCCGGCTCGAGCCCGCGCTCGCGCCGATCTTCGCGCGCGGCGTGCTGTTCGCCGGAAGCTGGTTTTTCTCCGATCCGCACGGGTTTCTCGGCGAGCTGTTCGCGCATCTCGCAACCGGCGGCGCGACGCTCGAACGCGAGCGCGTCGAGCGGATCGAGCCCGTCGGCGACGGCGTGAACGTGAACGCGGGCGGCTCGGTGCGCACCTTCGATCACGTCGTCATCGCTGCAGGCGCACGCTCGCGTGAATTCGCGGTGATGTGCGGCGACGCGGTGCCGCTCGATACCGAGCGCGGTTATCACGTGCAGTTCGCCGCACACGAGTCGATCGTCACGCGGCCGGTCGGCTGGGCCGAACGCGGTTTCTACATGACGCCGCTCGACGAAGGGCTGCGCGCGGCCGGCACCGTCGAGCTCGGCGGCTTCGACGCCCCGATGAACCGCTCGCTCGTCGCACTGCTCACGCGCTCGGCATGTGAGGCGCTGCCGTCGCTCGGCGCGCCGACGCGCAGCTGGCTCGGCTTCCGGCCGACCCTGCCGGACGGCGTGCCCGTGATCGGCCGCGCGCGGCGCAGCGCGCGCGTGATCCATGCATTCGGTCATCAGCATCTCGGCGTGACGCTCGCCGGCATCACCGGGCGGATCGTCGCCGACCTCGTCGTCCAGCGCGCACCGCCGCTGGACCTCGCGCCATACCGGGCCGCGCGATTCTGACGCGCGCCGCGATTTCAACCAACGCAAGGAGATCATCATGAATCGTCGTCACTGGCTGGTCTGGCTGGCCGTCTGCTCGCTCGGCGCGGTCGCCGCATCCGCGCAGGCCGCGGATCCGGAAACCATCAAGATCGGCTTCGCCGGCCCGTTGACGGGGCCCGTCGCGCGCGTCGGCAAGGACCTGCAATACGGCGCGCAACTCGCGCTCGACGAGGAGAACGCGAAGCATCCGACCGTCGGCGGCAAGCCGGTGCGCTTCGTGCTCGACGTGCAGGACGACCAGGCCGATCCGCGCATCGCGATCCAGGTCGCGCAGAAGCTCGTCGACGACGGCGTGGCCGGCGTGGTCGGCCACTACAATTCGGGCTGCAGCATCCCCGCGTCGGCCGTCTACCGGCAGGCGAACGTCGCGATGATCACGCCCGGCTCGACCAATCCGCAACTGACGATGCAGGGTTTCAAGAACGTGTTCCGCACGATGGGGCACGACGGCATCGGCGGCGTGGTGGCCGGCCGCTTCGCGGTCAAGCAGCTGAAGGCGAAGCGGATCGGCATCATCGACGATCGCACCGCGTTCGGGCAAGGCCTCGCCGACGCGTTCGAGAAAGGCGTGAAGGACGCGCACGGCAATATCGTCGGCCGCGAATACACGAACGACAAGGCGGTCGATTTCCGCGGCATCCTGACGACGATGAAGAGCAACAACGTCGACCTGATCTTCTTCGGCGGGCTCGACGAACAGGGTGCGATGCTGATCAAGCAGATGCGCTCGCTCGGCATCCGCGCGCAACTGTTCGGCGCCGGCGCGCTGAAAAGCAACGCATTCCTGAAGATCGCCGGCAATTCGGGCGAAGGCACGCAGGACCTCGAACCGGGCCCCGCGCTCGACAAGCTGCCATCCGCCGTCGCATTCGCGCAGCGCTACAAGGCGCGCTTCAACCAGGACGTCGAGCTGTATGCGCCGTTCGCGTACGATGCGGCGCTCGCGATGATCGCGGCGATCCGCAAGGCCGACTCGGTCGATCGCGCCAGGATCGTCGCGAGCCTGCCGGGCGTGTCGGTCACCGGCGTGACCGGGAAGATCTCGTTCGACGAGCGCGGCGACCTGATCAAGCCGCCCTACACGCTGTTCCGCGTCGAACAGGGGCAGTGGCGCAGCATCCGCACGGTCGGCGGCGCATCGAACTGAGCGGCAGGACGGCGGGCGCCGCCTACCGCGCCGCCTGCTGCCGCTGTATCTCCTGCGCTTTCATCTGCAGATATGCGCCCTTTTCCACTTCGTGCAGTTGCTGCGGATACTGCTCGGTCGCGTCGAACCAGCGCGCGAGGCGCTGGTCGACCGGCTTGTCGAGCGTCGCGAGATAGGTGTCGATCGCAAGGTAATAGCGCATCGTGTTGCGCTCCAGCAGCCCGCGCACGCCGCCGATGTACTGCGGCTGCGCGGCCGATGCGCCGCTGGCGGCCGTAAACCCGACCTTGTCGCTGCCGACCGTCGCGAGATAGGTCTTCATCGCCATCCGGCCGACCGTGCCGAAGCCATACGAATACGTGAGGTGCAGGAACGTGCGCGACGCGCCGACCGGCACGGCTTCGAGCGCGATCCGGTAATCCTTCGTGCCCATCGGGCCGCTGTCGGCGGTCAGGTCGACCTGGAAATAGTCGGGCGTCGCGGCCGCCACACGATAGCGGAACTGCACGCGATAGGTGTCCGACAGCTTTTGCTGGATCTTGCGGCCAAGGTTCACGTCGAGCACCGGGCCGTTGGCGCCGCTCGATGCGTGACAGTACTTGGTGTTCAGGTGCAGGATCAGCACCGCGCACCAGTTCGCGGGGCCCTGCGCGGGATCGTTGAGCTGGCCGTTCACGACCGGGAATGGATAGTCGACCACCGCATAGATGTCGCCCTTCAGCGACGACGATGCTTCCGACGATTCGAGGACCACGGGCCGGCGGAAAGCGTTGTCCTTCAGTTGCGCGCCGAGGCTGTGGTAACGGTCGAGCAGCGCGGCCGCGCCGCCTGCGCCTTCCGCGCCGAACGCCAGCGCGCTCCAGCCGACGCAAACGGCCGCGACGAACGCGTGCCAGGCGTGGCCCGCACGCCGCATGCCGCGCGGATGTCCGGATGTCTCCATTCTTGTGCTCCCTCCGGGCGCGCGCGGGTCGCGCGCATGTGTCACAGAATACGCCTGTGCGCCATGTCACGTTACGCGACACGGCACATGGCTCACGGCCGCTACCGGCTTCGCTTCACCGGCAGCGGCAACTGCGCGGCGGTGATCCGGATCAGCGCCGACAGCCATTCGCGGTCGTCCCAGCGATCGCCGGCGATGACGAGGTGCGGCTTCGCGCTCGGATACGGCGGGGCTTCGTCGCACGCGCCGAGATACGCGCGGCCTTCGGGTGTCGGCTTGACGAACAGCCGGTCGTCGCAGACGAGCGCGACCATCTTGCCGTCGCAATAGATGCCGTATTCGCCGAACATCTTGCGGGCCGATACCGTGCCGGCCGCCGCGATCTGCTCGACGATGAAATCGACCGTGCCCTGGCTCGATGCCATCCGCTGCTCCCGGTGAAAAAGTTTATGACCGTCGTTTGGGCCGGACCGTTCCGTCTCGTCGGCCGATACGCTGCGGTGCGTCATTCATTCGCGGACGGGAAACGCGCCCGACCATCGACCATCGACCGTTGTCGTAGCGTGCACGTGCCAGCCGGCAACGTCCGACTCGCCTACTTGTCCGCCCCGAACGCACTCGACATCTGCCGCGCCCGCTTCACGCACGCGCGCAGGGCGGCCAGTTCGTCGGCGTCGGGAAAACCTGCGGGCGCAGGCGCGGAATCGGGAGAAAGCGGTGAAGCGAGGCGCGGTTTCATGGGCGCCAGTTTGACAGAAGCGCGCGCGGCCGGATACGTCGCGCGCGCCCTCCCGAACGGGACGATGCGCGTGCGCGGCCCCGTACCCTGCGGGCATCGCGCAAGCGCATCGGATCGGATCGATCGAAAAGACGTCAGCCCGTGACGACGGGCGTGCGCCGCACTTCCGACCGGTAGATCAGGATCAGCGACACCCACACGATTCCGTACAGGAACATGAAGCAGGTCGTGCGCACGCGCAGCAGGTCGAGCAGCACGCCGAACAGGATCGGCAGCAGGAAGCCGCCGAGCCCGCCCGCGAGCCCGACGATGCCCGTGACGACGCCCATGTTGTCCGCGAAATCGTCGGCGACGTATTTGAAAGTCGACGCCATCCCCAGCGCGAACACCGCGCCGAGCACGAAGGTCAGCGCGACGAAGCCGGCCACCGGCATCGAGACGTTCAGCGTCGCGGTGCCGTCGATCGTGTGGATCACGAAGTCCGTCGCCGGATACGACAGCAGGAACAGCGCGATCCATGCGACCCACAGCCCCCACCACGTGACCGCATGCGCGCCGAAGCGGTCGGACAGCGCGCCGCCGAGCGCGCGCAGCACGGAGCCCGGCAGCGAGAAGCCGGCCGCGAACGCGGACGCCATCACGAGCGACATCCCGTATTCGCTCTTCAGGTACTGCGGAATCCATAGCGACAGCGCGGTGAAGCCGCCGAACGTGATCGAGTAGTACTGGCAGAGCCGCCATACGCGCGGGTCGCGCAGCACCTTGAACGAATCGAGCATCGACCCGCCGCGCTTGCCCGCACCCGGATCGGGCGCCGACGCGAACCAGAAGATCAGCGCCGTGACGAGCAGCGCGAGCGCATAGACGCGCGGCACGAAGCGCCAGCCGTACGCGTCGAGCAGCAGCGGCGTGACGAACAGGTTGACGGCCGCGCCGCACGTGCCCGCGCCGAACACGCCCATCGCGAGCCCGCGCCGCTGCGGCGGGAAAAAGCGCGCGACATACGGCGTGCCGACCGCGAACGACGCGCCGACGCAACCGAGAAACAGCCCGATCAGCAGGAACTGCCACAGCTGCGTCGCGTAGCTGACGATGTAGACGGGCACCGCGCACACGACGAGCAGCACCGTCATCACGATGCGGCCGCCGAAGCGGTCGGTCCACGTGCCGAGCGGCAAACGCATCAGCGCGCCGGTCAGCACCGGCGTCGACGTGAGCAGCCCGAACTCCGTGCTGTTCAGCCCGAGGTCGGTGCGCAACTGCACGCCGAGCACGCCGAACATCATCCATACGACGAAACACACCATGAACGCGAGCGTGCTCGCGGCCAGCACCGACCACGCACGCAGCGGGATGGCCGGCGCGTTCGCGACCGGCACGGCATTACCTTGTTGAGTTGCCATACGCAAAACCCCGTTTCATTGGACCAGCGGCCCGTTGGCGCCGTCGAATTCAACGCCTTCGACGCGTGCGCCGCCCGCGAGAATCGCCACGTACTGCCGCATCGCCTGCTGTCGCACGCGCGCGGCCAGGTATGCGGCGATCTGGTCGGCTGCTTCGTCGAACGGCACCGCGTCGCCCGGCACGCGGCGCTCGATGCGCACGATATGGAAGCCGAAGCGCGTGTTGACCAGCTTCGGCAGCACGCCGATGCCGTCGGTATCGAACAGCGCGGCCTCGAATTCCGGCACCGTGTCGCCGCGCAGCAGTTGCCCGAGGCTGCCGCCCACTTCCGCCGACGGGCAGTTCGACGACGCGCGCGCGACCGCTTCGAACGTATCGGGCGCGGCCACCACGCCGGCGAGCGCCTGTTCCGCGCGCTGCCGCAGCGGCGCGAGCGGCACGCGGTCCGTCATCGCGAACAGCACGTGGCTCGCATAGACGATGTCGTTGCGCCGAAAGCGCGCCGGGTGCTGCGCGTAGTAGCGCTCGCAAGCCGCGCGATCGGGTTCGGGCACATGCGTCAACTCGCGCTCGAGCAGCGCGTCGACGGCCGCGTCGTCGAGCGGCGCGCCTTCGTCGAGCAGCGCGAGCGACACAGCGCGCTGCCGCAGCAGTTCGCGTACCGCGAGCGCATGCCGCGCCGCATCGAGCGGATCGGACGCATCGCCGTGATGCGCGGCTTCGGCCGCGATCGCGTCGTCGCCGATCGCGACGCCGTTGACGCGCAACGCGACCGGTGCATCGGAGAGAACGTCGTTCATGCGGCCTCCTCAGCGCTTGCGCACGAGCTGGTACGGACGGATCAGGTACGCGACCGACGCGATCCCGCTCCAGATGTGCACCATCCGCGTGAACGGCGACACGAGGAAGATCGTGAAGCCGAGCAGGATGTGCAGCCGGTACGTGAGCGGCACGCCGACGAGCAGGCTCGCGATGTCCGGACGGAACGTGACGACGCCCTTCACGTAGTCGGTCAGCTGTTCGAACATCGCGCCGTCCATGTGGCGCGTCGACAGCACGACGGTGCCGAGCCCGAGCGCGAGCTGCACCCACAGCATCAGCACGATCAGGATGTCCGACCGGCGGCTGTTGCGGCGAATGCGCGGGTCGCCGAGGCGCCGCCAGATCAGGATCGTCAGCCCGATGATCGCCGCGACGCCGGCAGCGCCGCCCGCCACCATCGCGACGAGCTGGTGCCCCGACGCCGACAGGAACGGCGACACGAGCCAATGCGGCGCGAGGAAGCCGCCGAAGTGCCCGAGCACGACGACCAGCACGCCCCAGTGGAACAGGTTGCTGCCGAGCCGCAGCATGCCGTGGCGCAGCAGCTGCGACGAATCGCTTTTCCACGTGTACTGCTCGCGGTCGAAGCGGATCAGGCTGCCGACCAGCAGTACGGCGAGGCAGATGTACGGGTAGATCCCGAACAGGAACTGATGCAGGTAAGCGTTCATGTCTTTCCCCAGTTGCGCCCGCGCTTACGCGCCGCGGGCCGGCCGCTTGTCATGGAATCGCACCGTCTGCTCCGCGGCCGGTGTTGCTGCGCCGACGAAGCGCACGGCCTCGTCCGCATACGACGCATCGAGCGCGCGGTAGTCCGCGGCGCTCGGCCGCTCGGCGGCCACGTCGTCGTCGGCCGCCTCCGGCGCGTCGGCGAGCGTGAGGCCGGCCATCGGCAGTAGCGCCCCCATCACGAAGCTGTAATGGCTGCCGCGCTGCGCGAGTTGCCCGGCCAGCGCGCGCAGGATCTCGCCGGTTTCGGCGAGCAGCTTGCGGGCATCGGGGGCCGGCAGCCGCGACAGGTATTCGAGAAACACGGGCAGGTAGTCGGGCAGCTCGCCCTGATTCAGGAACAGCCCGTGACGCTCGTACATCTGCAGCAGGTCGACCATCGCCTGTCCGCGGTCGCGCGATTCGCCGTGCACGTGCTCGAACAGGTACAGCGACGTCGCACGGCCGCGATCGAACAGCCCGACGTAGTTCTCCTGCAGCGTCAGCAGATCGCGCTCGCGCACGTACGCAAGGAACCGGTCGAGGCCCGCGCGCACCGCTTTCGGCATGCGCGTGCGCTCGCGCAGGTGCGTGTCGATCGAATCGAGCGCGGCGACCAGCGATTCGTCGGGATAATCGAGCAGCGCAGCGAGCGCCGCATAGGTCGGATCGGGTGCGATGCTCGTCATCGGGAAGCCTCGTGAATCGGAATCGTCTTGCTGCCCTTCCTCGGGCTGAACAGGCTCGCCTCGGAACGGCCGTCCGAGCAGCCGTTGCCGAACGAGAAGCCGCACGATGCGCGCAGGTCGTACGCGTTCTCCGCGTATTCGCGGTGCGTGGTCGGGATCACGAAGCGATCCTCGTAGTTCGCGATCGCGAGATAGCGGTACATCTCCTCGACCTGCGCGAGCGACAGCCCCACCTGGTCGAGCACGCCTCGTGCGTCGATACCGTCCACGTGGCGCGCCCGCATGAACGCGCGCATCGCGAGCAGCCGTTCGAGCGCGAGCTTCACGGGCGCCTCATCGCCGGCCGTCAGCAGGTTCGCGAGATAGCGCAGCGGAATGCGCAGCGATTCGACGTCCGGCAGATAGCCGTTCATGCCGAGATCGCCGCTGTTGGCGGCCGCGTTGATCGGCGACAGCGGCGGCACGTACCACACCATCGGCAGCGTCCGATATTCCGGATGCAGCGGGAACGCGATCTTCCAGTCGATCGCCATCTTGTAGGTCGGCGAACGCCGCGCAGCCTCGATCCACGCGGCCGGCACGCCGTCGCGCTCGGCCTGCGCGATCACGGCCGGATCGTCCGGGTCGAGGAACAGCGACAGTTGCGCTTCGTAGAGATCCTTCTCGTTCTCGGCGCTGGCCGCCTCGCTGATCCGGTCGGCGTCGTACAGCAGCACGCCGAGATAGCGGATGCGGCCCACGCAGGTTTCCGAGCACACGGTCGGCTGGCCGGCCTCGATCCGCGGATAGCAGAAGATGCACTTCTCGGCCTTGCCGCTCTGCCAGTTGTAGTAGATCTTCTTGTACGGGCACCCCGACACGCACATGCGCCAGCCGCGGCACTTGTCCTGGTCGATCAGCACGATGCCGTCTTCCTCGCGCTTGTAGATCGAGCCAGACGGGCACGACGCGACGCACGCCGGGTTCAGGCAGTGCTCGCACAGGCGCGGCAGGTACATCATGAAGGTGTTCTCGAACTGCCCGTAGATGTCCTTCTGCACGTTCTCGAAGTTGGCGTCCTTCGATCGCTTCTCGAATTCGCCGCCGAGGATTTCTTCCCAGTTCGGCCCCCACTCGATCTTCTCGAGCCGCTGGCCGCTGATCACCGAGCGCGGCCGCGCGACCGGCATCGCGCGCGTGTTGCCGGCCTCCTGCAGGTGCGCGTAATCGAACGTGAACGGCTCGTAGTAGTCGTCGATCTCGGGCAGATGCGGGTTCGCGAAAATCTGCGCGAGCAGTCGCCACTTGCCGCCGAGGCGCGGCTCGATCCTGCCGTCCGCGCGCCGCTGCCAGCCGCCGCGCCAGCGGTCCTGGTTCTCCCAGTCCTTCGGATAGCCGATGCCCGGTTTCGTCTCGACGTTGTTGAACCACGCGTATTCCATCCCTTCGCGGCTCGTCCACACGTTCTTGCAGGTCACCGAGCAGGTATGGCACCCGATGCACTTGTCGAGGTTCAGCACCATCGCGATCTGTGCGCGTATTTTCATGATGTTTCTCCCGCGCGAGCGGTGACGGGTGCGGTTTCCTCGCCATCGAGCCAGTCGATCCTGCTCATCTTGCGCACGATCAGGAACTCGTCGCGATTCGAGCCGACCGTGCCGTAGTAATTGAAGCCGTACGCGAGCTGCGCATAGCCGCCGATCATGTGCGTCGGCTTCAGCGCGATGCGCGTGACCGAGTTGTGGATACCGCCGCGCGTGCCGGTGATCTCGGAGCCCGGCGTGTTCACGATCTTTTCCTGCGCGTGGTACATCATCACCATCCCGGACGGAATCCGCTGACTGACGACGGCCCGCGCGCACAACGCGCCGTTCGAGTTGTAGCACTCAATCCAGTCGTTATCGACCGCGCCGATCGCCTTCGCGTCGTCCTCCGACATCCACACGATCGGCCCGCCGCGCGACAGCGTCAGCATCAGCAGGTTGTCCGTGTACGTGCTGTGAATGCCCCACTTCTGGTGCGGCGTCAGGAAGTTCAGCACGCGTTCGGGGTTGCCGTTCGAGCGTTTGCCGAGCATGTGTTCGTAGCTGCCCGTATCGACCGGCGGCTTGTAGGCGCACAGCGATTCGCCGAACGCGCGCATCCATGCGTGATCCTGATAGAGCTGCTGCCGGCCGGTCATCGTGCGCCACGGCACGAGTTCGTGCACGTTCACGTAGCCGGCGTTGTACGACACGTGCTCCGACTCGATCCCGCTCCATGTCGGCGACGAGATGATCTTGCGCGGCTGCGCCTGGATGTCGCGGAAGCGGATCTTCTCGTCCGCGCGCGCGGCGGCCAGGTGCGTGTGGTCGATGCCGGTGATGCCGGACAGCGCGCGCCACGCCTTCACCGCCACTTCGCCGTTGGTCTCGGGCGCGAGCGCGAGGATCACCTCGGCGGCGTCGAGCGCCGTGTCGATTCTCGGGCGCCCTTGCGCCGCACCGTCGGCCACCTTGTAGTTCAGTTCGCCGAGCAGCTTGACTTCGTCCTTCGTGTCCCAGCCGATGCCCTTGCCGCCGTTGCCGAGCTTGTCCATCAGCGGCCCCAGCGACGTGAAACGCGCATGGGTGTTCGGATAGTCGCGCTCGACGACGATCACGTTCGGCATCGTGCGGCCCGGCACCGGTTCGCATTCGCCGCGCTTCCAGTCCTGCACGTCGAACGGCTGCGCGAGCTCGCCCGGCGTGTCGTGCGCGATCGGCGCGAGCACGACGTCGCGCTCGACGCCCAGATGCCCGTCGCACAGCTCGGAGAAGCGCTTCGCGATCCCCTTGAAGATCTCCCAGTCGCTCTTCGATTCCCATGCGGGATCGACCGCCGCCGACAGCGGATGGATGAACGGGTGCATGTCGGACGTGTTCATGTCGTCCTTCTCGTACCACGTCGCGGTCGGCAGCACGACGTCCGAATACATGCAGGTCGTCGACATCCGGAAGTCGAGCGTCACGAGCAGGTCGAGCTTGCCGCGTGGCGCTTCGTCATGCCACGTCACTTCCTCGGGGCGCCGGCCGCCGGTCGCGCCGAGATCCTCGCCCTGCACGCCGTTGGTGGTGCCGAGCAGGTGCTTCAGGAAATACTCGTGGCCCTTGCCCGACGAGCCGAGCAGGTTCGAGCGCCACACGAACAGGTTGCGCGGGAAGTTGCCGGGCGCGTCGGGATCCTCGCTCGCCAGCTTCAGCGTGCCGGCCTTCAATTGCTGCGCGATGTCGGCGCCGGCGTGCACGGGATCGGCGAGCGCCGCGCCGATCTTCAACGGGTTCGTCGAGAGCTGCGGCGCGGACGGCAGCCAGCCCATCCGTTCCGCGCGCACGTTGTAGTCGATCGGCGCACCGTGGAACCGCGACTTGTCCGCGAGCGGCGACAGCAGCGTGGCCGGGTCCATCGGGTCGTAACGCCACTGGTCGGTGTGGGCGTAGAAGAACGACGTCGCATTCATCTGGCGCGGCGGGCGGCTCCAGTCGAGCGCGCCCGACAGCGCCGTCCAGCCCGTCTGCGGCCGCAGCTTCTCCTGGCCCACGTAGTGCGACCAGCCGCCGCCCGGCTTGCCGATACAGCCGCACATGATCAGCATGTTGATGATCGCGCGGTACGACATGTCCATGTGGAACCAGTGGTTGATCCCCGCGCCGATGATCACCATCGACTTGCCCTGCGTCTTGTGCGCGTTCTCCGCGAACTGCCGCGCGACCGAGATCACGTCCGCGCGCTTCACGCCGGTGATCGTTTCCTGCCAGGCCGGCGCATACGGGAGATCGTCGTCGTAACTTGCGGCCACGTCGCGGCCGCCGAGCCCCTGGTCGAGCCCGTAGTTCGCGACGAACAGGTCGTAGACGGTCGCGACCAGCATGTCGCCGTTGCGCGTCGCGATGCGCCGCACGCCGATCCGCCGCGACAGCTCGGACGCGTGCTGCGTCGAGTTGAAGTGCGCGTGCGGCTGGTTGCCGAAGTACGGGAACAGCACGTCGACCACGTCGTCGTGCGCGGCCGTGCACGACAGCCGCGGCGACAGCGCCGCGCCCTTCGACGTCTCGCCGCGCAGGTTCCACTTGCCTTTATCGGCGTCGTCCTGCTGCCCCCAGCGGAAGCCGACCGAGCCGACCGGCACGACGAATTCGCCGTTCGCGTCGTCGATCATCACGGTCTTCCACTCCGGATGCGCGGCTTCGTCGAGCGCGTCGTCGAAGTCGGACGCGCGCACGAGGCGCTCCGGCACGTAGCCGTCGCCGTGCGGCACGAGGCGCACGAGGCACGGCATGTCGGTGTAGCGCTTGCAGTAGTCGGCGAAGTAATCGCTCTTCCCGGCCAGATGAAACTCTTTCAGGATCACGTGACCCATCGCGAGCGCGAGCGCCGCATCGGTGCCCTGCTTCGGGTGCAGCCACAGGTCGCCGAACTTCGCGCCTTCCGCGTAATCGGGAAACACCGACACAACCTTGGTGCCGCGATAGCGCGCCTCGACGAGGAAGTGCGCGTCGGGCGTGCGCGTCTGCGGGACATTGGAGCCCCACATCATGATGAACGTTGAGTTGTACCAGTCGGCCGATTCCGGTACGTCGGTCTGCTCGCCCCAGGTCTGCGGCGATGCGGGCGGCAGGTCGCAATACCAGTCGTAGAAGCTCAGGCACACCCCGCCGATCAGCGACAGGTAGCGCGAGCCGGCCGCGTACGACACCATCGACATCGCCGGGATCGGCGAGAAGCCGACCACGCGATCGGGGCCGTGCCGCTCGACCGTATGCACGTTGGCCGCCGCGACGATCTCGTTGACCTCGTCCCAGCTCGAACGCACGAAGCCGCCCAGGCCGCGCCGGCTCTGGTACGAGCGCCGCGCTGCATCGTCGTCGACGATCGAACGCCATGCTTCGACGGGGCCGAGCGTGCGGCGGCGCTCGCGCCACAGCTTCACGAGCGCGCTGCGCACCATCGGGTGCTTGAGACGGTTCGCGCTGTACAGATACCAGGAGTACGACGCACCGCGCGAGCAGCCGCGCGGCTCGTGGTTCGGCATGTCGGGACGCGTGCGCGGATAGTCGGTCTGCTGGGTTTCCCAGGTGACGATCCCGCCTTTCACGTAGACCTTCCACGAGCACGAACCCGTGCAGTTCACGCCGTGGGTCGAGCGGACGATCTTGTCGTGCTGCCAGCGCATCCGGTAACCGTCTTCCCACTTGCGGTCTTCGTCGGTGACGGCGCCGTGCCCGTCGGAAAAACGTGGCCTCGCGGTGGAGAAATAACGCAATCTATCCAGGAAATGGCTCATGGGGATCTCGTTTTTCCGGTCTTTTGGCAGACCCTGATTATTTAAGGAGGTGAAATACCGGTTGTAAAGGACGATCGGATTTGGATCATTCCGCCCTGCTCACCGTGGTCGAACCCATTGTCAGACGGATCGGCATATCACGACTTGATACAAATCACGGAATCATTCATCCGCCTGCAACAACGAAACCAGATGACGGGATCGATCGAATCGTGCAGCCTGCTATGCTGCGCACTGCATTCCTGCATCGCCCGCCCGGCTCTTCGCTGCATCATGCCGACGCATACGGGATTCGCATTCATTTGCACGGGACGATTCGATTCACCTCATCGGAATTCGCCCACCGCCGCCCGTCGTTTTTCAAGGACTGCGTGGGTCGTTCAGTGCATTTCCGGCCGTCGAACGATAAAACCTCTACCTATAAGAACTACTGTCATGACATCCCGACTTCTCGCCGCGCTCATCGTCGCGGCCTTGAATTGCGCCGCCGCGCCGTCCGCCTACGCCCGCACCTATGTCCCGCCGACGGTGTCGCTCGGCAAAGGCGCTTACGTTCACCAGTTCGTGCTGCGCGACCCGGCCACGCAGCAGCCGCTGCCGAACGCGCGCTATCGACTGTTCCTGCCGGGCCAGGTGATCGCAGGGCTGCCCGTCAAGCCGGATCAGCACGACAGCGTGATTTTCGGCACGACGGACGCAGCCGGCCGCACGGCCAAGATCCGCCTGCCGAAATTTCATCCTCTGAAGCAGTGGGTGTTCAACGCGATCGTCGGCGACGGCGACCTGGGCGAATCGTTCCGGCTCGTCGACCCGGGCGGCACGGCGAAGCTCGGCCATGTCCCGTACATGCTGGACGTGAACAACGAGTATCTGGCGTGCGGCTATTCGGATGCGAACGGCTACACCTACTACGCGCAGTCGCGCACGCCGAGGAACGTCGATCTTTACGTCGGCACGCTGGCCGGCTCGGCCGATATCGACTGGTGCGCGGGCCCGGGCCTGGCCATCGCGAACAGCGCGAACGCCCCCGGCGCACCGGACCTGTATACGCAGTACCTCGGCACCCTGGTCGCCAACGGCGAGCGGATCAGCAGCGAGCTGCGAGGGCAGATCGTCGCGAAGCTGCTGTCGCTCGCGATCGCCGAACGCGACGCGAGCCGCGTGGCCGCCGTGCTCGATCTAGACAGGATTCCCGACGATCGCCTGAACGATATCGGCTATCGGCTCGCCGATGCCGGCGTCGAGGTCGAGCGCGGGCTCGCGATGATCGACGCGCATCTCGCGCAATCGCCGAACGATGCGTACGCGCTCGACAGCAAGGGCTGGGCGCTGTATCGCCTCGGCCGCAACGACGAAGCGCTCGCGTGGTTCGACCGCTCGATCGCGATCTTCGCGAAGGATGACGACGGCGACGCGCGCGAAGCCCGTGCGACCGGGTTGGCCCACAAGGGCGAGGTGCTGTGGAAGCTGGGGCGCCAGGACGAAGCGCGCGATGCGTTCGCGCAGGCAGGGAAGATTCAGCCGAAGAACGCCGCGCTGGCGGAAACGTTGAAGCGGCTGATGATTCAGGTCGGGCAGGACGGCACGAAGGCGACGACGAGCGACTAGGCGAAATCGGGGCGGGGCAACGGCTATCGCCGGTCGTCGCGACACCGGGGCCGGACGTGCGCCGCCCCCTCGCCCATGCGGGTCACTCCTCGCCTTTCGGCCCCGGATTCAGCATCACGACGAAGCCGGCCACGCCGACGATCAACGCGAGGGCGCCGCCGCGCAGCGCCGTCGCCGCATCGAACAGCAGGCCCGTCACGACGGCCATCATCCCGGCGAGCGACACGAACACGGCGATCGCCGCGACGACGATCCGGTACTGGCGGCGTATCATCGCGCGCGCCGCGTCATGCCGCGGCCGCGGCGGCCGGCGCGTCGGCGTCGTCGCCACGAATCAACAGCACCGGGCACTTCGACCCGCGCACGAAACGCTCGGCAACGCTGCCGAGCAGCACGCGCCGGATGCCGCGCCGCCCGTGCGTACCGACCACCGCGAGATCGATCCCGCGCTCCTTCACGTAACGTTGCAGGCGTTCCGCGATGTCCTCGCCGATGCTCTCGGTCTCGACCAGTTCGGCTTCGCCCTTCGCACCGGCCAGCGCGACGATCTGTTCGGCTTCGCGCAGCACCTTGCGCCCGTCGTCGCGAATTTCCTCGACGAGCGCGTGCGGATCGAGGCGGCCGGCATACGTGAACAGCACCGACTTGTCGACCACGTACACGACGCTGACGTGCGCATCGCCCGCCAGCGCCACCTTCACGGCCTCGGCCAGCGCCTGTTTCGACGAAGCGCTGCCGTCCACGGCCACCATGATCTTCTCGTACATGCAAACCTCGCTGGGGTGAGTTGCCGCGCATCCTGTCGCGCGCGGCCATGTCTCCATCATCGGCCGACGGCGAGTTTGAATATTGACGGCGGTCAAACGAGGCCGCGAGCACGCATGCGTCAAAACGGCGCGACGGGAAGGGGGGGAAGCTCGCGTCGTCGGCAAGGCCGCGAAGCGGGCCGGCCATGCGTGCACCGACGCGCTTTCGAGCGGCCATCGCGCCGAAGGCGCTATCATCGAATGTGCGACTTTCGTCCGGCCCTTTTTTCCGGCCCCACTTTCAACTCGCTCAACCGACATGACAACGACTACCGAACGCGTGGACGGCGCCGCCCAGCATCTCGTCGCCGCCCGCCATGCCGGCTCGCCCGGCCCGCTGTTGCCCGATGCACTGCGACCCGACGACATCGACACCGCGCTCGCGATCCAGCAGCGCGTCGCCGTTCTGCTCGGCGAACCCGTCGGCGGCTGGAAATGCGCGCTGCCGCCGCCCGATCGCGTGATCCTCGCGCCGATCTTCGCGTCGACGATCCGCGAAGCCGATGCGCCGTACCGCGTCGTCGGCGGGCCGATCGTGCGGATCGAACCGGAAATCGCATTCGTGCTCGATCGTGACCTGCCCGCGCGCGAGCAGCCGTACGACGAAGGCGACGTGCGGGCGGCGATCCGGGAAGTGCGCGTCGTGCTCGAGATACTTGGCTGCCGCTATGCGGAGCCGGTGCGCGCGTCGAAGTTCGAGCTGCTGGCCGACGGCCAATTCAACCAGGGGCTGTGCGTCGGCCCGGTCGTGCCCGACGGGCTGAACGTGCCGCTCGCGACGCTGGCGCTGTCGTTCGAAGGCGCGCTGAACCGCACGATCGACGGCCGCCATCCGGATGGCGATCCGCTCAAGCCGCTGGTGTGGCTCGTCAATTTCCTCGCATCGCGCGGCGATGCGGTGCGTGCCGGCCAGATCGTGACGACGGGCTCGTACGCGGGCGCGATCGACGTGCCGATCGGCGATGTGCTGACGGTCCGCTTCGGCGAGCTCGGCAGCCTGTCGGTGACGTTGACCGCGTGACGGGTCAGGGGCGGGGCTGCGCGGCCCTGCGGGGCGGCAGCGTCATCGCGGCCACGCCCGCCACCACGCAGCCGAGCCCGAGCCACGCCGACATCGACAGCGATTCGCCGAGCAGCGCCATGCCGATGCCGACGCCGATCGGCACGCGCAGATAGGCCTGTGCAGTCGTGCCGACCGAACCGAGCGTCTGCACGAGACGGAAGTAGATGACGAACGCGAGCGCCGTCGAGAACACCGCGAGCGCGGCGAGCGCCAGCAGCGATTGCGGCGACGGATGCAGCGTCCATGGCCGGTCGACCACGACGCTCGCGGGCACCAGCACGAGCGCGCCGACGACGAGCGAGCCCGCGGCGGGCGCCGCGGGCGACAGCCCGTTGAATCCGCGCCCGTAGATTGCGGCGCCCGCGTAGCAGACGGTGGCCGCGACGATCGCCAGTTGCGGCACGAGTTGCTGCCCCAGCCCGTCGAGCGCACCGACGCCGACCACCAGCGCAATCCCCGCGAACCCCGCGACGACGCCGAACAGTTTGCGCGGCGTCACGGGTTCGTGGCGCGTGAACAGCCAGGTGCCGACGAACGCGAGCACCGGCGAAGCGGAATTGAGGATCGTCGCGAGGCCGGCCTCGACCGAGCGTTCGGCCCATGCGATCAACGTGAACGGCACGACGCTGTTCAGCAGCGCCTGTACGAAAAAGCGGCGCCACACCGCGCGATCGCGCGGCATCGGCATGCGTCGGACGCCCATCCATAGCAGCAGCACCAAACCCGCAATCAGGGTCCGCGCCGCGATCAGCGTCAGCGGCGGAATCGTCTCGACGCTGATCCGGATGAACGTGTAGGACGCGCCCCATAACGTCGAGAGCGTCAAAAGCAGGAGCAGGTCCGCGACGGCGGGCGGGCTGCGGGTCATGGCTGGCTGCATGTCGGGTCGCTCGCGTTCGGGGTCGTGGCGGAGAGGTGTCGACCCGTTCGCTTCGGGCCGCACGTGCGGATTATGCCGACGGCCGGAAGCGCGATGCTTCAGCATTGCGCGAAATGTGGCGTGCAGGCGTCGACGGCACGAGCATCGCCCTCGTCATCCCGCGTCGCCGATACAACACCGCACCGTGCACCTTCAGCCCGCCGTGATAACGTTGCACATCGTCGCGCGCTCCGGCCCGCCGGCCGCCCCCGCGAACCGCATTCACGCCCAGATCCGCCATGTCGCTGACACCGCTTCCCGCCCTGCTCGACGCCACCCTGCGCACCGTCGCGCGCCGTTATCGGCTGCCGCCGCTCGACCGCGCGTCGTCGCTGACCGGTGCGACGCACCCGGCCACCGCGCTGGCGGTCGTGATCGAGGAAGCGCGCGGGATGCTGGCGAACGGCCACGCGCCCGGCGCGGACTTGCGGCAGCGCTTCATCGATGCGCTCGCACGGATGATCCGCGACGCGATGAATCCGTCGTCCGGCGATCCGTCGTTTCAGGCATCGGTGCTGCGCCACGACGCGCCGAACGTGCGCGAATACGCGTCGTTGTCCGCGCACGCCGAGCAGGACCGGCGCGCACTCCACTCGGCCGTCAATGCGATCGCGCACCCGGCCAAGCTCGAACGCAGCGCACAGGCCTGGCAACGCGACGGCCTCGCGCGCCTGCATGCGGCCGCCACCTCGGCGGCGTGGGCCGAACTGCGTGCCGCGCTCGCGCAACTGCTCGCGCTGCCCGAGATGGCGAGCGACGCGGCGTTCGAGCAGGACATCGTCAAGCTCAAGGACAGCCCCGCGCTCGAACGCATGCTGCGGCTCGATGCGCTGGCTGCGGACAACGACGTCCGTCGCTACCGCGCGCTGTGGGTCCGTCAGGGTCCGCTCGTCGGCAGCACGGTCGCCGTCGCGCAGGGCGCCGCGTCCCAGCAGCGCGGCGCGGCCGTCGAAGCGCTGGCGGCGCAGGCGCTCGACGCGCTGGCGCGCCGGCTCGACGCGGTGGACGAGCAGCGCACCTACCGCGTGGTCACGTCGATGCGCGTGCCTTCGTCGATCCCGGGCCAACACGACCGCGCGAAAACCGAATGGGACGCGATTCTGCTCGAACGCGCGCGCGGCAACGATCCGGCGCTCGCGTGGAACGTGCGCTTTCTCGTCGAAGCGAAGGCATCCGCGGATGCCGCGACGACCGACCTGCCGCGGCTGCTGCGCGGCCTGAACCTGCTCGCGCAGGCGGCACCCGACACGGTCTATGCATTCGAGACGCACCAGGGCACGGTACGCGTGCATGGCGCATCGCTGCACGCATTGACGACCAACGAAGCGGCGCTGCAACGCGAGGTGCTGTATTGCTGCGACGCGTCCGCGGACGCGACGCCGCGCCTGCTGGGCGCCGCGAGCCGGATGCAGTTGCTGTCGGCACAGGCCAGCCTCGAATACGCGAGCGCGCTCGCACGGCAGCCGGACGCCGATCCGGACGGCCTCGGTGTCATCTGGCACGCGCTGCTGACCGTGCCGCAATGGCAAGCCGTGCTGCATCAGTACCCGTCGTTGCGGCAGGTCCGCGAGCTGATGGTGGCCATCGACGACTTGCGGGCCGCGCTCGACGAGATGGACGACGGAGGCGTCGCCAGCAGCGTGTGCGCCTGATGCGCGATCGTGGCAGGCGCGCGACGCCCGCGTGCTGCCCGCTCAGTTGGTGAGCACCCCGAACGGTACCTTGCCGATCACGCCGATCACGCCGATCACGCCGATCACGCCGATCACGCCGATCACGCCGATCACGCCGGCCACGCCAACCATGACGGCCCGTGAGGTACGATACGCGCCGGGGCAAGGCGCCCCCTGAGAGAACTGGCCGTCGCGGCCCCCTACCCAGCACAAGAAAAATGCGAAGAAACCCGATGCTGCACCGAAACCTGTTCGCCGCGCTGGCGGCCGGTCTGCTCTGGATGCCGGCCGCCCATGCCAGCGGAGACGACGGCTGCTACGTGCCGAACACGCTCCGGCAAACTTCATACTCGTGCGGCAACGTGCCGATGCTGACGCCCGCCAACGACACGCGCATCAACGCGATGCTGATGATGGTCGACAGCGGCAAGGTCGCGCAGGTGTTTCCGGATCCGAAGACCATCCCGGCGAAAGAGCGGATCGACCGGATCGTCGTGCCGTTCCCGATGGATTTCTCCGGATGGATCTATATCGGCCAGAAGGAGCCCGACAAGACCGACGGCGCAGCGGATGCCGATGCGTCGTCGAACCGGTACGCGGACGGCGAAGGCAGCATCTGCCGCAGCATGAGCGCCGGCGCGGAAGCGTTCAACGACGCATTGGGCGGCGCCGGCGGCCTGCCCGACGACGAAGCCGCGCGCCTGCGCGCGGCACGCGCCGACATCGCGCAGAAGACCTGTGCCGCGGGCGGCGCGAGCGCCGCGTGGACGAAGCCGCCGGTCAAGTCGCCGCTCGGCCAGCAGTTCGCCGCGTACCTCGACGGCACGAACGCGTTCTATCGCGCCGACTTCCTCACCGCGACCCGCGCCTTCGCGAACGCATCGCACAGCGCGGACCCGTGGCTGAAGGAAACCGGCCTCTACATGGCCGGGCGCGCGCAGTTGAATGCCGCGCAGGCCAACGTATTCGACAACGACAGCCCGACACCGTCGCGCGCGCGTGTGACGAAGGTATCGCTCGACGCGGCGAACACGGTGTTCCGGACCTACCTGAAGGTGTATCCGAAGGGCCGCTATGCGGTGTCCGCATCCGGGCTGCTGCGACGTGTCGCATGGCTCGGCGGCAACGTCACGCAACAGGCCGACCTGTACGGCCATGCGCTCGCGCGCTGGTCGCCGGCGACGTCGAACGTGCCGCTGATGCAGCTGGCGAACGAACTCGACAGCAAGCTGCTGTTCGGCGCGGAATTCGACGCAAGCCAGATCCAGTCGCCGACCGTGCTCGCCACCGTCGATCTGCTGCGCATGCGTGCGTCGGACAGCAGCGATGCGAACCGCAAGCCGATGACGCTCGACGAACTGCAGGCACAGAAGCCGCGCTTCGCGAACGCGCCCGCGCTCCACGACTACCTGCTCGCGACCTGGTACGTGCAGATCGGGCACAAGCCGGATGCCGCCCTCGAGCTGCTGCCGCAGACGCCCGCCGCGCCGCTCGACTACTTCGGGCTGAGCCAGCAGGCGCTGCGCGGGTTCGCGCTGGAGGACAGCGGCCAGAACGACAAGGCGCGCCAGCTGTGGCGCGACCTGATCCCGCTCGCGACATTCCGCTTCCAGCGCGAAATGCTGGAACTCGCGCTCGCGATCAACCTGGAGCAGGCCGGGCTCGTCAACGATGCGTTCGCCGACGATTCGCTCGTGCAGAACGCCGCGATCCGCGCGGTGCTGCTGCAGCGCGCGGCCAATGCCGACCTATTGCGCGCGCAGGCGCAAAACCGGGCGACCGGCGGCGCGCTGCGCGACACCGCGCTGTACACGCTGCTGTACAAGGAGCTCACGCGGTCGCACTACGCGGACTTCCTCGCCGATACGGCGCTCGTGTCCGGCACGCCCGCCGATCCGTTGAAGCCGTTCATCGCGGCCGGCGCGAAAAACGAAGACGGTTACACGTGCCTCTCGGCGCGCGACATCGCCGCGACGCTGCAGCAGAATCCCGCCGATCCGAAAGGGCTGAACTGCCTCGCCGATTTCGTGCGGCTTCATCCGCCGGCGCCCGGCCTCGAAATCGATCCGGTGCCGCCGTGGGTTCGCAACGCGTCGAGCACGACTGCCACGCGCGTGCCGCCGACGCTCGGCGCGGCGCCGTCCCAGTTCGCGGGCAAGCCGTACGAGCGGATGTCGAGCTACGTGACGGTGATGGCCGATACGCAGGCGAACCCGAACGACCGCGCGTACGCGTTCTATCGCGCGATCAAGTGCTACGCGCCGGGCGGCTCCAACGAATGCGGCGGCAAGGAGGTGTCGAAGAGCACGCGCAAGCGCTGGTTCGACACGCTGAAGACCGCCTATCCGGACAGCCCGTGGGCGCGGAAGCTTCGCTACTACTGGTAAGCGCCGCATGAAGCGCATCGCGTGCATCGCGCTGCTGCTGGCCGCGCGCGGCGCGCTGGCCGGCACCGTCGACGCCGCACGGTACGACGCGTTCTGGCTGTGGGCGGGCGTGAAGCCGCAGGCGGTCGTGCGCGGCGCGCGCGCCGTCTACGTGCTGCAAGGTCAGATCGAGGCGTCGCCGCGCGACGAGTCGCAGGTGCGCGTGATCGCGCAGGGCGTCGCGTTGCCGCCCGCACCCGACGCGCGCGTGTGGCTCGTCTATCGTGCGCATACGCTGCGCTGGACGCCGCGCGTCACGCAGATCATGCTCGCGCAGCTCGCCCGCTGGCGTGCGTCGGGCCGCACGATCGCCGGCATCCAGATCGATTTCGACGCCGGTACGCGCCACCTGCAGGATTACCTCGCGTTCCTGCGCACGCTGCGCGAAACCTTGCCCGCCGATTGCCGGCTGAGCATCACGGGGCTGCTCGACTGGAGCAGCCGCATCGATACCGACCAGGTCAACCAGCTCAAGGGGATCGTCGACGAGGTGGTCGTGCAGACCTACCAGGGCCGCAGCACGATCCCCGATTACGCGGCCTATCTGCCGCGCGTCGCACGGCTGCAACTGCCGTTTCGCATCGGCGTGATCCAGGGCGGCGAGTGGGACGCGCCGCCGTATCTCGCAACGAATCCGTGGTTCCGCGGCTACGTCGTGTTCCTGCGCAATGGCTAGCGCGTGCAAACGCGGCGCGAACGAAGCGTAATGCCGATCGCCGGTGCGCTACGCGGCGCTCGCGATCATGCTGCCGTTCAAGCCGGCCGTCGGCACCGGCGCTCCGCCCTTTTCCACGCGCGGCCGGATCGCCCGCCTTCGATCGCGACGCCGCCCGCCGCAGCGGGCCGGCGCCGCCGCCGTCATGCCCGCACGAACGCGAGCAGGTCGGCGTTGAGCACGTCCGCGTTGACCGTCAGCATCCCGTGCGAATAGCCCGGATAGGTCTTCAGCGTACCGTTCTTCAGCAGCTTGATCGACTTCAGCGCGGCATCCGCGATCGGCACGATCTGGTCGTCCTCGCCATGCAGCACGAGCGTCGGGACGGAGATCGACTTCAGGTCGTCGGTCTGGTCCGTTTCCGAAAACGCCTTGATGCCGTCGTAATGCGCCTTCGCGCTGCCTTCCATCCCCTGCCGCCACCAGTTGCGGATCACGCCCTGGTGCACGGTCGCACCCTCGCGATTGAACCCGTAGAACGGGCCGCTCGCCACGTCGAGGAAGAACTGCGCACGATTGTCGGCGAGCGCTTTGCGGAAGCCATCGAACACGTCGAGCGGCAAGCCCTCGGGGTTCGAGTCGGTCTTGAGCATCAGCGGCGGCACCGCGCTGACCAGCACGGCCTTCGCGACGCGGCCGGCCGGCTCCCCGTGCTTCGCGACGTAACGCGCCACTTCGCCGCCGCCCGTCGAATGACCGATATGCACCGCATTGCGCAGGTCGAGCGCCTCGACGACCGCGAACGCGTCCGCGGCGTAGTGATCCATGTCGTGACCGTCCGAGACTTGCGCCGAGCGGCCATGGCCGCGCCGGTCGTGCGCGATCACGCGATAGCCGTTCTGAACGAAGAACAGCAGTTGCGCATCCCAGTCGTCGCTGGACAGCGGCCAGCCGTGGTGGAACATGACGGGCTGTGCATCTTTCGGACCCCAATCCTTGTAGAAAATATCGACGTTGTCCTTCGTGGTGACGTATGGCATCGCGATGCTCCTGTGAGGTGGATGAACGTGGCGAACGGGCCGGCTGCCATTATCGGCCATTATTGTGAAACCCCAATGCCATCGCGGGCCGCGAGGGCCGATCATCCACCGACGGGAAATGAACGATGCCGCGCGCGTCAGCCGTCCGTCGACACCGTCACGGCTTCCCACGCGCGGATTTCGTCGTCCAGCGCCGACAGTTTGTTTCGCACGAGCCGCAGCGCGTCGCTGCCGAGCAGCAGATGCGCGGGCGGATGGTCCGCTGCGATCACGGCGAGCATCGCCCGCGCAGCCTTCGCGGGGTCGCCCAACTGCTTGCCGCTTTTCTCCTCGCGCGCACGTCGGATCGGGTCGAACAGCGCGTCGTAGTCGGCAATCGAGCGCGGCGTGCGCGCCATCGAGCGGCCGGCCCAGTCCGTGCGGAACGAGCCCGGCGCCACGGCCGTCACCGCAATGCCGAACGGCTCGAGCTCCTTGCCGAGAGTTTCGGAAATGCCTTCCAGCGCGAACTTGCTGCCGCAGTAATACGCGATGCCCGGCATCGTGATGTGACCGCCCATCGACGTGATGTTCAGGATGCGGCCGCGCCGGCGTTCGCGCATGAACGGCACGACGGCCTTCATCATCGCGACCGCGCCGAACACGTTCACGTCGAACTGCCGGCGCATCTCGTCGAGCGGCGCCTCCTCCATGATCCCTTCGTGCCCGTAACCCGCGTTGTTCACCAGCACGTCGACGGGCCCGACGTTCGCCTCGATGTCCGCGACGACGCCGTCGATGCGGTCGAAGTCGGTCACGTCGAGCACGCGCGCGACGGCCGCGTGCGCGGACAGCGCCTCGAAGTCGCGCGCCGCCTGCGCGCTGCGCACCGTACCGACCACCGTGTGACCGGCGGCCAGCGCCTCGCAGGCAAGCGCACGGCCGAAACCGCTGCTGACGCCGGTAATGAGCATGATGTTGCCGGATGCCATGTGAGCTTCTCCCGAATGTCGATCGAAGCGTGCATACTAGTCTGACGAACTGCGCCGAATAAGCCCGATTCCGCTGATTTTCTTGCACAAAACTATGAACCGCTCGCCCGCCCCCGCCCGATCTCCTGCGCTGCCCCCGCGCGACCGGAAGCGCCTGGTGACGCTGCTGCGCGCGCTGGCGCCCGACGAAGGCTACAACCTGACGGCGCTGCCGAGCGTGCGCATCCTGCGCTCGAACCGCGCGCTATCGCGCACGCCGGTGCTGTACGACCCGGGCATCGTGATCGTGTGCCAGGGATCGAAGCGCGGCTACTTCGGCGGCGAGCGCTATCTGTACGACGAGCGTCATTACCTGGCCGTCTCCGTGCCCGTCCCGTTCAGCATGGAAACCGACGCCACGCCCGAGCGCCCGCTGCTCGCGCTGTACCTGCACCTGGATTTCACGCTGGCCGCCGAGCTCGCCGCGCAGATCGATCGCGCCGGCCTCGCGCAAACCGTGCAGGCGCCGAAGAGCATGATGTCGACGCCGATGGACGAAGCGATGCACGCGTCGGTGCTGCGTTTCGTCGAGGCGATGCAGCGGCCGCTCGACGCCGCGGTGCTCGGCCCGACGCTGCTTCGCGAGCTGTATTTCCGCGTGCTGACCGGCGCGCAGGGTGACGCGATGCGCAGCGCACTGGCGATGCGCGGGCAATTCGGCCGGATCGGGCGCGCATTGCGCGTGATCCACACCGATTACGCGCGGCCGCTCGACGTGTCGCAACTGGCCGACGCGGCCGGCATGAGCGTGCCGAGCTTTCACAGTCATTTCAAGGCGATCACGCAGGTGTCGCCGATGCAGTACCTGAAGTCGACGCGCCTGCATCAGGCGCGGTTATTGATGGTGCGTCGGGACCTGACGGCGGAGGCGGCCGGCTACGCGGTCGGCTATACGAGCCCGTCGCAGTTCAGCCGGGAATTCAAGCGCCTGTTCGGCTTGACGCCGGCGAAGGAAACGCAGCGCATGCGCGCGAGCTTCGCGATTCCGGAGGCGTTCGACGATGCGGTGTTCGTGTCGTCGCATTGAAAGCGTCCCTCATCGCGCCCCCACCCGCCACACCGTCACTTCGTGCAGCGTCTCGCCCGGCTTGAGCACCGTCGACGGGAAGGCCGGATGATTCGGCGAATCGGGGAAATGCTCGGCTTCCAGCGCGAACGCATCGGTTTGCCGGTAGACCGTGCCGCCCTTGCCCGCGACACTGCCGTTCAACCCGTTGGCCGTATAGAACTGCAGCCCCGGCTGCGTCGTATACAGCTCGAGGAAACGCCCCGACGCCGGGTCGTAAGCGCGCGCCGCAAACGCCGGCGCCGGCTGACCGCCCTGGTCCAGCACCCAGTTCTGATCGTAGCCATGGGCGATCGCGAGCTGCGGATACGCATCGCGCAGATGCGCGCCGATCGGCGTCAACTGGCGCAGATCCATCGGCGTGCCGGCGACGCTCGCCAGTTGCCCGGTCGGAATCGACGTGTCGTCGGTGGGCGTAAAACGCGATGCGGCGATCTCGATCAGTTGCCGCTCGACGCTGCCCCCGGCCTGCCCCGCCAGATTGAAGTAGCTGTGGTTGGTCAGGTTCACGACCGTGTCCTTGTCGGTCGTTGCGCGGTAGTCGATGCGGATCTGATCGTCGCGGGTCAGCGTGTAGGTCACGTCCGTCGTCAACGTGCCGGGAAAACCGTTCTCGCCGTCGGGGCTCACGTAGCGCAGCGTGACGCTCGAACCGCTCGCGTCGCTGTGCGTGCCGGTGACCGTCCACACCTTCGCGTCGAAACTGTCGGGGCCGCCGTGCAGCGTGTTGGGCCCGTCGTTGACCGGCAGCTTCCACGTTTTGCCGTCGAGCGTAAAACGCCCGCCCGCAATGCGGTTCGCATACCGGCCGATCAGCGCGCCGAAATGGATGTTGCCGTTGTGCGCTTCGTAGTCGCGCAGCGAATCGAAGCCGAGCACGATGTCGGAAACGCGGCCGGTGCGGTCCGGCACGTCGAGTGCAGTCACGATGCCGCCATACGTGATGACTTTCAGCGTCACGCCGTGCCGGTTCGCGAGCGTGTACTGGCTCACCGCCTGCCCGCTCGCGGTCGTCCCGTAATCCGCACGGCTGATCGAGACGTCGGGCGCTGCCGATGCGGCGGCTGCATGCAGCCCGAATATCGCGGACACACCTATCGCGAGCATCGATTGTCGCGGCCAGCATCGTTTCATGGAAACCTCCGAAGGGGGTGCGGGCCGTGCTCGCGCGCAAGTTGCATGCCTGCACGTCGCCGCGTTTGTTATGCTGCGCGCATCGTCCGCCCGAGCCGATCGCCGCCATGAATGCCGTCACCCCCGATATCGAGCGCACGCTGCGCGCCGCCTGCGACGCCTGCTTCGGCACGGCGGCCGTGTGGCCGCTCGTCGCGCACGCCTATGGCGAGCCGCAGCGCTTCTATCACACGCTCGCGCATCTGGCGGAACTGTTCGCGCACCTCGCGCCGTATCGGTCGCAACCGCTGTGGCCGGCCATCGAGCTTGCGGTATGGGCCCACGATGTCGTCTACGCGACGACGCTGCCCGACTACGCGGACAACGAAGCGCGCAGCGCGCAATGGCTCGCGCAGGTCACGAACACGCACTGTACCGCTCCATGGTTGCACGCGCACGCGTCGCATGTGTCCGTCGCAGCCGATTTCGTCCTCGCGACGCGGTCGCACCGGCTGCCCGAAACGTTCGCCGCCGATCCGCAATTGCAGCGCGCGGGGCGGATTTTTCTCGACGCCGATCTCGCGATCCTCGCGGCCGCGCCCGACCGGCTTCACGAGTACGACCGCGCAATTGCACGCGAGTGGGCGCAGGATCCCGATGCGCCGTCGGCAAGCTTCCGCGCCGGCCGCAAGCAGGCGCTCGAGCATCTGCGCGAGCAGGCCCCGCTGTTTCAATCGGCGGAATTCGCGCCGCTCGAGCGGCGCGCGCAACGCAATCTCGACACGCTGATCGACTTCTACGCATGAACGCCGAGCACGTCGCGACGGACCGGCTCGCCCGGCGCCCGCGCCGTACCGGCACTGGTATGATGCGCCAGCCACCCTACCGGAATTCGCGATGAAGCTGTCATTCGAAGCGCTCGAAGCCCTGGACGCGATCGACCGCACCGGAACCTTCGCCGAAGCAGCGGAACTGCTGCATCGCGTCCCGTCCGCGCTGACCTACCTGGTGCAGAAACTCGAAAGCGATCTCGGCGTGGCGCTGTTCGACCGCAGCGGACGGCGCGCGAAGCTCACGCATGCGGGCCGCATCGTCGTCGAGGAAGGCCGGCGTCTGCTGCGCGCGGCCGAGCAACTCGAAATGAAGGCGCTGCGTGCGCAACAGGGCTGGGAAACGGAAGTCCGCGTCTGTATCGACGAGATCCTGCCGTTCGGCGCGCTGTGGCCGTATGTACACCGGTTCTATGCGCTCGGGATGGACACGCGGCTGCGATTGTCGACCGAAGTGCTCGGCGGCGCGTGGGATGCACTGATTTCGCGGCGGGCGGATCTCGTCGTCGGCGCGGCGGGCGAACCGCCGGAATTGCCGGGCATCATCGCGCGGCCGATCGGCTCGCTCAAACATCTGTTCGCGGTCGCGCCGTCCCATCCGCTCGCGTCGCTGCCCGAACCGCTGTCGATGGCGTCGGTCGTCCAGTATCGCGGCGCGGTGATCAGCGATACGTCGCGCGAATTGCAGCCGCAGTCGGTCGCGATCGACGCAGGCCAGCCGTACCTCGCGGTACCGACGCTGGCAGCGAAACTCGAAGCGCAGTGCGAAGGGCTCGCGGTCGGCACCCTGCCGGAATGCATCGCGGCGCGCGCGATCGCCGACGGCAAGCTCGTCGCGCGCCAGGTGACGGGCATGCGCGATACCACGCACTGCTATCTCGCATGGCGCGGCGACGAAGCGGGCCGCGCGCTGCACTGGTGGGTCGAGCAACTCGACCAGCCCGATCTCGTCGATCGGTTCACGACGCCGGACTGACGCACCCGTTCACGGGCCGCAGCCCGCGGGCGGCCCTCGCGATCCGGCCGTGCGTCAGCCGAGCGAATCGTGCAGCCGTTTCATTTCCTTCTCGAGCCACCCGATCAGGCTGAATCCCGCGTGCGCCTTCTCGACCGGCGGAATCATCATCCTTTCCTCGGTCGCGATATGGTCGGTGAGCGACTCGCACATCAGCCTGCCGAGCGCCGGCTTCCTGGCGATCAGCGCCGACAGATCCTCGCTGCGCAACTGATGCACGGTCATCGCGGTCACCGCGTGGACGGTTGCGTGTAGCCGCGTGCCGGCGAGCACGACCGACTGCCCGATCGCATCGCCCGGCGCCATCCGCCTGACTTCGACATCGCCGGACGCGCCCGGCACGAACACCGCCGCGACGCCCGATTCGACGACCGTCAGCACGCGCGACTCCGAATTCGACGCATAGATCACGTCGCCCCTGCCGAACGAACGCACTACCAGCGCATCCGCCAGCACGGCCAGATCGTCGTCGTCGACGCACGCGAACAATTCGACCGCACGCAACAGCAGCAGCCGACGCGATACCGGATGCCCTTGCGATATCGATGACGATGCAGGCGCCGCCGCAGCGCCCGCGAGCGGCCGCCACGCGACGCCTGCCGCGGCCAGATGCCGATGCGCGAGATCGTAGAGCGCGTTGCGCACGGCGGTTTTCTTCAGCAGGGCGTCGACGTAGCAGACGAGTTCGTACTGGATCGCGTTCGCGCGGAAGGCCTTCACGACGGCGATCGGCGCGGGGCGCGCGAGCACGTCGAGCGAACTCGCCGCGGCCCGCTCCAGTGCGCCGACGGCCACGGCCGGCCGTACCGCGGGATCGAGGTCGAGCACGAGCGTGACGCCGTGCAGGCCCGCGGGTTCGCTGAGATTCACGATCGTCGCGCGCGCCGCGGTGCTGTTCGGCACGACGACCAGGTTGCCGAGACTGTCGATCAGCTTCGTCGCCCGCCAGTTGCTCTCGACGATCCGCCCTTCGAGTTCGCCGATCGAAACCGTATCGTCGAGCCGGAACGGTTGCGTGGTATTCAGTACGAGCCCGGAGAACACGTCGTTCAGCGTGTTCTGGAGCGCGAGACCGAGGATCACCGCGACGGCGCCGGATGTCGCGACCAGGCCGCTCAGCGGCAGGCCGAGCACGTAGCCCAGCGCGGCCACCGCGGCCGCGCCGAACACGATGCCTTCGGCGATGTCGTGAAAGAGACGCTGGTTGCGCCACGCACGCGGCAGCAGCAGATGATTGATCAGCAGACTGAACACGATCGCGCACTGGAGCCACCATGCGATGCAGACGGCCTGGACCACGATTCGGTCGAGCCCGCCTAGCGAGGCGGGAACGGCGAGCGGGCTGATGCCGGTCGCGAACAGCACGGCGCTCAGCGCGGCGAACGCCGCGCATCGACGGACGGCACGAGCCATGGAGCGCGCGCGCCCGAACAGCCGCCACGCGGCGAGGTCGGCCAGCACGATCGGCGCGCCGTAGAGCGCCGTATCGGAGAAATTCAACATGTCGGATCGCAAGCGCGGCGCGCGAAAGGGTGAAAGCGGCAGCACGTAGGTCGCTGCGGGCACGGAACCGGCAGGCACATCGCGTGCGGGCCGCCGACGCGCTGGCAGCGGCTAGTCGCGCCGCTGCATGACACCCGGCAACGGCAGCCGCAACACATAGCGGCCGGCGCCCGCGATCGCGATCGTGCCGAACAGGATCAGCAGCATCCACGCGAACTGCGCATCGCGCAGCGGCCAGTCAGGGTGAACGAACACCAGCGCGACGAGCGTGACGATCATCACCGGAAGCGCCGCCAGCCGCGGGTACAGACCGACGATCATGAAGATCGGGCACACGACCTCCGCGAAGATCGCGAACAGGATCGACAGCGTGCGGCCGAGATGGAACGGATCCTCGATGGCGGCGGCTTCGGCTGTGTAATGAACGATCTTCGGCAAGCCGTGAACCACGATCAGCAGCACGCTGGCGGCGACACGCAGGAACAGCAGGCCGAGGTCGGTCGCGTGACGGGAAAGGTCGGATGGGTCAGGTTTCATGCGGCGGTTCGTCGGTTGAGCGGGATGCGCGACGACGCGCACGCCGGGCATTTCGCCGCGCCGGCGTTCAGTGAGGTCGCGCGATGTCGACGGGCGCTCGGGGTCGGCGCGCACGCGTGCCGACGGCGTGCCGGCGCCCGCCGTTCACGCAATCTACGCGTGCCGCCTGCCGCTGTCCTGTAACCGGGCTGAATCGTTCTGAAACGTGACCGATGCGCACGAAGCCGGTGTCACGACTCGCGCGACGGCAACTCGGCCTCGGCCGCACCGAGCCCGAGCGCGTGCACTTCCGACCACACATCATGCGCGACCTGGGTCGACCCTGCCGTATGCGCGAGCGCAGCCGCATACGCGGCCAGCAATCGCACGCGCGCGTCGTCGGACACCGGGGTCGCGTCCGCGTCCGCGTCGCGCATCGCATCGAGCGCGGCGCGCGCCCGCTCGCGACATTCGTCGACGAGCGACAGATTGAACAGGCAAGGCACCGCGACGGCCGCGAGCGCGATGCCGAGTTCCGCGTCGCCATGCGCCGAAAATGCCCAGTCGAGCGCGGCACGCAGATTGCCGAGTTCGCGTCGGACCGCATCGAGCCGGGCCGTGCTCCCCGCCTCGCTGCCCGGCTCGCCGCCGCCGTAGGTCGCGCGCCGGAACAACGCGAGGAAGTAGGTCGCATGCGCGCGTGCGGCAGCCGCCCGCTCGCCGTGACTGTCGAGCTGCTGTAGCGCGTAGGCCCGCGTCGTGGTCAGCAGCCGATAGCGCGGCGCGCCGTTCGCGGTTTCGAGGATCAGCAGCGACTTCGACACGAGGCCGGCGATCGTATCGAGCAGGTCGGCGCCGGCCGGCCCGTTGGCACCGACGACTTCGCGCACGGCCTCGATCGAGAAGCCGTCGCGGAACACGCCGAGCCATCGCAGCAGCAGGCGCTCGGCTTCCCCGAGCAACCGGTAGCTCCAGTCGTACATCGCCTGCAGCGTCTGATGGCGCGGCAACGCGGTGCGAAAACCGCCGGTCAGCAGCCGAAAGTGATCGTCGAGATGGGCGGCCAGCACGTCGATGCCCAGCACGGCGGCACGGGCCGCGGCCAGCTCGATCGCGAGCGGCAGGCCGTCGAGGCGACGGCAGACCGACGCCATCAACGACAGGCTGCGCGCATCGAGCGGAAAACGCGGGTCGGCCGCCCGTGCACGCGCCGCGAACAATTGCACCGCGCTCGCGCGCATCGCGTCGCGCTCGCCGGCACCTTCGTCGAGTACGTCGAGCGGCGGCACCGGATACACGCGCTCGCCGTGGATGCGCAGCGATTCCCGGCTCGTCGCGAGCACGCACAGCCCGTCGTCCGCATCGGTGAGCGCGCTCGCGATCCGCGCGGCGGCGTCGAGCAGGTGCTCGCAATTGTCGAGCACGAGCAGCATCCGGCGGCGCGCGACGCTGGCAAGCACCGCCTCGAGCGTCAGCGACCCGGTCGGCTGCGCGATGCCGAACGCGCCCGCGAGCGCGTCCGGCACGAAGCGCGGACACGCGACGGTGGCGAGCGAAACGAATACTGTGCCTTCGGGAAAATGCGCGTCGGCGCGCGCGGCCGCCTCGATCGCGACCCGTGTCTTGCCGATGCCGCCCGCGCCGACCAGCGTCACGACGCGCGCGCTCCGCAGTGCGGCCAGCACGTCGGCGACCGTCTGTTCGCGGCCGAACAACGCGCTCGGCGCCGCGGACGGCCGCCACATCGCGGGACGCACGGGCGCATCGCCGTCGTCCTGCTCGACGACCAGCCGATAGCCGCGGCCGGGCACCGTCACGATCAGGTTGCGGTCGCCGGCCAGCGCCTTGCGCAGCGAAGCGATGTGCACCTGCAGGTTGTTTTCCTCCACCACGGTGTGCGGCCAGACGCGCTGCATGATGTCGTCTTTCGATACCAGCGCACCGTTCGCCCGAATCAACAGCTCGAGAATTTCGAATGCGCGGCTGCCGATACGCAGCAGCTTGCCGTTCGAACGAATTTCACGTCTGTCGAGAAAAACGTGAAGTGTTCCAATCCGGATCATGGGAATTTCTTGTGGGTGACATTCAACGGCGCTCCGATTGAAACCGGTGCCGGTTCGGCATCAATGCTACGGTATTTGCATGGTCGAATGATTCAAATTATCAGAATGAACGGCTCGAATTTTTTGAAATGACAAAAAAACGCCGCGAAGTGAGATGCGGCGCCGCTTTGCGCGCCTGCACCGAAATGCGGCGGAGCCGCGCACGTTTCATGTGCAAATCGTGCATGCGTCCATGAATACGATTTCGATATATCAGACGAATCGTTTTCCATTGGAGCAATGCGGTGCTTTTTTTGTTTTGATTCGACCGGCCGGTTATTTTCAGGCCCTTCTATTACTGCGGCGGTCGAATGTCCATCGGCTTGTTTCACTGCGTTCGCGGCGCGATTCGCCGCGCGGAACGGGCGCGCATGCCCGCCCCGCCGCCTGCATGCCTCGCTCGCTCAGGCCTGCGCGAACGCCAGCAACTCGTCGTTCAACCTGGCCGCGTGCGTCAGGTAGAGCGCGTGCGGGCCGCCTTCGTAGACGCTCAGCGTCGCATGCGGAATGCGTTTCGCCGTCGCGGCGCCCGTCAGCGCGAGCGGCGCCGTCTGGTCGTCGTCGCCGTGAATCACGAGCGTCGGCACGTCGAACCGTTGCAGGTCGGCACGGAAATCGGTCTCGGAAAACGCGCGAACGCAATCGAGCGTGCCCTTCATCCCGCCTTGCAGCGCCATGAACGACGTCCAGTCGAGCGCCGCGCGCGAAACCGTCGAACCGTCGCGGTTCGATCCGGTAAACAGCGGCCAGAAGCTGTCGAAAAACGCCGCGCGATCGGCCACGATGCCGGCGCGAATGCCGTCGAATACCGCGACGTCCACGCCGTCCGGATGATCGTCGCGCCGCGTCATGAGCGGCGTCACCGAGCCGATCAGCACCGCCTTCGCGATGCGGCGCGTACCGTGCCGGCCGATGTAGCGCGCCACCTCGCCGCCGCCCATCGAAAAACCGACGAGCGTCACGTCATGCAGGTCGAGCGTCTCGAGCAGCGTCGCGAGATCGTCGGCCAGCGTGTCGTAGTCGTACCCGCTCCAGGGTTGATCGGATCGCCCGAAGCCACGCCGGTCGTACGCGATGCAGCGCAGGCCGTGCGACGCGAGATGATGCATCTGCACGTCCCACATGTCGGCATTCAGCGGCCAGCCGTGAATGAACACGACCGGGCGGCCGCTGCCCCAGTCCTTGTAATGAATCGATACGCCGTCGCGGGTGGTGAACGTGCTCATGATGGTTCCTTTCGAGTAGGGAAGCCGCGTGCGCGTGCGCGGACGCGGCCGAAGCGTGTGGCGCCGCACGTCATGCCCGGGACTGCCGGGCGACGAATTGCTCGAGCGCCGTCGCGAGAATCATTTCGCGGCAATTCGCGGGGCGCTTCTCGCCGCGCCACTGAGGTTTGTAGATCGCGTCGCCGGTCCGGATCGGCTGCCCGGTGAGCGCGCAACGGCCGAGCCCGGGCCCGCGCGCCTTCGCGCTGATCCAGCGTTGTTCGTCGTAGCGGCAGCGCGTCGGGTCGCTCCACGACACCAGCATCGACGAATCGGTTTGCCGCTCGACGGCGATGATCGCGCAGCGGCGGCGCACGTCGCCGCTCGAGGGCATCGGCGCGTCGTCCCGATGCGGGCGACGCGAGCCGTCGGCCGTCCGCTCGCGCGGCATCGGCATCATCCGGAGGCTCGCGGCGGGCGACGGCCTGAGCGACGTGATCATGTGCTCCCAACGATTGAAGGCGTCCATGGCGGCATATCTAGGCAGGTGACGGTCGGCGCGGGCCGGCCGGCGCCGTTCGCATGGTGCGCAACGTGTGCCGGTGACCCGATGCTGACGATAGCCGCCGTTCGCTGAAGAGTCCCGGTCGCGCGCTTAATTTTTCTGCAGCGCGGCAAAATCCGCTCGCCACGCCGCGGCGTTCAAGAAAATTCAGCCGGATTTCAGTACGGCGCGCACCGCGCCGGGATACGCTCCTGACGGCATTCGTTCGTCCGCGCGCACCAGTCGTCGCGCGGCGGGCGCAGGCCGGACGGCTGCCGGGCGGGATGGCCGCGGCAGACCGCCACCGATCCACCATCCCGTGCGGCATCGCAGCCGCATACCTCAGGAGTCCAGATGCATTCCGAACAGACCGATGCCGTCGCGTCGGCCCGCCGCCGCGACATGCTGCTCGCCGGCGCGACGGCCGTCGCCGCAGCCGCCCTGCCCGCGATGGCGGCCGCAGCCGGCACGCCTTCCCGCAGCACCTCTTCAGCCCACCCAGGAGCGCACACGATGAACACGATCACCACCAAGGACGGCACGCAGATCTACTTCAAGGACTGGGGCAGCGGCCGGCCGGTCGTGTTCTCGCACGGCTGGCCGCTGTGCGCGGACGCCTGGGATGCGCAGATGCTGTTCCTCGTGCAGCACGGCTATCGCGTGATCGCGCACGACCGCCGCGGCCACGGCCGTTCGAGCCAGCCGTCGCTCGGCAACGACATGAACACGTACGCGGACGATCTCGCCGCCCTGCTCGACACGCTCGACGTGCGCGAGGCCACCCTCGTCGGCCACTCCACCGGTGGCGGCGAAGTCGCGCGCTACATCGGCCGCCATGGCACGAAGCGCGTGTCGAAGGCCGTGCTGATCGGCGCGGTGCCGCCGCAGATGGTGAAGTCGCCGACCAATCCGGGCGGCTTGCCGATGGACGTATTCGACGGCATCCGCAAGAACGTCGCGGAGAACCGTTCGCAGTTTTACAAGGATCTCGCCGTGCCGTTCTTCGGCTTCAACCGCCCGAACGCGAAGCCGTCGCAGGGCACGATCGACGCCTTCTGGTCACAGGGGATGATGGGCGGCATTCACGGCCAGTACCTGTGCGTGAAGGAATTCTCCGAAGTCGACTACACCGACGACCTGAAGAAGATCGACGTGCCGACGCTCGTGCTGCACGGCGACGACGACCAGATCGTGCCGATCGACGATTCGGCCCGGCTCTCGTCGAAGATCGTGAAGCACGCGGTGCTGAAGGTGATCGAGGGCGGCTCGCACGGGATGTGCGTCGTGAACGCCGATCGCATCAACGCCGAACTGCTCGCGTTCCTGCAAGCGTAAGCGCCGTCTGCCGCGGCGGCGCGCGTGCCGCCGCGGCAGACGCGGCAGACGCGCCGTTCAGGAATTTTCAGATTATTTCAGACGCACGATGCGGCGCTTACGGCGCCCGCACCGGACGCAGCAGGATGCCGAGCAGTGCACCGGCGAGCGCGAACGCCATCGCCACGCGGAAGTTGTCGGCCAGCGCGAGCGTGGTGGCCTGCACGCGCACCGCGCGATCGACGAGCGCATAGGCCGCCTGGTTGCCCGTCGCGAACGTGGCGCCATGCGCCACCAGCGATGCCGCGCCGGCCCGCAGCCGCTCGAGCGTCTCGGGATCCGACAGCGACACATGCAGACCGACGAGATTCGAATGGGTAGCCTCCCTGATGCGCTGAATCACCGCGATCGACGTCGTGCCGAGCTGCCCGCTCAGCAGGCGCGTCGTCTGCACGACCGCGCCGAACGTCAACGCATGTTCGGCCGTCACGTGCTTGCCGAAGAAGAAGATGACCGACGTGAGCGCCATCGTCTGACCGAGCGCCTGCAGCAACTGCGACGGAATGAAGTCGGGCTCGGCCCAGACCGGCGTGAGCCGCGACCCGAGCGCGAACGCGATCGCCACCATCGCGAAGCCGGCGACGATGAGCCGCCGCGGATCGACACGCTGCAGCAACAGCGCGACGCACGGCGCGAACAGCAGTTGCGGCATCGCGATCCAGCGCAGCGTATCGCCGATCTGCAACGGCCGAAGGCCGTACGTGCTGGCGAGGAACAGCGACGGGATGAAGCTCGTGTTGAGCACGGTGAAGCGCACGAGGCCGACGAGCACGATCAGCAGCGCGATGTTGGGCCGCACGAGGTAGCCGAGATCGAGGCCCGCGCGCGGCGACGCGAGTTCGTGAATCAGGAACGCGGCGATCATCAGGATGCCGGCGGCCAGCAATGCGACGATCAGCGGCGACTGCAGCCAGAACAGCCGCTCGCCCTGGTCGAGCGCGATGCACAGGCACGCGAAGCCGCCCGCGCCGAGCAGCATTCCGCGCGCGTCGATGCCGGACGCGAAGCGCTTGATCGGCTCGTCGGCGAGCGACACCATCAGGCACGCGATGAACGGCACGGTCAGCACCGCGTTCTGCCAGAACAGCCAGCGCCAGCTCAGGTGTTCGCTGTACCAGCCTTCGAGCGTGGCCGACAGGTTCAGCGACATCTCCAGGTTCATCGCATACGCGGCGATGCCGAACGGAATCAGCCGCGGCGGCAGCGTGCGCACGACGAAGCCGACCGTCAACGGCACGAACACGCCGGATGCGAGCCCCGCGATCGCCTGGCACACGATGAACGCGCCGAATTGCGTGCAGAGCGGCAGCACGCTTTCCGCACAGAGAAACACCGCGGCGCCCGCCATCAACACGCGGCGCGTGCCGAACATGAAGGCCGCCGCGATCGCGAGCGGCCCGACGAACATCTGCGACGCGGTAAACGCGGTGTTGATCCACGCGCCTTCGTCGACGCCGACGCCAAGCGCGCCGCGAACGTCGGCCAGCCCGAGCGACGTGATGCGCGACGTCAACGTCGCGATGATCGCGCCGAGCAGCACGGCCGCGATCGCGGCGATCGACCGAAACGTCGGGATGTCGGTGGCCGGGCCTGCGGCCGGCGCCGGCATGGCACTGCCGGTGGCGAACGTCGTGTTCATCGTCGAGCGGCTCCCGCCTGTCAAGCTGGCGCAAGCATAACGCGGCGCGTCGAATCCTGCCCGTACGATGGAGTTTGCCGATCATGACCCCACCCTCCCCCACGCCGTCGCCCGCTGCGTCCGCGCGCGCCCGACGGCCGGCCATCGTCGCGATCGCCATGATCGCGCTGCTGCTCGTCGCACTGCTCGTGTACGAGTTCGACGCACGCGATCGCGGCACCGACGACGCATACGTGACCGGCCACCTGCACGTGATCTCGCCGCGCGTCGCCGGCACGGTCGAGCGCGTGCTCGTCGACGACAACCAGTTCGTGCACGCGGGCGACGCACTCGTCGAGATCGACCGGCGCGACTTCGACGTACGCGTCGCGGCGCAGCGCGCACGCGTCGCCCAGGCGCATGCCGACGCGAGCCGCGCACGCGCGCAGATCGAGCAGGCGGACGCGGCGCTCGTGTCGGCGCACGCCGATGCCGACAAGGCCGAACTCGACTACGCGCGCGCACGCGAGCTGACCCGCGAGACGCCGCGCGGCTTGTCGAAGCAGGAGTTCGACGCGGCCGATGCCGCACGCAAATCCGCCCGCGCGCGCGTCGCGGCGGCCGATGCGCAACGGCGCAGCGCACTCGCCGCCGCTCAGGCCGCCGATGCCGCAGCGAGCCAGAACGATGCCGAATTGCGCGACGCGCTGCTGCAACTCGGCTACACGGCGGTCGTCGCGCCGTCGGACGGCTACGTCGGCAAGAAGACCGTCGAGACCGGCGAACACGTCGCGCCGGGCCAGGCACTGCTCACGCTGGTCGAGCCGCATCCATGGATCGTCGCCAATTTCCGCGAGACGCAACTGCGGCACGTGCGCGCCGGCGACGTCGTCCAACTGCGCTTCGATGCGTTGCCGCGGCGCGCGTTCACCGGCCGCATCGACAGCCTGTCGCCCGCGACGGGCGCGCAGTTCGCGCTGCTGCCGCCCGACAACGCGACCGGCAATTTCACGAAGGTCACGCAGCGCGTACCCGTGAAGATCCTGCTCGACGGGCCGGCCGCGTCGGAGCCGCGCATCCGGCCCGGGCTGTCGGTCGTCGTCACGCTGCAGCACGGCGGCACATCGCGATGAAGCGCGCATTCGCCGTGCTCGCCGCGAGCCTGCTGGCCGCGTGCTCGATCGCACCGCAGCCGCTCGCACCCGTCCCGGTCGAGCCCGACCGGTTCCGTCATGCCGATCCGTCGGCCGATCCGTCAACCGATACGCACGCGCCGTCGCTCGCCGAGTGGCCCGCGGGGTTCGGCGATCCACAGCTCGGCCGCCTCGTCGACGCCGCGCTCGCGCACAACCTCGACCTGCGCGCGGCGGCCGCGCGGGTCGATCAGGCGCAAGCGCTGCTCGGCATGCGCGATGCCGCGCTGGCGCCAAGCGTGCGCGTCGACCCGTCGTTCAGCCGCTCGCGCGTATCCGGCACGGTCGACAACGCGCTGCCGAAGCGCACGATGCACAACTGGTCGGTTCCCGTCGCCGCGAGCTACGAAGTCGATCTGTGGGGGCGCTTGCGCGGCGATGCCGACATCGGCAGACAGAACGTGCTGCAGGCGGCGGCCGACCGCGATGCGGTGCGTCTTCGGGTGGCAACCGAAGTGGCCGTCGACTACCTGACGCTGCGCTACGTCGACGACGATCTCATGACACTCATGCGCGCGATCGGGTTGCGGCGTACCGCGCTCGACGTGATCGCCGCACGCGTGCGGGCCGGCGCGGCAAGCGATCTCGACGGGCTGCGCGCGTCGGCCGATCTCGATACCGCGCATGCCGATCTCGCGGAGAGCCGCCGGCTGCGCGAGAACCTCGTCGACGCCATTGCGGTGCTGACCGGCGTATCGCCGACCGCGTTCGACATCGACACGCGCGCCGTGCCCGTGCGCGTGCCGGATGTGCCGGCCGGGCTGCCGTCCGCGCTGCTCGCCCAACGCCCGGACGTATTCGCGGCGGCACGGCGCGCCGATGCGGCGTCGCTCGAACTGGGCATCGCACGCACCGCGTGGCTGCCGACCCTGACGCTGACCGCCGACGGCGGTTTCGCCACCCGCGACCTGCGGTCGTTTCTCGACCGCAACAGCTCGCTGTGGAGTCTCGGCGCGAACGTCGCGCTGACGCTGTTCGACGGCGGCAAGCGCGATGCCGCGGTGGCCGCCGCGCGGGCCGGCACCGAAATCGCCGACGCAAACTATCGCGCGACCGCGATCGGTGCATTGCGCGACGTGCAGGATGCGCTCAACGACATCGCCGCGCAAAAGGAGCGGATCGTGCGCTACGACGACGCGGCGCGCGCGACGGACGCGGCGGCGCGGTTGTCGCTGAGCCGTTACGCGCATGGTTACGTCAGCTATCTGGAAGTCATCGACGCCGATCGCGATGCACTGAATGCGCGGCGCCAGCTGATTCACAGCCGGCAGGCGCTGGCCGTCGCGACGGTGAGCCTCGTGCGTGCGCTGGGCGGCGGGTGGACGCCGCCGGCGCTCGACGCGCGGGCCGCGCGGGCCGCTTCATGACAATCAAGGTCCGGCCGCGACGCGGCGCCGCACAATGCCGCGTATCCCCCGCTCGGCCGTCATCCGCCCCCGGCGCCGAACCCCGGTCGATCCGGGGCCGGACACCTTTCAGAACGTTTCAGCCCGCGCTTCAGGCAATCATCGCGGCCTCTGCGTAGACTGCCTTCATGAGCGGCCGCGCAGGACGGCGCTTGCGCTCGTCATCGACTGCTGGAGTGACAATATGATCCCCGTCGCCAATCATCGCCGTGCGGTAAGGCGGTCGCGGCCGCATCGAACGACCACGCATCGCCGACACGCATCGTCCGGTGTTGCCGCGCATCGCACGGCTTGCGGCGCACCGCATCGCCTGGAGCGCACATGAAGCACAAACGACTCTGGTTCGGCGCGGCCGGCATCGCGATCGTCGGCCTCGCGGTCGCGATCGGCATCATGGTGCGGCCGTCGATCGCGCCGATCGATCCGCCCGCCCCTGCTTCGTTCGATCCGCAGCTGGTGCGCGCCGGCGCGCGCGTCGTCGCGCTCGGCGACTGCGTCGTCTGTCACACCGCGAAGGACGGCAAGCCGTTCGCGGGCGGGCTGCCGCTCGCGACGCCGTTCGGCACGATCTATGCGACCAACATCACGCCGGACGCCGAAACGGGGATCGGCCGCTGGTCGCGCGATGCCTTCGCTCGTGCGCTGCGCACCGGCATCGGACGCAACGGCCGGCCGCTTTACCCGGCGTTTCCGTACGTTCATTTCACGCGGATGTCGGACGACGACATCGCCGCCGCGTACGCCTACCTGATGACCCGCGAGCCGGTACACGCGACGGCGCCCGCCAACGACCTGATATTTCCGCTGAACTTCCGGCCGCTGGTCGCGTTCTGGAACGTGCTGTTCCTGCGCGAAGGCGCGTATCAACCGGACCCCGCGCAGTCCGCGCAATGGAACCGCGGCAGGATGCTCGTCGACGGGCTCGGCCACTGCGCGTCGTGCCATTCGCCGCTGAATGCGATCGGCGGCGAACGCAGCGGCCAGGCGTTCGACGGCGGCATCGTCGACGGCTGGGAAGCGCCGTCGCTCAATACGCTGGGCCATGCGACGCGCCCGTGGACGCAGGCGCAGCTCGTCACGTACCTGCGCACCGGCCGAGCGAGCGAGCACGGCGCGGCGGCCGGGCCGATGCTGCCGGTCACGCGCGATCTCGCGACGGTGCCGGTGGAGGACGTCGAGGCGATCGCCGCCTACATTCTGTCGATCCAGAAACCGGCGAACGCGCGTGCGGCCGCGAATCCGGTAGAGCGCGCCGCGACGACGCCGGCCGCGCGGCGCGGCGCAACGCTGTTCCAGGCGTCGTGTGCGCAGTGCCACGGGCCGGCCGCGCCGATGCAGTCGCTCGGCGAGCGGCCGACGCTCGCGTTCAGCACGGCGGTCAACGCCGATACGCCGCGTAACGCGATCCAGATGATGTTCAACGGCATCGGCTGGCACGGCGAGGACACGCTGAACATGATGCCTTCGTTCATCGACCAGTACGACGACGCGCAGATCGCCGATCTCGCCGCATACGTGCGCGAGACCTATACCGATCGTCCCGCATGGTCCGGCGTGAACGCGATGGCCGCCAGGCTCAGAAAAGAGGACTCCGCACGATGATTACCCTCACCGTCAACGGCGTGCGGCACACGCTGGACATCGATCCGTCCACGCCGCTGCTGTACGCGCTGCGCAACGACCTGCACCTGCACGGCGCGAAGTTCGGCTGCGGCCTGGGACAATGCGGCGCCTGCACCGTGATCGTCGACGGCAAGCCGACCTTCTCGTGCCTGATGCCGGTGGCCGCGCTCGGCTCGCGCAGCGTGCGCACCATCGAGAGCCTCGGCACCGCCGAGCATCCCGGCCCGCTGCAACGCGCGTTCATCGAGCACCAGGCCGCGCAGTGCGGCTACTGCATCGCCGGGATGATCATGCGCGCGCAGGCGCTGCTCGAACGCAATCCGAAGCCGAGCGAGCAGGAACTGCGCACGCACATGGAACCGAACCTGTGCCGCTGCGGCACGCACATGCGGATTCTCGCGGCGGTGCGCTCGGTCGCGGGGCTGCCGCCCCCCGAACCCGCTTCCGCTCCCGTCACGATCAGCAAGGGGCTGTGATGAATTCCCACGACGACATCGACGAAGGCCGCCGGCACTTCATCGTCTCCGGCGCGCTGTTCGTCGCGTTCAGCCTCGCGCCTGCGTCGCGCGCGGCCGCGCAACTGGTGATCGCCGACGAAGGCGCGGCCGTGCATGTCGCGAAAGCCACTCAGACGCTGGCCGGCAGCCTGAAGACCAATCCCTTGCTCGACGCGTGGGTCAAGATCGCGCCCGACGGCAAGGTCACCGTGTTCACCGGCAAAGTGGAGCTCGGCACCGGCGTGCGCACCGCACTGCTGCAGGTGGCCGCCGAGGAACTCGACATGAAGCCGTCGCTGATCACGTTCCTGACCGCCGACACCGGCGCGTCGCCGGACGAAGGACTGACCGCCGGCAGCCATACGATGGCGGACAGCGGCTCCGCGCTGCTGAACGCGACCGCGCAGGTGCGCGCGCTGCTGGTGGAAGGCGCGGCGAAACGCTTCGGCGTCGATCCGCGCACGCTGACGACCGCCGACGCGGTGATCAAGGCGCCGGACGGCCGCACGATGACCTACGGCGACGCGATTCGCACGGTCGACCTGCACCGCAATGCTGCGCCCACGTCGCCGCTGAAGAACCCGGCGACGTTCGCCGTGATCGGCACGTCGCTGCCGCGCGTCGACATCCCGAACAAGGTCACGGGCGGCGTCAGCTACGTGCAGGACATGCAGTTGCCCGGCATGCTGCACGCACGCGTCGTGATGCCGCCGGTATACGACGCGAAGCTGCTGTCGTTCGACGAAGCCGCGATCCTGAAGCTGCCGGGCGTCGTGCGAGTCGTGCGCAACGGCAGCATGCTCGCGGTGGTCGCGCAGGGCGAATGGCAGGCGGTGGTCGCGCAGCGCGCGCTCGCCTCCGGCTGCCGCTGGTCGCCGGGCCGCACGCTGCCCGATCGCGGCACCGTGCACGCGGATCTGAAGCGGATCTCGACGCAGCGCATCGAGATCGCGAACACGCATGCGGCCACCGCGCCGGCCGTGAAGACGCTCAACGCGACGTTCCTGAAGAATTACCTGCTGCACGGGTCGATCGGGCCGTCGTGTTCGGTCGCGCATCTCGAGAACGGGACGATGACGGTCTGGACCCACTCGCAGGGCGTCTATCCGCTGCGCGACGCGCTCGCGGAGATGCTGTCGATGCCGAAGGCGAGCGTGCGCTGCATTCACACCGAAGGGTCGGGCTGTTACGGACACAACGGGGCGGACGACGCGGCCGCGCATGCCGCGCTGATCGCCGCCGCGATGCCCGGCAAGCCGATCCGCGTGCAATGGATGCGCGAACAGGAGCACACGTGGGATCATTTCACGCCGGCGATGGTGACCGAGGTCAGCGCATCGCTCGACGCGGGCGGCCGCATCGTCGACTGGAACTATGCGTTGTGGAGCAGCTCGCACAACGAGCGAATCGTCAACGCGGGCCGGCTGCTGCCCGCGCGCATGCTGGAGCCGCCGTTCGTGCCCGCGCCGTCCACGCCGATGCTGCAGCCCGAGGGCGGCGCCGACCGCAACGCGATTCCGCTGTATGCGCTGCCGAACCAGCACATCGTCAATAACTTCTCGCCGACGATGCCGCTGCAGACGTCCGCGATGCGCTCGCTCGGCGCGCACACGAACATCTGGGCGATCGAAAGTTTCATGGACGAACTCGCGCACGCAGCCGGCGTCGATCCGGTCGAATTCCGGCTGCGTCACATGGAGGACCATCGCGCGCGCCAGGTGATCCGGCTCGCCGCGAAGCACTTCGGCTGGCCGAGGCCGCCGCGCGCGCGCAACCGCGGCGTCGGCTTCGCGTTCGGCAAGTACAAGAACCTGATGGCCTACGTCGCGATCGCGGTCGAGGTGTCGGTCGTGCCGGAAACCGGCCACGTGACGCTCGAACACGCGGAAGCCGCCGTCGACGCAGGCCAGATCGTGTCGCCGGACGGCATCCGCAACCAGATCGAGGGCGGCATCGTGCAGGCCGCGAGCTGGACGCTGTACGAGGCGCTGAAGTACGACACCGAGCGGATTCGCAGCTTCGACTGGAGCAGCTACCCGATCCTGCGCTTCTCGGCCGTGCCGCGGAACGTGACGGTCCATCTGGTCAATCGCCCCGGCGCGCCGTTTCTCGGGGCCGCCGAGGCGTCGATGGGGCCGACCGCCGGCGCACTGGCCAACGCGATCTTCGATGCGACCGGCCAGCGCATGCGCGAAATGCCGTTCGCCGGCGACGCACTGAGACAACGCATCGACGCATAGCGGTTTGGTCGCACCCGCTACGCGCTACCCGATACGCGACCAGACGGCGCCGGCACGCACCGGCGTCGCATGCCGACAGGCTGGAGAACTTCCGACGATGGATACCTTGCTTTCGATGCGCGTGTTCACGCGCATCGTCGAAACCGGCAGCTTCACGCGCGCGTCCGACACGACCGGCCTCACCACCCCGCGCGTGTCCGCGCTGCTGAGCGCACTCGAGCAGCATCTCGGCTGCCGGCTGCTGAACCGCACCACGCGCCGGATCTCGCTGACCGAGGACGGCCAGGCTTATTACGAACGTTCCGTCGCGGTGCTGCGCGAGATCGACGACATGGAGGCGTCGGTCTCGCAGGCCCGCAACGTGCCGCGCGGCCGGCTGAAGGTGAACCTGCCGCCCGCGATGGCCAAGCAGGTCGTGGTGCCCGCGCTGCCGGCGTTTCTCGACGCCCATCCGGGCATCATGATCGAACTCGGCGTCACCGACCGGCAGATCGATCTCGTCGGCGAAGGGGTCGACTGCGTGGTGCGCATCGGCGCGCTCGACGATTCGGGGATGATCGCGCGGCGGATCGGCAGCCTGACCACCTGCACCTGCGGGTCGCCCGCCTATCTCGCGCGGTGCGGCGAGCCCGCGACCGTCGACGATCTCGCGCAGCACGTGGCGGTCAGCCACATCTCGGCCGACACCGGGCGGCCGCGTGCGTGGGACTACGTCGTCGACGGCGAGCCGCGCATCGTGCAGATGTGCGGCACGGTGGCCGTCAACGACGCGGACAACTACATCGAATGCGGCGTCGCCGGCATCGGGCTGATCAAGACGTCGCTGTACCTCGTCGAGCCGTACCTGAAGTCGGGGCGGCTGCGCGAGGTCCTGACCGATTTCAACGCGCCGCCCAAGCCGATTTCGGTGCTGTATCCGCCCAATCGCCACATCCCGGTCAAGCTGAAGGTGTTCGTCGACTGGCTCGCGAGCCTGTTCGAGCAGATTCCGACGCTGCAGGGCAAACGCGGCTGAATCCGCACGGCGCGACATGCCGCGCGCGGTGTCGCGATGCAGCCGGTCGTCCGTCCGGCTCCGCACGCCGGACCAGCGCCGTCACGTGTCGTTCCACCGCGCGCCCAGTACGCGCCCGCAGAAATTCGGCCGATGAAAATCCGGATCCGCGCGCTCGAGCACGTCCGCGCTCCACGTGCCGAACGTCGACTGCGGCCGATGCTCGACGCCGCGCGCGACCGTGTCGAGAAACGCTTCGCGAAAGCCGCTGCCGCGCGGGTAAGTCGCGAGCAGCGCCGTGCGCTCGTCGAGGGTGTAGGCGTCGAAGTCGGTCGCCATCAGGTCCGTCGACACCGCACCTGCCAACGCGCGCGCGAGCGGCGACGTACGGGCGGCCACACCCGGCGTCGTATGCAGCGCGATCGCGTGCCACACGTCGTCGCGCATGCGCCGCGACCGGCGATGCCGCAGCAGCAGCGCGTGCGCGGCGTCCGCCCCGTCGAGCTCGTAGCGTTCGGCCGACCGGCAGTACGCCGGACTCAATCCCATGTTCGCGTACATCGCGGCGACGTACAGTGCGTCGGCGTCGCACGCGTCGCCTGCACGCCGCGCGGCGAGCGACGCGAACACGAACACGCGCGCCGCATGGTCGGCGAGCGCGGCGGGCAACGACGCGCGGGCCGCGTCGGCTGCCTCGACCGCAACGGGCGTGCGCGGAATGCGAACGCCGGCCACTTCGTCGCCGGTGGCCAATGCGCGCGTGTGCGCAACATTCATTCTGTCTCCTTCGTGCCCCGTACCCGGGGCGGAAAATCGTTCAATGCATGGCGGCGCCCCGGCAGCGCGTCGCGCACCGGCTCGCACCGCTCAAAACGCGACGCAGCAGCGGCCGAAGGCTTCGCAGGGTTCGGCGTCCGCACTCGCCGTCGGATAGCGCGGCCGCGCGAAGCGGCGTCCATGGCCGCGCACGCGGCACGCATCGATACCGGGCGCCGGGCACGCGTCGCCCGCCGCCGCCGCGTGCGATCGGTCGCGCCCGCCGGCGCCTGCCGCATCGTCGACGCGGCCCTCGGCGACCGGCGACCATGCGGGGCTGACGGGCGGCGGCGGCGGCGCGAGCGGCGAGAATTCCTGCTCCGCGTGCACGACCTTGCCGCCGACGACCGTCAGCACCGACGACAACGCCGGGATGCGCCGCGCGTCGATCGTGAAGTAGTCGTCGCTCAGCACCGCGAAATCGGCATACCGGCCGGGCACCAGCGCGCCCTTGCGGTGCTCGTCCGTGGAGAACCACGCGCTGCCGACCGTGTAGCGGCGCAGCGCCTCCATCCGGCCCAGCCGGTTGCGCGCCGGATACAGCGCGGTGCCCCCGACGGAGCGCCCCGATACCATCCAGTACAGCGCGACGAAGGGGTTGTAGCTCGCCGCGCCCATCGCGCCGGAGCCGGCGCCGACCGGTAGCCCGGCCGCGAGCATCGCGCGGATCGGCGGCGCACGCGTGGCCGCCGCCGCACCATGGCGCGCGATGAAGGCTTCGCCCTGGAACGCCATGCGCGGCTGCACGGTGATGCCGCCGCCCAGCGCCGCGACACGCGCGATATTGGCATCCGAAATCGCCTCGCAGCGATCGAAGCACCAGCGCAGCCCGTCGAACGGCGTGTCGCGATCCACCGCTTCGAACACGTCGAGGAAGCGGCCGATCGATTCGTCGTAGGTCGCATGCAACCGGAACGGCCAGCGGTGGTGCACGAGCAGCCGGACGATGGCCGCCAGCTCCACGTCGATCGACGCGGGCAGGTCGACGCGCGGCTCGAGAAAATTCCCGAGATCGACCGCCGAGAACAGCAGCCGCGCGCCGGCGCCGTTCGCGCGCAGGAACGCGTCGCCGTCGCCGGGCGCCGTCAGCGCGATCCATTTCGCGAAGTCGTCGAGCTCCCGGCCGGCGTGCCGCGCGCCCAACGCATAGGCGATGCGCGTCGTCAATTCGCCGCGCCGCGCGAGCGTCGCGACCGCCGCATAGTCGTCCGGATACGCGAGGCCGTCGCCGCCGGCGTCGATCGCGCTCGTCACGCCGACGCGGTTCAGCGCGCGCATGAACTGCCGCGTCGAGTTGACCCGGTCGGCCGCATCGAGCATGGGCGCGTGGGCGAGCGCCGCGAACAGCACCGCCGGGTCCGCACGCGCGATCAGCAGCCCGGTCGGCCGCCCATGGCGGTCGCGTCGCAGTTCGCCGCCGGGCGGATCGGGCGTGTCGCGCCCGTAGCCGAGCGCGCGCAGCGCGGCCGCGTTCAGCCACGCGCAGTCGCCCAGATGCTGGATGAATACCGGCGTGTCGGGCGCGATCGCGTTGAGCTCGGCCGCCGTCGGGCCGCGCTTTTCCGCGAACTGCAGCGCGGTCCAGCCGCCCGCCACGCGCGCCCATTGCGGCGCGGGCGTGCGTCGTACTTGCCGGCCCAGCAGCTCGAGCGCGTCGGCAAGCGACGACACGCCGTCCCAGCGCACCTCGAGATTGAAGTTCATCCCGCCGCGTATCGCCTGCAGGTGCGCATCGATCAGGCCCGGAATCACGGTGCGGCCATGCAGATCGATGCAGGTCGTGCCGTCGTGCGCATGGCGCAGCACGTCGCGATCGTCGCCGGTCGCGACGATGGTCCCGTCCTTCACGGCGAGCGCGCGGACGAACGAGCGCTGTTCGTCCTGGGTCGCGATCTTGCCGTTGAAGACGACGAGGTCCGCCGAGCGCGCGGGTTCCGTCGCTCTAAGCACCGTCGGGCCTCCCGCGCGCGCTCGTGCGCGGCGCCGCGCGGCACGCCCCGCTTCTCGCCGCGGCCCGGAAAGCGGCTGCACCGCGCACGTCGAGACGCACGCTTTGATCGCGCGGCCGCGCGGCTGCACCGGAATCGCGCATCGTCATGCGGCCTGCTGCGCCGCGTCGGCGGCATCGCGTCGCGCGCGGGTCAGGCATGGCGCGAGCGGCGCATCCTGACGGACGAAGTTCTGCACGCGCAGCAAGCGACGCACGTCGTGTGCGCGCGAATGCGGATCGAAGTGCCGCGCGACGCCGGCGACCAGCGCCGATGCTTGCCCGGTGTGCCCGCGCTCGATCAGGTGATCGGCGAGATCGAGCGAGCTGCGCAGCGCCCACATCGCGGCGCCCTGCGCGTTCGCGGTCTGGATCGCCATCTGCAGATGACGATGCCCGTCGGCCTCGTACGCCGCGGCGAGATTCGCGCCGACGGTGCGCGCCTGTTCGAGCATCGCGACGCCTCTCACGCGCAGCAGCTCGGGGACGAACAGGTGCTCGCCGTGCGCGCGGCAGCGTGCGAGCGTCGCATCGAGCCGGATGCGCGCTTCATCGGCGCGGCCGGTTCGCACGAGGCCCTCCGCGTACGCGACGGTCAACGGCGCGAGCACGCGCCGGAATCCGCTCGCCTCGACGTGCCGCAGCGCGGGTTCGAGCCGGGCGAGGCCGGCGCCGGGATGGCCGGCCTGGATGTCGAACTGGCCGGTCAGGCATTCCGCGTGACTGCGCCAGATGTCGAAGCCGTGCGCGTCGGCGGTCGCGCGCAGCGTCGCGAGATAGTCTGTCGTGATGTCGTGATCGCCGTAGCGCAGGGCGATCGGCACGGCGGCCGCGCCGAGCACGATGCACAGCGTGAGCGGCGACGGGCCGCGGCGCGCGTGCTCGACCGCTTGCGCGGCGATGCGCATCGCGTGCTCGGGTTCGCCTTGCATCCAGAGCAGACGGATCAGCATCGTGCGCCCCAGCGTCGCCATGTCGACGCCCAGCGCGGGCTGCGCGCACGACGGCTCGCACGCGTCGGCGAGCTCGGCCGTCGCCGCTTCCAGCCGCTCGCGCGCCTGCGCATGCTCGCCGAAGTAATGCAGCGACGTCGCGACCATCGTGTTCGCCAGCAACCGCTGCGAACGGTCGCCGCGCCGCTCCGCCGCCCGCTCGAAACGCGTCGCGTAGCGCAGCGATTCGTGAATGTCCGACAGCGTCAGCATCGTGTTCCACAGCCCCACCAGCGCGCGCGCATCGAACGCATCGTCGCCGATGTGCGTGGCGAGACCGAGCGTGCGGTCCCACATCGCGGCGGCGGCCAGTGCGTCGCCGTCGGTATGCAGCAGCGCCGATGCGCAGGCCGCCCGAAGCCGCATCTCGCGCGCGGCGTCGACCGGGCCCGCGGCGCCCGTGTCAAGTTCGTCGAGTACCTGGCGGGCGCGCGCCGTGCACGCGCGCATCCGCGACGGCTCCAGCAGCGCGCGCGCCAGTCGGTCGGGTTCGGGCACGCCTGCGGCCTCGGCGGCGTCCGCCGGTTCATCCACGGCCGGCGCGTGCGCATCCGCGGCCGGCGCGTCGGCCAGCGCCGCGGGACGCGCCGGCGCTCGCTCGCGCTCGTACTCCGCGTGGCGCGCGACGATGCGCTCGAACTCGCCTTCGTTGTGCAGTTTTTCCAGCGCGTACGCACGCGTCGATTCGGTCAGCCGGTAGCGCGCATACGCGCCATGGAACTCGACCGTCACCAGCGATTTCGCCACCAGCTCGCCGAGCACCGCGATCAAGTCAGCAGCCGATGTACCGGGCTCGGTGGCGACCGCGCGCGCGGCATCGAACGAAAACGGCCCGATGAAGCACCCCATCCGGCGAAACAGGGCGCGCGCGGCCCCATCGAGCAGCACATAGCTCCAGTCGAACGTCGCGCGCAGCGTCTGATGACGCGGCAGTGCCGAGCGCAGCCCGCCGGTCAGCAGGTTCAGCCGGTCGTCGAGGCGCGATGCGACGACCGCGAGCCCGAGCGTCGCCACGCGCGCCGCGGCCAGTTCGATCGCGAGCGGCAGCCCGTCGAGGCGCCGGCAGATGTCGCCGATCAGCCGCACGCCGGTTTCATCGATCGCGCAATCCGGCGCGGCCGCGCGCACGCGTTCCAGGAACAGCTCGACGGCCGAGCAGCGGACGATTTCGTCGAGGGACGCGTTGCCGTCCGGCACCGCGAGCGGGCTCATGCGCAGCACCGCTTCGGCCGAGATGTGCAGCGGCTCGCGGCTCGTCACGAGCACGCGCAGCGAGCCGGCGCTCGACGTCAGCGTTTCGACGAGGCTCGCCACCAGATCGACGATGTGCTCCGCGTTGTCGAGCACGAGCAGGCAACGCGCCGTCGCGAACGCGTCGGCGATGCGGTCGACGGCGGGCACGCCCTGCGTATCGAGGCCGAGCTCGGCGGCGAGTGCGATCAGCATGTCGTCGCGCGTCGACGCGCGCGCCAGCTCCACGAACAGCACGCGCTCGCGCGAGCGGCTGCGCACGCCGTGCGCGACGCGCACCGCAAGGCTCGTCTTGCCGATTCCGCCCGCGCCGACGAGCGTGACGACCGGCGTGCGTTCGAGCATGTCGACGATCTGCGCGAGTTCGGCGTCGCGCCCGACGAGCGGTGCGATCTGCGAGGACACGGGGGCATCGGGCGGTGCGGCGACGGCCGGCGCTTCGGGCGCGGACGCGAGGTCCGGGCCGGACGACGCGTTCGCCACCAGGAGGTAGCCACGGCCGGGCACCGTCTTGATCAGATCGCGGCTCGCGCCGAGCGCCTTGCGCAGCGTCGCCACATGCACCTGAAGCCGGTTTTCCTCGACGATCAGGCCCGGCCAGACCGCGTCCATGATGTCGTCTTTCGACACGACCGAACCGCTGGCGCGGTGCAGGACTTCGAGAATGTCGAGCGCGCGCGCGCCGATGCGCAGCGACGCGCCTTGACGACGAATGTCGCGTTGCTCGAAATCCACCGACAAAGTTCCGATCTGAATCATGGCCGCCTCCGGTCCCTCGAGATGACTGCCGGATGAACGCGGCAGTTCACCCGGCAGGAAGTCCGCGTCCGGCGCACCTTGCACCGGACGGAAAATGTCGAATTCCGGACCGAGTGTAGACGGACGGTCGCCGAAAATCTTGGAGGAAAATGCGCTGTTCGCGCATTCCGGGCGGGCCCGGGCGCACGATCACTTGCGTGTAAAAGTGGGGCGCTATACTCTGCCGGGCCGCTTGCGCAGGCGTTGCGCCGGGACACGCACTCACCGCACGCTCGCATTGAAAGCAAATTGTCAGGATGACGAGCGGACGTTTATGCAAATTCATTTTGAACGTCCGCGTGCGCATCTAAACTGGACTCGTCATTTCAGCTCCGAGTCCCTCGCTGGGGAATTCCATGTCAGACTCCGTCATCGCCGCCGCGGTGGCATCGCCACCGCGGCGGCCGAAAGACACGCTCGGCTGCGTGTCGAGCCTGCTGTCGAAGGATATCGAGACGGCGGCCGGCGGCCTGAGGCTTCACCGCAAATGCATGAGCGAAGCGCACGTCGAACGGATCGAGATGCCCGCGTGCGATCGCGGCTTCCTGGTCGGCGTGTCGCTGGGCGGCGGCCATCGCCGCACGCTCTATGGGCACGCCGGCGCGAGCGAGCGCCGGTTCCAGCATCACTCGATCTACATTCGCGACTTCTCGCGCCCTTTCCACGCGGACCTGTACGGCAACTTCGACTTCGTGCTGGTCGAGCTGCCGCATGCGTATCTCGAACACGTCGGCCCCGAGCACGGCGGCCAGCCGATCAGCGGCCTCACGTGCCGCCCAGACGTACGCGATCCGGTCCTCGGCCATCTCGCGCACGCGGTGGCGGACAGCCTCGACGCACCCGGCCCGCTGAACGCGCTGTTCATCGAACAGGTCGGGCTCGCGATGGGCACGCATCTCGTGCGCCGCTACGGCAACGCGCGTGCGTGCGAACTCGAGCGCAAGGGCGTGCTGTCGCCCGCGAAGGTGGCGCTCGCCCAGGAACTGTTGATGGAAAAGGCGGACCTCGGCGTATCGATCGAGGAAGTGGCGAACGAATGCGACCTGTCGCGCGGTTATTTCATCCGCGCGTTCTCGCGCACCACCGGCCGCACGCCGCACCAGTGGCTGCTCGAACAGCGCGTGATGCGCGCGCGCGAACTGATCGAGACGTCCGATATGACGCTGGCCGACATCGCGGTCGCGTGCGGCTTCGCCGACCAGAGCCATCTGAACCGCGTATTCGTGCGGATCGTCGGCCATCCGCCCGGCGCGTGGCGGCGCGCACGGTCGCGCTGACCGGCGGCCTGGACGCACGCCGGGGCGTCACCGCACCGGCGTCGCGTCATAGTTGACCGGCACCCAGTCGTATTGCGCACCGTCCCGGCGCAGGTGGCCGAGCCCGGGAAACGCGATATGCGCGGCACCGACGAGATAGCGTCGATCGGCGACGCGCTTCAGCGTGTCCCGCCGCGTGCGGCGTGCGGCGCCGGCATCGCTGTCGTACTGGACCGTCGCGTTCACGTCCCGCAACTGGATCGCCGCCACGTGCACGATGTCGCCCCACGCGAGCAGGCCCGCGTGGCCGCTCTCGATCAGATAAGCCGTATGGCCCGGCGTATGGCCGGGCATCGGCACCGCGCGAATGCCGGGCCCCAGCGTCGCTTCGCCGCGAAACGTCTCGAAGCGGCCGGCCTTGACATAAGGCGCGACGGCCGCGGCGGCCGCATCGAAGAACGACGCGAGGAACGCCGGCGCTTTCGCCTTGTTGGCGGGATCGAGCCAATACGCGGCCTCGACCGCGTTCACCCGCACGACGGCATTCGGAAACGTCATCGCGCCGTTCGACGCAATGCCGCCGACATGGTCCTTGTGCAGGTGCGTGAGCAGCACTTCGTCGATCTGTTCGGGTGCATAGCCCGCCGCGCGCAGGTCGTCGAGCAGCTTGCCGCAGCAATCGCCGTACAGCGTGCCGGCGCCCGCATCGACGAGGATCCGCTTCGATCCGGTATCGACCAGGAACGCATTGATCGACCCCTGCACGGGCGGCTCCAGGAATGCGCGGTCGAGGTCGCGCCGGATCTCGGCCTTCGAGATGTCGCGAAACACCGTGTCGACCGGAAACGGATGGGTGCCGTCGGACAGCGCGATCACCGTGAAGTCGCCGATCTTCAGTCGGTAGAAGCCGGGAGGCTGCCGGGCCGCGGCGGGGGCAGGCGCCATGGATTGCGCCGTGGATTGCGCTTCGGGTTGCGCATTGGCGTGGACGTCGGGCTGCACGCCGGCCTGCGCAAACGCCGCAGGCGTCGACAGGCCCACGCACCCGGCCACGATCAGCAAACGGGCCGCATGCGCAACGCACGCGTGCCGGAACAGGGTCTTCATGCGATCTCCGTGACGAAACGTGCGCGCGCCCGGCCATGAACGGAACGACCCGCACGACACGCGATGCCGCGCAGCTTATCGGGCGCCGCGGCGAAAATCCTGAGCGGCGCCTGAATTGTCCTGAAGACACCGAGGCCGCGCTCGACAGTGCCGGCATCGCGCTGCTGCCCGACTGACTGGTCGGTGCGGATCTCGAAGCAGGCCGCCTGCAGCGGCTGTTCGGACAGTACGGCGTGACGCCGGGCTCGGCGCGTGGTGATCACCGCCCTGTACCTGCCGAACCAGCGCGGCTCGAAGCGCGTGACCGCGTTCATCGATTGCGTCGAATCGCTCGCCAGCGCGCAGTGCTGATACGCGCGGCGACGCGACGCGTCACCAGCCGAACTTCGCTTCCATCCCGACATAGTCGGCATTGCGCGCGCCGAGTGCGCGAATCGACGAGCCGAGCTGGAAGTGCACGGCCTCGAGCGCGAGCGCGACGTTCGCGTCGACGAGCCAGTCGACGCGCGCCTGCGCGTACATCCCCGTCCACGCGCCGCCCTTGCCGGCCGTGCCCGGCACCGCCGACATCCCCTGCCCGTAGATCGCGTCGGCAGTCGTCTGCCGCCACTGGAAGCCGACGGCGGTGAGCACCGTGACCGAACTGGCCGGCTTGAAGGTCAGCGAGGGCTTCACATGGATCAGGTTGCTGTATCCGGTATAGCCGGCGAGCGTGAAGTAATAGCCGTTCGGAAACATCGGGTTGAACGTGCCGACGCGCCGGTCGCCCGGATGCGCGTCGCCCGACGCACCGTCGACCTGGATGCCGATGCGCGGCGTGCCGGCCGTCTTCGCGAACGTGTAGCCGCCCAGCGCGCCGAACGCCCACGCGCCGACCGTGTCCTGCCCGACGTGGCCCGTCTGCAGCATCGCCTCGACGTCCCAGTCGAATCCGTCGGTCTTGCCCGCGTAGCGCATGTCGAATACGTCGCGCCGCTCGGTGCCGGATGCATCCGGATAGCGCGCGTTGTCGCGCGTATAGCGCGACCAGTACGCCGACAGATCGCCGGGCCCGGTTCCGGTGCGCTCGACGCGCACGCCGTCGAATCGCAGGTGCCGGTTCGACACGTCGTCGAACATGGCCGCATTGCGATACTGCACCGGGCGCGTCACATAGCCGATCAGCCGCCATTTGCCGATTTCGTAATCGGTCCACAGTCCGTCGTACGCCTGCCGCACGTTCGGGCCGTCGCGCACCGACACGAAACGCTGCAGGTCGAACGCCATCTCCTGCCGGCCGATCCGCGTCTTGAACGTGCCCGGCCCCAGTTGATCGACGTACGCGACGAACGCCTGCTCGAGGTCGAGCTGATCCTTGTCGACCGGGCCGACCGTGTCCTTGCCGAACGGCCGCGCATCGACGAACTGCACGAACGCCTGCAGATGCCCGCGATACCGCAGGTCCGCATGCACGTTCGCGCGCTGGATCACGTAGTTGTCGTCATGCGCGGCGCCCAGGCCGAACAGCGGCGCGTTGTTCAGCTCGAAGCGTTCGCGCAGGTTGGCGCCGAGCGACAGATAGGTCGACGGATCGTCGCCGAGCCTCACGTACTTCAGCGCATCGAACGGCTTGCGCGGCACGCACGGATTCGCGAGCACCGACCAGTCTTCCTGCCAACGGTTGAACAGCACCGTCGGGCGCTTCGCGGTGCACGACGCCGCGGCGGCCGCGGCCGGCGACGCGGCCGCGCCGGCCGCCGCTACATCGGCATCGGCGCCGACGGCCGCCCCCGCGTGCAACGCGGCGCCCCCCGCCAGCACGACGCACGGCAGCGCGCCGCGCCACGATCGCTTCATCGGCCGGCGCACCGTCATTTCGATCGCGCGTGGATTTCGGCGACGTAGCCGCCCGGGAACTGCACGAGCGCCGCGTCACGGCCGTCCGACTTGAACGGCGGCACGAGCACCGTCACGCCGGCCGCTTCGGCCTGCTTCAGCGTCGCGGCGAGATCGGCCACTTCGTAGCCCGTCATTTCGCGCCCGAACGGGTAAGGCAGGTGGCCGTCGGTCGCGAGCACGGTCATCTTGCCGAAGCCCGATTCGATGCGAATGCGGCGATACGTGTCGTTCGGCCGGCCGATCTCGATGCCCGGTGCATGGCGCACGTCGGACACGATCTTGCCGTGCGAGAACGCGGCGAAGTTGTGTGCGAGCTTGCTCGCGCTTTCCGGCGATACGTACACGCGATTCTCCGGCACCGTCTGCAGCGCGTCGTAGTTCGGCGCCTGCGTGTGCCAGTACAGCTGCATGTTCACGCCGCCCGGCCAGCGAACGATCGCGTCGCGCCCGATCGGATCGGGGAACGTCGTCACGACGATGTCCGCGCCATGCGCGCGCGCCGCTTTCACCGCGACGTCCATGTCCGTGACGAGATAGCCGGTGCGTTCCTCACAGAACGGATACGGAATCGGCGTCTTGAAGCCGAACACCGAGATCGTGCCGACCGGCGTGAGCACGAGCTGCGACATCGTCTGGCTCGGCGTCGGCGTGACCTGGAACACGCCCTGCTTCGACTTCTTGCCGCCGAAGGTCGCGACGAAGCTGTCGGTAAACCGGTCGAAGTCTTCCGGCGCCACGCACACGTGAGTCGTGTCGTACTGCGGGCCGACCGCGATCGCGGGGAAGCGCGCCGCGGCGGCCGGCGACGCGACGTCGTCGAGGTGAGTTTCGTCGGCGAGTGCCGGCGCGCCGACCAGCAGCGCGGCGAGCACGGCCGACGACGCGGCGGTCATGCGCAGCATGTTGCGCAGGTTCAGTGAACTCATCGGTTTTCTCCTTGATGGTGACGCGCGCGGCCTCGGGCCGCGCGCGGATTTGGATTCAGCGGGATGCCGGCCGCTCATCCGGGCGGCCCGGACGACAGGCGGGAAACACGAGCACCGCGGCGGCAGCGCGCGCCGCAACCGGACGCGCGCGACTTCCTGGGCGGGCGGGCCGGCCGGAGCAGACTCGTCGTTTCAGCACGGTCGTCGCGACATCACCGAATTGCGGGACCGTGCGAGCGGGGGTCTCGTCTATCGTCGAGCACGGTGACGAGGACGAGCCCACCGATCAATCCCGGAGCTTCGAAAAATGCGTTATGGGCCATGAAGCGCGCAATGTGTGTCATGTTCCAGAACTCGGCGGCCATTTCGGCAGCACCCACGGCCGCGACACCCGCGTGCGGACCCATGCCGCGGAGTCGCAAGTGGTATGCATCGCCCTATCAGATCGCCCAGCAAGAGCACCCGAACGCGCCCCAGAAGCCCTTCGCGTCGGACGTCGGCAACGCGCTCCCCCATGCGCCTGCGTGCGCATGCTGGTGAACGGTGCATTCATTCGCGCAGGCGCACATCGCGGCGGCCGCCGCGCGTTGCAGCGGCGCGCCGTTGCGCTGCGTCGCGCCCCAGCCGCCGTAACCGCCGAACTCGCGCACGGGCGACCAGTCCGGCATCGCCGGCGGGATCGGCGCGTCGTGCGATGCGAATGGCCCCGCGCCCCACACGATCTTCCCGTCGACCACCGTCAGCAACGCGGTCGTGGCGGCGATATCGTCCTCCGCACACGCGAAGAAATCGCGATCCGGGACGACCAAGTCGGCAAGCTGCCCCACCGCGATGCGTCCTTTCTTGCCCTCTTCGTTCGAGAACCACGTCACGTACTCGGTCCACATCCGCAGCGCGGTTTCGCGATCGAGCAGGTTGCGCTGCGGATACATGCGCATGCCGCCGACCGTCTTGCCCGTCACGAGCCATGCGAGCGACACCCACGGGTTGTACGACGCGACGCGCGTCGCGTCGGTGCCGGCCGACACCTTGAGCCCCTTGGCGAGCATCTTCGCGACAGGCGGCGTCGCCTCGGCGGCTTGCGCGCCGTAGCGCTCGACAAAGTATTCGCCCTGGTACGCCATCCGGTGCTGCACCGCGATACCGCCGCCGAGCGCGGCGATTCGATCCATCGATTTCTCGGTGATCGTTTCCGCGTGATCGAAGAACCAGTTCAGCCCTTCAAGCGGGACGTCCGCGTTGACCTTCTCGAACACGTCGAGCGCGCGGCTGATCGTTTCGTCGTAGGTCGCATGCATGCGCCACGGCCAACGGTTTTCCGCGAGCACGCGCACGACGCCTTCGAGATCGTCCTCCATCTGCTCCGGCAGGTCCGGCCGTGCTACGCGAAAGTCTTCGAAATCGGCCGCGGAAAACGCCAGCATCTCGCCGGCGCCGTTATTGCGGAAGTAGTCGGTTCCATCGTGGTACTTGACGCTCTTCGTCCAGTTCACGAAGTCTTCCTTCTCCGCGTTCGGCTTCTGCGTGAACAGGTTGTACGCGATCCGGATCGTCATCTCGCCCGAGTCGTGCAGCTTGCGGATCACTTCGTAATCGTCGGGATAATTCTGTGAACCGCCGCCCGCGTCGATCACGCCCGTCACGCCCAGCCGGTTCAGCTCGCGCATGAAATGGCGCGTCGAGTTGTACTGATACTCGAACGGCAGCTTCGGGCCCTTCGCGAGCGTCGCGTAGAGGATCGTAGCGTTCGGGTTCGCGAGCAGCAGGCCGGTCGGATTGCCGGCGGCATCGCGAAGGATGGTCCCGCCAGGCGGCTCCGGCGTGTCCTTCGTATAGCCGACGACACGCAGCGCCGCCGCGTTCAGCAACGCGCGATCGTACAGGTGCAGGATGAACACGGGCGTATCGGGCGCGACTGCATTGAGTTCGTCGATCGTCGGCAGCCGTTTCTCCACGAACTGATGTTCGGTGAAGCCGCCGACCACGCGCACCCACTGCGGCGCGGGCGTGATCGCGACCTGGCGCTTCAGCATCTCCATCGCGACCGCGAGCGACGGCACGCCGTCCCAGCGCAGTTCCATGTTGTAGTTCAGTCCGCCACGAATCACGTGGCAGTGGTTGTCGATCAGGCCCGGCAGCACGCCGCGGCCGCCGAGATCGACCACCTTCGTCGCGCGGCCCGCGAGCGGCATCACGTCCGCTTCGCTGCCGACGGCGACGAAGCGCCCGGCGGCAATCGCGACCGCCGTCGCGACGGGGTTCGCGCGGTCGAGCGTCGTGAATCGTCCGTTATGCAGGATCAGATCCGGTTGGGTCACGGTTGCGGTCATATGCATCACCTCTTGTCGATCAGAAGCCAAAGAGTTGTTTGACGGTGGGTAAGGCTTGCACGCCGATCAGCATGCCGAGCAACCCGACCAGCGCAATCAGCGGCGGTGCGGGAGAGCGAACCTTGATGGCGCTGTAAATCACACCGATCAGCACGCCCGCACCAAGGGAAACCAGATAAGGTTCCATGCAATAAATCTCCCGGACAATTTCAAATGCAGGCGCAGTGTTCCGACCAGCATGCCGCGGGCGGCATTCGTGTTTCGGTCACGTCCGCCGCCCGCGGCAATGGAGCCAATGCGGCGCGTTCGCATCGAACCCGCCGCACCGGCATCAGCCGTTGCAGGCCGTCCGCGCTTACTTCGCCGGAACGGGCGGAATCGACTCGTGCGGCGTCGCGGTGCGTTGCGGCGCCTTGTGGAGCATCGTGTACGCGTAGTCCACGCCCATCCCGTATGCGCCCGAATGCTCCTTCGCGATCGCCATCACCGCGTCGTACGTCTCGCGGTGCGCCCAGTCGCGCTGCCATTCGAGCAGGACCTGCTGCCACGTGACCGGCACCACGCCGGCCTGCACCATGCGCTGCATCGCGATGTCGTGCGCAGCCAGCGACGTGCCGCCCGATGCGTCGGCGACCATGTAGATCTCGTAGTCGCCTTCCAGCATCGCGCACAGCGCGAACGTCGTATTGCAGACCTCGGTCCACAGGCCCGACACGACCACCTTCTTGCGGCCGTTCGCGGCGAGCGCGTCGCGCACCTTCTGGTCGTCCCACGAGTTCATCGACGTGCGTTCGAGCGTCTTCTGGTTCGGGAACACGTCGAGCAGTTCGGGATAGGTGTGGCCCGAGAAGCTCTCGCTTTCGACCGTCGTGATCGTGGTCGGGATGTTGAAGACCTTCGCGGCCTTCGCGAGCCCGACGACGTTGTTCTTCAGCGTCTGGCGATCGATCGACTGCACGCCGAACGCCATCTGCGGCTGCTGGTCGATGAAGATCAGCTGGCTGTTGTGCGGAGTAAGTACTTCAAGCTTCGGATTGCTCATGGTGATGATGTCCTTTGACGCGGAGAAAATGAGGCTCGCCTGGCCGACGAATCCCCGAAGCATCCAATGCGCGGTGTCGGAAGCGTCGGCAGTCGGCCTGCGTCATTCAATACGTGAATATGCGACCGCGCCAGTTAATTGTTCTGATTCTCGCCACGCTCCAAATTCAGACTGAAAAGATCTGAATTTCGTTGAATGGGCCAACGACGAACGCGCAGACCTGATAGGCTGGCCCAAGACTTTCGGATCGACGCCAGACCGGTATTCATCCATATTTTTTAACGGCCGTCATTCCATTCCGGACCTATGAAACCGTACACTGCTTCACTTTTCGCCGGCATCCTCGCCGGCGTCGTTTACGCGCTGATCGGCGTGCAATCGCCGGCGCCGCCCGCCGTCGCCCTGGTCGGCCTGCTCGGCATTCTGGCCGGCGAACAGATTCTTCCCGTGGTGCGACGGATGATCGACGGAATCCGGCCGGGAACCGCGTGGCGCGACGCAAAGTGCAGCCAGCACATGTTCGGCGCACTGCCCGGCGCACACACCGACGCTTCCGTGAAGCGCCGCGAATCGACACCGACGTGACAGGCAGACGTCGAGCCAACGCGGCGGCGACCCGACCGTTGGCGCACAGGCGTGCGTGTCTCGGCACGTCGGGTAACGAACCGTCGTGAACAGTATTGGATTCAGCGTCGCGCGACGGTCCGACACCGTCCGATGCCCTAGCGGAATTCGCCATGAAGCTGTCTTTCGAAGCACTCGAGGCACTGGACGCGATCGAACGCACCGGTACGTTTGCTGACGCGGCGGAGTTGGTGCACCGCGTGCCGTCTGCACTGACGTACGTCGTACAGAAGCTCGAGAGCGACCTCGACGTCGCGTTGTTCGATCGCAGCGGGCGTCGTGCGAAGCTCACGCGCGCGGGCCGCGTCGTCGTCGAGGAAGGCCGTCGTCTTCTTCATGCTGCCGAACAGCTTGAACGGAAGGCACAACGCGCGCAGCAAGGGTGGGAAACCGAGGTCCGCGTCTGCATCGCCGAGATACTGCCCTTCGACATGATGTGGCCATACGTCCACGCGTTCTACGAGCTTGACATGGACACGCGGCTGCGACTCTCCACCGAAGTGCTCGGCGGCACCTGGGATGCGCTGATTTCGCGGCGGACCGATCTGATCGTCGGCGCGGCGGGCGAGCCGCCCGAACTGCCGGACATCGTGGCGCAGCCAATCGGCACGCTCCGGCACGTGTTCGCGCTCGCCCCTACCCATCCGCTCGCGGCGCTGCCCGAACCGCTGTCGATGGCGTCGATCGTCGAGTATCGCGGCGCGGTGATCTCCGACACGTCCCGCGAACTTCAGCCGCAGTCGGTCGCGATTGACGCTGGCCAACCGTATCTCGCGGTGCCGACGCTCGCGGCGAAACTGGCCGCGCAATGCGAAGGACTCGCGGTGGGTACGCTCCCGGACTGCATCGCGGCGCCCGCGATCGCGCAAGGCAGGCTGGTCGCGCGGGAAGTCACCGGCATGCGCGACACGACCCATTGCTATATCGCGTGGCGCGCCGACGAAGCCGGGCGCGCGCTGCGCTGGTGGGTCGAACAGCTCGGTCATCCGGACCTCGTCGACCGGTTCACCGCGCGCGCGTGACGCGACTCTTTCCGTGACCGCCCGCAGCGTCGATCGAACGGTTCGCAGACAGGTTCCAACGCCTTCCCGGGCTGCTCGATCACGTTGAACGATGCCTGCGTGCTTGGGACGCTCGGTATCGATTTCTTCGAGTCGGTCGCGATGTGCGTGGTGCGTGATTCGTGCATCCGCCACCCCGAGTCCCGGCTTCCACGCGAGCAGCCGCGAACGGTCGAGCCGTCTCCCGCTTGCCGGCCTGGATCAAGCCGTGCTTGAAATCAGCGTTGAAGAAATGAAAAACGCGGGGCGGCTCGCCGCAGCCCCGGTGGCGCAGGCAGCCGATGCCGCGTGCGGAATCGGCGTTCAGCGCGACGCGTACGGCTCGCCGGTCCGGCCGGATCGCCAGGTGAGGAAGCCGAGCGCCGCGAGCGGCAGCGCCAGTGCCCAGAACCCGGCGTACAGGTAGGCGCTCGCGCCGGCGCCCGCGCCGAGCGCGAAACCGGCGACCGGCGGCAGCGTGCGTCGCAGCCGCGCGCGGGCGGTTTCCCGTTCGGCCGGCGCGGCGATCGGCACGAGCCAGTCGAATGCATCGATGACAGCCTGCGTGACGTTGCCGGTCATCACGGTGTTCGCGACGACGGCGCGCGCGGTCAGCCGGCCGTGCGCGTTCTGCACGCCCATTGCCGCCGCACCGAGCAGCCCGCAGACGATCGTCGCGGGCGCATCGGCGCTGCCGATCGGCGACGCCGCGACGCCAGCGAGCATGAATCCGGCCAGCAGGATCGTCTGCAGCGCGTACAGCGAGCGCGCCCGAGGGCCATGCCCGCGCACGCGCATCCGGTGATCGAGCAGGCGGGCGGCCACGATTCCCGCGATGAACGCCGGAAACGCGAGCCATTTGATCGTGAGGCCCTGGCCGACGCCGGCGAGGCCCGAACCGATCAGGATGAAGTTGCCGGTGACGTGCGCGGTAAAGAGCCCGAACAGCGCGACAAAGCCGAGCGTGTCGACATAGCCGGCGATCGATGCGAGGAACACGTCCTCGCCGCGCAGGGGATCGGGGGCCGCCGCGCCCGCTGCCGTTACTTGCGCGGGCTGCATGTCGTCGCCTCCGCGGTTTTGTCGGCGGAGTCCGCATCGCGGACCTGCGCGGCGAGCGGGACCGCCTGCTCGTCAACGACGATGCCGAGCAGGCGCGCTGGCGCGATCAGCGGCGCCGCGGGCGATTGCACGCGCACGCGGTGGTACAGGAAGCCGATTGCGATACCGGCTCCCGGCGAGATCAGATGAGACATGGTCCGTTCCGGTTGCGCCGCGTGCCGGGCCGACAGGATGGCGCCCGGCACGTGCGGCGGTTCGGAAGCAAGACTAGGGAACGCCAGCCTGAATGTCATGGCGGCGAACTGAATTTTTCTGAAAGCGCCGAACCGGCCACGGCTCGGCACGGCGGCCGCCTGCCTGCGTGGCCGGCCGCGCTGAAGCGTGTCGCGTCCGGCGCATCCGCGAAGCGCCCGCGCCGCAGGCGACGCAGCGGCGCCGCGCTCGAGCCGATTCATAACGATTCAGCCGCGACGCGCGTCGCCTGCCCTATGCTCGGACAGCATCGGACGCGTGCCGTATTGCGCACCGTCCGCAGAACCGGGATTCCCACATGACGACCGACACGCTTGCACTCACCCATCACACCGTTACGGCGAACGGCATCCGCCAGCACGTCATCGACGCCGGCGCCGGGCCCGTCGTCGTGCTGCTGCACGGCTTCCCCGAAACCAGCTTCGCGTGGCGCTTCCAGATTCCCGCACTCGCGCGGCACTATCGCGTGATCGCGCCCGACCTGCGCGGCTACGGCGAAACCGACAAGCCCGCGGCTGGCTACGACAAGCGCAACATGGCGCGCGATCTCGCCGCGCTCCTCGACGCGCTCGGCATCGACCGCATCGCGCTCGTCGGGCACGATCGCGGCGCACGCGTCGCGACGCGTTTCGCGAAGGACTTCCCCGAACGCGTCGAGCGGCTCGTCGTGATGGACAACGTGCCGACGCGCATCGTCGCGCAGAACATGACCGCGCAAACGGCGCGCGCATACTGGTTTTTCCTGTTCCATCAGGTGCCCGACCTGCCGGAGGCGCTGATCGCCGGCAAGGAAGCCGAATGGCTCAGCTACTTTTTCGCGGACTGGTGCTACAACCCGCACGCGATCGCGGGCGACGCGTTCGACACCTACGTGCGCGCGTATCGGCGCCCGGGGGCCGTGCGCGGCGCATTGGCCGACTATCGCGCGAACGCGGAAGACGTGCGGCAGGACCTCGTCGATGCCGACGTCAGGATCGCGTGCCCGACCATGGCGATCTGGGGCGAGGATTTCTACGCGGTCGGCAAGATGTTCGACATGAAGGCCGTATGGGAAGGCATGGCGACGAACCTGCGTGCCGAGCCGATCGCGCAGTGCGGGCATCTGCCGCACGAAGAGCAGCCCGAGCGCGTGAACGCGCTGCTGCTCGATTTCCTGCGCGGCTGGGCCGGCTGACGCGACGCCCGCCGCACGCGGCATCACCGGGAGAGCATCGGATGGAACACGGATCGGGCCGCAAGGCCGTCATCGCCGGCGGATCGGTCGGCGGGCTGTTCGCGGCGACCGCGCTGCGCGCGGCCGGCTGGGACGTCCGCGTATTCGAGCAATCGCCGTATGCGCTCGACAGCCGCGGCGGCGGCATCGTGCTGCAGCCGCCGATCGAGCGCGCGTTCGCGTTCGGCGGCGTAGCGCTGCCGCGCGACGCCGGCGTCGATTCGATCGACCGGATCTACGTCGATGCGCAGGACCGAATCGTGCAGCGCCTCGCGATGCCGCAGACGCAGACCGCGTGGAACGTGATCTACACGGCGCTCAAGCGTGCGCTGCCGGCCGGGATCATCCAGGCCGGCGATGCGTTCGAGCGGTTCGAGCAGGGCGGCGAGCGGATCGTCGCGCATTTCGCGAGCGGCCGCACCGAGACGGCGGGTTTGCTGATAGGCGCGGACGGCGGTCGCTCGACCGTGCGCGCGCAGTTGCTGCCCGACGTGCGGCCGACGTATGCGGGCTACGTCGCGTGGCGCGGCCTCGTCGACGAACATACGCTGCCCGAGCAGGTGCTGTATCTGCTGCGCGAACGCTTCACGTTCCAGCAGGGCGACCGGCACCTGTTCCTGACTTATCTCGTGCCCGGCACCGACGGCGCGACCGAACCGGGCAAACGGCGCGTGAACTGGGTGTGGTACCGGCGTCTGGCAGCCGACCGGCTGCCGTCGCTGTTCCTTGCGCGCGACGGCACGCAGCGCGACGGGTCGCTGCCGCCCGGCGCGATGCGCGACGACAACCGCGCGGAACTCGTCGACGCCGCCGACCGGATGCTCGCACCGACGCTCGCCGCGCTCGTCGATGCGACACCCGCGCCGTTCGCGCAGGCGATCCTCGATCTCGCGGTCGCACGCATGGCCTTCGGCCGCGCCGTCCTGCTCGGCGACGCCGCATGCATCGTGCGCCCGCACACGGCGGCGGGCGTCGCGAAAGCGGCGGACGACGCGGTCGGTCTCGCCGAAGCCTTGCGCGACGTCGCGCGCGGCGCCGCGTTCGACGCCGCGCTGGCCGGCTGGGACGCCCGTCAGCGCGCGGCCGGGGCGCTGCTGTCCGCGCGCGGGATCGCGCTCGGCGCGCGGCTGATGGGCACTGCGTGAAAGGTCGCCGGCCGGCGGTCGGCTGCCGCGCGGCACGGATCGCACTCGGGATTCAGCGCGCGCAGCACGCTGGCGCGCCCGCCGTCGTCATCGGGCAGTAGCGGCTGCCCGCGCGCGAAAGCCGCGGTCGGGGCCGCTGCCGCCGCAAGCAACGCGGCGAGCGCCAGCCCCGTCGCGCGTGTCGAGACGGCGCCCCGCTTCATTGCGTGCTCGCGGTCGATACGGAGGCCGACGTCGCGGCCATTTCCGCGTGCCGGTCGCCATGGGCGATCGCATACAGTTCGCGATTGCGCGCGATCGTCTGCGTGCTCGGCGGATAGTCCCAGTTCGACGTCGGCAGCGTACCGTCGCGCTCCGCCCGAATCAGGTCGGCGCGCACGTCGGCGCGCGTGGCCGTATGGTCGGCCGTTTGCGCGAATGCGACGATCGGTGCGCTCAGCGCACAGGAAAGCAGGACTGCACGAATCAGGTCGTTCATGATGTTCACCTCTCAAAGATGGCGTGTTCGCGTCCGCAGATCAGGCCGGACATCCGCTCCGCATCGATGCGATGAGGAGTGGTGTCCATTCTGCGATTCGCGCGCTTTCCTGAAGGTGAGGCTTCGATTACGGTTTTGTTATCTGATCGCCTGCGCCCGTCGTGGGTGGGCGACTCCGGTTCGCCGGGCACGGCGCGGGCCCGCAACGCGGTCCGTATGCCGGTTGATCGTCGAGTTCATGCGGGCGCGTCGAGCGGCCGTACTTCCGGAATCATCGCGGCCTGGCCGTGCACGATTCCGTCTGCGTCCATGAGCTGCCACACGGTCGCGCACTCGATCCAGAACCGCTTGCCGGACTTCGTCACCCGCACGCCGCGGTATTCGGACACGAAGCCGTCGCGCATCACCTTGTCGAGAAACACCTGGCGCTCGTGTCGCTCCATCGGCTCCGCCGACAGACGCGACGGCAACGCCGTCAGTTCATCCCAGTCGTATTCGAAAATCGCCTGCGCGCGCTTGTTGCCGTACACGAACACCGGATCGGCCGACGTGTCGTGCGCAAGCACGCCGAACGGCGCCGTATCGTACAGCCACGCGGCGCCGTCGGATGCGCTCATGCCGTCGGGCACGAGCGGGCGGTTCACGAGCCGGCTATACGAGTCGGCAAGAAGGGAGAAGAAGTTTGCATCGGTGCGCAACGACATCGGTCTGGCTCCTGAAATCGGCGAGATACGCGAATGAGCGAAGGTTTGCCGCCGGACATTATATGGACGAAGCGGCGCACCCCGTCGGCGACGAGGGTTCAGCCAGCCCGCATCGCGCTGCGCGGCCCGCCGCACGGCCGATGCCGCCGCGGCGCACGGATAACGGTTTCGTAATCTTCGGGTCAGGATCGGGTCAACGCCGCACCGGCAGACTGCACGCTCGTCGCATCGAATGCGCATCCGAGCCCTGCTTCGAGGAGCACCGTCATGTGGATCGTCCGGCTGGCATTACGCAGGCCTTACACGTTCGTCGTACTCGCGCTGCTGATCTTCATCGCGGGCCCGCTCGCGCTGCTGCGCACGCCGACCGACATTTTCCCGAGCATCGACATTCCGGTCGTCAGCATCGTCTGGTCGTACAACGGCTTCTCCGCGGAGGACATGGCCAAGCGGATCACGTCGAACTACGAACGCGCGCTCACGTCCGACGTCGACGACATCGAGCACATCGAGTCGCAGTCGCTGAACGGCGTGTCGGTCGTGAAGATTTTCTTTCACCCGGGCGCCGACATCAATCGCGCGATCGCGGAAGCCGCGAGCAACGCCGCGTCGATCCTGCGCATCCTGCCGCCCGGCACGCTGCCGCCGAACATCATCACGTACAACGCGTCGACCGTGCCGATCCTGCAGCTCGGGCTGTCGAGCGACACGCTCGCCGAGCAGCAGCTGTACGACCTCGGCAACAGCTTCATCCGCACGCAGCTCGCGACGGTCCAGGGCGCGGCCGTGCCGCTGCCGTTCGGCGGCAAGATCCGCCAGATCGTCGTCGACCTCGATACGCGCGCGCTGCAGGCGAAAGGGCTCGCGCCGATCGACGTCGTCAACGCGATCAATGCGCAGAACCTGATTCTGCCGGGCGGCACCGCGAAAATCGGCACGCACGAATACAACGTGCAGATGAACGGCAGCACGCAGACGGTCGCCGCGCTGAACGACCTGCCGGTGAAGACGATCGGCGGCAGTGTCGTGTACGTGCGCGACGTCGCGCACGTACGGGACGGCTACGCGCCTCAGACCAACATCGTGCGCGCGGACGGCAAGCGCGCGGCGCTGCTGACCATCGAGAAAACCGGCAGCGCGTCGACGCTGACGATCATCGACCAGGTGAAGGCGATGCTGCCGAAGATAGCGGCCGGGCTGCCGAAGGCGCTGCACATTTCGCCGCTCGACGATCAGTCCGTGTTCGTGAAGGCGGCGGTCCAGGGCGTCGTGCGCGAAGCGCTGATCGCCGCCTGCCTGACCGCGCTGATGATCCTGCTGTTTCTCGGCAGCTGGCGCGCGACGCTGATCATCGCGGTCACGATCCCGCTCGCGGTGCTCGCGTCGCTGCTCGCGCTGTCCGCGCTCGGCCAGACCATCAACATCATGACGCTCGGCGGCCTCGCGCTCGCGGTCGGAATCCTCGTCGACGACGCGACCGTCGCGATCGAGAACATCACGCATCATCTCGAGCGCGGCGCGGCGCTCGAGGACGCGATCCTGACCGGCGCGGGCGAAATCGCGGTGCCGACCTTCGTGTCGACGCTGTCGATCTGCATCGTGTTCGTGCCGATGTTCCTGCTGACGGGCGTCGCGCGCTATCTGTTCGTACCGCTGGCCGAGGCCGTTATCTTCGCGATGATCGCGTCGTACTTCTTCTCGCGCACGCTGGTGCCGACGCTCGCGATGGCGCTGATGCGCGCGAAAGGGAACGGCCGGCCGCCGCGCGGCGTATTCGCACGCATCGCGCGTTTCCAGGCCGCGTTCGAGCATCGCTTCGAGGCCGTGCGGCTGCGCTATCGCGCGTTGCTGTCCGCGGCGATCGCGCGGCGCCGCCGCTTCGCGGCCGCGTTCCTGCTCGCATGCGTCGCGTCGACGGGCCTCTACGCGTTCGCCGGGCAGGACTTCTTCCCGTCGGTCGACACCGGCGAGATCCGCCTGCACCTGCGCGCGCCGACCGGCACGCGGATCGAGGAAACCGCGCGGCTGACCGATGAAGTCGAAGCAAAGATCCGCGGCGCGATTCCGGCCAACCAGCTCGCGAGCGTGCTGGACAACATCGGCGTGCCGGCGAGCGGGATCAACCTCACGTACGACTCGTCGGATCCGATCGGCAGCGAGGACGCCGACGTGCTCGTCACGCTGAAGCCGAATCACGCGCCGACCGCCGCGACCGTCGCGAAGCTGCGCAACGTGCTCGCGCAGTCGTTCCCCGGCGTGACGTTCGCGTTCCTGCCGGCCGACATCGTCAGCCAGATCCTCAATTTCGGGCTGCCCGCGCCGATCGACATCCAGATCGTCGGCAACAAGCTCGACCCGAACCGCGCGGTCGCGAATGCATTGCTCGCGAAGCTGCGCGGCGTGCGCGGACTCGTCGACGCACGCATCCAGCAGCCCGGCGACGAACCGGCGATCGACGTGAACGTGGACCGCACGAAGGCGATCCAGGCGGGCCTCGACCAACGCGACGTCGCGCAGAACCTGCTGATCGCGCTGTCCGGCAGCTCTCAGACGACGCCGAACTTCTGGCTCGATCCGCGCAACGGCGTCAGCTACCCGGTGCTCGTGCAGACGCCGCAATACACGGTGAATTCGCTGCAGTCGCTCGCGAACGTGCCGCTGCCCGCCGGCACCGCCCGCTCACCGCAGACGCCGGCCGGCGGCCCCGCCGCGGGCGTGCCCGCGCAGAACCTGCTCGGCTCGCTCGGCACGTTCTCGCGCTCGACCCAGCAGGCCGTGGTGTCGCACTACAACGTGCAGCCGGTGCTCGACATCTTCGCGTCGGTGCAGGGGCGCGATCTAGGCGGCGTCACGGCCGACGTGACGAAGCTCGTCGACGCCGCGCGCGCGCAACTGCCGCCCGGCTCGTCAATCGTGCTGCGCGGCCAGGTGCAGGCGATGCACGAGTCGTTCGCGGGCCTGCTCGTCGGCCTCGCGCTCGCGATCTCGCTGGTCTACCTGCTGATGGTCGTGAACTTCCAGTCGTGGCTCGATCCGCTCGTGATCGTCGGCGGGCTGCCGGCGTCGCTCGCCGGCATCGCGTGGATGCTGTTCGTCACACGCACCACGCTGTCGGTGCCCGCGCTGACCGGCACGATCCTCTGCATCGGCATCGCGACCGCGAACAGCATTCTCGTCGTGAACGCCGCACGCGAGCTGCTCGCGGCCGGCGCGTCACCGTGGCAGGCCGCGCTCGATGCAGGCTTCAGCCGCTTCCGGCCCGTCGTGATGACCGCGCTCGCGATGCTGATCGGCATGTTGCCGATGGCGCTCGGCCTCGGCGACGGCGGCGAGCAGAACGCGCCGCTCGGCCGCGCGGTGATCGGCGGCCTCGCGTTCGGCACGGTCTCGACGCTGCTGTTCGTGCCGGTGCTGTTCGGCTTCGTCCACGCGTGGCTCGCGCGGCGTCGCGACGCGGCGGCCGCCCGGCGCGCGCAGCACGCGCCCGATACGCCGGCGCTGCATTGAGCGCGGACGCCCGCCCCTTCTCATCCTTCGATTCGCCCGACCCCGGACCCATCATGAACGATTCGATCGAACCCGTCGCCGCGCCGCCCGCCGCCGAAGCGACCGCCGCGACCGCCGCGGCCGCAGCCGTGCCGCCCGCCGCGCGCGGCGCCACCCCCGACACCCCGCCGGCCCGCCGCGGCCGCAAGCTGGCCGTGCCGCTCGCGGCCGTCGCATTCGCCGCCGCGCTGCTCGCGCTCGGCATCGTGCCGCGTATCGATGCACGCGCCGCTCAGCGTGCACAGGTAGCCGCGCAACAGGCGCTGCCGGTGTCGGTCGTCGTGCCCGGCGCGGCGCCGGCCGACCAGACGCTGACGTTGCCCGGCTCCGTGGCGCCCTATGCGGACGCGTCGATCTATGCGCGCACGAGCGGCTACGTCGCGCACTGGAGCGCCGATCTCGGCACGCACGTGAAGGCCGGCCAGACGCTCGCGCGGATTTCGGCGCCCGATCTCGATGCGCAATTGCGCCAGGCGCGCGCCGACGAAGCGAGCGCGCAGGCGAACTACGACTACGCGAAATCGACCGCGCAGCGCTGGCAGGACATGCTGAAAACGCAATCGGTGTCGCAGCAGGACACCGACACGAAGGTCGCGGACATGAACGCGAAGCGCGCGATGCTCGCGTCCGCGCAGGCGAACGTCGCGCATCTTGCCGAACTCGTGTCGTACGAATCCGTCACCGCGCCGTTCGACGGCGTGATCACCGCACGCAACGTCGACGTCGGCACGCTGGTCACCGCAGGCGGCACGCCGGGCAGCCCGGGCCTGTCCGGCGAACTGTTCCATCTCGAACAGACGGACACGCTGCGCGTGTTCGTCGACGTGCCGCAGGACAGTGCGACCGGCGTATCGACCGGCACGCCGGTCTACCTGACGACGCCGCAGTATCCGGGGCGGCGGCTTGCCGCGCGGGTGGCGCGCAGCGCGGGCGCGATCGACCCCGTCACGCGCACGCTGCGCGTCGAGATCGACGTCGACAATCACGACGGCACGCTGATGCCCGGCGCGTATGCGCAGGCGCATCTCGCCGTGCCGAGCGCGGCGCCGGCGCTCGCTCTGCCTGTCAGTGCGCTGCTGTTCCGCCCGAACGGCGTGACGGTCGCCACCGTCGGCGCGAACGGCCGAACCGCGCTGAAGACCGTGCAGATCGGGCGCGATTTCGGCACGCGCGTCGAGATCGTCGCGGGGCTCGCGGCAGCCGATCGCGTGATCGACAACCCGGGCGATGCGATCACGGCGGGCGAAGCCGTGAAGATCGTGTCGACCGCGCACGATGCGGCGCCTGTTGGCGCTTCTGCCACTCGACCCGCGCAACCCGCCACCGCCACGCGCGTCGCGCCGCCGATGCACGCCGCCAGCGCTGACGGTGCCGCGACGGCCGCGTCGACGCCGGTTTCGGCGCCCGCGCGCGGCTGAACCATCGACGACTCAAGAGATATCCGCCATGCGCTGCCTTCATCCGCTCCCGTTCGCTCGCCGTGTCGCCGCACTCGGCGCCGCCGCTGCACTGACCGCCTGCTCGACGCTGCCGCCCTATTCGCCGCCCGCCGTCGCGGTGCCCGCGCACTACGCGGGCGCACCGGCCGCGCAGGCCGGCTGGCGCGCCGCGACGCCGGCCGACGCCGCCGCGCGCGGCGCCTGGTGGACCGTCTTCGACGACGCCGGCCTGAACGCGCTCGAAGCGCGCGTCGACGTGTCGAACCAGACGGTGAAGAAAGCCGTCGCCGCGTTGCGGCAGGCACGCGCGACGGTCGACTATCAACACGCCGGGCTCCTGCCGACGCTCACCGCGGGTGCCGCGCAAAGCCGTGCTCGCGTATCGCAAAACCGGCTCGGCTCGTCGCTCGCCGGCAAGACGACGCCCGACTATCAGGCGGGCGTGGCCGCGAGTTGGGAACCCGACGTGTTCGGCCGTGTACGCGACGCGGTGACGGGCGCGCAAGCGAACGCCGCCGCGAGCGCGGCCGATCTGCAGGCCGTAAAGCTCTCGGTCACGGCCGAACTCGCGACCGACTATTTCGCGCTGCGCTCGCTCGACACGCAGAAGCAACTGCTCGACGACACGGTGCGCGCGTACGCGCGCGCACTGACGCTGCTCGAGCAGCAGCTCGCGGCCGGTGCGATCGATGCGTCGGCGGTCGCACAAGCCGAGGCCCAGCTCGAATCGACGCGCACGCAGGACACCGACATCGACGCGTCGCGTGCGCAGTTGCAACATGCGATCGCGACGCTCGTCGGCGAGAGCGCGTCGACGTTTACGCTGCCGCCGCACGTGCAGCCGTTCCAAGTACCGGCCGTGCCGGCTGGCGTGCCGTCGCAACTGCTGGAGCGGCGGCCCGACATCGCGGCGGCCGAGCGCCGAGTCGCGGCCGCGAACGCGCGGATCGGCGAGGCGCGCGCCGCGTTCTTCCCGGATCTCGTGCTGTCGGCGAGCGCAGGCCTCGAGAGTTCGTTCTTCGCGCCGTGGCTCGCCGCGCCGAGCCTGTTCTGGTCGCTCGGCCCGCAGCTCGCCGGCACGCTGTTCGACGGCGGGCGCCGCAGCGCGTCGCTGCGCGGCGCGCATGCGCAATACGACAGTGCGGTCGCCGACTACCGGCAAACCGTGCTCGTCGCGTTCCAGCAGGTCGAGGATCAGTTATCGGCGCTCGATGCACTCGCGTCCGAAGCCGGCAGCCAGCAGCGCGCGACCGACGCGGCCGACCTGTCGCTGCGGCTGACGACGAATCGCTTCAACGCGGGCGCCGTCAGCTATCTGGACGTGGTGACCGCGCAGACGATCGCGCTGACGAACCGGCGCACGGCCGATCAGATCGACGCGCGCCGGATCGAGGCCGAAGTCGGGTTGCTGAAGGCGTTGGGCGGCGGCTGGCAGGCGAGCGCAGGCACGGACGCGGAATCGAAAATCGGCGCGAAGGAACATGCGGCGGCCGCACGGTCCGGACCCGCCGTCACGCTGCCGGCGGCCGGTTGAACGTGAGCACGAAACGTGTGCCGAACGCGTCGCTTTCGACCTGCGCGGTGCCGCCGTGGAGTTCCATCACCGAGCGCACGATCGCGAGGCCGAGCCCGGCGGTGCCGCCCGGCGCACCGCCGCTACGCGCGGGGTCGCCGCGCACGAACCGGTCAAAGATCCGCGGCAGCAGCGCGGGATCGATCGGCTCGCCCGGATTCGCGACGACGACGCGCACCGCATCGGCGGTTTCATCGACACTCAGTGTGATGACGCCCTCGGCGGGCGTGTAACGCAGCGCGTTCGCGAGCAGGTTGCCGACGGCGCGCCGGAACAGCTCGACATCGGCGGTCAGTTGCCCCTGCCCTTCGACGCGCAACGCCGAGCCCGCTTCGTCGGCGAGCCCCTCGAAATACTCCGCGATGCGCTCGAGTTCGTCGCGCACGTCGAACGCGCGCTGCCGGGTGACGAAGCTCGGATGCTCGGCGCGGGCGAGAAACAGCACGTTCTCGATCATCCGCGCGAGACGATCGTATTCCTCGAGATTCGATTCGAGCAACGCCTGGTACTCGTCGGTCGAACGCGGCCGCGCGAGCGTGACTTCGGTGGCGCCGCGCATGTTGTTCAGCGGCGTGCGCAGGTCGTGCGCGAGATCGGCGCTGAATTGCGACAGATGCGCGAACGCCTGCTGCAAGCGGCCGAGCATCGCATTCTGCGCATCGACGAGCGCGCGCAATTCCGGAGGGGCGCGCGACGCATCGAGCCGCGTATCGAGCTTGTCGACCGTGATCCGGCCGGTGTTGTCGACGATCTCGCGCAGCGGCGCGAGCGCCGTGCGGATCAGCCAGTACCCGAGCAGTAGCGCGAACAACGCGCCCACGCCGCCGGCAAGCTTGAGCCGATCACGGTAGCCGTCGAGCAGATCGGCCCGGTCGCGCATGTTGCGGGCGATCGCGATGCGGATCGGCGTGCGATCGCCGAGCGCCGCCTCGATCACGACGCCGCGCATCGGCGTGCCGCCGGCGGCAGTCCACGTGACGAGCCGATCGGCCGTGATCCGGTCGCTCGCGGGAATCGGCACCGCGTGCGGCGCGAACAACTGCGCGTCGGCAAGTGGAACCGATGCGGCCGCGGGCGCATCGTCGAGCGCGGCGAGCCGGACGTTGTGGCGCACGAGCACGTCGCCCCGCGCATCGACGGCGGCCATCGACATCGCCTCGTTGCCCAGCACCTGGCTCGTCAGCCGCTCCGTGTGCGCGCGCACCGCATCGAGCGACTCGAGCTCGCCCGCGAGCCGGCGCGTGTGGCGCGCGGCCAGCACGATGTCGAGATCGTCCTGCGTGTTCACCTGCCGCTCGAGGCCCGCATACACATACGCGCCGACGAGCGCGAACGCGGCGAGCGTGGTCGCGGCGAAGGCGAGCGCGAGCGTCGCGGCCAGCGAACGCGGGCGCGTCATGCGTCGTCCTTCGGTTCGAGCACGTAGCCGACGCCCCGCACCGTATGGATCAGCTTGACCGGAAACGCGTCGTCGATCTTCGCGCGCAGGCGCCGGATCGCGACCTCGACGACGTTGGTGTCGCTGTCGAAATTCATGTCCCACACGTACGATGCGATCTGCGTCCGGCTCAGTACCTCGCCCTGCCGGCGCGCGAGCAGTTGCAGCAGCGAGAATTCGCGCGGCGTGAGGTCGATCCGCGTGGCGCCGCGCTTCACGCGGCGGCGCACCACGTCGATTTCCAGATCGCCGACCGCCAGGTGTTCGGTCTCGCGCGGCGGCCCGCGACGCGCGAGCGTGCGGATGCGGGCGAGCAGTTCGACGAACGCGAACGGCTTCACGAGGTAGTCGTCGGCGCCGAGTTCGAGGCCGTGCACGCGGTCCTGCACGTCGTCGCGCGCGGTCAGGAACAGCACCGGCGTCGTATGCGTGTCGCGCAGCCGCTTGAGCACGCCCCAGCCGTCGAGCACGGGCAGCATCACGTCGAGCACGATCACGTCGTAACGCTCTTCCTGCGCGAGCGTCAGCCCTTCGCCGCCGTCCTTCGCGAGATCGACGCTGAAACCCGATTCCTCGAGCCCCTTCTTCAGGTACGCGCCCGTCTTCGGTTCGTCTTCGACTATCAGGATGCGCATGGCCGGCTCCGTCGCTTTCGTGGGAACATCCGGCGATGTTACCCGGAAACGGCGACACGGCCGCGCTCCGTGCGGGCGCGAACGGCGTGGATGACAAAACGGTAATCGGCCTGTCATCCTGGCGTGCGGTCGCGACGCCGGGCGGCGGGTTGGAGCTGTCCGCGTTCCGTTCGCTCGCGTTCACCACCTCGATCGACGCGATGCCGAGCGGCGGCCGGCCGGCCGCCGATTCCGGCTAGGGCTGTCGACTCATGCCTTGCCGCTCGCTCGCGCCGACGCGGTCGACCCAGCCGCGATAGAACGCGCGGTACTTGAGCACGAGCTTGTCGTACTTGCTGTACGCGCCGCCGCCGTCCGGCTTCATCCCGTTCCAGATCTTGACGTCGTACCCCGCGGCCTGCCTGGTCTGGAGTCCGAACAGCACGTAGTCGGTCGCGCGGCGCAGGACGCCGCCCACCTTCCTGATCGAGATGAGCATGTGCATGACGTTCTTGCCGTCGCTCACCGGCGTCACACACTGGAGCAGCTTGTATTTGACGTCTCCGTCCAGGGCGACGGTCATCACACACCCGCCGGGGTAGCCGTCGAAATGCAGGTTCATCTGCGACATGTTCAGGCCCAGCGCGCGCGACAGCATGCCGAGCGGCCCGAAGTACCGGTTCACGGTGAAGTCGATCCCGGCGCCGAACCACGCGCCCGCCCGCGCCAGCGACTCGACCTCCGGCCATTCGCGCCAATCGTCGAAGAGCTTGAGCTCGAAGGCCGATATCGGGAGCGCATGGACGGGGGTCGCGTGCTGCGCGTCGTAGAAGTTCTCGACGATCCGCAAGACCGCCGTCGTCGTCTCGAACGCGAAATGCAGGTGCATGAAGTCGCCGTTGTCGACGTCGGCCGCGGCGATTTCGGGCAGCGGATGCAGCGGCTGTGGGGAGCCGTACCAGACCCACACATAGCCGTACCGCTCGACGGTAACCAACGTCGGCTGCCGCGCCCCGCGCGGGACGGGCTCCAGCCGGCACACCGCCGCGCTGTGGCCGGGGATATGCACGCACTGGCCGTGCTCGTCGTACCGCCAGTGGTGAAACGGGCACCGGATGCACCCGTCCTCGACCTGCCCGTCGGCCAGGTTCGCGCCAAGGTGCGCGCAGTGGCGATCCATCACCACGGCCCGGCCCGTCGCACCGCGCCACGCGACGCACGGCCGGCCGAAGAGCGTCAGCGCCGCCGGCTTGTCCTTGAGGTCGCTCGAGCGCATCGCGACGTACCAGCTCGCGGCCACGCGCGTGGTCGCATCGTACGCCCCCGCGGGATGCTCCCGGGCACCCACCTGATTCAATTGAACGTCGTCTATCATTTTCATTCCGGAGGTCGACCGACTACTTCAGCGCCAGGCCGATGCGGGTCGTGACGTACGCCCTGAGCAGCGCGAACATCGGGTTGTAGTCGAAGTACCTTTTCACCTCCGCCGGCGCGCTGGTCTGCGTCCAGTGCAGCAGCTTCATCGCCGGCAGCAGGCTGTACTTCGAGTTGTTGAGCTGCGGTTTGGCGCCGGTGATGCAGTACCCGAAGCCGAACATCGGCTTCGCGAATTCCCGTTCGTTGATGAGGGCGTGAATCCGCGCCGCGGCCTCCTCCGCCGACTTGTGCCCGGCGCTCACGGCCTCGACCTCGGCTTTGGCGTCGTTGAACAACTGGTAGTACCCCTCCATGTCCGCGCACAGGAACCCGAGGTACGGGGCCTCGTCGTCGAGGCGATCGAGGTCGCGCTCGTCGCGAGACGCGCGGAACCTCGCATGTGCCTGCACGAGCCGGAACTGCCCGAGGATCGTGCCGACCGCCCACAGCCGGTGGAACGCATCCCACAGCCGGAAGTCCGAGAACGCCGTGTAGCAGCAGCTGACGAAGTCGTCGTTGTGGTCCAGCAGCTTCTGCTGCAGGCGCTCGATGTACTCGAAGCGCTCGGGGGAAAAGTCGTCGTCGCGCAGCGCCTTGATGAGGCGCGCCGCGAGCGCATGGATGGTCACCGCGGTGTTCTCGAGCCCGCGGGAGAAAAGCGGATCGATGAACCCGTTCGCGTGCAGCATCAGGCAGTAGCGGTCGCCGATGCACGCGCTCGACGAGAACTGCAGGCGGTCGGTCCTGACCCAGTCGCGCACCGGCACGGCGTCCCGAAACTGCGCCGCGATGCTCGGGAACCGCGCGAGGAATTCGTCGAATTCCTGCTGCGCGGAGATGTCCGTTTTCGGGTGGATACGCGGGTCGAGCTGCAGGCCGACGCTCACCAGATTGTTGGTCGAACGCGCGTGGTTGTTGAACGGAATCACCCAGAGCCAGCCGCCCTCGAACATGTGGTGCAGGGTTCCCTCATGCCAACGCCAGCGCTGCCCCTTGACCTTGAAGATGTCGTCGAACGGCTTGACCCCGAGCATGTGCGTGTAGAGGCTGCGCGAATGCGTTTTGAAACGACACGGCTCTTCGCGAAGATTGAACTTGGTCGCGAGCGGCGCGCGGGGCCCGCCGCAGTCGATCATGTACCGGCCGGTGAACCGGTCGCCCTGCGCGGTGGCCACCGCGACGCCGTCCTTGTCGGCGTGGTATTCGGTCACGGTCGTCTTCTGGCGAACCGTGCAGCCGTATTTGATGGCGGCCTGCAACAGGTAGGCGTCGACGTCCTGCCGGTAATAATGGCTCTCCGGCCCCCACGGCAACTCGGGAATGACGCACTGCGTGAACTCCTTCGGGTCGTGCTCCTCGCCGGGCTTGTGGAACACGAAGCCGAAGTTGCGCTTGATGCCCGTGCTCGACGCGACGTAACGCTGCGTCGCATAGAACGACGTGATGTGATCGAGCTCCGGAATGCCGTAGCGATCGGCGATGATGCGGTTCATCAGCGACGTCTCGGGGATCGACGATTCGCCGATCGTGAACCGCGGGTGCGACGACTCCTCGATGATCAGCACGCGAAACCGTTGTTTGGCCAGGATGGCTCCCATCTGGGTGCCCGACATGCCAGAGCCGAGGATGATCACATCGAAGTGGTTGCTGTCGCGCCCGTTTGCGGGGCTCTGCTGAGTCATGGGGGCTAACTCTCCTGGTGAGATGGAACACATGGCCGCGCGCGTCGGGCGTCAGGGCCCGTCGAGCGCGGCGCGAACGCGCGACCGTGCCGCACGCGTGAGCGTGAGCAAATCGCCGAGCATGCTGGGCGCGTAGCCGCCGCTGCCGATCGTGGGGCCGCTTCGCCCGACTTCGTACGCCCGCTCCGCCAATTTGACGTGCGGCGCCCGGAAGCGCAGCAGAACCTCGAACACCCGGTCGAGGGCCGCCAACCCTGCCCCGACGGGCTCGCCCCGCGCACGGTCCGCTTGCGCGTCGCCGAGCACGCGGTCGACGAGCGACGGCCCATCGGCGAAGCGCGCGTAGATCGTCCTGAACGCGGGAAGCACGTAGGGCAGGTACGTCTCCTTGAATTCCCGATAAGGCTGATGGTCCGATTGCGCGCCCCACAGCACGTGCTCCAGCACGAAGAGGGGCATCTCGACGGCACCGGGGCCGAGGTAGCTCCGGCCGCCGACTCGAATCGGTTCGTAGAACGGGCGGAGTTCGTCGTAGAAGACCTGCACCGAGATGAAGCGGTACGCGTAAACGATCGAGTCGACCATTTTCTGCAGGTAGGCCGTCAGCTCGTCGCACCCTTGCGCGAACGCGGGCGACCGCAGCGGCACGTCGGACAGCTCGACGGTCAATGCGATGGCCGCCTCGAGGGCCGCCATCGAGATGCGCACGCTCTCGAGCAGGTGCGCTTCGTCGCCTAGCCCGGTGTAGCTGCGCTGCGTGTCGGCCGCCGCGGGATTCCAGACCGTCACGTGCAGGAGCGTCTCGCGCGGCGGCAGGTCGGTCGCGCGCGCCAGGTCGAGCAGCACCGGCTCGAGGCCGGGCACCACGTCCACGGGCTCGTGGCCGTGCCGCTTGAGCGACCCGAGGAAGAACCCGATGTCCCGCATCGCGGCGGCGGCTTCGACGAAGCCCCAGCCCGAGGGCACGCCGTGCGCCGGGAGGAACTCGCGCAACACGCCGACGATGCCGGGTACATCCTGCTTGCGGTTCAGGGCCGGCAGTTGCAGAACGAGCGAGCGCGCCCGCAGCGGATCGCAGGCCGCCACCGCGGCGTGCGTGGCCGCGATGGCGCCTACCCGGTCCAGCGCGCGCTCCACTACAGGATCTCCGGCGTCGCGAGCGTCGGCCCGGGCTCGCTGCGAGACAGCCCCGCGTCGCGCTCACGCAGCGAGCGCAGGTAATCGTGGTTCGTCGGCAGGCTCGTCCGCAGACGCTCGGCCTCGCGCTGGATCCGCGCAAACATCGCCTCGGCCTTGTCGATCGACTCCGGCCGGTGCTGCAAGAGCGGCAGCGACCGGTCGGGCAGCAGCCCCAGGCCGGCAAAAATGCAGTAGTAGTTTCCGTTCAACCAGAAGTTCTTGAACTCGTAGTCGAAGGTTTCGTAGTACGTGGAATCGTCGAACGACGTGGTGGTCAGCGGCAGCCCCGCCTTGTAACGTTCGACCTTCTCCTTGATGGCGTCCGACAGCCGCAGGTCGTTCCGGTTCGCGCGCCAGAACGGTGTGTCGTCGCGCGACGCGGTGAAATAGTGCGCCTGCACGAAATCCCGGCAGTCGTCGAACATGTGGACGATTTCGGCGTTGAACGCGTCGGTCAACCGCGGGTCGAACGACGTATCGGGGAAGTGCTTCACGAGCTGGTAAAGCGCCGCGTAGATGAAGTAGATACCGGTCGATTCCAGCGGCTCCAGAAAGCACGACGACAGCCCGATCGCGACGCAGTTGTTGACCCACGCCCGCCTGTTGCGCCCGACCCGGAACTTGATCTGGTTCAGAGGCTGCGCGTCCGAGAGGCCCCAGAGGCGAAGAAAGTCGGCGGTGGCCTGATCGCGCGATGTGAACTTGCTCGAGAACACATAGCCGCTGCCGAACCGGCCCAGCATCGGAATCTTCCAGGTCCATCCCGAGTTCATGGCGATCGCCGACGTGTACGGCTCGATCCCCACGCGGGCGTCGTCGGCAGGCACGGAGCTGGCGACCGCGCTGTCGCACAGCAGGTAGTCCGACATGTCGATGAAGGGTTCCTTCAAGGCCTGGTTGATCAAGAGCCCCCGCATGCCGGAGCAATCGATGAACAGGTCCGCTTCCAGCGTGCGCCCCTCCTTGGTGGACAGGCTGGAGATGTAGCCGCGCTCGTTCAGATGAACCTGCTCGACCTCGTCCACCACGCGGGTCACGCCGCGTTCGGTGGCCCAGCGCTTCAAGAAGTCGGCCACCAGGTGTGCGTCGAAGTGCCACGCGTGGGACATCTGGCGGGTGCCGTCGGCCAGGCACGGTGCCAGCTTGCCGTCGAGCGCCTCGGTCTGCGGGTAGCACGCGTACTCCATCGGCTGCTGGAAGCCCTGTTCGCGCTTGCGCAGCCAGTAGTGGGTCAGCGGCACGCCGTCGCAGTTCGGCACGTTGCCGAACAAATGGTAGAAGTGATCGTCGCGCGAGCGGTCGGGAGACTTCCTCCAGTTCACGAACCTGATGGCGGACTTGAACGCGCCGTTTACCTGGGGCATCCACTCCCGCTCCGGTATCCCGAGGAAGTCGAAGAACACCTTCTGCAAACTCGGGATGGTCGCCTCGCCCACGCCGATCCGCGGGATCGCCGCGGATTCGACGAGTGTGATGTTCGCCTGCTGCTGGAGCGCCCGCACGAGGTACGACGCGCTCATCCAGCCCGCCGTGCCGCCGCCCACGATGACGATATTCTTGATCGGATTAGTCATTACACGCTTCCCATAGGATTTAAAACCTGAATGGATAGTGCCGCCTCGTCGAGTTGAACCGGAAATGCGTCCGATAACGCGTCATGACGCACCTGTCCCATCACGACAAATGGCACCGAAAAGGCGTAGCGAATCTCAGCGCGGTTAAGCAAAAAATGCGAATCCCCCATCGTACGCGGCGGCACACCGCGTAATGGATTACGCCTCGACAAATCGACTTGGCGATGCAGCGATCGCCATCAGCTCATTGATATTTTCGGTTTTATCAATTGTTGCCAGGATTGTCACACCATGCACTTGACCGCTCCGACACACCATAGCAGCGTTCACGACGGCATATCTCGAAAAATTTCATATCGATCCCAGGCGATTCAGAGAAATTCTAAATCCCGAAAAATATCGGTGAAATTTCGCGAATCAAATGATTTAATTTTTTCGAAACAACAAAATTCATTTTTTCATTTTAATCATGCGCACCCGATATCATGCGGTCAAAAAAATGGTAAATGGCATACTGAATTCACAGGAAAGAAATAACGAATTCACTGTTTTCAGAACAAAGATGGCGACCTTTTCGAATTTCGACGATATTGATCTCGACCCAAAAATAATCCGACTCGTCAGTAGAGAAATTCGTCATGATGTGTCTCACGCGAATACGAAAGCCGTGCGATGAAGACGGGCGTGTTCATGCAAGCGCAGATCGCATTTGCACTGAAACGAACCGGGCCGGGTGCCGCCACGAAGCGTGCAACGTGGCCTGCATCGCGCCGCGCAACGAAACAGGAGAGCGAGCCGCCCGGGACGTCATCGGACAGCCGGTGCCGAGCGAGCCGATCGAACCGCAGCGCGTAAAGAGCAATCGCTATTTCGACGGTGCGCCAGCCTTGGCCGCACGCGAACCGCGACACTGACGAATGGAGGAGGCCGCGTGCCTATTCAGGAAGCCTTGCTGAAGATGTCGATGTACGTATCGCTGGTGCTGATCGTGCCGGGGCCGACCAATACGTTGCTGTTGTCGTCGGGGTTGAAGGTAGGCCTGCGTGGCACCTGGCCGCTGGTGGTCGCCGAGGCGCTCGGCTACGCGATCGCGATTTCCGTATGGGGATTCTTCCTGTCGGCGTTCGCTGCTGGCCGCCCCTGGCTTTATGACGTGGTCAAGCTCGCGAGTTCGGTCTACATCTTTTTCCTCGCGCTGAAGCTGTGGACGCATAGCCGCGTGCTGCAGGACGTATCGATCGCACCGGTGCGCTTTCGCGACGTGTTCGTCGCGACGATGATGAATCCGAAAGCGCTGCTGTTCTCGAGCACGCTGTTTCCGTTGGACGCGTTCAGGTCGGCGCACTATTTTGCATGGGCGCTCCTCGTATTTCTGGTCGTGCTCACGCCGATCGGTGTAGGCTGGTCGTCCCTCGGCGGGATCCTCACTTCGCAACGCGCGTGGGCCGCCCGCACGTCGACACTGCTGCGCGGCGCGTCGCTCGTGCTGTTGATGTTCTCCGGCACGCTCGTGTATTCGATCGTGAACCGCTGAGCGAGGGCATCGTCGCGACGCGCGAGCAAGCATCCGGCGTGGCGCGGCGGCGCCCGCCCCGAGTGCCGTTTGCGTAGAGCCGGCGGCGATTCCCGTTTGGATCATCGCGGCGCGGCGCTGTACGGATCGCTCCCGCGTACGCGGCGCTTCCCGGTGAGTTCGTCTTCTCTGTCGACATCGTTCGCGTGACGACTGCCCCATTCCCCGATGAATCCGAAACCTCTCTGACGCGGAGGCAGGAGATTTCGTCCGCCCGCCTGCCACCCGCCACAAAGTGACCCTCCTAACACCATAGGATTGCATTTTCACATCCAATGTGATTTTATTATCACCTGTCGCGAGCCGCCGCCGACCCCACACGCGCGGCCGCCCATACCAAGGAAGAGACGCAGATGGAGACAATCGCCGTCATCGGCAGCAACATGGTCGACCTCGTGACCTACGTCACGCGCATGCCCGCCCGGGGCGAAACGCTCGAGGCGCCGAACTTCGAGCTCGGCTGCGGCGGCAAGGGCGCGAACCAGGCCGTCGCGGCCGCGCGCCTCGGCGCGCGCGTCGTGATGGTCACGAAGGTCGGCGACGACGTGTTCGCCGACGCCACGATCCGCAACTTCGAGCGCGAAGGCATCGACACCACGCACGTGCGCAAGGTCGCCGGCGTGCCGAGCGGCGTCGCGCCGATCTTCGTCGAGCCCGATTCGAGCAACAGCATCCTGATCGTCAAGGGCGCGAATCGCCATTTGCAACCGGCCGACATCGATGCGGCCGCGCCGATGCTCGCCGACTGCGCGCTGATCGTGCTGCAGCTCGAAATCGAGCTCGACACCGTCTATCACGCGATCGAATTCGGCGCGCGGCACGGCATTCCCGTGTTGCTGAACCCGGCCCCCGCCGTAGCCGACCTCGATTTCGAGCGCATCCGTTCCGTCGAATTCTTCGTGCCGAACGAAACCGAGCTCGCGATCGTGTCGGGCATGCCGGTCGATTCGCGCGAGAGCGCGACCCGTGCCGCCGAAGCGCTGGTCGCGCGCGGCCTCAAGCACGTGCTCGTCACGCTCGGCAGCAACGGTTCGCTGCTGGTGTCGCGCGACGGCGCGCGTCACGTGCCGGGCGTGCCGGTCGACGCGCGCGATACGACGGGCGCCGGCGATGCATATATCGGCTGCTTCGCGCACTGCTATGCCGCGTCGCGCGACGCCGTCGACGCGATGCGTTACGCGTCCGCCTACGCCGCGCATTCGGTCACGGGCCTCGGCACGCAGAAGTCGTACGCCGACGCCGCGACGTTCGAACGCTTCCTCCGCGACGCCGGCTTCTGACCGGCGCCTTCATCGACGAGACATTGGGAAGGAGACACCCATGAGCCGAACCCGGATCGAACACACCCCCGACGGCTATTACCTGAATCGCACGCCGCTCTTCGCGTTCACGTTGCTGTGCTGCCTGTTCGCGCTGTGGGGCACCGCCGCGAACCTGAACGACGTGCTGATCGCGCAGTTCAAGAAATCGTTCTTCCTGTCCGATTTCGAATCGGCGTTCGTGCAGTCCGCGTTCTATCTCGGCTACTTCTTTCTCGCGATTCCGGCCGCGACCGTCGTGAAGAAGTTCAGCTACAAGACGACGATCCTCGTCGGCCTGCTGCTCTACACGACCGGCTGCCTGCTGTTCTTCCCGGCCGCGTCGATGGCAAAGTACGGGATGTTCCTCGTCGCGCTGTTCGTGATCGCCGCGGGCCTGTCGTTCCTCGAAACGGCGTCGAACTCGTATTCGACGCTGATGGGCCCGCGCGACACCAGCACGCGGCGACTGAACATCTCGCAGACGTTCTATCCGTTCGGCGCGATGGCCGGCGTCTACATGGGCAGCTTCCTGATCTTCAAGGAAGGCGACGCGTCGCATGCGCAGCTCGCGGCGATGTCGGCCGCCGACGCCCACACGCACCAGCTCGCGATGATCCAGGCCACGCTCGAACCGTACAAGTGGCTGATCGTCGTGCTCGTCGCCGTGTTCATCGTGTTCGCGCTCACGCCGTACCCGGCGTGCAAGGGCAACGGTGCGGGCACGGTCACGCACCGGATCGACGCACGCGGCACGCTCGCGCGCCTGTTCGGCAACCGGCGCTTCGTCGCGGGCGTGGTCGCGCAATTCCTGTACGTCGGCGCGCAGGTCGGCGTGTGGAGCTTCACGATCCGGCTCGCGATGCAGATCGGCGGCCTCACTGAGCGCGGTGCGTCGCGCTACCTGCTCGCGACCTTCTTCGCGTTCTTCGTCGGCAAGCTGGTCGCGACGCTCGTGATGAAACGCGTCGGACCGGCCAAGGTGCTGATCGTCTACGGCATCCTGTGCATCGCGCTGCTCGCGTACACGATCAGCGTGCACAACATCACGGCTGTTTATGCGGCCGTGTGCGTGAGCATCTTCCTCGGCCCGTGCTGGCCGACGATCTACGGGCTGACGATCGACGGCCTCGGCAAGGACACCGAATACGGCGGCTCGATCCTCGTGATGAGCATCGTCGGCGGCGCGGTCGTGCCGCTGATCCAGGGGCTGATCTCCGATCACACGGGCGGCAACATGCAGCTCGCATTCGTCGTGCCGCTCGCGTGCTTCGTCGTGATCGTCTACTACGGCTTCTACTGCCTGCGTCACCTGCCGGCGGCAACGCCCGACGCGGCGGCCGACGGCCATGCGTCCACGCGCTACGCCGCGACGCGCAACACGTCGGGAGCCTGACCATGCGCGGCGAGATCGAACTGCGGCGCGACGACTTCCGCGAGGCACCGCGCACGCTGTACCGCACCGACGGCATCACCGTCACCGCGTTCGCGTATCCGTCCGGCGTCGAGGCACTGAAGCTCGAGAACCGTCGCGGTCATCTCGTCGTGCTGCCGTATCTCGGCCAGATGATCTGGGCCGCCGAATTCGACGGCCGCGACCTGACGATGAAGCACATGTTCCGGCAGCCGAGGCGCGCGACGTCGATCATCGATACCTATGGCTGCTTCATGTTCCACAGCGGGTTGCTGCGCAACGGCTGCCCGGGGCCGGACGACACGCATGCGCTGCACGGCGAGATGCCGTGCGCGCCGATGGATCGCGCGAGCCTGGTCGTCGGCACGGATGCGCGCGGCGCAACGGTCGAAGTGACCGGGGAATACGAGTACGTGCAGGGCTTCGGCAGCCACTACGTCGCGCGTCCGTCGGTGCGGCTGACGGAGCATGATGCCCGGATGACGATCGCGATGGACGTGACGAATCTCGGCGGCGCACCGATGGACCTGATGTACATGGCCCACCTGAACTACGCGTACGTGCCGGGCGGCCGCTTCGTGCAATCGCTCCCGCGTGGCGGCGTGCGGCTGCGCGACAGCGTGCCCGCGCACGTGAAGCCGACCGCCGCGTGGCGCGACTACACGGCCACGCTCGCGCGCGAGCCGGCGTGGCTCGCGACGCTCGATGCACCCGCGCTGTACGACCCGGAGATCGTGTTCTTCATGAACGACGTGGAAACGGATGCCGACGGCGTCGCGCATTTCCGGCTCGCGCATCCGGACGGCGGCGCGTTCCATACCGCTTACCGCCCCGCGCAATTCCCGCATGCGACGCGCTGGATCCTGCACAACGCGGACCAGCAGGTCGCCGCGTTCGCGCTGCCGTCGACCTGCGAGCCGGAGGGTTACGAAGCCGAACGCCGCAAGGGCCACGTCGCGGCGCTGGCGCCGGGCGCGTTTCGCCGCTTCGAGGTGGTCACCGGCTACCTCAGCGCGGCTGAAGCACGCGATGCGTGATGCGATGCAAAGCGTGACGGAAAGCGCAATGCAATGCGCGCCGCAAGCCCGCGCCGCATCAGGTCACGAGTGCGATCCCGTGCTCGCGGATCGCCGTTTCGTAGCGGCGGCTCAGTTGCCCGTCGGAGATCACGTAATTGAAATCGGTCAGTTCGGCGAAATAGGCCGCCCGCACTTCGTCGAACTTCGTGTGGTCGACCAGCAGGAAGCGGTTCTGCGCGCGGGCCATCACCTTCTTCTTCGCATCGACTTCGTGGAAGTTGAAGCACGTGACGCCGCAGCGGTCGCTCACGCCGGCCGCCGAGATGAATGCCTTCGACACGCGCACCGAATCGAGGATGCCCGTTTCGGCGACCGATTCGAACACCATGTTCTGGCGGTGATACGCGCCGCCGCACAGGATCACGTTGCAATGCGGCTTTTGCTGCAGCTTCGCGAACACGTTCAACGAATTGCAGACCGCCGTGAATTCGAGGTCGTCCGGAATGAAATCGACGATGAACGGCGTGGTCGACCCGCAGTCGACGAAGATCGTGTCGCCGGTCGTCACGAACTGCGCGGCCAGCTTGCCGATGCGGCGCTTTTCCTCGGTCTGCCGGTTGTTCTCGGCGCTGATCAGGTATTCGCCGATGTCGCTGCGCTGCGCGGCGAAATGGCGCGTCACGTAGCCGCCGATCAGGCTGAGGCCGTGCGGATTGTCCGCGAGATCGCGGCGGATCGTCATTTCGGACACGCCGAACAGCTCGGCGACTTCCCTCAGATGAATCGCGTTCTGCCCTTGCAGCACGTTCATCAATGTCTTGATCCGTTCGCCCTTCTTTGTTTCCATGCCTGTATCCTGCGTGCCCGTCGCGTGAGTCGCTCGTCGTGCCGGGCGCGCAGGCCCGGCCGGAATGTCGTATTTGTAACAAACCGATGTGAAAACATCAACTTTCCGTGTGCCCTTTCCGCACACGATCCGTGGAGTCCTGACACATGCCGCTTTCCAACGCCCAACTCGCCCAAGCCATCGATCACACGCTGCTCGCGCCCGACGCGAGCGACGCGCAGATCCGCGAACTCTGCCGCCAGGCGGCCGAGCATCGCTTTTACTCGGTCTGCGTGAATTCGGCGAACGTGCCGCTCGCCGCGAGCGAGCTGGCCGATACCGGCGTGCTCGTCTGTGCCGTGGTCGGCTTTCCGCTCGGCGCCGGGCTGTCCGCCGCGAAGGCATTCGAGGCGACCGCCGCGATCGCGGCAGGCGCCGGCGAGATCGACATGGTGATCAACATCGGCGCGCTGAAAAGCGGCCGCGCCGACGACGTGAAGGCCGACATCGCAGCCGTGCATCGCGCCTGCGGCACGGTGCCGCTCAAGGTGATCCTCGAAACGGGGTTGTTGACCGACGACGAGAAGGTGCGTGTGTGCGAGATGTGCCGCGATCTCGGCGTCGCGTTCGTGAAGACGTCGACCGGGTTCGGCCACGGCGGCGCGACGCTTGCGGACGTTACGCTGATGCGCCGCACGGTCGGGCCGACGCTCGGCGTGAAGGCGTCGGGCGGCGTGCGCGACCGCGCGGCCGCGCTCGCGATGCTCGAAGCCGGCGCGACGCGGCTCGGCACGAGTTCGGGGGTGGCGATCGTCACCGATCAGGGCGGCGGCGGAACGGGGTACTGACGCACGAACGGCCGGCCACTGCGCTCGCCCGGCACGCGGCGGCATCGCGACGTCGTGCGCGTTGCCGTCCGCACCATCCACGACCCGATAACCGTTGTCGTACAACTCGTCGGGCTGCTCCGCCGTCGGCCGCCAACGTAAGGTATCGAACAGAAGCGTCCTGCGCGGAAATACGAAAATCGAAAACCAGAGGCCGTCTGCATCGCTTCGCGATCCGTGAACTCATCGTCAAGGCTCCAATGCAAGCCAATCTTCGGTCCCAGTTCCATCACGACGGCTTTGCGATCATCAACGGGCTGATCGACACCTCGGAGATCGAAGACTTGCGCGAAATCGGCCATCGTCTGCTCGGCAGCCGCACGGGCTACGCCGAGGGCCTGATGTTTGATTTCTATCCCGAGTCGAACGGATGCGATTCCGAGCATCAACTTCTCCAGCTCCACTGGGCCTCCTATTTCGAGCGTCGGCTATCGAAACTCCGCATCCGCCGCGCCGCGCTCGATATCGCCAAGGCGCTGCTCGGCTCGAATGTTCGTTTTGCCGGTGACAGCTTTTTCCTGAAGCAGTCGCATACGGACACCGTGACGCCATGGCATCAGGACGACGCGTTTACCGACGCGCGCATCGACCACCGCGAAGTCAACTTCTGGATTCCGTTACAAGCCGTCTCGGTCGACAACGGGTGCATGCAGTTCATCCCCGGGTCTCATCTGTACGACGTGCTTCCGCATGTACCGCTCGGGGGCGACGTGACCGCCCATGGACTCGAGTGTGTCGGCGGATTCGATCCGGCGCGCGCCGTGGCGTGTCCGTTGATGCCGGGAGACTGCACCGTGCATGCGGGGCGTACGCTGCATGCCGCGGGGGCAAACTTCTCGGACCAGCCGCGGTACGCGTATGCGCTCAATTTCCGGTTACCGCGACGGCGCTCGAGTATGGCGACCAACTTTCCGTGGCACAACACGTGGCGGCCCTCGCGCATCGAACGCTCCCGGGCGTCCCGGAGTCTACGCGGGTGCTGTTCGTACCTTCGACGCGAGCTGTACACGTTCGATTTCCGCAATCCGTTCGAGTGGCAACTCGCGGGCGGCAGGATCGCGCGTTGGCTGAACGTGTCGCGGCAACGGATGCACGAACCCGAGCCGGAATGAATCGTGGCGGAAGCGCTGGAGCGCTGCCACCTCTCCTGTACGCGCGGGTCGACGGAAATTGTTCCATCGATTCCGGCGCGCTGACATCCGCATTCGATCCGCAAGGTCGGTGGCGATCGATTATCCGCACGCGTGCGGCACGCGTGAAGACCGGCCGGCGGGATCCATCGCACGAGCGGCACCATGCGGCGGCGCCCGGCAAATTCGCCCGGTTGGGCCAAAGACACCACCCCGCCTCTTCCGCGCACGCGACAAGCCCGGCACAATGCCGCCCATGCGCTACGACAACGCCTTCGTTTACCCGTCCCCCGGCCTCGCCGGCCGGATCGCCAACCGGATCGTCGCGAGCCGCCCGCTGCTGCGCGCACGCCGCGCGCTGCTGTCGCGGCTGCCGTTCCTGCAGCTCGCGAGCGACGTCGAGAACGTCGTGTATTGCACCTGGGTCGTCGATGTCGCGGCCGTCGCGCACCTGGTGCCGCGCGGCGTCACGCTCGCGAGCCGCGACGGCCGCACGCTGTTCACGACGCTCACCTACGCGCACCGGCACTTCGGCCCGCGTCTTGCCGGCCCGCTGCGGCGCCTGTTTCCGTCGCCGCTGCAGAGCAACTGGCGGCTCTACGTCGATGGGCTGCCGGACGGAATGCCGGCCGAGCGCACGGTGCTGTTCGTGAAGAACGTGTTCGACCACCCGCTCTATGCGCTCGGCAGCCGGCTCTTCAGCGACGCGCTGCCGTCGCATCTTGCGCGGCGGTTCACGCATGCGGTGCGTGACGGACAGTACGACACGCTGCTGGCCGGCGGCGGCGGTAGTGCCCCCGACTTCCGCTGCACGGCCGAAGCGTCGCACGACCGGACGCTGCCCGATGCATTCGCGCCATTCTTCGACGACTGGCGCGCGGCCGTCGCCGCCCTGTCGCTGCAGCACGCGGCCATCGCTCATGTCGAAGACTGCGATCGCCTCGCGTATGCGTCGATCGATTTGCCGATCGACGTCGACGCGGTCCGGCCGCTGAAGACGGTCGGGCCCGCAGGCGGCGACTTCCTCGCTCGCATCGGCGCGACCGGCGAACCGCTGTGCTTCGTCGTGCCCGACGTCGCATTCCGCGTACTGTCCGAACGGCTGCTGTAGCGCGCTGCTCAGGCGGGCCGGCGCACGGACGCGCGACCGGCGTACGATCGCCGAGTGGGCCGACCGGCCCGGTCTGTCGGTCCGCGCGCGCCGCACAATGCACACGGCCGCCCGAAGGCGGCCGCGCGAAGTGGCACCGATGCGCCGCTTACTTGCCGTAGTCGTACACCCCACGCCCCGTCTTCCGCCCGAGCCGCCCCGCCGACACCATCTCGCGCAGCAGCGGGCACGCGCGATACTTCGGATCGCCGAAGTCCTTCAGGAACACATCCATCACCGCGAGGCACACGTCGAGGCCCACGAGATCGGCCAGCGCGAGCGGCCCGATCGGGTGGTTCGCGCCGAGCTTCATCCCCGCGTCGATCTCCTCGGCCGACGCGATGCCTTCGGCCAGCACGAAGAACGCTTCGTTGATCATCGGCACCAGGATCCGGTTCACGACGAAGCCCGGCGAATTGCGCACGCCGATCGGCGATTTGTCGAAACGCTCGGTCAGCGCGCGCACGGCCGCGGCGGTCGCGTCGCTCGTCTGCAGCCCACGGATGATCTCGACGAGCGGCATCAGCGGCACCGGGTTGAAGAAGTGCATGCCGAGGAAACGCGACGGATCGGCGAGCGGCGCCGCGAGCGCCGTGATCGAGATCGACGACGTGTTGGTCGCGATGATCGCGTCCGGGCGCGCGACGGCCTCGATCTGCTTCAGGATGCGGCCCTTCAGCTCGACGTTCTCGGTGGCGGCTTCGATCACGATGTCGGCCGAGGCGAGCTTCGCGTAGTCCGTCGACGTCGCGATGCGCGCGAGCGCCGCATCGCGTGCGGCCGCGTCGAGCTTGTCCTTCGACACGAGCCGCTCGAGGCTGCCCTTCAGCGTCGCGAGACCCTTGTCGAGCGCGGCGTCGCTGACGTCGATCATCACGACGTTCAGTCCTGCAACGGCGGCGGTTTGCGCAATGCCGTTACCCATGGTTCCGGCGCCCACGACGCCGACGATTTCGATGGCCATGAAATGTCCTGTGTATTCGGATGCTGAGCGGTCGATTATCAGATGTTCTCGAAGATGGCAGCAATCCCCTGGCCGCCGCCGATGCACATCGTCACGAGCGCGTAACGCCCGCCGATGCGCTTCAGTTCGTACAGCGCCTTCACCGTGATCAGCGCGCCGGTCGCACCGATCGGATGACCGAGCGAGATGCCCGAGCCGTTCGGGTTGACCTTAGCGGGATCGAGGCCGAGCTCCTGCGTGACCGCGCAGGCCTGCGCGGCGAACGCCTCGTTGGCTTCGATCACGTCGAGATCGGCGATCTTCAGGCCGGCGCGTTCGAGCGCCTTCTGCGTGGCCGGCACCGGGCCGATGCCCATGTACGCCGGATCGACGCCCGCGTGCGCATACGCGACGAGGCGGGCGAGCGGCTTCACGCCCTGCGCGCGTGCGGCGTCCGCGCTCATCATCAGCACGGCAGCGGCCGCGTCGTTGATGCCCGATGCGTTGCCGGCGGTCACGGTGCCGTTCTCCTTCGCGAACACCGGCTTGAGCTTCGTGAAATCGTCCGAGCTCGCGTCGTGCCGCACGTGCTCGTCGGTGTCGAACGCGACTTCGCCCTTCTTCGTGCGGATCGAGATCGGCAGGATCTGATCCTTGAAGCGCCCTTCCGCGATCGCGCGCGCCGCGCGACGATGCGATTCCAGCGCCAGCGCATCCTGCGCTTCACGCGAGATGTCGTACTTGCGTGCGACGTTCTCGGCCGTCACGCCCATGTGGATCGTCTGGAACGGGTCGTGCAGCGCGCCGAGCATCATGTCGACGAGCTTGCCGTCGCCCATGCGCTGGCCGAAGCGCGCGGCCGGCACGGTGTACGGCGCGCGGCTCATGCTCTCCGAACCGCCGCCGATCGCGACGTCGGCATCGCCGAGCATGATCGTCTGTGCGGCCGACACGATCGCCTGCAGGCCGGAGCCGCACAGGCGGTTCACGGTGAGCGCCGGCGTGTGCTGCGCGACGCCGCCGTTGATCGCCGCGACGCGCGCGAGATACATGTCCTTCGGCTCGGTGTTCACGACGTGGCCGAACACGACATGGCCGACCGCATCGCCCGGCACGTTCGCGCGCGCCAGCACGTCGGCGACTACCTTCGCGCCGAGGTCGGTCGGCGAGAAATCCTTCAGGCTGCCGCCGAAATCACCGATCGCGGTACGGACACCGCTCACCACCACGACTTCCTTCGCTGCATTGCTCATCGTCTCACTCCGGTTCGTTCGCGCCCGCGGGCGCGGGGATGCGTTGCGTTACATGTTCGGGTAATTCGGCCCGCCGCCCCCTTCGGGCGTGACCCACACGATGTTCTGCGTCGGGTCCTTGATGTCGCAGGTCTTGCAGTGCACGCAGTTCTGCGCGTTGATCACCAGACGATCGCCGCCGTCGTCGTTCTTCACGAACTCGTACACCGCCGCCGGGCAGAACCGCGCCTCCGGCCCCGCGTACGTGCGCAGATTCACGTTCACCGGCACGCTCGCATCCTTCAGCGTCAGATGCGCCGGCTGGTTCTCCTCGTGGTTCGTGTTCGAGATGAACACCGACGACAGCCGGTCGAACGTCAGCTTGCCGTCCGGCTTCGGATACGCGATCGGCTCGCACTGCGACGCCGGCTTCAGCATCTCGTGATCCGCATGCTGGTGATGCAGCGTCCACGGCACGTTGCCGCCCATCACCTTCTGCTCGAGCCCGACCATCAGCGTGCCCAGATACAGGCCCTTGGCCATCCACTGCTTGAAGTTGCGCGCGCGGTACAGCTCCGTGTACAGCCACGATTGCTTGAACGCATCCGGGTACGCATTCAGTTCATCCGACTGACGGCCGGCCTGCACCGCGTCGAACGCGGCGTCGGCCGCCAGCATGCCGGTCTTGATCGCCGCGTGGCTGCCCTTGATCCGCGATGCGTTCAGGAAACCCGCGTCATCGCCGATCAGCGCGCCGCCCGGGAACACCGTCTTCGGTAGCGACAGCAGCCCGCCCGCCGTGATCGCCCGCGCGCCGTACGACACGCGCTTGCCGCCTTCGAGGAACGCGCGGATCGACGGATGCGTCTTGTAGCGCTGGAACTCCTCGAACGGCGACAGGTACGGGTTCGTGTAGCCCAGGCCCACCACGAAGCCGACCACCACCTGGTTGTTGTCCATGTGATACAGGAACGAGCCGCCGTACGTATCCGACTTCAGCGGCCAGCCGGCCGTGTGGATCACGAGACCCGGCTTGTGCTTGGCGGGATCGATTTCCCACAGTTCCTTGATGCCGATCCCGTACGCCTGCGGATCGGCGTTCGCGTCGAGCTTGAACTTCGAGATCAGCTGGCGGCCGAGGTGGCCGCGGCAGCCTTCGGCGAATAGCGTGTACTTCGCGTGCAATTCCATGCCGAGCTGGAAGTTCTCGGTCGGCTCGCCGTCCTTGCCCACGCCCATGTTGCCGGTCGCGACGCCTTTCACGGAACCGTCGTCGTTGTAGAGGATCTCCGCGGCGGGGAAGCCCGGGAAAATCTCGACGCCCAGCGCTTCGGCCTGTGCCCCGAGCCAGCGCGTGACGTTGCCCAGCGAGATCACGTAATTGCCGTGATTCTTGAAGTTCTCGGGCAGCGCCCAGTTCGGCGTGGTCACCGCGCTCTTCTCGGACAGGAACAGGAAGCGGTCTTCCGTCACCTCGACATCGAGCGGTGCGCCCCGTTCCTTCCAGTCGGGAAACAGTTCGGTGATCGCGCGCGGGTCCATCACCGCGCCCGACAGGATGTGCGCGCCGATCTCGGAGCCCTTCTCGAGCACGCATACGCCGATCTCGGTGCCCTTCTCGGCGGCCAGCTGCTTGAGCCGGATCGCCGCCGACAGCCCGGCGGGGCCGCCGCCGACGATCACGACGTCGTATTCCATCGATTCGCGCGGGCCGTATTGCGCGAGCAAGTCCTGTGTGGTCAAAATCCTGTCTCCTGCTGCGTCCCGACCGTCAGCCGGTCAGAACTGGTCTTCCGTCAACGCGAGCACGCTCTCGTTGCCCTTCGCGCCGACGATCGACGCTTCGAGCGCACTCGCCTGCACCAGCACGTGCTCCGCATAGCATTGCGCGATCGCGATCTTCGCGTCGAAGAACGCCACGTCGCTCGCACGGTTCGCCTGCGCGGCCACCAGCGCGCGCGCCATCTGCCACCCGCACAGCACCACGCCCGCCAGCTTCAGGTACGGCACGCTGCCCGCGAACACCGCGTTCGGGTCCTGCTTCGCGTTCGCCACCACGTAATCCACCACCGACGACAGCGCCCGTGCGCCCTTCTCCAGCTGCGCCTTCATCGACGCGGCCGCCGCACCCTCCAGCTTGCCCAGCGCCGCCACCGTGTCGCCGATTTCGGCGATCAGCGCCTTGGCGACCGCGCCGCCATCTCGCATCGTCTTGCGGCCGACCAGGTCGTTCGCCTGGATCGCCGTCGTCCCTTCGTAGATCGCCAGGATCCGCGCATCGCGGTAGTACTGCGCCGCGCCCGTCTCCTCGATGAAGCCCATCCCGCCATGCACCTGCACGCCCAGGCTCGCCACGTCGTTCACCATCTCCGTGCTCCAGCCCTTCACCACCGGCACCAGATATTCGTAGATTGCCTGGTGACGCGAGCGCGTCGCCTCGTCCGAATGGCGGTGGGCAATGTCGCTGTGCGCGGCGGCCACATACGCCAGCGCCCGCGCGCCTTCGGTCAGCGCACGCATCGTGCCCAGCATCCGGCGCACGTCCGGGTGATGGATGATCGTCACCGACTGCCTGGCCGAGCCGTCCACCGGACGGCTCTGCACGCGTTCCTTCGCGAATTCGGCCGCCTTCTGGTACGCGCGGTCGGCCACGCCGATCCCCTGCATCCCGACCCCGAAGCGCGCCGCATTCATCATGATGAACATGTATTCGAGGCCACGGTTCTCCTCGCCCACGAGATAGCCGATCGCGCCGCCGTGATCGCCGTATTGCAGCACCGCCGTCGGGCTCGCCTTGATCCCGAGCTTGTGTTCGATCGACACGCAGTGCACGTCGTTGCGCGCGCCGAGCGAGCCGTCTTCGTTGACCATGAACTTCGGCACGATGAACAGCGAGATGCCCTTCACGCCTTCCGGCGCGTTCGGCGTGCGCGCCAGCACCAGGTGGACGATGTTGTCCGCCATGTCGTGCTCGCCCCACGTGATGAAGATCTTCGTGCCGAACACCTTGTACGTACCGTCGCCCTGCGGCTCCGCGCGCGAGCGCACCAGCGCGAGATCCGAACCGGCTTGCGGCTCGGTCAGGTTCATCGTACCGGTCCATTCGCCCGAGATCAGCTTAGGCACGTAGCGCTGCTTCTGCTCGTCGGTGCCGGCCGTCAGCAACGCCTCGATCGCGCCGTCGGTGAGCAGCGGGCACAGCGCGAACGACAGGTTCGACGCGTTCAGCATCTCGATGCACGGCGTCGCAATCAGCTTCGGCAGCCCCTGGCCGTCGTATTCGGCCGGATGCTGCAACCCCTGCCAGCCGCCTTCGACGAACTGGCGGAACGCTGCGCCGAAGCCCGGCGTCGCGGTCACGACGCCATCCTTCCAGCTGCTCGGGTTGCGATCGCCTTCGACGTTCAGCGGCGCCAGCACCTCGCCGCAGAATTTCGCGGACTCGTCGAGCACGGCCTGCGCCGTGTCGTAACCCGCATCCTCGAAGCCCGGCAACTGCGCGACGGCGTCGATACCCGCGAGTTCCTTCAGCACGAACAGCATGTCCTTGACGGGGGCGTTATAGCTCATGGTCGATGTTCCAAATCAGGCGGTGAATGAGGCGCGCTACCGGGCCGGTCCGCCAAAACCGGCCGGCTCCGGGCGACGACGTGACCCATCGTAATGCCGCAATGGCCGATTCGCGTTGTCATATCCGGCCCACATGGTGACAAAATCGGCCACAGATTGCGTGGGCTCGGCCCGAAATGGACGGCTGGATAAGGGTTTGGCCGGATCGGGGCGGCGGCGGACCATCGGTATGCCCGAGTGATGGGGTCGAAGCAGCGAGCGCATTGACGACGCGTGAGCTTATGGGAGCCGGTTATGGGAATCGCGGATGAGGAGCCGGCCATGGGAGCGAGCGGCCGGAGTCGGCGCGGGTCACGAGGTCTGCGCGGCTCGCCGCCCGGTTCACCACCGCCATCAGGGTCAACACTCGCGCAAGCGTGCCGTCGCCTCTCACGATTTCGGGAATAAACGGCGGCACTCGCGTGTTCAATGTGGATGGACGGCCCCACGGGGCGGTCGTGCGCGTGCACTTCGTGCATGCGTGAAGTGTTCACGGGTTCCCTTGGAGCAATCATGCGGTTTGCAGTGTTGGGCGCCGGCGCGGTTGGCTGCTACTTCGGTGGCATGCTGGGGCTGCACGGCCACGATGTCGTCTTCATTGGCCGGCCGTCGCACGTGGACGCGATTCGCGATTTCGGATTGCGCCTCCAGACGCGCGCGTTCGACAAGCACGTACCCGCCAACGCGTCGACCGATATCGAGGCGGCCCGATCGGCAGACGTCGTTCTGGTATGCGTGAAATCAGGCGATACCGCCGAAGCGGCGCGCAAGCTAAGCCGCGTCCTCGCACCGGAAGCCACCGTGGTCAGTCTGCAAAACGGCGTCGACAACGCCGCGCTCTTGCGTGCCGAGATTTCGCAACCCGTCATTTGCGCGGCGGTGTATGTCGCCAGCGAGATGGCCGGCCCGGGGCATCTGTTGCACCACGGCCGCGGCGATCTCGCGATCGAAGCAGCGCCGCCCAGCGAACCGCTCGCGCACATCCTGCGTGCGGCGGGCATTCCCACCCGGATCGCCGACGACGTACGCGCGACGCTCTGGCAGAAGTTCATCCTGAACTGCGCATACAACGCGATTTCGGCGATCGTGCAACTGCCGTTGGGCGAAATGCCGCATCGCGACGCACTGAGCGAAACCATGCGCGCAGTCGTCGCCGAGTGCCTCGCCGTCGCTGCCGCCGAGGGTGTCCACTTCGCAGACCCGCCGGCGCGTATCGTCGAGCAAATCGAAGCGACGATTCCGCCGGGTCAGTATTCGTCGACGGCGCAGGATCTGGCGCGGGGCAAACGCAGCGAAATCGACCATCTGAATGGCGCGGTCGTTCGGCGCGGCCTTGCCGCCGGCATCGGCACACCGGTCAATCAGACGCTCTGTCTGTTCGTGAAGATGCTGGAAGCGAAGGCCGCGGCAAGGTCGTGATCGGACGCGGCCAGGTGTTCGCTGTCATTTGCGGCCCGGACGGCCGCCGAAAACGGCGCGATTTGCCGCCGGTCCGCAGAACGAAGTTGCTCGTCTGCACGTCAGAATGCGCGCTGCGTGATCGAAATGCGCTGTACGCCGCGGAGATTTCCTTCAACTCGCGATCGCCAGATCGACATGCGGCACCTGACCTAGCCTTTCCCCCACGACATTTTCGGATATCTGCTTGCCGATTGCGCCGAGATCGGTGTCGCCGGGCGGGGCGATCAGCGCATAAGTGAGGTTGGCACGCCGCCATGTCACGACGTCCATGCCGCCGACCTGTTGTCGGGCGAGCGCCGTGTCGGGCTTGTCATCCTTCATCAGGCACAGCGCCACCGGCATGCCTTTTTCCGGCAGATAGACGATCTGCACCAACGGCTTGTCGTTGAAGCGCAGGCGCTGTATGCGCTTGAACGTCAGCCCCGCCGAGCGCAGATCCGGAATCCGTATCGGCAGCCCGTCGTCACGGCGAATGTTTTCCACCGTATGCGCCGCGACAGCGGGATTCGACGAATCGAACGCGACGGTATCGCGCGTATAGAGTCGTTGATAATTCGCAGCCGCCATGATCCAGGGGGACGCGCGCGTCTGCGTAGCCATCGGTGCGGCCTGCGGTGCGAAGCCACCTCGCGCCGCGCCCGGCGCGAAGCGCAGTATGGCGCCGAAGCAGAACGCACCCGCGACGAAGGCCACGGCGAGCCAAGGCGCCATCATGCCAAACCGCGAGCGTATCGGCGCGGCGAACGCCTCACGTACCTCGGGTTGCGGCACAGGTGCATCGACGGAACGACTGACGTCACGCGCGACGACGTCCGAAGACGCGACGTACGCCTGCGCGATTTCGGCGACCTTGTGCACCAGGCTCTGCGGAACCGACGGCCATTCCTGCTGCTCGAATGCACGCTGGTACGGCAACACCGATGCTTCGAGCCATGCAACGCGTGTGGCGATATCGGGCGACGTTCCGATCGCCCTCTCGACTTCCTCGCGCTGGTGTGACGTGAGCTCTCCATCCACGTATGCCATGAGCAGGATGTCGTCTATTTTCATGCCCCCTGATCCTCACTATTCGCGTTGCTTTTCACACGTCGGTCTTGTCGATCGATGAACAGGGAACCGATCGTCTGGCGGGCTCGCGAAAGCCGGCTCATGATCGTGCCGATGGGTACGCCGAGCGCGTCGGCCGCTTCGCTATAGCTGAGCCCCTCTACACCGACCAGCAGCATGACCACGCGCTGGGCTTCGGGCAACTGCTGCACTGCCCTGACGATCTGTTCATCCAGGGCCTGTTGCTCCAGCGTCGGTGCAGCGGGATCGGAGACGGTTTCGAGGAAGTCGTCGTCCCAGTCCATGCCCGAGCGCCTGCGCACGCTGCGTGCGCGGAGTTCGTTGAGCCAGGTGGACTGGACGATCGAGAACATCCAGCTCAGCGGCGCGGTGCCCGGTCGCAATTGATGCGCGCGCTCGAGCGCGCGAAGGCACGCGCACTGCACGAGATCTTCAGCGTCGTGGCGATCACCCGAGATCCGTAGCGCGAATGCCCACAGACGCGGGAGCATCGAAGGCAGCATGGCGGACAGTTCGGCTGCGGTCATCTACGTCGATCCTCCTGCGGTGCGACCAAGGCGACGTTGAGAAACTGCAGCATCTGACATGTGTCCATGGGTTTAGGCGAAATTGAGCGGGCGATACCCCCTGGTAAACAGTTGGTCGGCGAAGTTATTCCATCGCCGTCGTGTGTTGAACGAACAGCCCGATCCCGGCTCGTTGCGGCCGGGGAGCGCGTTCAGGAAAAGCCGGCGTGCTCGGCGCTCCGCGTCATTCCTGCATGCGGACCGGAACACCCGAATGCCGGCTTTATTCCGACGACGCGATGCGGGACGACTGTCACCGCTGCCGCCCGCCAATAACGAATTTGGCCGAAACCCCTGCGAAATCAGGGCGATTCGGAAACCGTGGGAATGGATTCGCTTTGCGGCGCCGACGCGGGCCGAAGCAGCGGCACCATCAGCGTGATGCCGGTGGCAACCAGAAACAGCATGAAATAGGAAGCGAAGTAACCGTCCGTCCGGTCGCGGAGATAGCCGAAGGCGAGCGGCCCCAATGCGGCCACCAGATAGCCGATGAAGAGCATGAACACGCTCCACGCGTTGGTCTCGGCGGGCGAATGGGTATGGTCAAGCGGCAAGGTCATCGCGAGCGTGAAGCACATGCCTTGTCCGATCGCGATCAGGACGATGCACGACGCCGGATAGGCGGTCGGCGCAAATGCCAGCCCGCCGATGCCTGCCGCCGTGATGGCCGACGCGAGGCCGAGCCAGCCGCGCCGATCGGTGGAGCGGCCGGCCTTCATGCCCATTCCGAAGCTGCTGAGCGCGAACACGCAGGTGAAGAGGCCCAATACCAGACCGGGCGACAGCGTCTCGATATGCAGTTCGACACTCGACGACGCGAGCCATGCAAAGCATGCGTACACGATGAACTGGCTCGCGCCGAAGTAAGCCGCGACCCGCCACGCCCGGATGTTGCCCCACGGAAGACCGACCGCCGCCGGCACTTGCGCAGGCTGCCGAGGTTGCGCTTCGGCGGCCTTCGCCTCCTGGAAGCGCCGGGCCAGCCGGCGCCAGCTCAGGATCGCGGTGATGCAAAGCACGCTCCACAATGCGACGGCCACGCGCCAGCCGCCGAAACTCAGCGCGATGTAACCCGACGCGCTCGCCGCGACCGTCCCGCCGACGCTGAGTCCCGCGCTGTAGATCCCCATGAAGAACGTCGCGTCGCGCGCGAAGTGCTTCTTCACCCAGCCGCCGATCAGCGAACCCGAAATCGCGATGCCGATTCCGGCAAAGACGGTGCACAGAAGCAGTACGCCGGCGGAGCCGGCCAGCGCGCGGGCGACCATCGCGACACACAGCAGGGCCAGCGCGGCCACGACCGCGTTGTCCGTACCCAATCTGCGCGCGACACCCGGCGCGGCGAGCGCGAAGACACCCATGCAGACGTCCGGAATCGCGGTCAGCAGGGACGCCTGCGTGTAGCTCAGGCCGAAGCTCTGCTGGATCGATTCGAGCACCGGCCCGATCGAAACGATGGGCGGGCGCAATGCAATCGAGAGTATCAACAGCGCGATGGCCGCGGCTGCCTTTCGGGTATCGGTGGAATCGGTGGAATCGGTGGAATCGGTGGAATCGGTGGATCGAGACATGACTGTTCCTGGCTTCACGGTGCGCGCGTTGCGGCGACATCGGAACGCGACGGCGATCGCGGCAGGCGATCGCCGTCGAAACCTGCTTGCTCAGCGCAGCGTGCGGAATGCGGCGCGCACTTCGCTTGCGAGCAGTTGCGGCTCTTCCCACGCGGCGAAATGACCGCCCTTGTCGACCTCGTTGAAGTAGATGAGGTTGTGGTAAGCCCGCTCGGTCCAGCTGCGCGGCGCCTGATAGATCTCGCCGGGGAAGATCGTCACGGCAGCCGGCATCGAAATGTCCACCGCGTTGAAGTTGTTGGAATGATCTTCCCAGTAGATCTGCGCGGCGGAGGTCGCGCTGTTCGTCAGCCAGTAGAGGGAGATATCGTCGAGGATTTCGTCGCGGGTGAGCGAACGTTCCGGCACGCCGCCGCTATAGGTCCATTGCGAGATCTTGTCGTACATCCACGCAGCCTGGCCGGCGGGCGAATCGGCCAACGCATAACCCACGGTTTGCGGACGCGTGACCATCATCGCGGAATAGCCGCAATTGTCCTTGTAGAAGACGTTGAGCGAATCGTATGCGGCCTTTTCCTTCGGCGACAGCCTGCCCGGCGCGGGTTCGCCGAGCGCGAGCAAGGTCGCGATGTCCGGCGGCACGGTGGCCGGCATGTTGACATGGATGCCGATCAGCCCTTTCACCTTCTGCATCGCCATGCGGTGCGAAATCACCGAACCGCAATCGCCGCCTTGCGATACGAAGCGCGTGTAGCCGAGTCGGGCCATCAGTTCGCCCCATGCACGGGCGATGTGATCCGAGCCCCAGCCGGTCGTTTTCGGCTGCCCGGAGAAGCCGAAGCCGGGCAGCGACGGAATCACGATGTCGAACGCGTCGTTCGCACTGGCGCCGTACGCGGTCGGATCGGTCAGCGGGCCGATGACCTTGATCAGCTCGAAAATCGAACCCGGCCATCCATGCGTCATGATCAACGGTAGCGCGTTCTGGTGGCGGGAACGCACGTGAATGAACTGGATGTCGAGGCCGTCGATCTCGGTCATGTACATCGGCAACGCGTTCAGCTTTGCCTCGCCTTTGCGCCAGTCGTAGTCGGAACCCCAATACTGGAGAAGCGCCTGCATTCTCGCGAGCCGCACGCCTTGCGATTCGTCGTTGACGGTCTCCTTGCCGGGCCAGCGCGTCGCCGCGATGCGGCGCCGCAGATCGACGAGGGCGGCCTCGGGCACGCTGGCCTTGAACGGACGAATGGCCGTGTTGCCGGTTGCGGCGAACACCGACCCGGGAATCAGCCCCATGGCACCGACGGCGGCGGTAGCGGCGGTAGCGGCAAGCACGTGGCGTCGACGGGGAGAAAACGGTGTGGATGACATGATGGGTATCCTGGCGCGAGAAGAAGGCCGCATGTCGCGATCGATACGCGACACGCGGGAGTGCCTGCCGGAAGCGCGCACCACGCCGGGCGTGCCGATCACGCAAACGGCGTCGTGCGCGGGTCCGGCAGCAGGCGAGTCAAACGACGGTGACGACGACGTCGATGTTGTTGCGCGTGGCCTTCGAATACGGGCAGGTCTGGTGCGCCGCGTCGACCAGCGCTTGCGCGACGGCGGTGTCGACGCCCGGCACGCTGACGTTCAGTCGTGCCTGCAGGAAGTAGGCACCGTCGTTCATGGCCAGATCGATCTCCGCATCGACATGCGTGTCGCGCGGCAGCGCAATCTTCAGCCGTTGCGCGGCCAGGCCCATCGCGCCGATGAAGCATGCCGACCAGCCTGCGGCCAGCAACTGCTCTGGATTCGTGCCGGGCGCGGCCGAACCGGGACCGGACAGCTTGACGTCCAGGCGGCCGTCCGAGCTGTGGGCCGCGCCATCGCGACCGCCGGTGGTGCGGGTCTTGCCGGTGTACAGGACTTTCGTTTCTTGGCTCATGATCGGTGTCGTATTGAACTGGGTGGGTGACAGTGGTGGTGAATGGCGATGCTTGAAACCGGCGTTGCGTCGGTAGCCGGGATTCAGCCGCCTCGATAGAGCTTGTCGAGCGCCGCGAGCTGGCCGTCTTTCTGTGCCCGCACCAGTTCCTCGCGCACTTCGGCACGCGTCTTCGTCTTCGGCGCGACCGACGCCCACTGGCGCGCTTGCTGTGCGCCCTGGACATTGGCGCTCGTGTCGACGGGGATGCCTGCGTAAGCAGAAGCAGCGGTTGCAACTGCGGCACAAGCCGCAAAAGCCAAAGCGATCGTCTTTGCTTGCATGTCGTTCTCCTGGAGCAATTCAAGGGTCGAGAATCCGTCCGGGCGCTCGGTGGCGGCTTCATCCTGCGATGTCTGCCCGAGTGCCTCGATCGGATCCAGTCGTTGAGATGCATTAAATCCAGGCCACGTATCCGGCATGTGTCTTGATAACGGGGCTATTGCAATGCCATGTATCTATTCCGGTCTCGTACACATTAAGAAACAAATCTGCCGTTCCGTTTTCGCTAACGCTCCAAAATGAAGATCGCTTTTCCGACAGAATGGCGCTCCAATGAAATGACGCTGCAATGGCGAGCCCGCTCATTTGCCTCGTTGCCACAGGAAGACCCAAGGAGAAATCACCGATGACCAGATACGCAATCGGAACGCTGGTGTTGATCGGCGTCATGGCCTCGGCCGGCGCGCGCGCTGAAACGATCAAGCCGATCAAGGCGTCGAAGTCCGAGCTGGCCGGTGCGATATTCGCTCGCGCCGATGTCGTGAAAAAAGACGAAAGTGGCGACCGGAGCGCCGACGTCGTGACGTTCACGTCGACCGATACGGCTTACCAGACCGGCGTCTATCGATCCGGGCCTTCGCGTGAAGAAATCAAGGGGCCGCAAGGATTGCCGTACAACGAGTTCCTGTACTTTCTGTCGGGCAGCGTAAAGCTGACGTCGTCGGACGGTTCGGTGATGGTCGTGAAGACCGGCGAAGCCGTCACGCTTCCCAAGGGATGGACGGGGCATTTCGACACGCCGGGCTATACCAAGCTCTACGTGACCTACAGCCCCGACGACGCCAAAAAGCAGTCCGACATATCGGGTCATCCGAAAATGGCGGAATAGCGATCCGTTCTCGCGTGTTCTGTGATGCAGACACCTCTTCCGCAGGAGCGAGACGATGCAGAACCAGCAACAGGAAATCGACAACGATCAATCGACCGTGCCGGCATTCGTCCGCGGGCTCGGCGGTACGGAACACCTGTTCTGGTTGCTCGATCAGAATCGGCCGACGCATTTCGCCATGGTCGCGGAGATCGATCGCCGTTTTCCGCCGACAGCATGGCATGCGGCTTTTCGCGCGCTCCAGCGGAGGCATCCGCTGTTGTCGACCTATATCGCCGCGGACGCGCAGATGAATTCCGGCTTCCATGGCACACCTGATGCCGTGGTGCCATTGCGCGTGATCGAGCAGAGCGGAACTTCGTGGCACGCGGAAGCGGCCCGCGAAATCGCGACGCGCTTCGACTGGTCGACAGCGCCGCTGTTGCGCGCGACCGTGCTGCAAGGCGACGGCGACTCGGCGCTGATCCTGGTCGCGCATCATTCCGTAGTCGACGGCATGGGCAGCGCGTATCTGATCGAAGATCTGCTGCGATTGCTGTCGGGCGAGTCGCTGGCGCCGTTGCCGCTGGTGCCGTCGCTGGAGGCCGTGCTCGACGCCGACCTGAACCGGACCGCCGTCTTGCCCGACGCACTGCCGGCGCCCGCGCCCAAGCCGTTTCGCCCGGACGCCGCGGACGTGCCGCGTGTCGACGCCGTCGAGCTTTCGGCTGAATCGACGCGCCGGCTCATCGCCCGCGCGCGTGTCGAGCAAACCACCGTGCACGGCGCCGTTGCCGCGGCCGTTCACGAAGCAGGCCGGCGTCTGTCGAGCGAATGGGCCGAGCGCGCGTTGCGCACCGTCACGCCGATCGACGTGCGCCATCTTGCCGATGAAATCGGCATCGCCAACGGCGCGTACATCACGCAGACCATCACGGTCGACGACTACCCGCGCGGTACCGATCTATGGACCGTCGCCCGCAAGATCAAACAGGATCTCGCACCTTTTCAAACGCGCGCGAGCGTCGCGGCGGAACTAAAAACGCTCGATGCCGCGATGTCCGCGCGGCCGAACGTTCAACACGCGGCCGGATTCCTGTCGGCCGTGCTGGCCTTCGACGTTCTGCTGTCGAATCTGGGCAATCAGCCCATTGCCGCCGCTTACGACAGCTTGTCGCTCAAAGCGCTATGGGGCCCGCTGGTGACTTCGGGCTTCGCCGACGACCAGGTCATCGGCGTGTGCACGATCGACGGCATACTGCGGCTCACGCACACGAGCCATGGCGCGATCCCCGGGCTGCTCGGCGAAGTCCGGGCGATTCTCGACGAAGCCGTGACGGCACCGTCACGCTGAAGACGAGGCCAAATGAAGATTTTTTCGCGTGAAAAGATCTTCACCCGTTGATCCGCACGGTTTGTCCGGCGAGTGGGGGGTGACTTTTCCCGTGCCTTCAGACGGCCACGAGCGAGGCTCTCTTCCGGTGTTCGACGATCGACAGCAGCAGCGCGGCCAGGCCACACGCGGCGATGAGCAGCAGCAGCGTCGTCTTGCCCATGCTGACCAGCACCAGTCCGCCGACAGCGGGGAATCCGAACACGCCGACGAAATAGGACGCCACGAACCAGGTCAGCACCGCGTGCCGGTGCCGCGCATCGGTACTGTTGACGGCTTGCGCCTGAACGATCGGATAGATGAGGCCATACCCGGTCCCGAGCAGCACGGCGCTGACCGAATGAAGCATCGTGTTGTGCGGCACGGCGAAGGTCACGGCGACGCTCAGTATCATGAAGCCGAGGAGGATCTGCGTGGTCGCGCTGACACGTAGCTGAATCACGATCGCACCGAGCAGCCAGCGCGTGACGACAACCGTTGCCGAATAGAGGCCGAAGAACGTGCCCGCCTTCACCCCCGTTTCCTGCGCCATCGACATCTGGAACGTCATCAGCCCCGAGAAGACGCTGGAGCCGAGCGCGATGATCGCGATCGGGTAGATCGCATGCGTACGGGCAATCGCACGCATCTCGCGCAACCACCGTTCCCGTGCCGGCGGCACGACGGGGAGCGGCGCAGGCGACAGGCGCCCGAAGCATTCCAGCATCAACGCAGCCATCGCGCACAATCCGCCGACGGTGCAGAACACCGCGCCCGTCGTCCAGTGCCAATTGCGAATCGCGAGCGCGGCGACTGCCGGCCCGCCCCCGACTCCGGCCATCTGAAACGAGCCGAACCGCAGGAACCAGCGCTCGCGCTCGGTATCGGTGGTCCGCTCCGCCAGCATCATCGGCGCCGCAAGGTAGAACCCGCCCCAACCGACGCCGACCAGCAATCCCGGCACGACGCTCAACGAGCCGGTGCGCCCGATCACGGCAAAGCCGGCGACGCCCGCACCGACGACCAGCGCAGCCAGCGCGGTCGTCCGCGCCGCCCCGATTCCGTGCGCAAGCCACGCGACCAGCGGCAGGCCGATCAGCGTACCGACCATGGCTTCGGCCAGTGCCGCCCCCGTATCGACGTCGTTGCCTCCTGCCGAACGAAAATGCATCGACAGAAGAAATGTCGCGCCGTATCCGCATGCAGTCAGCAGCGCGCCGAGTAGCCCGAACGACGCGACGCGCGGGGACATCGTGCGTGGATAGGCCATCATGGCTCCTCTTGTTCAAAAATCCGGCCCATTCGAGCTGCCAGCGCCGCAGCGACGCGTCGGCGTGGCGTTACGCGCGGCCGCGCGCGTCGAGTTCGACTGGCCGCCCGCATGAGCACATACCCATCGATTCGTGCCCATCGCGACAAGGTCGGCGGCCGGTCGCAATATGATCCACACAATCTGCCGCCGGGGAAACGAACCGTTCCGATGATGCACCGCATACGTTCGTATGTTCAATCCCGCACGGCAACCACTGCGCGATGGCGACCACACGGCTCCGTCGCTTGGCATCGCTCGTCAGAAAGCGGCGATTCCGTAGCCGGGCACATCGACATCGTGCGCACGGTCGTCATGCGCGCTTCGTCGGCGAAGTCCCGGCCGGCGCCACGAAGAAAGACCTCGCTGATGGCGAGGAACGCCTGGATCCGTTCACTTATCGACATTTGCCTTCATCCTCGAGCGGTATGGGGTTTCCCGGGCAACGCGCCGGAGCGCCGCCGCGAAACGGAACTGCGAGCGCACGCCGCGTCGCAGTGAAGACACGGTATCGAAATCGAATGCGCAAGACTACTCGTACGAAGGGATGATCGGGACCATCGATGGTTTGGCCCCCGGACCATATCGAGGGTGACGCAGTGAGCCAAGCAGTGGCGGCAAGACTGATACGGCACCCCCCGATTTTGTATCGCACCGTATCAAGAGCCGCTCCCGAAACATCAGCATGCACGAATCCCGGGTAGCGGAAACATGGCGGATACGTTGGCGAGTTCTACTGCCGACATGCGGAAGACATGCGACATACGACGCTGATTCGGATGTCCGACGGTCGATCCGATCACTTGACTTCAGGAGCGCTCACATGAAAGCCACTCGAATCCTTGCTGCCGCGGTGCTTGCCGTCGTTCCCCTCGTGTCTTTCGCCGATGCCGGGCCCAGCCTCACGCGCGCCGCCGTGCGCGCCGATCTCGTGCGACTCGAACAGGCCGGCTACAACCCGGCTCGCAGCGAACCGCGCTATCCGGACGACATCGCCACCGCGCTGCAGATCGCACGCTCGGACCAGAACAGCCCGTCGAAATCCCAAGGCGACAATACCGCCGATGCGACTTCGCCCGACCGGCATCGCGACACGACGCACGCGCGCACGGCATGACGGCCCGGCGCCTCCAGCGAGGCTATTGCACGCCTGCTGGATTCCTTTCCGCTGTCGCCGCTTGCACGCGGCGCAGTGGCAAGCGCGGGACTTCACGTCGGCCCGGGCATTAGGCGATGAACATACGAATGTATGTGGATCGTGATTCGCACGAGTCTTCGGCGTAACTTGACGGTTACTGCGAGCCGATGCAGGAAGCGCCTCTTTTTGCAAGCCACTGGATCGACCATGAAAATATTCGTCACCTTCGACAGCGCCGGGGTGAAACTCGCCGGCCACCTCTATCTTCAGCCTGCCGAAGCCGGGATTTTGCGTCCCGCAATCGTCGTCGGCCATCCTGGCGCCGGCGTCAAGGAACAGGCTGCAGGCTTGTACGCGCGGCGTCTGGCCCAGCAAGGGTTTATCGCGCTTGCTTTCGACGCCGCACACCAGGGCGAGAGCGGGGGCGAGCCGCGCGGACTCGAAGATCCCGCCCACCGCGTCGAGGACTTCAAGGCCGCCGTCTCATTCCTCACGACACGCGACGACGTCGATCCGAGCCGCATCGGTGCGCTGGGCATCTGCGCATCTGGCGGCTATGTCGTTCCCGCCGCCGCCACCGACCATCGCATCAAGGCCGTGGCGACGGTCAGCGCCGCGGACATCAATCTGCAGTTTCGCTTCGGCGCGGATGGTCGGCAGGATCCCGCGATCTTCCAGCGCATGCTCGATGCCGCCGCAGCGGCGCGCACTGCCGAGGTCAACGGCGAAGGCGTGGGTGGGTTTCCGATTTTCCCGGCTGAAGAGCCGGCACGTACGGGCAACCTGCATCTGTTCGAAGGCTGGGAGTACTACTGCTCGCCGCGCGCGCATCACCCGCGCTCGGCCAGGTTCTTCACCTGGAACAGTGTGGATCGCATCGCACACTTCGACGCATTCCGGTTCATCGACCTGATCGCACCGCGTCCGTTGCTGATGATCGTCGGCACCGAGGCCGTGACGTCGTGGATGTCGACGGACGCCTTCGCCAATGCGCAGGAACCCAAGGAACTGTTCTGGGTTGAAGGCGCCACCCATGTCGCCCTGTACGACAAGGCGCCGTACGTCGATGCCGCCGTATCGAAGCTCGGCGATTTCTTCGGTGCGAAGCTGGGTGCGCCAGCAACGGCCTCTGCCTAGGGCCCGTTCACGCTGATAACAGGCTTGCGCACGGGGCGCAACGCGAGACCTGCCAGCGCCCCAACGATACACAGCACGCCTACATAAATTTCCGGCGCCTGCGGATTCGATTTCAGCATCACCGAGACGAACACCGGCGTAAGACCGCCGAACACGGCATACGCGACGTTGTACGAAAACGAGATGCCCGAAAAACGCACGATCGGCGGAAACGCGTTGACCATCGCAACCGGAATCGCCGCAACCGCACCGACGAAGAAGCCGGATACCGCGTAGAGCGGCAGCAGCGACGACGGATTCGTGGAGAGTTGCGTGACCATCAGAAAATACGATGCGCCGAGCAGCAGGCAGCCAAAGAAGATCGTGCGACCGGCGCCGATCCGCCCCGCCACCGAACCGGCGATCACGCATCCGATCGTCAGGCAGAGCGTGGCCGCCGAATTCGCCTGTAGCGCGAGCGCGGGCGCGATATGAAAGCGTTTTGCCACGAGCGTCGGCGTCATCAGGATCACGACGACAATCGCCGCGGTCAGCGTCCACGTCAGTATCATCGAGACGAGCACTGCCCGGCGGTGATCGCGCAGCACGGCTTTCAACGGCACTTCGCCGGCCAGCAAACGGCTCTGCTTCATTTCGATGAAGACGGGCGTTTCATTGAGCCAGCGCCGCAGAAACGCGGACAAGATCCCGAACAGGCCACCGATGACAAAAGGCATCCGCCACGCATAGGCACTGATTGCAGCGGGCGAATAATGATGGTTGATCGCCGATGCGATCAGCGAGCCGAGCAGGATGCCGAACGTAAGACCGCCCGTCAGCAGACCGCAGGCATAGCCGACATGACGCGACGGCACATGTTCGGAGACGAATACCCAGGCCCCGGGCACCTCGCCGCCCACCGCGGCGCCTTGCAACACCCGGCACAGCAGGAGCAGGACGGGTGCCGCCACCCCAAGTGACTCATAGGTCGGCAACAGCCCCATCATCAGCGTGGGCAAGGCCATCAGCATCACGCTCATCGTGAACATGCGCTTGCGGCCGACGAGATCGCCGAAGTGCGCCATGACCACGCCTCCGAGCGGCCGCGCGAGATAGCCTGCCGCGAACACGCCGAATGTCTGCACCTGGCGCAGCCAGTCCGGAATCGACTGCGGGAAGAACAGATGACCGATCACCGCCGCAAAAAACACATAAATCACGAAATCGTAAAACTCCAGTGCCCCGCCTAGCGCGGCGAGTACCAGCGTTCGGTGATCACTGCCTGCCAGCGGACGATGCGGTACAACCGGAATCCGAGGCGAGTCCATGGAATTCATCTGGAAGAGGTCTGGTTCAGTGGCGGCGCGCCAACCCGATGACGTGCTACTTGTTCACAACACCTGACCGGTTCATGTCATTCCATGGCGCGCCGATTTATCGACGCGGCCGACGTTGCGCATCGATGAAGACGGGCCTCTTCGGCCGCCATCATCTCCCCATGCCGTCATGCGACGGCGAGCGGCAACGTCACTCTCGCTTCGAGGCCTCCGGTACTGCGATTGTTCAACTGCAATTCCCCTTGCATCGCCTGCGTCAGACGGCGCGCGATCGCCAGCCCCAACCCCGATCCCGACGCGCGCGCCGCTGTCTGCGGCGCACGATACCAGGGCGCGAACACCGCCTCCAGCTCCGCCGGCAAAATGCCGGGCCCCGAATCCACCACGCTGAGCATCACACGTCTTGCCTCGACCCGGACACACAGGCGGACGTCGCCGCCGTAACGCAGCGCATTGTCGATCAGATTGACGAGCACGCGACGCAGCGCGTGCGGGCAAGTGACCAGCGGACGGCCCACCCGCCCGTCGAGGCCGACGGTCAGGCCCGCGTCGCGATAGTTGCCGACCAGCGCGCCGAGCAACTCGTCCGCGTCGACGCGCCGCGGCGGCTCCGCCACGCTGCATTGAAGTCGTGCGCAGGCAAGGCTCGCTTCGACCAGTTCCCCCATCTCGGCAAGGTCGCGCTCCATCGCGTCACGCAACGCGCCATCGTCCAGCATCCCGCTACGCAGCATCATCCGCGTCAATGGCGTGCGCAGATCATGCGCGTACGCGGCCAGCACATGCAGCAATTCCGTCACGCGTTCCGCTTGCTGGCGATGCGCGTCGTTGATCGCGCGCGTCAGCCTTGCGATCGAGGGGCCGCCGCGCTCGACCAGTGCATCGGGCAGCGCCTCGACGCCATGATTCTCGATTGCCGCGGCGAGCTGCCGGATTCTCGTGTCCAGCCTCCGCGTGCGCAGCCACAGCACCGCTGCCAGCGCAAACAGGATACCGGCCGCACTTGCAAGCAGCAGACTGCCGCCGGCCACGGGAGGCAACGCGTTCGGCAGCATGGCACGAGCGTCATGCATGCGCTCCGCGACGAGCAGCACGCCGGCCGCGACGACAAGACGGACGGGCCACACGATGAACTCGCGCACATACGGGAACCCTACGCGGGCGACGTTGCGGATGCGACGCGCAATGCGGAACTCGGACAAGGCCCCGCACGATAAGGTAGGAAGGTTCGCCATCTTCGTTCTCCTGTCGCCGCCACGGCGGACGGTACAGGAACGATGAGAACACGCAGGTGGGGGCTCGCACCATCAAACAAGCGGCCATCCACCCCCTACGAAGGTTTAGGTCGGCGCGGCGGCAAACCGCGGCGGGTCAGCCGTAGCCGAGCGCGCGGGCGAGCCACGTCTGAAGCTCCTGCGCGTCGATCGGCTTCTCGAGCAGACACAGCGCGGCGCTGGCCCGCACGCGCTCGCGCTCGCGGGCAGTGGCGAATGCCGTGACGAACACGGTCGGAATGGTCAGGCCGCGGGCTTCGATCCGGGCCAGCACCTCGAGGCCGTCCATCTCCGGCATCTGGATGTCGCAGATCAGGCAGCCTGTTCGCGACGCCACGTCCGAAGCCAGGAACGCCGGGCCGGACGCAAACTCGTGCGCCTCCCCGCCGAGCGAACGCACGAAGCTTCTCGCGGCGGCGCGCACGAACGGGTCGTCGTCGACAATCGATACGAGATCGGTGGCTGAGAGTGAAAAAGGCATCCCTGCTTATGGCGAGTGAGCTGACCGGACCGTCCCGACTACGGCTGCCCGAGTTGCCAGCATACCGCCACGCCGCCGCACCGTCACCATATCTACGTATGGGGTAGGTTTTCCCTCGATAACGGTGCCGCCGCTAACATGAGGGCTGCCCGATGCCGAGCGCACTCATCTTGCGCACCAGTTCCGCGACCGAGCGACACTTCATCTTGCGCATCGCCTGACCGCGATGGATCTTGGCCGTGATCTCGGCAATGCCCATGTTCGCCGCGACCTGCTTGTTCATCAAGCCCGCCGCGACGTGTTGCAGCACCTCGCATTCTCGCGGCGTCAGCGATTCCCAACATGCGCGCAGATCGAGCAGCGAGTGATCGGCCTCCAGTCGTTTCGCATCGCGATCGAGCGCTGCGATCACCGCATCGATCATTTCCTGATCGTGAAACGGCTTCGTCAGGAAATCCATCGCACCGGCTTTCATTGCTTTCACCGTCATCGCGATATCACCGTGCGCCGAGATGAAGATGATCGGCATCTGCGGACCGCCGTTCTCGACCAGCGACTTCTGGAATGCAATCCCGCTCTGCCCGCGCAGCCTGACGTCGAGCACGAGGCACGACGGTCCGGCGCCCTTCGGCGCCGCGAGAAATGCTTCGGTCGACGCAAATGCGCGAACGTCCAGGTCAATCGATCGCAGCAGGCTGATCAGCGCGGCACGAATGAACTCGTCGTCGTCGACGACGTAGACGACACGACCGTTCCGATCCGCAGATGAAGGATCCGAATAAGGCATTCTGGTTTCGGGCATCGAAGTATTCACTGGTGAATTTGCAGGGATGGCCGCGTGGCGGCTCAAAGACATCTCGAAGAACCGGTCGGTCCGCCGCGCCGCGCGCCGGCGGACGACCCGGTCATGGATCGGCCCGCGGCAGCATGATGATTGCGCGCGTACCGGTGCCGTCGCGGGTCGACAACGTCAACGTCCCGCCGTGTGCATCGACGATGGAATGCGAGATGGCGAGGCCCATGCCCATCCCGTTCTCCTTGGTCGTAAAGAGCGGTTCGAGCAGCCGGTCTGCAATATCCGGCGCAATACCGCTGCCGAGATCCTCTACAGTCACGCGTGCGCTGTCAACGCCGTCCGCTTCGCAAGCAAGCGACAGGCAACGCACCGTCGCGAGCCCCGCCATCGCTTCAGCACCGTTCGTGAGCAGATTGATCACGACCTGCTGGAGCTGGATCCGGTCGCCATGAACATAGACGGGGCTGTCCTGGACGCGCAGATCCAACACGACATCGAGCGCGTCGAGTTGCCGCGCGACGAGCACCGCTGCCTCTTGGACGGCCTCGTTGAGATCGACCGTCGCGAACTGCGGCTCGGCCTTGCACGCCTTTGCGCGCAAGGCCTGGATGATGCTCTTGGCTCGCGCCGCCCCCCGGTTGATATGCACGAGCATTTCCCGCGCCTCGCCCACGTCCGGCGGCTCCCGGCTCAGCCAACGCAATGCCGCGCTCGCCGACGTATCGACGGCGGCAATCGGCTGCGAGACTTCATGAACGATCGACGCGACGAGCTCGCCCATCGCTTCCAGGCGGCTGGCGCGCTCGAGGCTGGCAAGTGCGGCCCGCAGCTGTTCCTCGGCATGTGCGCGCTGACGGTTCTGCTCGACCAGTTCCTCGTAGAGCCGTGCATTCTCGAGCGCGAACGCGGCCTGCGACGCGATCACTTCCACCAGGGCTGCGTTGGCCGCGGTAAACATTCGCGCCGCCAGATTGTTTTCCAGGTACAGAACACCGACGAGCGTCGCATAACGCATCAGCGGCACGCACATCACCGACCGGGGGCGCTTGCGCCGAACGTACGCATCCTGTGCGTGGGCCGGCGATTCGGACGCATCGTCGAGCACCGCGCCCTCCTGCGTACGCGCCACCGCCTGCACGAGAGACACGGGCAGCACGTCCGCCGTGAAAGGCTCGGCCGCCTGCGTCACGACGATCGTACCGTCGACCACGTCCGCGCGCGCCGGCACATGCCATGCACCCTCGCGCAGCACCGCGAGCGCGCCGTATTCGGCCCCGGCACTTTCGAGCGTCGTGCGCAACAGCGTCTCCACGAGGCGCGCCGGGACGATGTCGCTCGCCAGCGCATTCGAGATGCGCAGCACCGCCCGGACGTCCAGTTCGTGCAAACGATTCCCGGTGAGAATGCCCGCCCCATCGAAACCCCCGGCATGCGCGGCCTGCCGTTGCCGCACCTCGGCCAGCGCCTCCGAGCGCTGCCCGGCGCCCCGCACATCGGGTAAACGGGCTTGAGCAGCAGTCTCATCGCGGCGACGGCGCCGTTCGCATCGCCGCAGATCGGCGACGAGCGCCGCGGCGGTGCCGTAGCGTTGCTCCGGGGCTTTTTCGAGCAGCTTCATGACGATCCGCGAGATCTGCTCGGGTACGTGCCCGGCACGCTCGTGAGGCGCCCGCGCCGAATGCATGGCGTGCGCATGCACGAGTGCGGCGGCATCGATCGCGTCAAACGGCGGCACCCCGACCAGTCGCTCGTAGAGAATGCACCCGAGCGAGTAGAGGTCGGCCCGAGCGTCGACACTTGTGTTCATGCCTGCGCCGAGTTCGGGCGCCATGTAGACGAAATTCGCGACGTTCCAATCGAGCTCGGCGTCGCGCAACGGGTAGATCGCACCGGGGCAGACGGCATGGCCGAAGCCCGTCAGGAACGCACGGCCGTCGTCATCCACCAGGAAGCGATGCGGCGCAAGTGCGCGATGCACGACCCCGGCCGCATGCATTGCGCCCACCGTCGTCGCAAGCGCAATCGCGAGCCGCAGGAACGCGGCCGGCCCTTCCTGCGGTGCACCGGCAACGGACAGCGGCTCCCCACCCGGATCGGCCAGGACGAGCACGGCTCCGCCGCCGTGCGACACGATTGCTTGCGGAACCGCGGACCAGCCATCGCGCAGCACCGCGCGCAACGCATATTCGCGTTGCATCGCCGCGGCGACCGACGGTGCCGCCGCACCGTGTCCGGTGATCAGGACGGACGGCGCATTGTCGTCGATCGCACGTTGCAGCCGTGGCGGCCCTGGGCAAAGCTCAATCAAGCGTCGTGTCGAAAGTTCGATCATGCGGATGCAGTAAGGAAACGGTGGCAGGCATGAACCCGGACGCCGCTGGCACGGCGGCGCGGTACGCGACATGTCGGTACCTGTGCGCCGGCTCGGAGCGGGATACCCGGCCGCATCCGTTCGGCCGGACACGCAGCCGCGGCGCATGCCATGGCCGGTTCCCCAACGTCGACTCCACTCGGTCGTTGCCGCCCCCCACCGATCGCAACGACCTTCTGCCGGCACCACTGAAAACACGTGAGCCGCCCGATTATTCCAGCCCGAATTCGCCAACGCAACAACGGGCCCCGGTTCGGCACGACCCGGGGTCACGCGCCTCCGGCGCCGGCCCCGACAGTCGAGCCCACCCGTTCGAATCGGTCCGCTTCCGGCGGTGCATCGTCCGAATCGACTGTCGTCCCCGTTTCGTCGCTTCGACGACACGTACAGCCGTTGTTGTCAGATCGGAACCGGCGTGAAAGCGGACCGAGATTTCACCGACGGAGACGTTCCCTCTCCCGGGCTCAGCACCTGTCGCGCCAAACGCAAAAACGAGCGCGGCGCCCAATTCCTCCCGAACGGCCGGCAGCACACGCGAGCAGCACGACCGACCGGTGGCGCGCCGGCCGTCGAAGCCGGCTCGCGCCCCGCGACGACGGGCGATTTCGTATCCGAATGTATCCCGCCGATGGACGGATACACGGCATTGCAAAATGCCGCGCCCCGGACACATGCGAGATACCTTCCCGGCGCCCAATACACACACGACGGAATCTGGCGACGAACCATCACGCGGCTGGCTCATGCGTGCTCCCGACTTCATCAGATGCCGTGCGTAATTTCCGATCGATCTATTTTAAGGATTCCGACATGAATACATTCAAGATCACCTTCGCGTTCGCCGCGCTCGCGATGACGGCCTCGGTCTATGCGGCAACCCCCGCGGATTCGATCACGGGAAATCACGATGCCCAGGCCACCAATCAGTGGGCACCGGTCGCCATGGCGCCGATGGCGAAGACGCGTACGGAAGTACGCCAGGAACTCGAGCGGGCGCGGCAGAGCGGCGAGCTCGACGCACTGAGGAAGCTGTATTCCGGCCATTGAACACCGGCCTCTTTATCAGGTCTGGCCCTGGCGGTGCAATGTCGGCACGCCCGCAGCGCCCTGACCGCCCCTGCATACGGTCCCGTTCCAATGTTCATTTGTTTCGATCCGCACGGCCGCCCGACGGACGAGTGATTCGAGTGCAGCGCGGCCGGCCGCCCGGCGAATCGTCTGGCCTGGATTCCATCCAGACGTTCGCCGTGTCGCGCCCGCGCGCCGATTCCACGCATCCTGCACGACAGGTGCAACCTGCTGCCCGAATCATTGGCCGCCAGCCCTGCATCGAGGCAACCGGTCACCCGATGGCGACCCGCCCCGTCGATATTCGAGCATGCCGCGCAGTTGCGCCGCCGTCGGCGATCCATCCCGCCACGCGAACTCCGCCGTCCCGCAATCGTGCCCGTCGATGACGGGAACCGCTGTCGAGTCACGACGCTGCGCTTGCAAGCCGTCGTCCATATCGAGCCTTCGATTGTCTCTCCATGTATCCGGACGCGTCGCAGGTACATGACGTTGCATTCACCCCGTCCGACGAAATAAGCCCGATACGTTGCGACGTTCCAATACGTCGGTACAGAAATCGCACGGTTGCCCGGATCGTAACGACCCACGTCGTCGGTCCAACCGCCGCATCTGAACATTCTTTTCCCAAGGGATCCATTCCGCGCGTGCCGCAGGTCGACGCGTCGCGTGATGCGCAGCCGGGATCCCGTGCCGGACTCGAGTAGCCCATGAAGCAAACCGAACTTTCAATGATGCTTCCCGACATGCTGCCACGCCTTCGGTCGTTCGCCATGCGCATAACCGGGAATCGGTACGATGCAGAAGAACTCGTTCAGCGTGCCTGCGTTCGCGCGCTCGAGCGGGCTCATCAACTGCGCTCCGATACGTCGCCATTGAGTTGGGTCTTCTCGATCATCCATTCGATATGGCTCAATGAATTGCGCCAACGCAATCATCGCGACCGCCTGCTGCTCGACTGGAACGACGCCTTGATGGAAACGGTCGCCGATCCGCGCTCCACGTCCGAAACCGGCCTGGCCGTCCGGCAGATCATCGATGCCGTGGCACGGTTACCGGAACCCCAACGCATCGCGTTGCTGCTGGTCAGCATCGACGGGTTCAGCTATCAGGAAGCAGCCGATACGCTCGATATACCCGTCGGCACGATCATGAGCCGAATATCCCGCGCGCGCAAAGCGATCCGCGTGGCGTTCGACGAGCCCCGCGAATCGCGCATGCCGACGGAAAATTGCGTCGACACCGAAACCTGCGGCTGACATTCGAACGACGCTGGAATAAACGGGATGCCTTGCGTGTTCAGTGTAGACAACCGCGTCCGCTGCGGCGGAAGTATCCGGGCACGCGCCACGCATGCCGGTGCTCGCCACGGACGCGTTCATTCCCACAACCCACGCGAAACACATGTCATCGCTTTCCAGAATGCTGCTCGTCTATGACGGGACCGATGAGGCAAAGGCCGCACTCGTGCGGTGTGCGGCGCTGTCGCGCGCATTGTCGGCGGAGGTCGACGTCGTGGCCGTTGTCGACCCCGTGACCGCGAATGCGCAGGCGGCCGGAATGCTCGGCGATCTCGCCCACCACCGCATCGAGGAATTCGCGCGTCACGAGCTTCAACGGGCGATCGGCGCACTGGCGGACGATGGTATCGCCGCGCGCGGCTACGTGCGGTTCGGACGCCCGGCCGACGCCATCGCGGCACATGCGGTGACGACCCGTCCGGACCTGGTCGTCGTCGGGCATTGCGCCCGCAGCGGATTCGCGCGCTGGTGGCGCGAGCGTCCCGTTCACTTCGATCTGGCCGAACGTCTTCACGGTGCGGCACTGATCGTCGTGACGGTCCCGTCGCCTTAGGCCCGGCTCGCACCACACCCGCGAATGCATGACCGATTCGCGCGTACCGCTAGATCGTATCGGGTGCAGACCCGCCGTCGCATGGTTGAACGGTCGCGGCGAGAATCATCCGCTGACGGTTGGAGGGCAGGCAGATATCGCTCGCACGCGGACGGAACACGGGATCGCCGCGCCGTATTGCACGTCCGGTCAGTACGCAGACCGACGGGACGCGCGCGCGGCTCCTGCACCAGATTTGCTCGGTATACCGCCCCGAACACGAGTCGCTCCATGACACGCTGATCATGGATAGCGAAAGGCATTCCGTCACCGCTATGCTGGAAAGCGGTTCGGTCCGCGCGAGCACCTCGGGTTCGTCGCATTGACGCACACCGAAGCGTCGCGACTTGTATCGCGCGCGCTGCGCTCGCAAGCAGACATCGCGTTGTTCCAGCGAAGGATCGAGGACATTGATCAAAGTGCGAACCACGATGTCCGCTTCAGGCACTGTCGCCATCGCCACTTCTCCCAGCCAATCGGATCGGTCATGTGAAAGCGAGCGCACGCAGGTCACCGATACCATGCCATCCGGCCCGGCAGTGCGCCCGCCCGGCGCTCAGGCTCCGCCTTGCGGTCGCAGCGTGATCCGGCTGTTCACCGACGTAACGCCGCGAGCCTTTCTGGCCGCCTCGACCGCCAGATGGTCCTGGTCTTCGCTTTCCACCTGGCCTGCCAGCGTCACCCGCCCCGTCGAAGCGTTACCGAATACCGTGATCGGCTTCCCTTCCAGTCCTTTGGTGTGAGCCAGCACTTTCTGAACCGAGCGCGAGAATGTGCGATTGGCTGCACGCACGGCCTTTTTCGTCGTGCCGGCGGACTGGGCCGACGTAGTCGCCGTGGTCGAGGTCGCCGCGACATCAGCGCCCGCCGTATCGGGCCGTTCATCGGCAAATGCCTGCAGATGCAAGCAGGCAGTCAGGACGACGGCCAGGCCGCCGCTTGCAACGATTCGTCGGAGTTTCATGATGGGTTCCTTGGATTTCGGGTATCGAGAAGCACGCACGTTCCGGTCGTCTGCATCGTCACGACGCACACGCATCACATATCCGCCACATCGCGATCCGACTCGACGACCTGCCGCTCGAGCCGTCGTCAATGCGATTCGTGTACCGGTGGGACGAGCATAAGTCGCGGTGCCGACCCGATCCATTGAATCTGCAGCTAGCCGGATGACGCGTCGGGATAAGTCGCCCCATACGTTCGTATAGGCACCCGATCCGTTACCGAATGCGCACGCCATCCCGCCACGCCCGTTGATCGCCCGCTCGCGATGGAACCCGTGTGCGTCACATCGAAAAGAGCGGCAACGTCACCGTTGCCCGAGTACCGCCTTCCGAGCGCGGCGTCAGCTCCAGTTGACCGTGGTGCGCATCCACGATGGACTTGCAGATGAAAAGGCCCATGCCCATGCCATGCGGCTTGGTCGTGAACAGCGGTTCGAAGATGCGCTCCGCCAACTGCGGATCGAGGCCGTCGCCGCAATCGTCGACGCGGATGCGCAGGAGGTTGGAGGCCGATTCGCATGTCAGCACGAGCACTCGTTCATCCTCTGGAATGCCAAGCATGGCTTCCGCGCCGTTCATCAGCAAGCTGATGACGGTCTGCTGCAATTGCACGCGTTCGCCGCGCATCGGCATCGGGGACGAGAACCCTTCGACGCGCAGGCTCACCTTCATCGCGTCCAGCGTGCTTTCCACGAATTCGGCCGCCTCGCGGAGCGCATCGGCGAGATCGAACACGGTGAAGACGGGCGCTGCGTGCCGCGCCCTCGCGCGCAGCGCGCTGATGATGGTTCGCGCACGCACGGCGCATGCACAGATGTGGGCGAGCATCTCGCGGGCGGCATCGATATTCGGGGCACTGCGGTCGAGCCACTTCAGCCCGGCGCGCGCCGATGTGTCTATTGCCGTGACGGGTTGGGCGACTTCATGCACGATCGACGCCGCCAGCTCCCCATAGGCTTTCAGCCGATCGACGCGATCCATCTGGGACAGCGTGTCGTGCATCCGTGCTTCGGTGCTGCCCAGGCGGGCGTGCAGCGCGGCCAGCTCGTCGCGAAGACGAATGTTCTCCAGCGCGAACCCGGCATGCAGTGCAATGATCTCGACCAACGCGGCGTTCGCCGGCGTGAAGACGCCTGGCGCGTCACCGTGTTCCAGATACAACGCGCCGGTCAATGCGCCGTTGCACCGGATCGGCACGCAGATCACGGCGCGCGGCTTGCGACGGCGCACATAGTCGTCCATGCGCCATTGATCGGCGGCACGGGCGTCGTGCAGCACCAGTCCATTGCGCAGATGGACGGCAGCCGCCAGGATGGAGGCCGGAAGCCGATCGATCGGCAGCCGTTCCACGTCGACGTTCGGCGCACCCGATGCCGTCGCCTCGGCGGCACCCTCCCAGCCGCCGTCGCGCATGACCGCAATCAGTCCCCAGGTCGCCGCCGCGCCCTGCATCGCGGCCTCGAGCAATTTTCCAATGCGCGCCGCCGGTGCGACCTCGTTCGCCGTCGCACGGGAAACATGTCGCAACGCGTGCATGTCCAGATCGAGCAGCGATTGAGACGCACCTCCGCCGAAGACCGGGATCATTTCAGGATTGCTCGCGTCGGAAGGCGATTTCCAGATACTCCGCGCAGCGAAAGCGCTGCAGGGATCGTCGAGTTCGTTGTTCATTCGTCTATCTCCTGCTTACCGGACAGCGGCCCAAGACAACCTGGAATCGGCGTTTCATGTAGTGAGTACTCCACAAACGAATGGTAGCAGCACTTTCCGGAAATAAAAACTGCAAGCGGTGAAAGACTGGCTCGCCCGAGTGACCGGACGGTAGACAACATCAAAAGTAAGTCTTTGAATTTATGGCGATTTTATGTTTTGTTGCAGTCACGAAGAGAGTTCCGTAGAATCCATAGTTCATGTAGCGTTCCCTGTACGAAAGTCGAGGAAGCCTGCTATTGGAAGTTTTTTGAGGCGGCAAAGGCCAGGTTGTCGGCCGCCATAGGAGCAGTATGGCCCAGGCAGCAAAAAGCAAGCCGGTGCGTGGAACCGGCGTCCGGGAAGCAGCGGCGCAGGAAACCCGCGACAAGATCCTTCGTGCAGCGACGAAGGTCTTCGCGCGCTACGGCTACGAAGGTGGCAGCGTGGAAAGGATTTCCAGGCTGGCGAAGTCCTATGACCGGATGATCTACTACTACTACGGGAGCAAGGAGGGCCTGTTCGTCGCGGTGCTCGAAGGCATCTATCGGCGGATGGACGAGTCGGAACTCAAGCTGACGCCCGATCCTGCGGATCCCGTGGAAGCGCTCAAATCCGTGATTCGTTTCAAGCTGGACTATTATTGGCGCAATCCCGATTTCATCACGCTGCTCAACACGGAGAACCTGCACAAGGGCAAGCACGTGTCCAAGCTGGAGCGTCGGGGCGAATACTCGTCGCATGCGGTGCAGACCATCGCGAAGATTCTCGCCAGCGGCGTCGAACAAGGCCTGTTTCGTGACGACCTGAATGCGCGCGACGTGTTCCTGCTGATCATCTCGACGGCGTATTTTTATACGTCGAACCGTTACACGTTGTCCGTGTTCCTCGGGGAGGAACTGGATGCGCCGCATGCCGTGCGTCATTGGGAGTCGTTCGTGATCGACAGCGTGCTGCGGGTTGTCCGCAAGGATGCGTCGGCGGGCGGCTGAGCGCGCGCCGGTGCCAATATCGACCATCGTGACCATGAAGATGCACGCACCCTTGCGATGAACTATCTTCGCGCCAACACCATCGACGAAGTGCTCGGCCGGCTCGCGGAGCACCCGCGGCCGCGCATCGTCTGCGGAGCAACCGATGCCTTTGCGGATATCGGGCTGGTGCCCGCCAGATCGGCATGGGTGGATATCAGCCGCATCGACGCATTGCGCGGCATCGAGCAGCGCGACGGCATTGCCCGTATCGGCGCGGCGAGCACCTGGGAGGCCATCGCCCGGACAGCCTGGTTGCCCGCGGCGCTCACGGAAGCTGCCGCTTCCGTCGGGCCCCGGCAAATTCGCGTCCAGGGCAGCATCGGCGGGAACGTGTGCCATGCCTCCGCGGTGGCGGACGGCATCCCGCCGCTGCTGGCACTCGACGCACGCGTCGAACTGGCGAGCACGCGGGGCGTGCGCCGTTTGCCATTGGCCGAGTTCTTGGCCGGCAGCCGCAGGACCGCGCTGCACGCGGACGAACTGCTGGTTGCCGTGCTGTTTGCGCTGCCGCGCGCGCCGGATCGGACGTCGTTCGTCAAATGCACGAATCGCGACGGCGCAGCGATCGCCGTCGTGTCGGCCGCCGCGCATCTGCGCGTGTCCGCGGGCGGCACGGTAGAAGCGGCGGCCATTGCCGTGGGCGGCGCATCCGACGTTGCACGGCGGATGCCGATGCTCGAGGCGGCGCTGTCGGGCCGGCGGCGCGAAGAGCTGGCCGGCGTGATCGAAGCGGCGCCGCTTGCGGAGCTGTCCCCGCTCGACGACTGCCGTGCGACGGCATTGCATCGCATTCATCTCGCGCGGCTGGCCGTGGCGCGCGCTTTCAGAAGCTGCATCGAGGAGAACGCACGTGGCGCATCCCTTGCTTGACGAGCTCGCCGACGTTCGCGAAATCACCGCAAGCGACAGCGCGCCGGTTTCGCCGCCACTCGACTGGTTCGAACTCAACGGCACGCGGCTGCGCCTGCCGCCGGACCAGTCGCAGCGGCTGGTCGACTACCTGCGCGCGGACTTGCGGCAGTTCGGGACCAAGGAAGGCTGCCGCCAGGGCGATTGCGGAAGCTGCACCGTGATCGTCGATGGCGACGCACGTTATGCCTGCCTGATTCCGTTGGGGCAGGTCGCGGGGCGCCGCGTCGTCACCGTCGAAGGGCTGGCCGACGGCACCCGATGCGGCAGCCGCCTGCAGCAGACCTTTCTCGCGCATCAGGCGGTGCAATGCGGATTTTGCACGCCGGGCATGCTGACGGCCGCGGCGGCGGCCATCGACGCCGGCCGCGTGACCGACCGCGCCAGTGCGCGGGCCGCCATCGATGGCGTGCTGTGCCGATGCACGGGCTACCGGAAGATCGTCGACGCCGTGACGGAGGTCGGGTGCGGTGCTGCCACGCGGCGCTGTACGGTTGCCCCGTCCGAAGGGCCGTCCGTCGGCGTACCGCTGACGCGCCTCGACGGGCCCGAAAAGGTCGATGGAAGCCAGCGTTTCGGCGCTGACGACTATCCGGCCGACAGCCTGTTCCTGCGCGCGGTCCGTTGCCCTCATCACCGCGCTCGTTTCGCGTTCGGCGACCTCGACGCATTTGTCGCAGCCCATCCGGGCGTGCGGCGCGTGCTGACCCACGCCGACGTGCCCGGCATGAATCTGCACGGTGTCGCCACGCCGTACGCGGACCAGCCCGTCCTTCCGGAAACGGAGACGCGACACCATCTCGAGGCGGTTGCACTGGTGGTCGGCGAGCGCGATGCCATCGCGGCGCTCGACCTGAGCCGCTTCCCCGTCACATGGGAACCGCTGAGCCCGGTGCTCGCGATCGTCGACGCCGTGCTGGACGACAGCCCGCAACTGCACGCCGATCGTCCCGGCAATGTGCTGATCGAGGGGCTCGTGCGCCGCGGCGACGCGGAACGTGCGATGCAGGGCGCCCCGTACGTCGTCAGCGCAACGTTCGAATCCAGTTTCGTCGAGCATGCGTACCTCGAGCCCGAGGCCGGCTGGGCACGACGCGTGGGCGACACCATTGAAATCCATTCGTCCACGCAGGCACCCCATCCGCATCGCGGCGATCTCGCCCGCATTCTCGCCGTCCCGCCGGAGCAGGTGCGCGTCGTGGCAACCGCGGTCGGCGGCGGCTTCGGCGGCAAGCTCGACATGACGGTCCAGCCGTTGCTCGCGATCGCGGCCTGGCATCTCGACAGGCCGGTTGCGATGGTGTTCTCGCGCGAGGAATCGATGGCCACGTCGACCAAGCGCCATCCCGGTCGAATGACGTCCAGCATGGCTGCCGATGCCGATGGCCGACTGTGTGCCGTGACGTTCGACGGCGACTTCAATACCGGCGCGTACGCTTCGTGGGGCACCGCCGTCGCCAATCGCGTGCCGGTGCATGCTGGCGGCCCGTACGTCATTCCCCACTACACGGCGCACTCGCGTGCGATTCATACGCACGTCACGCCCGCGGGCGCGTTCCGCGGCTTTGGCGTCCCGCAAACGACGATGTCGCAGGAACAACTCGTCGACGAGCTGGCGCTCAAGACGGGCATCGATCCGCTCGAGTTTCGTGCAATGAACGCGCTGCGGCCCGGGGACCTGCTGCCGACGGGGCAAATCCTGGACGATAGCGTGGGCCTCGTCGCGTGCCTCGATGCGCTGCGGCCGGCCTGGCGTGAAGCGCAAGCCCGTGTCGCCGCGCTGAATGGCGCATCGCCGGGCCCCCTTCGCCACGGCGTCGGCCTGGCCGCGTTCTTCTATGGTTGCGGCAACACCGCGTTGCCGAATCCGTCGACCGTCCGCTTCGGTATTCGTCCCGACGGCACGATCGTGTTGCATCAGGGTGCGGTGGATGCCGGTCAGGGTTCGAACACGGTCATTCCGCAAATCGCGGCCGATGCGCTAGGCGTGCCGGTCGATCGCCTGCGGATCGTCGGTCCGGACACCGCGCTGACGCCGGATTGCGGCCGTACTTCGGCGTCACGCCAGACCATGGTCACCGGTCGGGCTGCCTTTCTCGCCGGCACGACGCTGCGCCACCGGCTGCTCGCGCTGGCAGCCGCGGCGCCCGATGCACGGATTTCGTCCGATACGCGCGGGATCGCCGTCGACGGCGTCGCACTGGATCTCCGGACCCTGCCCGTCGATGCGCACGGCTACGTCGTCGCGGCAGAGGAAAGCTTCGATCCGCCGACGACATCGCTCGATGCGGCGGGGCAAGGCATCGCCTACGCGGCCTACGCGTTCGGCGCGCAAATTGCGGAAGTCGTGGTGGACTGCGAGAGCGGGCGCGTTCGGGTACTCAAGGTCGTGGCGGCACACGACGTCGGCAGGATGGTCAATCCGACGCTGCTCGAAGGGCAGATCGAAGGCGCGGTGGCACAAGGCGTCGGCATGGCGCTGATGGAGAAATATCACCCCGGGCAATACAACAATCTGCACGACTACATGATTCCGACGGTGCACGACATGCCGGAGGTGCAGTCGATTTTCGTCGAAGCACCGACGACCGTCGGCCCCTACGGAGCAAAAGGCATCGGCGAGCCGGCGCTGGTCCCGACGGCCGCGGCCATCCTGAATGCGATCCATGACGCGATCGGCGTGCGCATCCGCGAAGCCCCCGCGTCACCGGACGTCGTCCGTCGGGCGCTGGCGGCCCGACGCTCGCCCGCGCGGCTTTGACAAGGCCGTTTCTACTCCCGGACAGCACGATGACGTCAACGAGAAATGTCGAGCAGGTGTCGCAACCCGCGGTATCCGGCCCGTCCTGGTATGCGGAACTCGGTCCTGCGGGCAGGCGCACGTTCAACGCGTCGTTCGCCGGGTGGGTAACCGATGCATTCGATTTCATGGTGTTCAGCTTCGTGCTGGCTTCGCTGATCGACCTCTGGGGGCTCGATCGCGGCAAGGCAGGCCTGCTGGGCACCGTGACGCTGATTTTCTCGTCGATCGGCGGATGGATCGCCGGCATCCTGGCGGATCGATACGGGCGGGTCAAGGTCCTGCAAGGGACCATCCTGTGGTTCTCGGTCTGTACGCTCGCGATTGGCTTCGCAGGGAATTTCGAGCAGATCTTCGTCCTGCGCGCGTTGCAAGGGCTCGGCTTCGGCGGCGAATGGGCCGTCGGCGCCGTGCTGATCGGCGAGATCGTCTCGCCCGCCCATCGCGGCAAGGTGGTCGGCCTGGTGCAGAGCGGCTGGGCCGTCGGGTGGGGTATCGCGGCGATTCTCTACAGCATCGCGTTTTCCGTGCTGCCCGAGACGCTCGCCTGGCGCAGCCTTTTCTGGGTGGGGATCCTGCCCGCGTTGCTCGTCCTGTACATCCGCAGGAATGTGCCGGAACCCGACGTGTTCGCGCACGCGGCCGCCACCCGGCAACAAGGCGCCGGCCGGCCCTCGGCATGGGTCATCTTCTCCCGTTCGCAGTTGCGGCGCACGGTACTGGCCGCACTGCTCTGCACCGGCATCCAGGGCGGCTTCTATGCGATGTCCATCTGGCTGCCGACCTTCCTCAAGATCGAGCGGCATCTTTCCGTGCTCAACACGGGCGCTTATCTGTTCGTGATCATCGTGGGGTCGTTTTGCGGCTACGTCGTCGGCGCGTACCTTTCCGACTATTGGGGGCGGCGCCGCAACTTCATGTTGTTTTCGGCGCTGTCGCTCGTATCGGTATGCCTGTACCTGACGCTTCCGCTGTCCAACGCGCAGATGCTCTGGCTCGGGTTTCCCCTGGGATTTTCCTCGTGCGGCATCTTCAGCGGGGTCGGTGCGTACCTGACGGAATTGTTTCCGTCGGGCTTCCGCGCGAATGCCCAGAGCTTCACCTATAACTTCGGCCGCGGAATCGGCGCCTTGTTTCCGAGTCTGGTCGGGATGTTGAGCCACTCGATCGGGCTGGCGATGGCCATCGCGATCTTTTCAGGGGCGGCCTATGGCGTGGTGCTGCTGGCGGTTCTCCTGTTACCGGAGACCAAAGCCCGATCGCTTTGAATGTTCTTCGTCGAATATTCGCCCCCCGCTGTCACTAGCCGACGTACACCTGCCACGCCTCGCCGGCGGCAAAGCCCATCGACTCGTACACGTGGTGCCCCGCCGGCGTGCAATGCAGAAACGCGGTATGCGCGCCTTTGGCGACCGCGGCGTTCAATACCGCCTGGGTCGCCGCTCGCGCGTAGCCTCGTCGCCGATACGCGGGAACGGTCGACACATTGAATACCCCAACCTGATCGTTGCGCAGGACACCGAATGATGTCGCAACCGGAATGCCGGCCCATTCCACCAGAAAGCCCATCATCCCGTCCGACTCCAGAACCGCCGGTGCGCTCAGCCGTCGAAACACCGGGCCCGGCGCCTCGTAGCCCGCGGCAAGCGTGCTGTTGTACCGTTCGCTGTCCGCTGCCTCCACCTGACGCACGACCACACGGCCATCGCCGGCTGCCGGTGCAGCGGCGCCATCCAGCCGCTTCGTCATGAACGGCAGCGCGACGCATTGCGTCAGACCGTATTCGCCCGCGATTCGTCGAATTGCCGCGGCTTGCGTGCCGACGGCGCGTGTCTGGATACTCCACGGCAATTCGCAATCCCTGAACGATTCGGCAAAGCGCCTGATCTCCTCGACGTCGGGCTCGCGCGTCATGCCGATCACCGCATTGAGTACGGGCACGGGCGCGCCACTGTAGATCGACTTCGTTCCGTGCACGCCCGTCGTCACGGAACCCACGTCCTGCAAGCGGCAAAACGCATCGATCGATTCGTGCCACGCGGCGACGGAAGCATCCAGCGTATCGGTGTATGAGCGCATTTCGTTCCTGGAACAGTGTCGATGGCAGATCTATCGACAACACGCGAATCACGGATTTATTCCGCGTCCGCATCGCAGGGCGGGTCGCCGCTTCGGAGATTCCGCGATTCGCTTCCATCGCGAAGGGAGCCGGTTATGGGAACCGCCGATGGGAGCCAGCCATGGGAACCGTCTTCGAAACGACGACGGCACGCGCCGCGCGCTACGCGCGCCGCCGATACGTCCCCGGCGTACTCCCCGTCCAGTGCCGGAACGCGCGATGAAACGCGCTCGGATCGTCGAAGCCGATGTCGGCGCCGATCGCCGCGATCGTGTCGGGCGTATCGGTCAGCCGCTGGATCGCGATGTCGCGCCGCAGTTCGTCCTTGAGCACCTGGAACGTCGTCCCTTCGGCCGCGAGATGGCGGCTCAGCGTGCGCACCGAACAATGCAGGTGCTCGGCCGCCTGGTCGATCACGGGCAGGTCGGGCAGCGCCGCCGACAGGTACTGCCGCACGCGATGGCACACGAGCTGTTCGCTGAACGATTCGAAGATCCAGTCGCCGGGCGCGCGAGAGAGAAACTTGCCCAGGTTGCGCTTGCTCTGCCGGATCGGCGCGCCGAGGTAATCCGCGCTGAAGCGCATCAGCGTGCGCTCGCGGTCGAACTGCACGGAGCCGGTGAAGAAGTACAGGTGATCGACCGCGTGGCGCGGCCGCGGGCACGCGAACTCGATCTGCAGCAGCGGAATTTTCTGCCCGATCAGCCACGAGCACACGCCGTGCACCAGCTTGAGCATCAGCTCCTGGCCGAGCGCACCGATCGGCCCGATGGCGTCGTTCGGGCGCAGCAGCACCTGCGCGACGAGATCGTCGCGCTTCGATTCGACGAAGAAGTCGTCGAGCAGAATATGGAAGAATTGGCCGAAACGATGCAGCGCCGTTTCGAGGTTGCGCGCATCGAGCAGGCTCAGGCACAGATACTTCAGCGTGCCGCCGCGCAGCGGACGCGAGAAAATGCCGGGCATCTCGTCGTCGAGATCGATCGCGAGCGTGCGGTACAGCGTCGAGAACTGCTCCTCCGTCACGCGCGCGTGCGGCTCGCCGAGCAGCTCGATCGGAATGCCGGCGCCGCGCAGGTAGCGCTCGACCACGTCGCGCTGCACGCCCGCGCTCGCGAGAAAGCCGTTGACGAGCGAGATCGGCACCGTCGCGCTCGGCGACGGCAGCGCACGCCCGGGCCGGGCGGAAAGTGAATCTGAGCCGGTCATCACGTCCCCGTCGATCGAACCGACCGCATTGTACTTGAGCGGGCCGCGCGCCACCTTCCGGGTCTTCGGTGCACCGGGCCGCGCAGCCGCGACCGCGCGACGCGTCGCCCTCATCAGTCGGCGCGGCTGAGTTCCCGGCGCAGGATCTTGCCGACCGTCGACTTCGGCAACCGGTCGACGAAGCGAACCAGCTTCGGCACCTTGTACGCGGCCAGGCTCGCGCGGCAATGCGCGACGAGCGGCGCTTCCGTCACGTCGGCGTCCGGCGCCAGCACCACGAACAGCTTGACGGCCTCGCCCGTGCGCGGGTCCGGCACGCCGATGCACGCGCATTCGGCAACACCCGGCAGCGCGGTCGCCACCGCTTCCACCTCGTTCGGATACACGTTGAAGCCCGACACGATGATCATGTCCTTCTTGCGGTCGACGATCCGCAGGAAGCCGGCCGCGTCGAACGTGCCGACGTCGCCGGTGCGGAAATAGCCGTCCGCCGTGAACGCGGCCGCGTTGGCGTCCGGTTTGCGCCAGTAGCCGCTCATCACCTGCGGCCCCTTCACGCAGATCTCGCCCGCTTCGCCGATCGCCACCTCGCGATCCTGCTCGTCGAGCAGCTTCACGTCGGTCGACGGCAGCGGCAGGCCCGTGGTGCCCGTGAACCTGTCGATCGACTGCAGGTTGAACGACACGACCGGCGACGTTTCCGACAGCCCGTAGCCCTCGCGGATGAAATTGCCCGTCACCGCCTTCCAGCGTGCCGAGATCACGTCGATTACCGCCGCCCCGCCGCCGGCCGACAACTTCAGCCGCGACCAGTCGACCTCCTTCAGGCGCGGATGGCCGGCCAGCCCCGCGTACAGCGTGTTCACGCCGACGAACACCGTGGGCCGCGCGGCCTTCAGCACGTCGACGAACCCGTCCATGTCGCGCGGATTCGCGACGAGCCAGTTCTGCGCGCCGATCGCGAAGTAGGACAGGAAGTTCACCGTCAGCGCGAAGATGTGATACAGCGGGATCGCCGTGACGACGACCTCTTCGCCCGGCTGGCGCGCATCCGGCACGATCGCCGCGAACTGCGCGACGTTCGCGACGAGGTTGCGATGCGACAGCGCCGCGCCCTTCGACAAGCCGGTCGTGCCACCGGTGTATTGCAGCAGCAGCAGGTCCGCGCCGCGCAGCGCAACCGGCTCGCACGCGAGCGATTCGCCGGCGGCGATGGCGTGCGCGAGCGCGGTCGAACCGGGCGGCAGTGCGTCGCACGTGCCCGCCGGCGCATCGACGGCGCCGAGATCCTCGCGCCCCACGCTCAGCACGGTGCGCACGCGCGTGCCGCCGACCACCTCCGCGAACGTGCCCATCGACCCGCCGCAGACGATCGCCGCCTCGACTTCCGCGTCGTTGAGCTGATGCTCGAGCTCGCGCGCGGTGTAGTGCGGATTCACGTTGACCTGGATCGCGCCGATCTTCGCGACGGCGACGAACACGACCGGAAACGCCAGCACGTTGGGCAGCATCACGGCCACGCGATCGCCCTTACGCACGCCGACGACCTGCTGCAGATACGCGGCCAGCGCGGTCGACAGGCGCTCGACGTCGGCATAGGTGAGCGTGCGGCCGAACGCATGGAACGCCGGACGGTCGGCGAAGCGGCGCATCGCGTCGTCCAGCAGCGCGCTGACGGAAGGATGGCGATCGGCGTCGATCTCGGCGGGGATCGAGCCGTACGACCCGGTCCAGTGTCTCTTCGTCATGTCTCACTCCTTGGGGGCGGCACGCCAGCCTGCGCGCCGTTCGCACGGAGGCCTGCACGCCGGAAGGACGCGGGCCGCCGCCTGAGCGGCGACTATCGCCCGCGCGACGCGCTTTGCAAATGATCCGGGCGGCCGAAAACATGATCGAAACGGACACGCGGATGCGCCCGTCCACGTAGCTTCACGCGGCGAACGCCCGCCCGATCGGGCCGTACCGTCAGCCCATCAGGGTGAACCCTGTGGCGGACGGGATCGTTCCCGCGCAGAATTGCAGGCCGTCAACGATATCGATTCGGACGCAGGATCCCGCCATGTCGCGCAGTGCGCTGTTGAAACCGACGGACGCCCGTCCCCCCCGGCTGCCCGACGCCGAAGCCGCCCACGCGTTGCGCGCGCAGCGCTTCACGCCGGCCAAGCTGGCCGTGCTGGTCGACGTGGCCGCGCAAGCCGGCCTCGACCCGGCGACGGTGCTCGCCGGCACCGGCCTCGCGCCGGCCGACGTCGCGGATCCGTTCACGCTCACGTCGCCGTTGCAGTTCCTGACGGCCGCGCGCAACGCGGTCGGCCGGTACGACGGACCCGACCTCGGCGTGCGCGTCGGCCGCCTGCTGCGCGCGTCGAGCTACGGCATGTACGGCTACGCGATGCTGTGCTCGGAATCGCTCGCGCGCGCGTTCGATTCGGCCGTCAAATATCACCGGCTCGCGAACGGCATGCTGCCGATCCGCTGGGTCGAACAGGGCGACACCGCGTCGTGGCTGTTTCCGGACCGCCACGAAGTCGCGCTACCCGATCTCGACGAGCCGCTGTACCGTTTCCTGATCGACATGCAGTTCGCGCTGCACGTGACGATCATCAAGGACGTGATGGGCGGATGGTGTGTGCCCGCGCGCGCGCAGTTCGCGCAGCCGCGGCCGCCGCACGGGGCGCTGCTGGCCGACGCGCTCGAATGCCCGATCGCGTTCGACCAGCCGCATCACGTGCTCAGCTATCCGGCGGCATGGCTCACGCGCGCGCCGCAGCTCGCGAATCCGATCACGGCCGCGCAGGTGTCGTCGCACTGCGCGCGGTTGCTCGACGAATTGCGCAGCCAGTCGGGCATCACGCGACGCGTCTACGAGGAGCTCACCCGCACGCCGGGACAATTTCCGGACATCGACGCGATCGCCGGGATCCTGTGCATGACCTCGCGCACGCTGCGCCGCAAGCTCGAAGCCGAAGGCACGTCGTACAGCGAACTGCTGACGAGCGTGCGCAAGGCGCTCGCGATCGACTACCTCGGCACGACCACGCTCAGCACCGAGGACATCGCGCTGACGCTCGGCTTCAGCGATGCCGTGGGATTCCGCCACGCGTTCAAGCGCTGGACCGGCACGACGCCGAGCGACGTGCGGCGCAAGCGCGGCGGCTGACGCCGCCGACCGCGCTCAGCGTGCGTCGCCCGCCGCCGGCGACGCAACCGTCAGCGCAAACTCGAACACCGCGCCGCGCCCGGGCCGGTCGACGAGCCGGATGCCGCTGCCGTTGAGCACCAGCATCCGGTGCACGATCAACAGGCCGAGCCCGCCGCTCGTCGCCGTGCCGCCGCTCATCGGCCGCTGCGGCCGTTGGAACAGCCCTTCGCGCCGCGCCGGCGGAATCCCTTCGCCGGTATCCGACACGGTCACGACCACGCGGTCGCCCTGCGGCTCCAGCGCGATCTCGACCTCGCCGTGCGAAGGCGTGTGCCGCAGCGCGTTGTCGAGCAGGTTGGTCAGCACCCGCTCGATCATCCCGAGATCGGCCGACACGGCCGGCACGCGCGGCGGCATCCGCGCATGCAGCGCGACGCCGCGCGACTGCGCGGCCAGCTCGAATTTCTGGAACACGTCCTGCACGAGATCGACGAGCGAGAACGGCTCGCGCTCGGCCTGCACGCCGCCCGATTCGAGCCGCGCGAGCTCGAACAGCGCCTGCGCGAGCCGCCCGACCTTCGCGCTCTGCGCGAGCGCGATCGACAGGTAGCGCCGCCGTTCGGGCTCGGCCAGCGTGTCGGCCTTCAGTGACAGCGTCTCCAGATAACCGTGCAGCGACGTGAGCGGCGTGCGCAGGTCGTGCGAGATGTTCGTGATCAGTTCGCGCCGCTGCTGGTCCTGGCGCGTCAATGCGCGCCACTGGTCGCCGATCCGGTCGGCCATCTGCGCGAACGCGGATTCGAGCACCGCGATGTCGTCGCCGCGACGGCTCGGCGGCAAGCGCAGCACCGGCGGCGGCGTGTCGGGCGCGCCGGGTGCACCGTTCGCGTCGAAGCCGCGCATCGCGGCCGTCAGCCGGCGCAGCGGGCGCGTGATGAAGCTGAATGCGACGAGGCCCGCGAGCAGGCCGAGCAGCGCGACGATCGCCATCGACCACAGCGTCGTGCGCAGCACGTTGCCGGCGTCGACGCGCGCGGCGAGCCGGTCGTGCGCCTCGCCGAGCAACACCACGTAGATGTAGCCCGATGGCGGTTGCCCGGCGCGCTGCAGCGGCGCGGCGCTGAACACCTTGCGCGCGTCCGGGCTGCGCGGGTCATCGCCGAGGATCGGCAGCGGCTGGCCCGCGATGAAGCGCTGTACGGGCGCGAGATCGACGCGGTCGCGCTTGACGTGGCCCGGCGGCGCGTCGTCGCCCTTGATGCGCCCCGCGTTGTCGAGCAGATACACCTCGACGCTCGGGTTCACGCCCATCAACTGCCCGAACAGCGTGCGCACGGCGTCGGGGCGCAACCCGTTCGCGTCCATCAGCGGCGCGCTGCCGGCGATGTTGGCGGCCAGGTCGCGCGACAGCGCCTGCACGACTTCCTTCTCGCGCATGTCGTTCGCGCGGATCTGCAGCCACGCCGACGCGCCCGAGCACGCGAGCAGCAGGATCGAGAATACGAGCGACAGCCGCTGGGGGAGCGTGAGCTTCATCATGCGTCCGGCGCGGCGAGCTTGTAGCCGCGCCCCCACACGGTGAGGATCCGCACGGGCTCGGCCGGATCGGCCTCGATCTTCGCGCGCAGCCGGTTGATATGGGTATTGACCGTGTGTTCGTAGCCTTCATGCTGATAGCCCCACACGGCGTTCAGCAGGTCCATCCGCGAGAACACCTTGCCCGGATGCCGCGCGAAGAAATACAGCAGGTCGAATTCGCGCGGCGTGAGGTCGATGCGTGCGCCGTCGACGCTCGCCTCGCGCGCGATCGGGTCGATCGCCAGCCCCGCGACGTCGAGCGTGCCCGCGTCGATCCGCGAATCGCGCGCGAGCGCATCGACGCGCCGCAGCAGCGCCTTCACGCGCGCGACGAGTTCGAGCATCGAGAACGGCTTCGCGAGGTAGTCGTCGGCACCGAGTTCGAGGCCGAGGATCCGGTGCACCTCGCTCGACCGCGCGCTCGTGATGATGATCGGCGTGTAGCGCGTCATCGCCCGCGCACGCCGGCAGATTTCGAGGCCGTCGACGCCCGGCAGCATCAGGTCGAGGATCAGCGCATCCCAGCCGCCCTGTTCGAGCAGGCGCAACCCGTCGGCGCCGTCCGCGGTGTGCACGACCTCGTAACGCTCGTCGCGCAGGTGCAGGCTCAGCACGTCGGCAATGTCGGCGTCGTCCTCGACGATCAGGATACGTTTCGGTTGGTCCATGGCGGTGGGCGGCGGCACGTCGGAGCGGGGATGGGGCACGGTTGTCGGGCGGCGATCGAAGCCGGCGCGAAGCGCGGCGGAAGGCCGCGCTGCCGCCATTGTGCAAAATTTTGCGGTCGCGAGTGATCACATTTCGTTTATATCTGGATCGTGCCCGTGATGTGCGCCAATATCGGCAAGGCTTCCCGCCGTCAAAAGTGCGGTGGCATTCGACTGTGTGGCCGAGCAGCATCTTGGGCTGCTCGACTCCTACGGCATCGCGAAAGTGCTCGACATGCTGCTCTCCTCACTGAGGCGCGAGGCTGCACGGGGCGGCCGGACCCGGTCGCGACGTTCTGCACGAACCTGCATGCCGCGCGCATGGCCGCGCCGTTCGAGCCGGCGACGGGCATCGCGGCTTACAATCGCTCCGAACCACGATTTTGCGGGTACGTTACGCGGCGACTCTTTGGAATGTATCCGCATTGGTCTGGACGGCATGTGCCCATCCAAACTCCGACGATCGCGAGCCTTGCCGAGGCGCCTTGCTGGTCACGACATGCCATACCGTCTCCAGCTTGCCGTCACGCAGCATGCCGGTGAAAGAACAGATCGCGGTAGCTACGTCATTCGACATGCCGAACGCGAAGTTGATGCAATCGCCAAACCAGACGCCTGAGACAGGCAGATCGTGACCGAAGAAGGCGCTGTCCTGCAACGCGGTGCTGAATACGCCACGGATGGCGCCCTCCTCGTCGTCCGTGATGGAAAGCGTGGAGCCGTATTGATTACGCCACGTACCGATCCAGGTCATGACACACCTCCGGAGTATTTGATCGCGCGCGAACGGGCCGGGCATTCCTGGTGCCAGCGCCTTCTCGCGGCTATCGGGCGCTCAAAGCCAGCGCCGCGCATGGGCGAGCACCGTTGTGATGGCAGAACTGGCGCGAATCCGGCAATAGCGAAGAATCGCCAGCGCCCACGGCGCCGACATGACGATCAAAAAGTATAGACGCTCGTCGGACGATATGAGGCGCTGCATATAGCGATCCGGCAAGTGAAGACGCTTTTGTTCGTCACCTGATTGATCACGATACGCAGTCCGGAGCGAAGACCCGCCTGCGTCGACATGTGTCGATCAGGGGGCCCGCACGTGTTCCAATTGCGCCTGCGCTCGCCGCGACGGCGTCGAGGAGATGTCGAGCAACTTTCTCGCCTGAACCGCTCGGCCGGCGGCCCCCGCCGGCCCCACGACGTCAGTTGACCTGGAGCTGACCGCCGCGGCCAAGGCCGCCCTTGACGTCCTGCGCCTTGTAGCTGCGCAGCGCGACGACCATCTTGTTGTATGCATCGATGAACGCGACGACCGTCGCCTTGCCTTCCGGCGTCGACGAAAAGCCTGCGAGCGCACCGCCCACGCCGCCGCCGAAGCCACCCAGCGCCGCGCCGTAGTTGGTCGCCGTCGAGCTGCCTTCCGACGCCGCGATCTGCACCGCCGAGCGCACGTCGAACAGCGTCAGCGTCACGACCGACGCCTTCGTCTGCAGGTGGCCCGCCACCGCCGCGATCGCGCTGTTGCCGATCAGCCCGCCGATCATGCTGCCGATCCCGGCGATCGGCGAGTCGTTGATCACGATCTGCGGCTCCATGTAGTAGTCGGCCGCGACCCGCTGCCCCTTCTGCTGCTTCGAGCCCGCGCGGTATTCGCCCGAGCTGCGCTGCAACTGCGTGATGCGCGACAGGCGCGCGTCGCTCTTCTGGTTGCCGATCGACGTGATCACGAAGCAGTTCGACTGCTGCACCGCCAGGCGCAGCAGCGGGTCGATCGTCGTCATCTTGGTCGCGCTGCCGAACGGGCCCCACCAGTCGGCGTTGCGGCCGTCATCGACCGCGATCGTGCCGAGCGGCGACGTGCAGCGCTGCAGCCCCGAATCGGCGCCGGCGCTCGCGCCGCCTGCTGCCGCGCCCGTCACGCCGGCGTTCTGCCCGCCGGGCGTCACCACGCCGCCGCACCCCGCGACGGACGCGCCAAGCGCTGCAACCAGCGCACCTTGAATGAGACGTTGGGAAAGGTTGGTCTTCATGTCGTTGTCGATCGATTAGAGTCGTTGTTCGGCTTATGTGTCCGTGCGAACTTCGATAAGCCCCCCGGCGTGGCGCGCGATGGTGGTCTCCCCGCGGCTGCCCCCGTTGCTTCAGGCTCGGTCAGTAGTACCAGGACGTCTGATTCCAGACGCCGTAGTACGGATAGCCCGAATACCAGTAGCCGTAATAGACATCACGCCATTGCGTGCGCCATTTCCAGTCGTCTTCGTCTCCCTTCTTCGCCTTGCGCGCGAGCTCGAGCAGCTTTTTCGATTCCTTGTCGCCGCGAGCCGCCGCGATCGACAGCCACTTCTCCGCTTCGCGCGCATCCGAGCCCATTTCCTCGAGGCCGAACAGGTAGAAACTGCCGAGGGCCTTCTGCGCGTTCAGGTCGCCGTGTTCGGCGGCCTCGCGCATCCACTTGAGGGCCTGGTAGCTGTCCTGGCGCACGCCGTCGCCGCGGAAGTAGCGCAGGCCGAGGTCGTAGGCGGCCTTCGGCTGGGCTTTCGCGGTTTGCTTGAGCGCGGCGATGCGCGGATCGTCGCGGTCGTCCGAATCGTCCTTTTTTTGATAGGAGACCTGATCTTTAGGGCGATCGGAACAACCGGTGTCGTCGCAGATCCGCACGGTCCTGCTCGTGATGGACGGATCCTGCGCGCACGCGGCCAACAGCAACAGCAGCCCCGGTGCGAGTAAACGGCGAATCATTTGTGCTTTCCCCACGTTTTATTTGCGCCGGATTGCTTCGCGCGCTCGCCCGCGAGCCTGCCCCCGGCTGGTGCGGGACGCAGCGAAGATCGTGCGCGGGCCCGCATGCCAAGGCTCTCTCAGGTTCTCTTGTCGACTTGAAACATCGTTGCAGCATCCGATGCGGCGAAAAACGGCAAGCGGGACCCCGCCCTGTTCCGTCTCTTTAATCCGCACAATACCTACCGCTGCTTACGGTTTCCAAATGATACATATCGGTCTATCTAATAGTCAAGATAACTTGATGACCGGCTCGGCAAGCATGGTTGCCATGGCGGCAATGCCGTCGGACAGCGCCGGGAAGCCGATTCCGTTGCGCGGCACGATGCTAGAATAATCGGTCTATGCTGCTGAAATATCGAGGAGGAAGCTGTTCGTGCGAGCCAACAAACGCCAGCTGGTGGTAGACAAAGCGACCGAACTGTTCTCCAGGCACGGATTCCACCCGGTGGGCGTCGACTGGATCATCGACGATTCCGGTGTCGCCCGAATGACGCTGTACCGGCATTTCGCGAGCAAGGACGAACTGATCCGCGAAGTGCTGGTCCAGCGCTACGACCTGATCGTCGACAGCATCGACGCGCAGTTGCAGCACGTCGTCGATCCGGTCGAGCGCGTCAAGACCATCTTCGACTGGTACGCGGCATGGTTCAGGACGCCCGAATTTGCCGGCTGCCTGTTCGAGCGTGCGCTGGCCGAATTCGGCACCGCTTATGCGCCGATCTCGGATGTCGCGATCCGCTATCGTCGCAAAATGGTCGAATGGATCGCCGAACTGATCGAAGCCCTCGTGCCGGCGGAAACCGCAAACCGGCTGGCGATCGTCTTCATGATGCTGCTGGACGGCGCCACGGTCGAAGCGCGGGCGTTCAACGACTCCGCGGCTGCCGCGCGCGCGTGGCAAGCCGCGCATGTCCTTCTCGAACAGGCGATGCACGCGACGGTCTCGCCCGCCGGCGGTGCGGGTAGCTCGACGTAACGCCCGTCGCGCGCCGTCGTATCGCGGGCAAACCGGGACCGCAGGGCGTCCGCCTGGGCCGCCCCGCGCGAGGCGCCCGTCGAGCGGGCACGGCGATTGCGCCTGCTGCACTCCTCGGGAGGCGCGCCATCATGAACGACAACGATTTGCTTCAGCCCGAGCCGACGGAACCGGACCCGAACGCCGTCACGTGGGTCCGTCGCCTGGGCCCCGGCCTGATCACCGGCGCCGCCGACGACGATCCTTCCGGTATCGGCACGTACTCGCAGGCGGGCGCGCAATTCGGCTTCGAACTGCTGTGGGCGCTGCTGCTGACGTACCCGCTGATGACGGCCATCCAGCTGGTCAGCGCGCGAATCGGCCGCGTGACGGGCAAGGGCCTCGCGTCCAACATGCGCAGGCACTACCCGGGATGGCTGCTGTACGGGACCGTCGTGCTGCTGATCACGGCCAACGTGATCAACATCGCGGCCGACTTGTCGGCCATGGGTGCCGCCGTCAATTTGTTGCTGCCCGGCCCGCAACAGCTCTACATCGTGTGCCTCGGCGGCGTGTCGGTCGTACTGCAGGTTTTCGTCCCGTACGATCGCTACTCGCGATTGCTCAAATGGACGGCGCTGACGCTGCTGGCCTACGTCGCGGTCGCCCTGATCGTGCCCGTCAGCTGGGCCGAGGTCGGTCGCGCGATCGTGCGGCCGCATGCGCAGCTGAGCGCCGCTTATCTGACCACGGTCGTCGCCGTACTCGGCACGACCATCAGCCCGTATCTGTTTTTCTGGCAGGCGTCCCAGGAAGTCGAGGAATTGCGCGCCGTGCCGAATCAGAGGCCGCTGCGGCGCATGCCGGGCCAGGCGCCCGCGCAGTTGCGCCGGATCAGCTTCGATACGTGGTTCGGCATGGGCGTATCGAACGTAATTGGATTCTTCATCGTGCTGACGGCGGCAGCCACGCTCAACGCGCATCACATCGACGTCAAAACGTCGGCGGACGCCGCGCGGGCGCTCGAGCCGCTTGCCGGCCACTTCGCGTACGTGCTGTTCGCGCTCGGCATCGTCGGCACCGGCCTGCTGGCGCTGCCGGTGCTCGCGGGATCGGCCGCCTATGCGGCGGCCGGCACGTTTCGCTGGCGCAACAGTCTCGCGCTAGAACTGGGCGTCGCACCCGAATTCTATGCGGTGATCGCCCTGTCGACCGTCGGCGGAATCGCGTTCACGTTCATGCATTTCGACCCGATCCGCGCGCTTTACTGGAGTGCGGTCATCAATGGGGTGAGCGCCGTCCCGATCATGGTCGTGATGATGCTGATGGCGAGAAGCAAGCGGGTCATGGGCGAATTTGCCGTCAAAGGCCCCCTGGCATGGGGAGGATGGCTCGCGACGCTCGCGATGGCGGTCGCGGCGATGGGCGTGTTCGTGCCGGGATAAATCGCACCATATCGACCGCCGTCGGTGCCAGAAAACCCGGAATCGACGATGCCCACGGCGCGTCACCGGAACGTCATCCGTGCCGACATACCATCGACTCCGGCGCGCGAAAAACGCCGCTTCGGCCCTCCCCGGAGCGGGAACGAATCCTGCTCGTTCGACCGCGAGGTGGAGCCAATTTATTTTCTTTGACGGATTTCGTATTACCGGCGAACATTCGCGTCGATCAATCGTTAGTACCGCTCAGAAAAGAACGAAACGATGCTCGCTCATTCAATCGGGGATATTCCGCTGCTTCGCCACTTGATACCTGATCGAAGGGGAAGAAATGACACCGTTGTCCCAGAATGTGAGCATCAAACAGACAGCCGCCCTATCCAAATCGTCGCCGCTGTCGCCCGTTTTCTGGAAGCCGGATCCGCTCGTCGAAGCCGCGCCACCGGAGGCGAAATCCGTTACGCCGGATCTTCGCGATTTCTTCGCCGCCGCCGCACTGCAAGGTTTACTGTCGCGTGACGCCGGTCGCAACGTGTCCACGATCGCGGACTACGAATCGAAGCGCGCGGTCAGCGCCTATCGGCTCGCCGACGAAATGCTGAAAGCGCGATGAGCCGGCAGGCGCGCGGGGGCCGCTCGGCCCGCGCGCCTGCCGTCGTCCGACTCACCGGCAATGCGGAGGCACCGCGTTTCCGTCGCGCGTCGTCATCTGTACTCCTTTGTGAATCCGGCATCACGCGTCACCGAGACGCTCGGTCCCGCGCACCGTCGACATGCCGCACGGCGCGCATTCAGGCCGGCGTGGCGCTGCCCGGCAGGCTGTTGAAATGACAACCGCTTGAAAATCCGGCGACCAGGGTTGCGGGTCACGCGACGCGCGCCCGAGTCGCCGCCGTCTCTGCCGTATTCGCATGCGGTGTCCTTGCATCGGCGGCGGGCAGCTTCGCCCGCGAGACGCTGCCCGTCGCGCGCCGACCGCACGATTGCTGCTTCGTCGCCCGGCGCCGATCCATGCCCGGCCCGGCCACCGCCCGTCGGCACGATGCACGCGTGCCGCACGAGGAACCGCACCCGCATCCACGAGAAGCCGGGCCTGCCGCAGCCCGCACCGGTCGGCATCGCGCATGCGCTGGATCGGGCGGCCGACCATGGGATCGATTCGTGCTGTCTCGATCCGGCGAATGTCGCGCAACCCTTTCCACGGAGATGCCATGTTCATCCACAACACACGGCTTCAGTACACAGTGCGCGTGGGCGCGCCGAATCCAGGACTCGCCAATCTGCTGCTCGAGCAGTTCGGCGGCCCGCAAGGCGAGCTTGCCGCCGCGATGCGCTATTTCACGCAGGCGATCACCGAAGAGGATCCCGGCCGCAAGGACATGCTGCTCGACATCGCCACCGAGGAGCTGAGCCACCTCGAAGTGATCGGCTCGATGGCCGCGATGCTCAATCGCGGCGCCAAGGGCGAACTGGCCGAAGCGGTCGACGAACAGGCCGAGCTGTACCGCAAGCTGCACGGCGCGGGCAACGACAGCCACGTGACGCAGGTGCTGTACGGCGCGGGCGCACCGTTGACCAATTCGGGCGGCGTGCCGTGGTCGGCCGCGTACATCGACACGATCGGCGAACCGACGGCAGACCTACGCTCGAACATCGCGGCCGAAGCACGTGCGAAGATCATCTACGAGCGGCTCATCAACGTGACCGACGATCCGGATATTCGCGACGCGCTCGGCTTCCTGATGACGCGCGAGGTGTCGCACCAGATGTCGTTCGAGAAGGCGCTGTATGCGATCACCGCGAACTTCCCGCCGGGCAAGCTGCCGCCGAAGGCGCCGTACGATCACGTGTACTTCCGGATGCAGCCGGACGCCGCACCGCTGGTCGGGCCATGGAACCACGGAGGCGAACTCGAAATCCGCCCCGCCGAACCCGCGGTCGACGGCGGCAGCGGTATTCCGGAAGGCATGCTCGAGCCGCAGCAGGCGGACGCCGTCGAAGCGATGGCGCGGCGACTCGCCTCCGACCCGAACAGCGACCCGGTGACGGGTGCCGAACTCGGCACGGGCCAGCCGGCCCCCCAAGGCCGCAAGCCGGGCAAGCCGGACGGCGCCTGACTCGAAGCTCCCGGGCGCGCGCCCAGGATCCCGGCGCGCCGGCGAAGCGACAGGAAGCGCTCGATGCGTCGTCGAACGGACGGACGCGCGTTCGGCGCGCATCAGGCGCCTGCTTCGCCGGGGCCGGTCTGGTCGGTCTGGTCGGCCATCAGGTACTGGATGACCAGCGTCGGATCGGCGATGTCGAGAATCAGGCGGCGCATCACGCGCTTGCGCATATGGTCGTCATCCAGCGTCCACGGCCCCGCCGCGTCGCCGAGGTAGCGGCCGATCGCACCGCGATGGTCGCCCTCCGGCGGCAGGCCGAGCCGCGCGGCGAGCAGGCCGGCGATGACGTCGTCGAGTTCGACGTGCAGCGGCCTGGAGTCGATCGAAAGTTCGAGCTTCATGGTTGGTCTCGCAAACATGAAAAAAGCGGCGCGACGCTCCCCGCTGTCGCGCGCGCCGGGTAAAGCCGCTCCGGCCAGCGGCTGTTCGACGATCGCAGGCGGGCCTGCGATGCAGCTCAGTAGCCGAGTTCGGGCGCGGGAGCCGGCTCGGCGCTGCTCTCTTTCGGCGCTTGCGCGACAGTCGCATCGGTCGTCAGCACCAGGCTCGCGATCGACGCGGCGTTCTGCAGCGCGGTACGCGTGACCTTGGTCGGGTCGACCACGCCGGCTTCCACCAGATCGCCGTACTCGCCGGTCGCCGCGTTGTAGCCGAAGTTCCCTTTGCCTTCGAGCACCTTCGAGACCACGACCGACGGTTCGTCGCCCGCGTTGGCCGCGATGACGCGCAGCGGCGCCTCCAGCGCGCGCAGCACGATCCGGATGCCGGCGTCCTGGTCCGCATTCGCGCCCCGGATGTCCGACAGCGCCGCGCGCGCACGCAGCAGCGCGACGCCGCCGCCCGGCACGATGCCCTCCTCGACCGCCGCGCGCGTCGCATGCAGCGCATCGTCGACGCGGTCCTTCTTCTCCTTCATTTCGACTTCGGTCACTGCGCCGACCTTGATCACCGCCACGCCGCCCGCGAGCTTCGCGACACGCTCCTGCAGCTTCTCGCGATCGTAGTCGCTCGTCGCTTCGTCGATCTGCACGCGAATCGATTTCACGCGCGCATCGATGCGCGCCGCATCGCCCGCGCCGTCGATGATGATCGTATCGTCCTTGCGCACCTCGATACGCTTCGCACTGCCAAGATCCTCGAGCGTGGCCTTGTCGAGCTGCTTGCCGGTTTCCTCCGAGATGACCGTCGCACCGGTCAGGATCGCGAGATCCTCCAGCATGGCCTTGCGCCGGTCGCCGAAACCCGGCGCCTTGACGGCGGCGACCTTCAGGATGCCGCGCATCGAATTCACGACGAGTGTCGCGAGCGCTTCGGCCTCGACGTCCTCGGCGACGATCAGCAGCGGCTTGCCGGCCTTGGACGCCGCTTCGAGGATCGGCAGGAGGTCGCGGATACTGGAGATCTTCTTGTCGTGCAGCAGAATCAGCGCATCGTCGAGATACGCCGCCTGCTTCGCGGGATCGTTGATGAAATACGGGCTCACGTAACCGCGGTCGAACTGCATGCCTTCGACCACGTCGAGTTCGTTCTCCAGCGACTTGCCGTCCTCGACGGTGATCACGCCGTCCTTGCCGACCTTCTCCATCGCATCGGCAATGATCTTGCCGATCGCGTCGTCCGAGTTCGCGGAAATCGCGCCGACCTGCGCGATTTCCTTGTGGGTCGAAATCGGTCGGGACAGCTTGCGCAGCTCGTCGAGCACCGCGCCGACGGCCTTGTCGATGCCGCGCTTCAGATCCATCGGATTCATGCCGGCCGCGACGTGCTTCATGCCCTCCTGCACGATCGCCTGCGCGAGCACGGTGGCGGTGGTCGTCCCGTCGCCGGCCACGTCCGCCGTCTTCGACGCGACCTGCTTGACGATCTGCGCGCCCATGTTCTCGAAACGGTCCTGCAGCTCGATTTCCTTCGCGACCGACACGCCGTCCTTCGTGATCACGGGCGCGCCGAAACCGCGCTCGATCACGACGTTGCGGCCTTTCGGGCCGAGCGTCACCTTCACCGCGTCGGCCAGCACGTTCACGCCCTTGACGATCTGCTGGCGGGCGCCATCGCGGAATTTCACGTCTTTTACGGTCATTTTCTTGCTCCGGATACAGTCGTTGAACGGGATGCCGCGCGCATCGGGCACTCACCCGTGCGACGCGGCCGAATCGGCATTCAGGCCGCTTTCCTGGCAGCCGGCGATTCGGGTTCGAGTACGCCCATGACGTCCTCTTCGCGCATCACGAGCAGTTCCTCGCCGTTCACCTTCACGGTCTGGCCTGCATATTTGCCGAAGAGAACCTGGTCGCCGACCTGGAGCTGCAGCGGGCGCTGCGAGCCGTCCTGGAGCAGCCGGCCGCTGCCGACCGCGATCACTTCACCCTGCTCGGGCCGTTCGGCGGCCGAATCGGGAATCACGATGCCGGAGGCTGTCGTCCGCTGCTGTTCGATTCGCTTGACGATAACCCGGTCGTAGAGGGGACGAATCTGCATTTTCATCTCCTGAGCGATGAGATCACCTGGAAAAGGGAATCCGCCGGCGCCTGCACGCATAAAGACAGCGACGCACCGGCGTGCCATCGATTGGCGAAAAGCGAAATAGTGGCGCGGTAAGCGCGCTTCAAGAGGGCCAGGAAAGCGCATGTGTAACAAAATGTTTCCAACCAGAAACCGCGTTCGTCCGACCGTCGCTCGTCTCGCGATGCCCTGCGACGCGCGACGGTACGACGTCGACGGTGGCCGCGCCGGGCCGCGCGAATCATCGCAAAACGGCGCTTGAAATCCGCGCTTGCCGTCCTATTTTGGTATCGCTCAGGCAGTCGCGGCTTACGCGCTGCGTGTTTCGATTTGTTTGTCAGCGAGCCCTCTCGCGGATCGACGAACTGGAGCGCGTGGTCCGGTTCGCCCTCCGTGCGAGGTCCAACCGGGAGCGAATCATGAACGATCCTTTCTTTACCTCCGATCGGCCGACGGAAGCCGGCCGCCGGCCACGACGCGTCGCCCGCATCGTCAAGGGCCTGCCAGCCGGCCTGCGGGTCGCGCGCAACGGCAACGGTCGCTTCGCGCCGATCGGTGCTCGGGCACGCGCCGCGCGCAAGCCATTCGCGTTGCGTCGCGCGGCCCAACCCGCCGCGGTCGGCCGACCGAAGCTGCCGCGCCGTCGCGTCGTCACCGCTGGACACGTGCCGCACCCTGTTTCGTTTTTCCGCGTCACGCCTGCTGGCGGCGGTTCCGTGCGCGACGGGAGGCGGCCATGCTGAGCCCGCACGAATTCGCGACGCTGATGCTGGTGTGCCAGGCGCCCGATCAGCTCGACATGAATCGCGCCGAACTCGATGCGTTGCTCGAACGACAACTCGTCATGCTCGAACATGGCGCTCCCGGCCGCCGGCGCGCGTATCTGACGAAGAAGGGCCGATCGCTCCTCCACGCGCTCGGGGCCGATATCGCTTACCGCCGGAGCGAGGGGTCGACAGCGGAGCGAGGCGGTGGCGGTCAACACGCGGCGTCTGTCGCACTATCGGACGAGGCCGGGTAACGCGGTGTTCGGGGCAGCGGCGCGGTGGCCGGTGCATGACGGCACCGGTTGCCGTCGCTACGTCGGCCGTGGACCCATCCCTTCGCTTCGTGGAAGGGGAGCGACGATGCGGCCACGCCGCCGCGTTGCGCGACCTCGCCGGCCAATCGTCGCGAACTCTAGCAGTTCATCAGGATGTCGCTAAGACTGTCCGACGTGAGGCATCAGAAATAGTCGCTCGTCCCACACGACCGGTTGTGGGTCGGTCACGACAATCCGTGCGGCATCGTCGCCCACCCACGCGCGACACGGCAGTGGTCTATTCGCTGGCGACTACCGATATGTTTGGGTCGTCGGTCATGTCCGATCGCCGGCGTCTTTCGGTAGTCGGGCCTCCAGTTGCGCCTTTCGCTGTGCGAGCTTGCGACCAAGTCCGGCAATGTCGAGTCCCGATGAGTGTAGTTCTGGAAAGAGCTCCGTCTCCTCTTCCTTGATGTGATGCCGGACGTTTTCCATCAGTACCCTGAAAGTGGCGTCAAACCCTTCCATACCGGGCTTGAGGGTTTCGAATTTCTCGATGAGCGTCTTCACGAGGAAGTGCTCCACGTAGGCTTCGTCGACCTTCTTTTGCGGGTCGCCGGATAGCACATCGTGCGCAGCTGGGTAAAGAAATTGTTCCTCAATCATCGCGTGGACGGTCAACTCTTCGCAGGCTCTTCTAACGAGCGCGTGCTTAGCATCGAGGTCCTCGTCGGCGGTTCTTTCAAAAATAGTGAACAGCTTTTCGACCGCTCGATGGTCAGACTCAAGTAGGGCGATGGCGCCGGTCGCTGACGAACTATCAGCTTCGTCGCGGTCAGGATTGATGCGCTGCGTCTGGTTCGCGTTTGCCATGGCTGGCCCTCTGTCTAAAGGTGAATGACGGCCAGCCATTTGAGCAAAACTTGCACCTGCTCCGAAAAAGCAGCACGGACGCCGCTCTAGTCAGGCACGGTTTGCTCGCTGCTCAACGGTAACGGTGCCACTGGGCGGGTGGCAGCATGGCAAGAGTCGGAAAAGTCGGGCAGTTTCCGGGCCACGAGCAAAGACGTTCCGCCACGATCGTCAGCCACAAAATCGCGCGCCCGGCGCATCCCTATATGCGTGTTCACGTGTTGAAGTTCGTAGATACTGCTAATGGTGTCCGTTCGTGCGCTAATCGTGTCCAGTGATTTCGCTAATACGGGGCGGCGAACGTCAAGCTGAGGAAGCGAACGGCGATAAGGTCGCTGGCGAGGTATTTCATCGACATGCGTAAAATTCCCAGCGATGGTGTTGAAACGCGACATAGCCGCGCATCACGGCTCAATGTCGACAGACTCCCCTGCCTTGGAAAATAGGCATTAAAGTTGCGCCCCCTGTCTTCTGGACGCGAGGTATATTGTTGCGCACGCACCCACATTGTTGATCATCGGTTACGTGCACACCATGCTCTTGTCAGGAGCAACTTTCCTCATTACGCCGCTCATGAGCCACATCCGACATTGCAAGCTCTTGAAGGCGCATTAGCAAAATCTTCGCACATACATCCTCCCTTTGTTGCATTCTCGCAATGCGTGCGGACACGAAAGGAACATCGCTCTCAGCCTTTGCCGACGGCGCTACCACGGGCTTACCCGTTAGCAGTATCTGTGGTCACCGTTAGCAGAAACTTCGAACGGCAACAGCGGCCGCGTCGTGGCGCGCGAGCGCGAACTCGTGCTCGGCGTCGCCGACGCGTTGCTGCAGTTCACACCGAGCGTCGTCGACGCTGACGAAGCCGTGGTGCTGCTCGACGTGACGGCCAGCCTGCGCCTCTTTCACGGCATCCGCGCGCTGCGCCGGCGCGTGCGCGACGTCGTCGCGTCATTCGGCGTCTCCGCGGCGATTTCCGTCGCGTCCACCGGCCCGGCCGCATGGATAGTCGCCCGCGGCCTGCGCGGCGGCCTCGCGCTGTCCGCACGATCGTTGCGCCGCGCGCTCGCGCGCGTGCCGCTCGGCGTGGCGCCCGACGCGCGCCGGTACGCGACGTGGTTCGATGAACTCGGCTGCGAAACGCTCGCGGACCTACAGCGCCTGCTGCGCGCTGGCCTCAAGAAGCGGTGCGGCACGCAACTGCTCGACTGGCTCGACCAGGTCTCCGGCACCGCGCCGGCCGCGTATGACTGGCTCGACATGCCGCCGTCGTTCGACACGCGGGTCGAACTGATGGATCGCGTCGAGCACGCCGAGGCGCTGTTGTTCGTCGCGCGCCGGCTGATCCTGCAGCTGACGGGCTGGCTCACCGCGAAGCAGCTGGACGTCGCTGCGTTCGCGCTGCTGCTCGAGCACGAGCGCGGCCGCGACGCGATCGCGCCGACCAGCTGCGACGTGCGATGGCGGCCTGGAAACGCAAGGGAAGCTTGGAGCCGTATCACGAGCGCTTGGTGACCGGCATGCTCGCGCGCGGTTACGATCACGAATTCGCCGAGGCGATCTTCGCGCAGATCAAAGGCTTCGGCGACTACGGCTTCCCGAAGAGCCACGCGGCCAGCTTCGCCCTGCTCGTCTACTCGAGCGTGTGGTTGCGCCGGCACGAGCCGGCCGTATTCCTCGCCGCGCTGCTGAACAGCCAGCCGATGGGCTTCTACACGCCGTCGCAACTGCTGCAGGACGCGCGCCGGCGTGGTGTCGAGGTACTGCCCGTCGACGTGAATGTGAGCACGTGGGATTCTGCGATCGAAGGGCCGACTACATCGGCGCCCGTGCGGCTTGGCTTCTCGCTGCTGCGCGGCATGCGCGAAGACGTGGCCGGCCGCATCGAACTCGCGCGCGCGGTGCGACCGTTTGTTGACGTCGCGGATCTCGCGCGCCGAGCGCAGCTCGATCGGCAAGACCTGCAGGTGCTCGCGCGCGCGAACGCGCTGCGCACACTCGCCGGCGACAACCGGCGTGCCGCGCTCTGGCTGGCCGCCGCCGCCGTGCCCGAGCGGGATCTGCTGCGCGGCACCGAGCGCGACGACGCGGCGCCGGCGCTGCCGCAGGCCTCCGAAGGCATGGAGATCGTGACCGACTACAACGCGATGGGTTTCACGCTCGGCCGGCATCCGCTGGCGCTGCTGCGCGATCGCCTGGCGCTCGATCGTCTCCAGTCGGCCGAGCAGCTCGCGACACTGCGCAGCGGGCAGCTCGCGCGCGCATGTGGATTGGTCACGGTGCGCCAACGGCCGGGCACGGCCAACGGTGTGCTCTTCATGACGCTCGAGGACGAGACGGGCCAGGTGAACGTGATCCTGTGGCCCGGCCTGCTGGAGAAGTTTCGGAAGGAAGCGCTCGGCGCCGCGCTGCTCGCGGTCTACGGCGTATGGCAGGCGGAAGGCAAGGTGCGGCACCTGATCGCGAGCAAGCTCGTCGATCGGACCGAGTTGCTCGGCGCGTTACCGACGACGGCAAGGGAGTTTTGCTGATCTATCGCGTATTGTATTGAGTTGCTCCCGCTCAAATAGCGGATTGAAAACCGGAAAGATCGCTAGGACGCGGTTTACGTTGAACCGGCTTCGAATCAGGCCGAAGAAATTCCAGTTCTTTGATTTCTCCGTCAGTGATCCAAAGCATGACATTTACCACCGCACCGTCGGAGTCGATCCCCGACGCCTCAATAAATCCATTCAGATTTGGACGGATAACTTGTTTTCTAATTGCATGGTAACTCTGGCCAAACCCAATCTTCAGAATGGTGTCGTCGCCATTGAATGACACCACCCTCTCCATCTGCTCGATTTGAGCTGAAAATAAGGTATCCCCAGGGAATGCATGATCAAGCAGAACTCTTATTAGTTCGATTTCGTTATCGCGGATAGCCCATTCATCATTCAACATATAATCACCCTAAAAAATATGACCCTCATCTTCCAATATTACGGCCATCGTCAGGATGAATCGTCCCTAAATTAATGTTTCCATTTGGAAGAACAAAGCTTCGAACGTTGTAGTTTATGCCGTCCACGGTCATGCCAAAGCTAGTGCCCCCCACGAAGCCGGGCGACAAAGCAATCCCAATCGCCGCCCCAGAAACCGCGTTAACTCTATCCGCCCCTACACGATCGATATAATGACTCTGATTAGTAATAACCCCCGCAACTAGTTCCCCTTCCCCGAAAGTGGTCCCAGTCATACCGGTCGGATCCGCACGATTTGCGGGATTGTTCCCTACATATGCATACAGATTCTGGTCATCTTGATAGCCTACCGGATCGATCTGAAAAAAACGTCCCGCCCCCGGCGAATAAAACCTCGCTTTATAGTAGTACAGGGCTAGCGAACCAATGAACTGCTGCCCCGTGTACCGGAAACGAATACCACTCGTCGCGTTCGGCTCGCCAAACGGGCCGTACGTATAGGCCGCCGTCTTGGCTCCCGCTGCATTGGCCGTCGCGACAATGCTACCAAGATGATCCGTGTACAACCAACTCTTGTTCGAAGTCCCCGAACCCTCGTACCAGACGAGCGGGTTGTCAACGTCCAAGCCATGAAGGTAGCGCCTCAGGATATTGCCTGACGAATCGTATTCGGCAACGAGTCGTGTCCCGTCGTAGAGCATATTGGTAGTAATACTTCCGAAAAGCCCGTTCGGCTCGACGGTCTGCCTCAGGCGCCCGTCCGCATCGTAGGATAGACCGACCGTCGAAAACAAACCGGTGCTTCCGGAGACGAGGCGATTGTCGAGATCGTAGCTGTAGGTCCAGCCGCCATAGCTCGTCACGTTCCCGTTGTTGTCGTACCCGACAGAGCCTCCAGCAGCAGTCGTGTAACGATTCAGGCCATCCGCGGTAAAGCTCTGACTGCCGGTCGTTCCACCACTCCACTGATATGCGAGGTTACTCGGTGTGACGCTACTCACGTCCAGAACTTGATTTCGTGCATATGTGAACTGCACCTGATCGCTAGGCGCAGTCAGTAGGTTGGTCAGCGTCGCGAGGCCGCCTTGATTGTCGTACCCGCGTTGAACCGACGTTCCGTTTCCGAAAGAGAGCGTAACTGCCCGGCTCAGGTCGTCGTAGGTGTACGTCGCTAGTGCGGTGCTTCCGTTCTCCTTGATCACGCTCGGCCGATTCAGCGCATCGTAGCTAGTAGTCGTGTTGAACCCATCTGGCCATGTCGTCTGTGTCCGGTTTCCTGCGGCATCGTACTGGAAACTGAGTGTCCTTCCACCCGCGGTCGTGTTGAGCAACCGACCCGCATTGTCCCAGGCATAGGACACTGCGTAGCTGCCATTCGCGTACTGCGACGCGGTGCGTAGTCCGCGCAGGTCATAACCGAACTGAACATTGTTTGCACTGTTCGGATAGCTACGTGCGGTCAAGCGATTCAGGTTGTCCCAAGTCTGGGTGATCGTGTCTCCGCTACGTTTGCGGATGGTGACCACGTTGCCGTTCGGATCGTAGGTGTACCCGTCGTAATCATTGCTGTTCGCCGAGCCCGGTGAGTTGGGCATTGGGTAGTACCGGTTCGTCAGGCGATCGAATCCGTTGTATGCATAGACGGTCAGATTATTCTTCGCGTCAGCACTCAAATTGAGCTTACCGTTCGGCGTATAGGTGTACTGCACATAGTTTTGCTGTTGCGCCGTGCCAGTCGCCTTCTGGATCGTGTTGATGGAGTCGTCAACGTTGTACACCGTCGTCGTGACTCTGTTCCCGCCATCTGCAGCCGCGAGATACTGGGTTTGCTGATATGGCCGATCGAGATCGTCATACGCGGTGTCCGTGATCGGCACCGGAGCAGCCTCGGATGGGCAGGTTGTCGCCGATGCAGTCAACGAAGGCCCCCATGCCCGGATAACCTTTCCGGTCGCGCTGTACCGCGAACAATTTGTTAACCATTGAGCGCCGATCTGCCGGGCGACAGCAATCGGCCGGCCGTCTGCGTCATAGGTGGTTTGAGATTGCTTCCCAAGCGCATCCGTGACGACGCTCGGGCGTCGTTCACTATCATAGCTCGTCGTAATCGTATCGATCACGTCAGTGCGCGGTCCGTCAACCACTGTCAGGTTGCCGATGTCGTCGTAGGTGTAGGTTGTTGTGAGATTCAGCGTCCCAGTGCCGGCGTCGACTGTCGTGGTCGCGGGTACTTCATGGTGCGCCCAATCATAGGTCCTCGTTGTCGCGGTGGTATTGGATGCGCTCGTCTTTACCGTTGTCTTCGCCAGCAGATACATCGTGGGAAAGCCCGTAGGTGTCCACGAGTAATAATCGTAGGCGGTCCACGGCGCTACCCCGCTCGCGTCAACTGGCGAGGTTACGGTCGCGATGTCGCCCCAGGGGGCGTAGGTGTACGTCGTGGTATTGCTTCGCGCATCGGTTTCTGTTGCAACTTTGTTGTATGCACTCTCGTAGGTGAAGCTTCGAACAAGTGGTGCGAGACCAGAACCGGGCGGTGCGAACTGCGTGATCGACTTCACATTTTGCGTACAACGCTTTTCGGTGCTCGCGCACGTTGCATCGTCGTAGGTGTACGAAAACCCATTGCCCTGTGGCAGCGTCTTGGTGATCAACCGTCCCTGCCCGTCATAGGCGAATTGGGTGACGTTGAATAGGGGGTCCGCTTGCTGTAACACATTCCCAAGCACATCAAGATAGCTGAGCCTCGTGATACCACCCGGTGCTAATTCAACAGCTCGCGATCCGGCGAAGTAGTAGCTGTACGTTTTGCCACGCGCATTCGTCTGGGTCTGGACTCGTCCCAGGCTGTCATAGACATTTGTGACGCCCGCGGCGGACGGGAAGCTTGGGTAAAAGATTTGCGTCATCTGACCTGGCAACCCATAGCCGTAGGTCGTACTCTTCGACATCGTGTCGGTGAAGGTCGTCAGATTGCCATTCGTGTCGTAGCCATATTGGACGGTTCGAGCACCGTCGGAGACCTGGCTGATCCGTCCGTTCGTGTAGCTGAAATTTAGCGTGCGCCAGAAGCCGTTGCTCACGCTGGTCAGGTTGTTTCCGGAATAGCTGTAGTTGACCTGCGTACCGTTCCCGTCCTTGTAGGTATCGATGTTCCCCGACGAGTTGAAGTGAATCGCATTGTGGTGAACAGTATCGTAGCTGTACGTCCCATCCCCGTTCAGTATCAGTTTCGACGAATTTCCAGGGGGCGGGTTGTAGCTGCCGTCCGGCAACTTCACGAACACCTCGCCATTCAGACCTTGTGTAACGATCACGGTATTGTTGATCAGCTGATCACCGAACCACCGCTGCCCCAGAGTCGCAATGACCATCTTCTCAATAGGATGTGACGAATCCGCAAGCAAATCCACCGACGCCTTCATCTCGACCAACGCAGCTACTGCATCGAGTGCAGAATCTTCGCCCATCCCCTGATAACCGTCCGAATTTACTTTCGCGGTCACATTGAAATTGTGTGCCCAGCCCTTCCCCAGAACACTGTCCTGATTCTTGGCGCTCGAACTGTACATGCGTCTGAAGGTGAGGCGTTGCGGAAAGGCCCCCACCCCTGACGAAAGGTCATCTCGGTTGTACGTAAAATTACCGGCCACTAGACCGATCGGGTCGCCGACGTAATTGAGTGGCTCGCCTTGGAGGGGCGCCCCAATTTGGATGGCGCCATTATTGAGCACAGTGACCGGAAGGTTGTACATCGAGAGCGGAAACGGCGCCGCGAGCAGCGCCAGCGGGGAAAGCGTGGACAGATATTGACCGAGGGTCATGAACCCACCGGCGAGGTTTCCTTTGATCATCGAGCCCAAAATGTTTGGGCCAAGAAAATAGTAACCCGCACCGGTCCAACTATTCTCAGTAATATCGCAGTGTTGCGGCAATATCAGGTTGTATCCGGCAGCGAGGTAGTTACTGAATGTTCCGAAATATGCGCTGCAATTCACGAGATTCGGCTGTACCGCGCTCGCGTAGTTTGCTGAGGTCGCGTTGTAAATTGGCTGCCCAGCAGCTGCCGCCAGATCAATGAGTTTCACTGTCGAAGCGGCCGAGATAGTGCTGACCTGCTGAACTACGGTCGATTCGAGGATGCTTGAATGCATCCCCGATTGATACAACGCAAGCGGCTCCTTCGTCGAGTCTCCGGCAACGTTGGCGAGCCCAACCAACCCGCCCGGCAAATCAACGTAGGAGGACGCGCCGGTATAACCGGCTACGCCGACATCGTGATATAGCAAGATCGAGGTGCCAGAAAGGCGTTCGCTCAAGTAGTAGGCCTGCGAAGTCTGGCCGAGCCACTGAGCGGCAAGCAGGGCCAACGTGGTACCCCCGACCGCGTCCGATGTATCAGGGACGCCGGATGCTCGCAAATTGCCAAGTGACGTTTGGAAGAAGTTCGCGAGGCCGCGACTAGTTGGTCCCCATGCATCGGAAATCGCAAAGACATTCCCCGGTTTCGCGACGATCGTCTGCGTGACGGTCTGGTCAGCGCCTGTTGTTCCGAACGCATTATGGGTAACGACCATCGTGAGGGTCGTGTTCGAGCCAACAGTCGGCGCGATTCCGGGACTGCCAACAGCGTTACCATCCAAACTGAGGATTGGCTGATTCGACGCGTTATACGTAATAGTTAGACGATGCCCATAGATTGCATCGGACGTATATGTTTGGTCTATCCCTTGATACTGGATCCTCAGTGTCACCTTCATTGACGTCGGAACGTCTGTAACATCCCGCAAAGGGTATGCAGTATTCTGCAGAGGGGGCGCCGTATAGTGCGGAATCGCGCCGTAGAGCAGATCGATCGATTTGCCACTCACCACATCATCGATTGTGGCCGTTGGCATGTTCGCGCGCAGATACGCCGCAAGGTTGTTGGCGTATGTTGTGAGGTTATTCCGGATGTTTGTCCGATTGAGATTCTGGACGTAATTGGCGGTGATCGTCGCACCACTCGTGGCGGAACTGAGATACGCGGCCGCGTTGTACCCGGTCGTACTCGCGCTGGCGAGATCGATACCCGTCTTGAACGTGTGAGTCTTGAAGCTGGGATCGAAGTAATAGGACGTACCGTTGATGACCGTTTTCACCCAGACATGGCCAACGGACACATCGACGAGTGCCGACGTGTTGCCTGGGCATTGTCCTGGATTCACCGCTGTCGTCGCATAGACGGGGATTCCACCCACACCCAACAGGTGGATGGCCGCACAGACATTCGACGTGTCAATGCCGTAAAGGGAATTGAGCTGAGCCGCGGTGTACTTGATCACACCTGTCGTGAAACTTGCGGTGTAACCGGATGCTCGCAGGAGGTCGACCATCAGCATGGCTTGATCGTAGACCGTCCCGTAGTTGTCCAATACGGTGCCGAACGAGCCTTTCTGGGTACCGTAGATCGGATAGACCTCGGCATTGTTGTGGACGTACTGATAGATGACGTCCGGGTTGTAATTCAGAGCACGCGCCAGCTCAGCGATCGACGCCGGACCTTGAGGACTCGCGTTTCCACCGGCGCTCAAGGCATGCGTCTTGGTGTCGCGTGTTGAGGGAGAAACGGTCTTCGTTTCTATCGCTGCGCCTTGATTGACTGTGGGTGAAAGTACGACTCGCCTGCGAGATTGCTCCCAATCCTCGCCCGAAATCGGGAACAAGTTAGCGGCATTTCTCCCAGGTCCCTTCATGTTGGCGAGAGCCGAAAGGCGTTCTGCCGAATACGCGATCGCGGGCTTCCCGCTCGAGAAGGTCACCGGTTGCCCCACCCCGGTGGAAGATGGTTCTTTTCCAACGTAGTGCTTTCCGGCCTTCGCAGTTGGTTGCACGCCCAACATCCTCTCGGCTGGCGTCTTTTTGGCGACCGGTGGCAAGGCAGATTGCATTGGGGCAGCGAGGCTATGAGGTCCCGTCACCATTAGACCGCTCAGAAGGACGACACCGACCGAAGTACGGAAAACGACGCGCAGCAACCTGGACATTGCATCCCCTCGACAAAAACCATCACTTCGGATTACGAAATAGATAGATTCGACGCATGCGATTCGTGCGCTGCGCGACGACGCAATAGGACGCTATGGGGATGTGGTGGAGACAGACGTACGGTTACCCGCTGCGTCGTAGTTGTAGATAACTGTTGTGGTACTGGACCCGTTATTGAAAACGGCCTTTGTCAATCGGCCCAGTGGATCATATGTGTAGCTGATGGAACCGGAGGTTGCGACAGCGCTGACACCAATCAGCGCCAGAGCCATAGCTCCTCGGATGAAAGAGTGCGCTACTCCCCTGCCCTGGCGACGGCCAAGCTGGAATTTCGGATGACGCATGTTGCCCCCGGATGCACCTGTCGTACTGATAGGTCACAAAGTGCACAAGGCAAAAAAATGACAGTTTCCCTACGCCTATTTTGCACTTCGGCTCTCACAAGCTCTTATTCTGAAACATTTTGAAATAAACATATCAAAGCATTGCGTTCCCCGATACCTAGGGTATACGCGCGCCCAATTGAAGACCTCGATCGATATCAATTCCTATAGCCATGCGAGGAGCGTGCAAGTTCCGCGTCGCCGTGTGGCCCATGCGATCGATTGAGTTTTTTCAAACCCTCTAAGCTGCTGCAGGACGCGCGACGTCATGGCGTCCAGGTGCTGTCCGTCGACGTGAACGTGACCAAGGGGGCCCCACGATCGAAGGGCTGACCGTATCGGAGCCAGTGCGGCTTAGCTTCTCGCTGCTGCTGGGCATGCGCGAAGCCGTGGCCCGCACACGCCGCGCGACCGTTCGTCGACGTCGCAGATCTCGCGCGCCGAGCCCAGCCCGACCGGCACGACCTGCAGGTGCATGCGCGCGCTAACGCGCTACGCTCGCTCGCCAGTGGCAATCGGCGTGCCGCGCTCTGGCTGGCGGCCGCCGCAGTGCCCGATCGGGATCTGCTGCGCGGCGCCGAGCGCGACGACGCGGTGCCGGCGCTGCCGCAGGCTTCCGAAGGCAAAGAGATCGTGACCGACTACAACGCGATTGGCTTCACGCTCGGCCGGCACCCGCTGGCGCTACTGGGCGATCGCCTGGCGCTCGATCGTCTGCAGTCAGCTGAGTAGCTCGCGACCCTGTGGAGCGGGCAACTCGCGCGTGCATGCGGTCTGGTCACGGTGCGGCAACGGCCGGCCACGGTCAACGACATAACGTTTCCGCATCGAAGCACACTCAACATAGGGGTGCAAGCGCATCGGATATGCAAACAAGCGAACGGCGCTTCAACGAGGACGAGGGCTCGCCCGTGTATCCGATTTTATGAAAGCGGAGACGACGTAATATCGCGTCGCGCTTCATTCGGATCGGCAGATCTATTACTTGGGCTGCGCCTACCCGACGCATTTGGGAGTCGTCGGCGTTGCCTAGTACCGCCTGCCGCTAAGGAAAGCGCTCCCGAGGAAAATCACAGTTCCACGTTAAATCGATACAAAGCCGCAGGCGTATCTACCATCACCTGCCGGAAGCCGGCCTCGTCCGGCAGCAGCGTCGCCAGATACCGGTACGCGAGCGTATCGTCGACGGCCTTCTCGTATCCGACATGCGGCCAGTCGCTGCCCCACACGAGCCGCTGCGTACCGAACGCGTCGCGCAGCGCGCGCATCGCCGTCAGCCCGGACGCCTGCCAGCGGTCGGGGCGGTCGTTCCGGTAGGCGCCCGACACCTTGACCCAGACGCGCTTGCTTGCCGCCGTCGTCAACAGATAGCGGAAGCCGGGATCGTCGATCCCGAGCCGCGGATCGGGCCGGCCGAAATGGTCGAGCGAGACGTCGACGCCCGCATCGAGTAGCGGCGGCATCAGCCCCGGCAATCGAGCGGCCTCCGCATGCAGCTCGACTTGCCAGCCATGCGCGCGCAGCAGCGGAAACAGCGCGCGCCACGCCGCACCCGCGAAATCCGGATCGCGTTCGCCGATCAGGTTCAGCCGGATGCCGCGCACGCCGAGCGGCGTCCATGCGGCAACCTGCTCCGCATCGCGCGCGGGATCGATCACGACGATGCCGCGCAAACGGGCGGGTTGCGCGCGCAGCGCGGCAAGCAGATAGCGGTTGTCGGTGCCCAGAAAGCTCGGCTGGATCAGCACGCCATTCGACATGCCGTGCCGGTCGAGCATCGCGAGGTACTGGTCGAGCGACGCGTCGTACGTGATCGTGTAGCGATGGCCCGGCACGAGCGGCAGCGACTTCAGGAACACGTGCGCGTGCGCGTCGACACCGGTAACCGTCCGCCGATCCGGCGTCGTGCCGGCGCATCCGCCCAGCACTTCGGCCATTGCGATGCCGGCGAGTGCGCGGTTGAACGACCGCCTCGAAATCATGGGTGTCTCCTGGTTTTTTTTCGATTGAGGGTGAACGGCGCGGCCCCGCCGGTCGCGAGGCGGCACATCAGCCTACATCGTGCGCGCGACGAGGAATATCGGGACGAACGACAGCACCGTCGACAGCGCGACAACGAACGCCATCAGCCGATGGTTGCCGCCGTACTGCGTGGACAGCACGTACGAGTTGCTCGCGCACGGCAGCACCGAATAGAGCAGGATCAGGTTCCCGGACAACGGCGTCACGGCGAATGCCTTGGTCGCGGTCAGCGCGAGCAGCGGAAAGCCGACCAGCCGGATCGCGGTGGTCACGAGCCCCGCGCGCACGAGTGCCGCCTCCTTGCGCGGCAGCGGCAGTCGCAGCGCGGCACCCACGCAGATCAGGCTCAACGGCAGCGCGGCGCCGCCGAGCACGTCGACGGTCTGGTCCACGGCGGCGGGCAGACGCCAGCCGGTCAGGTTCAGCACGATCCCGAACGCGCTCGCGACGATCAGCGGATTCGCCGCCACCTTGCCGACGATCCGCACGAGCCCGCGGCCGCCGGTCTGGCCATGCTCGAACGACAACAGCACGAGCGTATTCGAGATCGCGACCATGTACGCGACGACGACCGCCGCGATCCCGTAGTCCGCGCGGCTCAGTAGCCCCGACGCGACCGACAGGAAGATGTAGCTGTTGAAGCGGATCGAGCCCTGGACGATCGACGTGAACGACGCGTGCGGCACCGCACACCATCGGCAGCCGAGCACGACGGCGGCCAGCACCGCGAGCGTGAGCCCCGTCAGCAGCACGATCGTCGATTTCGACGACGCGTCGAGCGGGCCGGCCAGACCGATTGAATGCACGAGGAAGGCGGGAAACAGCACGTAGTGGGTGAGCTTTTCGGCGGACGGCCAGAATGCCGCATCGACCAGCGCGAGGCGGCGCACGGCGATGCCGATGCAGATCAGGGCAAAGGCGGGTGCGACGGCGACCCAGGCGAGTTCGGTATGCATGGCTGGAAGGATTCGGTGAGGGAAGCAGCAGGTTTATCTGCCCCGCTGCAAAGCGGTGGCTCGGGTGCGGTCGTCGCGGCATCGGGTTCGAACGGCAGCCCGACGGCGGCGAGCGCCTCGTACGCGAGGGCCGGCGCGAAGCGCACGCCGGAGCCCGACGCGCCGGCCACCGCGCAGCCATCGGGGCCGATCGGCGCGACGCGCGGATTGCGGTCGGCCGTGTACCCGTCGACCGCCGTACGCGCGGCGAGATGCGCATCGCGCAGGCCCGGGAAATGACGGTCGAGTAGCGCGTGCGCGTGCGCGCGCTCATCGGCGCTCGGCGCGACGCGCGCGCCGGCGGCGCAGCCCCACGCGTGCGACGTGATGCTCAACAGCCAGCCGCGCCGCGCATGTACCGGGGCGAGAAAGGCCTGCGCGTCGGGCAGGTAGACGACCGGCGCATCCGCCGGCGGCGGCCAGCCGCGGCCGTCGACATCGAACGCGACGATCTTCTTCGTGACGATGTCGATTCCCGCGTCGACGCCGGCTTCGCCGTCGATGGCGGGCCACGGGCCGCTGGCGCGGATCAGCCGGTCGGCGCGCAGCGTCACGCCGTGGGCGACGACGGTCCAGCCGCCGGGATCGTGCGTCACGTGCGTGACCGGCACATCGAAGCGCTCGACCGCGTGTGCGCCCGTCAGGTAGTGCGCGACCAGCCGCGGCACGTCGACCAGCCACGCGCGGCCGCCGCGCCACAGGCGCGCGCCGGCCGGCAGCGCGCCGAGCGGTGTGGCGCCGGGGTCCGGCCGATCATCGGCTACCGGCGGCACGAGCAACGGGCCGCCCGCGTCGGGTGCGGACGCGACGAAGGCGAACGGCGCGGCACGCACGCAGCATCCGGCCTGCGCCCATGCACCGTAGTACGCGTGCGCGACCAGCGATCGCGCGCGACGCTCGCCGCTGCCGCAGAACGGCGTAACCACGCCGGCCGACAGCGCCGTGGCCGTCTGCACGGCCGGCCGCGCATCGAAAACGGCGATGCGCAGCGCGCCCGCATGCCGGGCCGCGACGTGCGCGATCGTCGCCCCCGTCACGCCTGCGCCGATGATCGCGAGATCAAACCGCATCGGCCTGCCACCAGACGGTGCTGATCACGAGCGGCGTCGCGCCGTCGTTCTGCACCTGGTGCGAGCGGTGCGATTCGAAATACAACACGTCGCCGGCCCGCACGCGCACGGGTTCGCCGTCGTAGGTCAGCCGGCCGCTGCCCTGCGCGATCATCCAGCATTCGCGTACCGCGTGAACATCCAGCCGCGACGTGCAGTTCGGCTCGACCGTAAACAGGCCGCCGCGAAACGGAATCTCGCCATCGCCGAGCCCGGCGAAATCGGCCTGGCGCAACACGACGCCCGGCACATGCGACTCCGGCGCCAACGCGTCGACGTGCGGAAACTTACGCGCGTTCATCGTGCACCTCCGCGCCGACGAGGCCCAGTTCCGCGAGAATCGCGTCGCGGTCGCGATCGAGCGCCGGCGCCGCCCGGCGCGTGGCCGGGTCGGGGCAGCCCGAAATCTTGATCGGCGTCCCGACGAGCCGGTACGGACCGACGTCGGGATCGTCGACGTCGATCAGCATGTTGCGCGCGGCCGTCTGCGGATGAACGACAGCCTGGTCGACCCGGTTGATCGGGCCGGCCGGCAGGCCCGCGCGCGCGAACCGTTCGCACCAGGCCGCGACTCCGTGCGCCGCCAGCAGCCCGTTGAGCGTGCGTTCGAGTTCGGCCTCGTGATCCTTGCGCGCCTCGCTGCCCGCGAAGCGCGGGTCGGCCGCGAGCGCCGGCACGCCGAGCGCGTCGCACAGCAGCCGGAACAGCTTGTCGTTGCCGGCCGCGATGATGAGCGGGCCGTCCGCCGCGCGGTAGACGCCGAACGGCGGGGCGATCGCCGGCCGATAGCTGCCGACCGGCCCCGTGACCTCGCCGGTCGCGAAGTAACGGCCGATGAAATATTCCATCAGCGCGAGCTGGCAGTCGAACATGCCGATGTCGACCTTCGAGCCCAGCCCGGTGCGCCCGCGCCGCACGAGCGCCATCAGCAGCCCGGTCGTCAGGAACAGGCCGGCCGCCAGGTCGCCGATCGACGGCCCGACCCGCACGGGCATACGCCCGGGCTCGCCCGTCACGCTCATGATCCCGCCGAGCCCCTGGACGATCATGTCGTACGCACGGTGATCGCGAAACGGGCCGGTATGGCCGAAGCCCGACGCGCTGCCGTAGATCAGGCGCGGGAAACGCGCGTGCAGCGTGTCCCAGTCGTAGCCGATGCGCGCCATCGTACCGGGCCGGAAATTCTCGGTGACGACGTCGGCCTTTTCGAGCAGCGCGTCGAGCACGCGGCGATCGGACGGATCCTTCAGATCGAGCGCGATGCTCTCCTTGCCGCGGTTGAGCGACGCGAAATACGCGGACTTGCCGCCGTACCACGGGCCGTACGCGCGTGCATCATCGCCGGTCGACGGCCGTTCGACCTTGATCACGCGCGCGCCGTGATCAGCCAGCAACATCGTGCAGAACGGGCCGGCCAGCACGCGCGTCAGGTCGACGATCAGCAATCCTTCGAGTGCGCCTTCCATCATGCGACCTCCCGCATGCCGGGCGGCAGGACCGCCGCCAGATCTCCCGGCGTAATCGGGTCGAAGTTCGCCAGCGGCGTGACGACCGGCGACGACAATCGTGCGAAGTCGCCCGCGTTCGGCTCGCCGCGCAACCCGAGCGCCCGCCACGCGGTCTGCGCGAGCGCCGGCATCAGCGGCCAGGCGAGCAGCGCGAAACCCTTGGTCCAGCCGTACAGGTCGCCGGCCGCGCGCGCGCCGTCGAAGCGCGCGCTCCAGCGCTCGACGATGCCGGCCATCGCCGTCGGGTCGAACGTCGCGAACTCCATCGCTCGCCGCGCGTCGCGCCATGCCGCCTCCGCTGCCCGTACCGTCTCGTCGGTCGGCACCCGCGCGGCAAGCGGTCCGCCGATTGCCTCGGCCACATGCCGCCGCACCGTCGCGTACGGCCCGTTCACGAACCGGCAGAACGCATCGCGGTCGAAGTCCGTGCGCCCGGCAACCGGATTGGTCGACGCGACGAAGCCCCGCACCGCATCGGCCGGCACGCGCGTGCGCGCCGCGAGATCCTCGACCCAGATCGCCCAACGCAGGCTCGTCGAGAACTTGCGCCCTTCCAGCGTGTAGAAATGATTGATCACGAAACGGTCGAACGGCTTCGACACGCCGTCGGCCATCGCCATCGCCTGGATGCCGACCAGATGCGACACGCAGTTGTCGATCCCGAAGCCGTTGACGGTGATCACGTCCGAATCGCGATCGAACGGGTTGGCGCGCAGCCCGTGCCTGCGCGCGTAGAGATCGCCGACGAAGCGGATCGCGCCGAACAGCAGCCCGTGCCCGAACAGCGTACGCGGGTCGCCGTCCAGCACATACGGCAACCCCCAGCCGGCATGGCTCGTCAGGCGGAAACGCGCGCCGTCGCGCGCCAGATGGCGGCGCGCGATATCGACGAACACCGGCGCGGTCTCGGTGCCCACCAGTTGCGCGACCAGCGCGGCCGGGTCCGCGATGTCGAAGAACAGGTTGTCCTGCTCGCGCATCGCGAGCGGCTCGCCCCAGCGTGCCGACGGTTCGCGCACGTCTTCCGGCTGGAAATGCGCGCCGCAGTCCTCGCAGAAGAATCCCGACACGTCGCGCGCGCACTGCGGGCAATGGCCCAGCAGAAAACTGCCGGTCACGTATGCGTCGCGCGCGGCCGAATACGGCATGCGTTCGCGCACCGTCGACACGCGCCGTTGCGCGGCCAGCCGTGCGACGAGCCCGTCATGCGCGGTGAGGTACGCGTCGTGATGCGCATCGCCGAGCGGATCGACGAACAGGTCGACGTCGATGTTCATGTTGGCGAGATCGTCGACGATGCCAGCGCAGCTCTGCCGCGCGAGCGCCGCCGCGTTGATGCCGGCCTGCCCGGCGCGCAGCGGGATGTAGGAATCGTACGGGTCGCTCGCGCATGCGATGCGCGCGACCTCGCCGCGGCTGCGCAGATGGCGCGCAAGCATGTCGAGCCGCAGGTACGGGCCCGCGATATGACCGAGGTGCAGGCGCCCGTTCGGCGCCGGCATCGCGGGGACGAGCAGATAATGGCGCGGGTCGCGGATCGTGTCGATCGGCATGATGGCCTCCGGGTCAGTCCAGTGTGACGGTCACGTCGGCCGCGAGCTCGCGCAGCAGCGCCACGATGTCGCGATCGAGCTCGCACTGCGCGATCAGGTACGCGATCTCGTACGCCTTGAACACGTCCTTCGGCAACGCCATCTGCGCGCCCTTGCCGGCGACGACCTGCAGAAAGCGCAGTTCCGGCCGCCGCCACAGCCGCTCGAAGCCCTCGACGCGGGCGATGCGCCCGAGCCCCGGCGGCATCACGATGCGCTGGCCCGCGCGCGTCGACGCGGTGCCGAGGCGATCGTCGAGCGGGCCGTCGATCGCGCCGCGCGCGAGATCCAGCACGGTGCGGTACGGCGAGAAGCCCGCGACGCTGTACGGGATCAGATGCGAGTTGATGAACTCACCGCCGAGCCGCCCGCCGATCTCGAGAATCTTCGGGCCGTCGCGCGTCACCATCACGTCGGCGTGGAAGCCGCACCAGTCGATGCCGGTCGCCGCGACACCCGCACGCACCATGTCGCGGATCGCCGCCTGCGTGTCGGCCGGCAGCAGCGACGGCGTCACGTTCTCGTACTGGATCGGGATCGACCGGTCGAAGGTCTTGTCGATGATCGCGTTGATCGCCACGCGGCCTTGCGCGACGACGCCGGACACCGAATGCTCGCTGCCCGTCAGCTGTTCCTCGAGCAGCGCGTGATCGCCGTACAGGCTGAACATCTCGCCCTTCTCCGGCGAGTTGTACGCCCGAAACGCACGATAGACCTCGACGGGATCGGCGAGCGCATCGACCGGAAAGATGCCGCGGCTGCCCGAGTTACCGGCCGGCTTGAGCAGCGCGGGCGCGCCGATCCGCTTCAGCGCGGCGGTGAATTCGGCTTCGCTGCTGACCACCGCATAGCGCGGGTTCGCATTCGGCACCGCGTCGAGCACGCGGCGGGTCGCGGCCTTGTCGCGCACGTTGAGCGCTGCATCCGGCGCCGTGCCGCGCAAGCCGAGCCGATGCGACAGCCGGCTCGCGAGCACGACTTCGAGATCCTTCCACGCGACGACGCCGGACAACTCGACGCGATGTTCGTGCAGGTAGTCGAGAATCGTCCGTTCGGCCGCGTCGTAATCGCCGAGGCGCGTCGGGATGATGCCCGCGCAGCCGAACGAGCGGAATGCGTCCGGCGTCGGCGTCGCCACATAGAGGTCGAGACCGAGACTGCGCGCCGCGTCGATTTCGGCGATCCGCTCGCCCGGAAGCGCGCGTGTGTCGAGATACAGCATGGCCGGTGCATGGGTCATGGCGGTGTGCTCCTGTCAGTTCACGAGTTGTTGGGTGGCGGCCTGCGGCGCGTCGCCGTGCGGCCAGTCGACGAATCCCGGCGGCGTGCCGACCTCGTAGATGGACGCGCCCGCGATCGCGTTGGCGATCCGGCCGCTGCGCCACGCGGCAAGGCTCAGGTTCGGGTCGGCGATGCCGCGCGTCGTGCGCGCGGCGTTCTGGAAGAAAATTCGCGCGGCGCTCGGCCGGTTCCAGCGCACCGCGTAGTCGTCGTCAAGTTCCGGTGCCCCGTCGCGCGTGTGCATCTCGAAGCGCAGCGATTCGAGCGCACCGGGCATCTGGAATTCGCTGCCCGTCGCGAGCAGCACGACGTCCGCATGCAGCGGCGCATGCACGCCGGTGCCGTCGTCGACGCTTAGTACGAAACCGCCGTCCGCGCGGTGCAGGTTCGCCATGCTGCGGCCCGGCATCAGCGCGCAATGGCCGGGACGCCCCTCGATGTGCGTGATCTCGTAGAGCCGCTGGTAGATTGCCGTCAGCAGCGGCAACGTGACGCCGTCGCTCGCGAGGCGCTGCGTCTCCAGCGCGTCGCGCTTGCGCTGCGGCGACAGCCGCGAGAAATGTTCGTTGTATTGCGGCACGAACCATTCGTTGACGAACGGCGAGTCGTCCATCGGCAGGAAGTTCTCGCGCCGTGTCAGCCAGGCGATGTGCGCAGGCGCGTCGTCACCCGTCAGGCCGAGCAGATGCAGCGCGAGCTCGGCGCCGCTCTGGCCGCCGCCGACGATCGCGACGCGCCGGCCGGCAAGCGCCGGCCGCACGGTGCAGAACTGCGACGAATGCAGCACGTCGGCGCCCAGGTGCGGCCGCGCGCAGGCAGGCACGGTCGGGCGCAGGCCGACGCCGACCACCAGGTTCGCGGTGCGCACGACGCCGTGCGAGGTCGTGACGCGCAGCGCGCGCCCATCGCGCACGACGCTTTCGACTTCGCAGTCGAACCGCAGGTTGTCGAGCGACGCGCACACCCACCGCATGTACTGTTCGAACTCGCGGCGGCGCACGGTCGGAAAACGCGCGTTCGCGAACGAATACAGTCGTTCGGTGCGTTGCAGGAACGCAATGAACGAGTAGCGGCTGCACGGATCGGCCAGCGTCACGAGATCCTTCAGGAAGCTGGTCGTCAGCGACGAATCCGCGAGCATCAACCCGGGATGCCAGCGGAACTCGGGCCGGCGCTCGACGAACAGCGAACGCAGGCCGTCCAGCGGCGCCAGCAGCGCCGCCAGGCTCAGGTTGAACGGGCCGACGCCGATGCCGAGCACGTCGACTTCTTCGCCGGCGAATGCCCGCGGCTTCGCGCCGTCGAGCGTCTGGAATTCGAAAGTGTTCATCGCGCCTCCCCGACACCGGTGATCGAATCGTGAAAAGCAACGTCGTCGGTGTGGCCGAGCACGCGCGCGGCCAGCGCCGCGCCGCCGTGAACGGCCGTGGCGATCCCGCTGCCGCAATAGCCGCCGCACCAGCCCAGCCGCCCGGCCATGCCGACGTGCGGCACGCCGGACGCGGTGAAGCCGAGCGGCGCGGACCATACGTGCTCGACGTGCGCGTGTTCGAGCGCCGGGAAATACGCGGCCAGCCGCGCGCGCAACGCGGCCTCGACGCCCGCGGGCGGCACGTCGGCCGACAGGCCGAGCCGGCTGCCGAACAGCAGCCGGCCGCGCTCGTCGAGCCGGAAATAGTCCTTGTCGGCGGACACCGTGCCGTACACGCGCGGCTGCCGCGAAATACGGCGCTGCGTCGCGTCGTCGAGGATGCGGGTCGCCAGCAGGTGCGTGCCGTAGCGCTCGAGCGGCGGGCGCACGTCGGCCGGCAGCAGCGACCATGCGTCCTCCGCGCACACCAGCACGGCGCCGGCGTCGACCGTCGCGTCACCGAGATCGAGCACGGCCGCACCGGACGCGAGCTCCACGGCATGCACGCGCGCGCCGCGCCGGATCCGCACGCCGAGCGTCGCGGCCCGTACCCGCATCGCATCGCGGAGCACGCGCGGCCGGATCAGCGCGAAGCGCAGGTTCAGCAGCCCGCCGATCGCGTGCGCCGCGCCGGTTTCCTGCGTGACCGCCTGCGCGTCGAGCCACGCGACGCACGCATCCGGCTGCGCCGCGTAATACGCGAACCGGTGCGCCAGTTGCACCGCCGACGCGTCGTCGCACGCGAGCGTGATGTGGCCGGGATACGTCCAGCCGCATGCGAGGTTGCGGCTGTCGACGAAGCGCTTCAGGTAGACGATGGCCTGCGCCGCCGTGCGCTCGGCGGCCTGCGCGTGCGCGGCCGAAACCGGGCCGCGCGGCAGCGCCGGCGCGACGCTCGCGACCGAGCCGAAGTTGAATGCGCTCGGCACGTCGCCCGGCGGATCAGCGTCGCAAACGTCGACCGTCGCGCCCTGCTCCGCCAGGTGGATCGCGGCGGACAGCCCCGTGTAGCCGCCGCCGACGATCGCGACATCGGCGGTTCGTGTTCCGGGCGTCCTCATGCGTGCTCCAGTTGGCGTTGACGAGCGTCGACGAATGCACGGTACGGCGCGTCGAAGAAGAACGCGGGCTCGCCATCCGGCGGTTCGAGCTGGTCGAGCCAGCAGGCCGTCGCCGAATACTTCGCGAGAAACGGCCGGCGCAGCCAGCGCGGATCGCGCGCCTGCAGGAAATTCAACAGGAAGTAGCGCTGCTCCTGCAGCTCGAGCGTGCCCGCGACCTCGACCTTGCCGGGGCCTGCGCTCATCGACGGGCCGCGCGCGCTGCGCGCGAGCCCCGACACCGACGCGATCGCGGTGTTGTAGATATCGAGCGCCCGCGCGAGCGGCAGCTCGAAATAGCCGCGCGGCCCCGTATCGCGCTCGACGAACATGTAGTACGGCACGATGCCGAGCCGCACCTGCCCGACCCAGTTGCGCCGCCAGACTTCCGCGTCGTCGTTGATGTGGCGCAGCACCGGCCCCTGCGAGCGGATCACGACGCCGATGCGGCGCAGGTTCGTCACGGCCTGCTCGGCGATCTCCGTCGACAGTTCGCGCCAGTGGTTCAGGTGCGCCATGACCGTCACGTTGCGCCCGGCATCGATCAGCGTACGCAGCAGCGCGAGCAGCTCGGGCGTATCCGGATCGCTGACGAAACGGTACGGCCAGTAGGTCAGCGCCTTCGTGCCGATCCGGATGTTGCCGACGTGCTCGAGCCCGGGCTCCAGCAGCGGCATCAGGTACTCGCGCAGGCGCGCCGCGCTCATCACCATCGGATCGCCGCCCGTCATCAGCAGGTCGGTCACTTCGCCGTGCGCGCGCAGGTACGCGTGCAGCCGCGCGGCTTCGCTCGACGCGAATTTCAGCGACGCATCGCCCACGAATTGCGGCCAGCGGAAGCAGAACGTGCAGTACGCATGGCAGGTTTGCCCGTGGCTCGGGAAGTACAGCACCGTCTGCGCGTACTTGTGCTGGATGCCCGGGCACGGCTCGCCGTCGAGCTCCGGCTCGTTGAGCCGCTGGTCCGCCGGATGCGGGTTCATCCGGGCGCGCAGGCGCCCGATCAGCGCGTCCAGGTCGGCACCGCGCGCCGCGTCGCGCGACAGCATGGCCAGCTCGCCGAGATCGTCGGGTGCAAGCATGTCGGGCTGCGGAAACGTCAGCCGGAACAGCGGATCGTCCGGGACGTTGGTCCAGTCGATCAGTTGCTCGACGACATAACGGTTGACCTTGAACGGCAGCACGCGCGCGACCAGTCCGATCTGCTCGCGCATTCGCGGCGGCAACCTCGCGAGCTGCGGGAGGTCGTCCAGCTTCGACCGGTTGTACGCCTTGAACACGGGATGCACCGGGATCGGCGGACGTGGCGGCGCGCCGCCCGGTACGCCGTCGTGCGTGGATATCCGTTGGCCCTCGGATAGTTGGATCATTGACTCGACTCCATTCTTTTAGATGTACTAATGTAGGTCGTGTGTCTCGTCTGCTCGCCGCCGGCGGCCAGGCAGCCCGCCGGCGTTCTGCAGATACTAGAAGCAATCGCCGCGGCGAAGCATTACGCCGGTGTTATTTATCCATAAGCGTTTCGCATGCGGCTTCGCACCAATTCAACGCGGTGCGGCGGCGCCCACCGCCGGCCGCGCCGCCGGCGCGCGCGGTGCCGGACGGGTTTCCGGCATCCGCCAGTACACGATCAGCGAAATCGCCGCGCACGCCGCCACGTACCAGAAGAACATCGTCTCGTTGCCGCCCGCCTTCAGCCGCAGCGCGACGAACTCCGTCGTGCCGCCGAGGATCGCCGTCGTCAGCGCATAAGGCAGCCCGACCGCCAGCGCGCGGATTTGCGGCGGGAATAGCTCGGCCTTGACCAGCATGTGTACCGACGTGAAGCCGCTCAGCACGACGAGCCCCGCGAACACCAGCGCGAACGCGGCAAGCGGCTCGTGCACATGCCCGAGCGTCGTGAAGATCGGCACGGACAGCAGCGTGCCGCCGAGCCCGAACCACAGCAGCACCGGCCGGCGCCCGACGCGATCCGATACGAGGCCGAACAGCGGCTGCAGCGGCATGTACAGCAACAGCGCGAGCGTGCAGATCCAGGTCGCCGTTTCCTTATGCAGGCCGACCGAGTTGACCAGGTACTTCTGCATATAGACGGTGTACGTATAGAACGCGACGGTGCCGCCGATCGTGATGCCGATCGCGAGCAGCAGTTCGCGCCAGTGCGCCGCGAGATCGGCCGTCACGCGCGTCTTCGCCGCGCGCGCCCGGCTTGCGACGAATGCATCGCTCTCGACGACGTTGCGGCGCATGTACAGCGCGAACAATGCGAGCACGCCGCCGACGAAGAACGGAATCCGCCAGGCCCAGCGCTCGATGTCGTGCGTGCCGGCGAAGATCCGCTGCATCGCCAGCATCAGGCCGAGCGCGACGAGCTGGCCCGCGACCACGCTCACCTGCAGGAAGCCGACGTAGAAGCCGCGCCGGTTCGGCGGTGCGATCTCGCTCAGGTAGGTCGCGCTGGTGCCGTACTCGCCGCCCATGCTGAGGCCCTGCAATAGCCGCGCGGCGACGAGCAGCGCCGGCGCGAGCATGCCGATCGTCGCGTAGCCGGGCGTGACGGCGATCAGCATCGAGCCCGCGCACATCGCGAGCACCGATTTCGTCAGCGCGGCCTTGCGCCCGTGCCGGTCCGCGTACAGGCCGACGAGCCAGCTTCCCGCCGGCCGCGCGACGTAGCCGACCGCCGCGATCGCCGCGGTATTCATCAGTTGCACGGTCGGCCGGTCGGCGGGAAAGAACGACGGCGCGAAATAGATCGAGAAGATGCTGTATGCGAGGAAGTCGTACCACTCGATCAGGTTGCCGGCGAGCCCGCCGACGATCGAGCCGATGCGCGGCGGCGCGTCGGCCGCCCCGGTTGGGGAAGTTGTCACGGTTGTCTCCTGTTCGTTCTGTTTCGGGCGGCCGGCAGGCGAGCGCCCGTGCCGCATGCCGGCCTTACGGCTGCTCGCCCGCGTAGCGTGCGTCGAGCGCGTCGAAGCGCGCCTTGTCGACGAGCCGCTGCCGTTCCGCGAACGGCGCGACGAGCGCGGGGTTTTCGTCGAGCCGGCCCGTGTCGCGCAATTCGGTCAGCGCGGCCTGCATCCCATGCACCGCGCCCTGCAACGCCGCGTTCGCGTACAGCACGACGCCGTAACCGAGGCGCGCCAGTTCGTCGCGCGAGCGGGTCGGCGTCTTGCCGCCGATCACGATGTTGATGAGTTGCGGCGTATCGAACAGCGCGGGCAGTCGTTCGACGTCCTCCGGCGTGTCCATCGCCTCGATGAACAGCACGTCGGCGCCCGCTTGCGCATAGCGGTGCGCGCGCTCGATCGCGTCGTCGATGCCGTGCACGGCGGCCGCATCGGTGCGTGCGACGATCAGCAGGTTCGGATCGACGCGCGCGTCGACGGCCGCCTTCAGCTTGCCGACCATTTCCGCGGCCGGAATCACTTCCTTGCCCGCGAAGTGGCCGCATTTCTTCGGCAGCACCTGATCCTCGAGCTGGATCGCATCGGCGCCGCTGCGCTCGAGGGTGCGCACCGTATGCAGCACGTTCAGCGCGTTGCCGAAACCGGTATCGGCATCGACCATCAGCGGCAGATCGACGGCGTCGCGCACGCGCGCGGTGTGCTCGGCCAGTTCGCCGAGCCCGACGAAGCCGAGATCCGGCAAGCCGAGCGACATGTTGGTGACGCCGGCGCCGCTCAGGTACAGCGCGCCGAAGCCCAGATCGGCGGCGACCCGCGCGCTAAGCGCATTGAACGTGCCGGCGACGAGCAGCCCCTGGCGGGCGGCGATGCTGCGCCGGAAAGCGGCGCGACGAAGGGCGGTGGAATCGGTCATGCGAGGCCTCATTGGTCGAAACGAAACAGGGTGCGCGGCGAGTCGCGCAGCACGCGCGCGCGTTCGCCGGCATCGGGCAGCCAGCGTTCGAGCGCCGCGCAGGTCGCGCCGAAATCGACACGTTCGCGATGCTGCGTATGCGGCCAGTCGCTGCCCCACACGAGCCGCTCCGGCGTGAACGCGCCGCGCAGCGCCAGCGCCGCGCCGAGCGCGGTGTCGGTGCCGTCGCCGGTCAGGCTGTTCCGGTACGCGGCCGACAGCTTCACCCACACGCGGCCGGTATCGGCGAGCGACAGCAGGTGACGGAAGCCGGGATCGCGTTCGCCGAGCGCCGGCGACGGGCGGCCGAAATGGTCAATCACGAGCGTGCACGCCTGCCCGAGCAGGCTCGCGGCTATCGCATGCAGGTCGGCCGCGTCGCGATGAATCTCGACGTGCCAACCGAGCGCGTTGATGCGTGCGAACAGCGCGCGCCACACCCGCGTCCCGAAATCCGGAATCGGCAGGCCGACCAGATTGAGCCGCATGCCCACGACGCCCGCGCGGTCCAGCGCGGCGAGCGCGTCGTCGTCGAGCACCGGATCGACCACCGCGACGCCGCGAAAGCGGCTCGGGTAGCGCCGCAGCACGTCGACGAAGAACGTATTGTCGGTGCCGAGAAAGCTCGGCTGCACCAGCACCGCGTGCGTGATGTCGTGCGCGGCGAGATGCGCGACGTACGCGTCGAGCGACGCATCGTAGTCGGGCGCATGGCGCACGACCGGCGCGAGCGGCAGGCCGCGGGCAAACACGTGCGCATGGGCGTCGACCGCCGCGACGGCCGTCGATGACGCGTACCACGCGGCCGTATCCGGCGCCGCTGAAACCGGTTCGACCGGCGGATTGACTGCTCGATCCATGACGACTTGCCTGCAAGAGGTGCCCGGCCCGGCAGCGGGCGACAGGCGACGGAATGAACGAAGGACGAAAACTACAGCGATGCGCCGGCGCGGGTGTCGCCGTCCGCGCCCGGACCGGCAGCCGCGTCGGGCAGACGGCGCCCGCGCGTTTCCGGCAGGAACCACACCGCGATCACGACGAGCCCGTACGCGATGCCCGCATCGATGCCGAGCGCCGTGCCGAGCGGCAGCGATTCGCCCATCCGCCCGACCAGCACCGGAAAGCCCGCCGACACGATACGGCCGAAGTTGTAGCAGAACCCGACGCCGCGGCCGCGCACGTTTTGCGGATACAGTTCGTTGAACAGCGTGCCGAGCGTCGCCGGAATGCCGGCCGAGCACAGGCCGAGCGGAAACCCGAGCAGCAGCATCGCGACGTCGTTCAGCGGCAGGAACACGTACAGGTTCACCATCACCGCGCAACACGCGGCGAACAGCATCACGTTGCGACGCCGGCCGATCCGGTCCTGCAAATACGCGCTCAGGAAACAGCCGCAGATGAACGCGACGATCACGACCGCGAGATACGCGCCGGTGCCGAGCACCGACAGGTGCCGCTCGGTCTTCAGGTAGGTCGGCAGCCAGATCGTGATCGCGTGATAGCCGCCGTGCGCGCCGACGCCGATCAGGCCGCCGACCACCGTCGTGCGCAGCACCGAGCGGTCGAAGATGCCCACCGTCGGCGCATCGTCTACGTTCGCGGGCGCAGGCGTCGCGCGCGGCGGCTCCGGAATCGCGCGGCGGATATACAGCACCAGCAGCGCGGGCAGCGCGCCGATCGCGAACAGCACGCGCCACGCCCATTCGGGCGGTAGCCACGCGAACACGATCATGTACAGCAGCACCGCCGCGCCCCAGCCGAATCCCCACGCGCTCTGCACGACGCCCATCGCCTTGCCGCGATGGCGCGCGCCGACCGTCTCCGCGAGCAGCACCGCGCCGGCGGTCCATTCGCCGCCGAAGCCGAGCCCTTGCAACGCCTTCAGCACCAGCAACTGCTCGAAGTTCTGCGCGAATGCGCTCAGGAACGTGAAGGCGGAGAACCAGCACACGGTGATCTGCAGCGCCCGCACGCGCCCGTAGCGATCCGCGATCACGCCGGCCAGCAGGCCGCCGAGCGCGCCCGACACGAGGGTCGCGCCGCCGATCAGCCCGGCCTGCCCCTTGCCGATGCTCCAGGTCGCGAGCAGCGCCGGGATCACCAGGCTGAACATCTGCGTGTCGAGGCCATCGAGCGCCCAGCCGGCAAAACAGCCGCGCAACGTGCGCCGTTCGGTCGTCGAGAGTTCGCGCATCCAGGTCAACGGAGGTCTCCTCGTGTCGTCGCCGTGCGCCGCCTGATCGCGCCGCTATCGGAGGCGCGGCCGGGTTCGACGACGCCCGATGTGCATCCTATGAATCATTTGGATAATTCGCTACTATGTTTCGGATAATTATTCATAACACACGCTTATGGAAATCAGGCACGTCCGCTACTTTCTCGCGATCGCGGATTCCGGCAGCTTTACGCGCGCCGCCAGCGAACTCGGCATTGCGCAGCCGGCGCTCAGCCAGGCGCTGAACCGGATGGAAAATGAGTTGGGGGTCCGGCTGTTCGAGCGGTCGCGGCGCGGCGCGACGCTCACGCCGGCCGGGCTCGCGATGGTCGACGACCTGCGCCTGAGCGTCGCGCGGCTCGACGCGGCCGCGCATCGGGCGGGCGAAATCGGTGCGCAGCGCGCTGGGCGTCTGACCATCGGCTTCGTCAGCGCCGCGTTGTTCGACACGCTGCCGCGCGCTATACGTGCGCTGCGCGAAAGCACGCCCGACGTCGAACTCGTGATGCGCGAAATGAGCAATGCCGAGCAGGCGATCGCGCTGGAGCGCGGCGAGATAGACATCGGGCTGCTGCATACGCCGGTCGCGGTGAACGGCCGGATGCGCGAGCAGATGATCCGGCGCGATCCGCTCGTCGCGGTGCTGCCGAAGGCGTTCCCACGCCAGCCAGACGGCACGGTGACGCTGGCCGATCTGGCCGCGGCCGGCCTCGTGTGGTTTCCGCACGATCAATTGCCGCTGATCCGCGCGGGCATCCTCAGTGCGTTCCGCCAGGCCGGGCATCCGGTCGACATCGTGCTCGACGTGAACCGCACGCTGACCGTCGTCGCATGCGTCGCCGCCGGCTGCGGCGTGTCGCTGCTGCCGACGTCGATCCACGCGTTCGCGTTCGACGGGGTCGCATACAGCCCGATTCGCGACGGCGCCGCGCTGCCGAATTTCGAGCTGAGCGCTATCTGGCCCGCACGGTCGCGCCCGACGCTCGCCGACCGTTTCGCCGCGCTACTACCGACGGCGGACCGCCATCCGTGAACAAACCTCTTCGCTGACGGTGTTGAAGCAAACACGAGAAAATAACGAATAAATCCCCCGCTGTTGGAGAGGGGATTTCACCGCAGCCTGTCCTGCCGTATCGCGAGGCTAGCTCAATTCGCTTGCGGACGTCGCCGAACGAGGTCAACCAGCAACGGACCTAATTGCTCCATGATCTGATCAAGGTACCGCTCTCGCGCGTCTGAATCAGCCACAGGAATCTGAACAACTTGCTCAACCTGAAGGTAGACCTCACGCAAAAACAGTTTGCCAATCAGGGGGCGCCAAGATCAACCCCTCCATTACCATTTGATACGCGTCGAGACGACACATCAGCCTGACCACCTCCTCAGAAACCGTTTCCAGTCTGTCGCTCAACAAAATCACAAGACGCCGGAGATCTGCAATGCCATCCGCATTCTGATTCATTGGGCTTTCCTTTTGCTGGGAGGGCGCAGCTCGCGCTCGCCGTGGATGCGCGCTTCCTTCACGTGCATGTCGACGTAGAACGCGCAGCCGTTGATCTGGGACGCCCGGAGCGACACGAGATCGCGGATCGATTCCTCGATCGCGCTGCTACGCAGCTGGTGCTGAGTTCGAGGAATTTCCGGAACAGCTCGGGCGACTGTTGAATGTAGTTGATACGCGGCGCCATGACGTCGCGCGAAATCATCTTAGGAGTGTGCGCCGGTGCGCGGTAGCCACGCACAGGGACGCATCGTGTTGCGTGCGCTGCACCAATCCGCGCTCGACCGCGGCCGCGGCCGGCGCCGGCGTGCGCTGCGCGGGTCAGCCGGCCGCGCAGGCAGTTGCGATTCGGGCGAGCTTGTCGGGGTTGCGCTGCACGAGAATCCGGCCGATGCGCGTACCGTCGGTCTCGAACGACATCGCCGCTTCGAGTTGTCCGCCGATGAAGCGCAGCATCGCCCACTGGCCGTTCAGCACGACCGGCCGCATCTCGACACCGCTGCCGCAGCGCAACCACGTCGCATAGAACAGTTGAGCGATCCGCCGGCCGCCGACCATCGGTTTCGGGAAGCTCTGGATATGACCGCCGCCGTCGCCGATCAGTCGTTCGAGCAACAGCAGGTACGCAACCGACACGTCGTTCGCGCGCTCCGTCATTTCCTCGGGCGTCGCGGGCGATTCGCCGAGCTCCGGTTCGGGCAGCCAGATACCCGCATAGTGCTCGCGCCGGAGCTTCGCCGCGCGCAGGCGATCGATCGACGTCCGCGTCGTGATCGCGACGAGCCACGCCTCGGCATTCTCGATGCTGTCGCGCGCCGCGTCGTGCCAGCGCAGCCATACGTCCTGCACGATGTCCTCGGCATCCGCGACGAAACATCTGGTACGCAATCTTCTGTAAGCGGTGGCGCGGCGCGTCGAAGATCAGCGTGTCGTTATTCATATCCGATCGGACTAAGCGTGGACTGTGTGCGGCAGATGCTGGATTGAGGACGTCTCTGTTTTCCCGCTGTCTTCCGATTGTTGTTGTCGTGACAACACGGTGAGTGCACTTCCCGCTCTACTCATCCTCTCGACCATGACCCAAAATCCGCTTCCACGATAGTCGCATATCCGATACATCCAGCGTCGCCCTGTTTATACGAGACGGCGCACTGAACTCTTTGATGAGGCGCCCCATGGAAATCTTGACTCTTCTTCGAAAAGGCATCGGCACTACGCTTCTTGCAGTCATGCCGGCGATCGCTTGTTCTGAGACGTTTTCGGTCAAGGTTGACGGCCTCGGCCGTGATGGACGATTCGCGACCGGCCAGGTTTACAACGGATTCGGATGTCGTGGCGAAAACGTTTCTCCTCACATCTCGTGGTCCCACGTTCCGTCCAGGACGAAAAGCATCGTCGTGACTATGTTCGATCCTGATGCGCCGACGCGCGGGCTTGGATGGACACACTGGTCGGTCGTCAATATCCCGCCATCGGTGTCTTCGATCGAGATGGGCGCTTCGGGGAACGCGAGACTGATGCCGGCGGGTGCGTTGGAAACGCTGACGGATTTCGGTGAGTCGAAGTACGGCGGACCTTGTCCGCCTCAAGGGGAATCTCATCGGTATGTCGTCACGGTATTCGCGCTTTCCGTTCCGGAAATCGACGCAAAGCCGACGTCAGGTCCAGCGCTCGTCGCCTATCAACTGCATGGAAATACCCTCGCAGAGGCTCGATTTGTGGCGAAATACTACAGACCATCGAGATGAGCCTCGAGTGTTGAAACGCACGTCGTTCTATACGCAGGTTCCTGCCCACTGCACGCCCAATTCTCACCGCACCGCCGAGCAGACCGGGCGGATGCTGCTGCACGTCTCTGCGCAACGTAGGGTGGTCGTGCTGCCCGACTGGCTAGCTATCGAAGAGATGCGGCAATGCCAATCCGCACGGTGCGCCTCGGCCAGGACGGCATCCATAAAAGCAGCCACCTCGGCGTGCGGCACGGTGGGGAGGACACGGCCTATCTCGCCCGATTTCCGGAACTGTCGCGGCAGGATGCACCGTGGTCATCAAACCGTCCGAGGAAGCGCCGCTCGCCGTTTCTGCGCTTGCTTCATTGATCGAGGAGGCGGGCTTCCCCAATGGCGTGGTCAACATCGTCAACGGCGGCGGACCCAGCGTGGGGCGTGCTCTGGTCAATCACGCGGACGTCGATAAAATAAGCTTCACCGTAGCACGGCGGTTGGAAAAACCATCGCGGCGGATGTCGCGGGCAACTTCAAGAAGCTTACGCTCGAGCTGGGCGGCAAAGCACCTCAGATAGTGCTTCCCGATGCCGACCTGGAATCGGCCGTGCAAGGTGTGGCGATGGGTCTTTTCATCAACCAGGGCAGACATGCGCGGCCGGCTCTCGCGTGCTCGTGCATCGTTCACTCGCCGATCAATTTGCGCAAAAGCTCGCCGCAGCAGCAAAATCCGTTTCCATCGGTGATCCGCTGACTGAAGGTGCGTCCATGGGTGCGCTCATCAACGCAGGGCACAGGCGCCGGGTACTTGATTACGTTCGCATCGGACAGGAAGAAGGCGCGCGTCTCATCGCAGGCGATGAACCGCTACCTGAGCGTGGCTACTTCGTGCGGCCTACCATCTTCGTCGATGTCAGAAACGACATGCGGATTGCCCAGGAGGAGATCTTCGGCCCCGTCGGGATGATCATACCCTTCGACTCTATCGACGAAGCCGTACAGATTGCCAATGACTCGGAATTTGCGTTGTCCACGACGATCTGGACGCGAGATCTGACGAATGCACATCGTATCGCGGCGCGCGTAACGTAGGATCGGTTGCGATCAATGGCTGGAGTCCGCTGGATGCGCGGCTGCCATGGGGAGGATTCAAGAATAGCGGCTCAGGGCACGATCTCTCGAAGACTTCGCTGCTTGCCTTTCTCCGCAAGAAGGTTGTCACTACAGTGCTTTGATGGATTCCCATCCCGGCGCGCTGTGTTGGTATGTTAAAAAAGCTTGGCGCGCCGCGGTTACGCCAAGCCACGCTCCTGCGTCGCTTCGGCGGCGATATCTCATCGAACACGTCGGCCGCCAGCCGTGGTCGCGGTGCGACCCGCCACGCAACCGGTGATTAATCTGATGTACGACGCGCTGCTCGAATCGAACCTGATCTACGGCGACGAGACAACGTTCCACGTACTATAACGAGGTTCGTCCCCACTCTGCATTGCAGTGGATGACGCCCGTCGAATTCGCCCGTCAGGCAAGGGAGTCCACCTCGCGTGACAACTCAACCAAGCCGGGAATCTCTACTTCCGACCGCGACTAATTCTGGTTCAGGGTCAAATCGGGGAGGCTGGTCGGTTTAACTTGATGCCGACTCAGCGGTGGCTGTTCCAAGTTGCCGATGGCAGTTTGTCTCGGCTTCGGCGGGCTGGGTATAGCTGAGCGGGTTTCATCAACCGACGATGATTAAATCAGGTCACACCCACTCCCGCGTTGCTAGTTCAACGGATTACTTCGTCAGGCAGCCCCACGCATCTGCACAACGGCCCGCGCGCGCACCGTGAACGTCAGAATCAGTGCACCGGCCAGCGCCGATGCCCCCGCGAGCACGAACGCGCTCGCATACCCACCGCCATACTGAACGAGCCAACCGGTCACGCTCGGCGAGAGGATGCCCGCAAGATTTGCAAGCAGGTGAACGAACCCGCCCGCCGAGCCGACACGTTCGCGCGGCACGATTTCCTGCAGCAGCGACCAGCAAGCCTGCGGCGCCATGAACGCGAACAGGCTCGCGATCGCGATCAGCGTGACGGCCGCGCCGAGCGAGCTCACGCGCGACGCTAGCAGCACGCAGGCCGCCGCGACCGCGAGCCCGACGACGATCACGATCTTGCGCGCGAACAGCACGTCGCCGGTGCGGCGGTAGATGCGATCCGACACGGTGCCGCCGGCCACGAATCCGATGGTCGCGCCGAGCCACGGCAGGATCCCGACGACGCTCATCTGCTTGATGTTCAGATGCTGGTAGTCGGTCAGGTAGCTCGGCAGCCATGACAGGAAAAAATACAGCACGTAGTTGAAGCTGAAGAACGCGAGTGCGACGCCGAGCACCGGCCGCGACAACAGATCGCGCCGCAGCGGACGCGCGGCGCGATCGTCCGCATGCGCATCCGGTGCGACGTCGATCGTCCGGTCGGATGCGATCTCGCGCGCCTCTTCCGGCGACACGCGCGGGTGGCTCGCCGGATCGTCGCGGAACAACGCCCACCACGCGGCGAGCCACACGAAGCCGAGCGCAGCGATCACGACGAACGACACGCGCCAGCCGAACTGCAGCGCGACCAGACCGACGATCGGCGCCGCGATCGCCGCGCCGAGCGGCTGCCCCGCGTTGGTCCAGCCGACCGCGCGCCCCGCTTCGCGGCGCGGGAACCAGTTCGAGATCGCCTTGTTGGTGGTCGTCCCCATCGGCCCTTCGCCGATCCCGAACGCGACGCGCACGATCAGGAGGTGTGCGAACGATCCGGCCAGCGCGGTCGCCCCGCAGAACAGCGACCACACGCCGGCCGCGCACGCGAACACGCGACGCGGCCCGAACCGGTCAGCGGCCCAGCCGCCGACGAAGCAGAACACGCAGTAGCCGATAAAGAAGCTGCTGAATAGAATACCCATCTGCGCGTCGTCAATGCCGAGTTCGCGCTTGATGATCGGCGCGACGACGGACAGCGCCGCGCGATCGAGATAGTTCAGCATGCCGGCGCCGAACAGCAGCGCGCCGATCCACCAGCGGTAACGCGTTTTCATGTTGTCTCCTGTCGAGCCGGGAACGTGCCTGCGCATCCGCCCGGCTTCCTGATTTCCGTTTGCGCCGAGCGCACCGTTCCTGCGTTCAACCGATCGTCGCGTGCGCAATCGTGTTGCGTGCCAGCACCGCTTCGTCCGGCACGAAGCCAAGCCCGGGCACATCGGGCAAGCGCAGCCGCGCGCCGGGCCGCTGCGCGTCATGCAGGCGCTCGGGCCAGTCGAGATAGGGAATTTCGAGCGCGACATCGTCCGGTAGCGTCGCGACCACGTGCGCGGTCGCCAGCAGCCCCGCTCCGTAATAGAAACAGTGCGGCACGACCCGCACGCCGTGCTCCGCCGCGAGCGCGATCACTTCCGCGATGCCGGTCGGTCCACCGATCTTCGCGATGCTTGGCTGCGCGACGTCGATCGCGCCGTGTTCGAACAGGTCGCGAAAGCCCGCGACGCCCGACGCGTTCTCGCCCGCCGCGATCGGCACGCCGGCACCACGCACACGCGCGATGCCGTCCGCGTCGTCGCACGGCCACACCGGTTCCTCGATCCAGCCAAGCCGCAGGTCGGCAAGTTCGCTCACGTGCCGCAGCGCGTCGTTCGCCGTCCACGGGCAGTTCACGTCGACCATCAGCTCACTGCCGGCCGGCAACGCCGCACGCGCGGCCGCGATGGCCGCATGTTGCGTCTCGTGCAGCTTGATGCGCCGGAACTGTTCGTCCGACGCACGCCGCACGTGGCGCGCGACTTCGTCGGGGTCGTTATCGTAGCTGACCAGGCTCGCATACACGTCGATCTCGTCGCGATGACCGCCGAGCCAGCGATACAGCGGCACGCTGGCCGCCTGCGCGGCGAGGTCGTGCAGCGCCGTGTCGATCGCGGACAATGCATACAGCACCGGTCCGGTGCGCCCGAACGCATGCAGCGCGCGATCGGCCGCGAAACGCAACGCGGCGATCCCGTGCCGCGTCGGCTCGAATTCGGCGCCCTTGAACCAGCGGCCGACCGGGCCTTCGAGCGCGGCGAACGTGACGGGATTGATCAGATGACCGAATGCTTCACCCCAACCCACCCGCCCTGCGTCATCGGTAAGCCTGACCAGCAGCGACTCCATTCGGCGCAGCGAGCGGTCTGCGGCGTTATACGTGTCCGCAGCGGCCGGTTCAACTGCGGCAACGGGACGGCGGCCCGCGTCGAATGCAAGCGAGAGACGAATGACTTCGATGGCGACGATTTTCACGAATGTATTCCCGGTGCGGCGAGTCGGGGCAAACTATGCGGCCGACGGCCGAAAGTGCGATTTGACGGACGACCGCGCTCGTGCGAGATCGTTCATTGGGCGGCGTCGGCCCCTAATTGATCAGTCATCGTATAACTAAAGCCATCTTCTCGCAAGCCATCTCTTGACACATCCATATATTCTCAGGGATCGCGCACGGTCGTAAGATGTGACATCTTATGACCAGTGGCGAGAGGAAAATGGCACCTGATGTTTCGCAAAACTAAGAGCGGCGGCATGGTCTGGCGCATCAGGCGAGACTAAGGCGGAAGCTCTATCGCTATTCGACATTAGGGCGTCCGTCACCACTCCGCTGGACGAAATGAAAGCAACGCTGCTGCATGCGACCGCTTATTCGGGTATTCCGCATCGTCTCAGCGCGTTCAAGGCCGCGCATGAGGTGCTGGTGGCGCAGGGGGTGCTGAAGTAACGACGCGGTTGGAGCCGGGGTTCCGTCATCGGACACCCCGGCATGAGCGAGCGCTCTCGCCCGCCGTCATCACAGCGCGTTCGGCGCCCCCTTCCCGTCAAGCACCGCCGCGACGTTGTCGAGCGCGGTAAACCCCATCTGGTCGCGCGTCTCGATGGTCGCGCTCGCCATGTGCGGCGACAGAAACACATTGTCGAGCGCGGCAAAGCGCGGATCGATGTTGGGTTCGTTCCGGTAAACGTCGAGCCCCGCGGCGAACAGCCGATACGACGTCAACGCATCGTAAAGCGCATCCTCGTCGACGAGACTGCCGCGTGCCGCATTCACGAATACCGCACCGCCGCGCAGCAAGCCGAATTCGCGGCGGGTCATCAACGGCGTGCCGCCGCCGGGCACGTGCAGCGTGAGGATGTCGCACTGCGGGAGCAGCGTGTCGAGATCCGCGCAATAGCGTGCACCGGCCTCGATCTCGGGCGGTGCGGGACGCCGATCGGTATAGACGATCTTCATCCCGAAGCCGCGCGCGCGCTGCGCGACCGCCCGGCCGATCCGCCCGAAACCGACGATTCCGAGCGTCTTGCCGTTCACGCGCGTGCCGAGCATGTCGGTCATGCCGAACGACTTTCCCCACCCCGCGCGCACGATACGCTCGTACTCCGATGCACGCCGGCACGCGGCCAGCACCAGCAGCATCGTGAAATCGGCCGTGCAGTCGGTCAGCGCATCGGGGGCGTTGCTGACCGCGATTCCGCGTGCGCGTGCGGCGGCGACATCCATGTGGTCGTACCCGGCGCTCGCGTTCGCGATGATCTTCACGCTCGGCGGCAATGCCGCGATGTGCTCGGCCTGCAGCCCCGATTTCTTGCCGATCAGCACCGCCGGCGTCTCGTAGCGATTGCAGAACTCGACGACGGACGGCGCGTCCATGTCGGCGTCCGTTACATACGCGTTGAATTCGGATTCTGCGCGTGCGGCGACTGCGGCGGGAACGCGTCGCGCAACCAACAGGCGGGTGCGATTGTTGTCAGGCATGGTCTCGTCCTTGGGTCGGAAAACGGAACACAGCCTACGAAGTGCAGTCGGCGCGGGTCAATATTGATTGGTTCGATCAACATGTCCGCGCGGCATTGAGCGACCGGATGATCGACCGATTCCGATCATGTCCTATGCCATGCGCGATGCCGTGCCGGCGCGCGAACGGCGCAGCCGCGAACTCAGGAAAACCCTGACGCCAGCCCGTCTGGACGGGGCGGTTGATATTGATTGAAAGAATCAAGATTGCTGCGAAGTCGTCGCCGCGCAATGCTTTTTGCATGTTCAACGGACTGAAGATGAGATCGTGAAAATGCAGGCAGAGAAAAAAATCGCGGCAGTGACGGGCGCCGGCACCGGAATCGGGCAGGCAGCGGCGGTTGCGCTGGCGCGAGCAGGCTTCACCGTCGCGCTGCTCGGCAGGCGTATCGATCCGCTGCTCGCGACGCAGGAGATCGTCGAGCGGGCCGGCGGCGTGGCCGCGGCCATTCCGACCGACGTTTCCGACGAGGCATCGGTCGATGCGAGCTTCACGCGGATTGCGCATGACTTCGGTCGCCTCGACGTGCTGTTCAACAACGCGGGCCGCAACGCAGGCGCCGTTCCGCTCGACGATTATTCGCTTGAGTTCTGGAACGACGTGGTCGCCACCAACCTGACGGGCGTGTTCCTGTGCGCCCGCGCCGCGTGGCGCCAGATGAAGCGCCAGACGCCGCAAGGCGGCCGCATCATCAACAACGGTTCGATTTCCGCGCACACGCCGCGCCCGAACACGATCGCGTACACGGCCACGAAGCACGCGGTCCTCGGCATCACGCGTTCGCTCGCGCTCGACGGGCGGCGATTCAACATCGCGTGCGGTCAGATCGACATTGGCAACGCCGCCACGTCGCTGACCGAGCGGATGAACAACGGCGTGCTGCAGGCCGACGGCCGCATCGCGCCCGAGCCGCGCGTCGACGTCACGCACGTCGCGAACGCGATCGTGCAGATGGCGAGCCTGCCGCTCGAAGCGAACATTCTGAACATGACGATCATGGCGAGCGCGATGCCGTTCGTCGGGCGCGGCTGACCGGGCGAGCGCCGGCGTGCAGCACCACCGCACGCCGGCCGTGCAATCAGGAGACAGGAGACGACATTGAAAACCGCAGAAGAGCAGGTTTCGGTCATGCGCGAGTTCGACGCGCACGCAGGCATCGCAACACGATCGCGAGTGCGCTACGGCGTGCTGTCGATGCTGCTGGTGGCCACCATCCTCAACTACGTCGACCGCTCGGCGCTCGGCATCGTCGCGCCCGCGCTGTCGAAGGACCTCGCGCTCACCCGCGTGCAGATGGGGGAGCTGTTCGCTGTGTTCGGCCTCGCGTACTCGATCGCGCTGCTGCCGGCAGGCGTGCTCGCCGATATGCTGGGCTCGCGCGTCGCGTATGCGCTGTCGCTCGTCGGCTGGTCGCTGGCGACGCTCACGCAAGGGCTCGCGCACGGCTATCACATGCTGCTCGGTTCGCGGCTGGCGATGGGCGCGCTCGAAGCGCCCGCGTTTCCGTCGAACGCGCGCGCGGTGACGATGTGGTTCCCGGTCCAGGAGCGCGGCTTCGCGACGAGCGTGTACGTGATGGGTCAGTACATCGGCACGCCGCTCTTCACCGGGCTGCTGCTGTGGATCTCATCCGCGTTCGGCTGGCGTACCGTGTTCTTCGCAACCGGCGCGTTCGGCATTCTGTTCAGCGTCGTCTGGTACCGGCTCTATCGCGATCCGTCGCGCCATCCACGCGTCAGCGCCGCCGAGCTGCAGTACATCACCGAAGGGCAGCCGGTAGTGACGGCGCGCGACCGTTTCGACTGGCGCATGGCGCTGCGCCTGCTGGGCTATCGGCAGATCCTCGCGATCTGTCTCGGCAAATTCTGCAACAACACGCTGCTGGTGTTCTTCACGACCTGGTTCATGACCTACCTGGTCGAGGAACGGCACATGTCGATGATCAAGGTCGGTTTCTTCCAGGCGATGCCGTTCATCGGCGCTACGCTCGGGATCCTGATCGCGGGCTATCTGTCCGATCTCTGCATCCGGCGCGGCGTATCGATGTCGTCGTCGCGCAAGGCGCCGCTCGTGATCGGCACCTTCCTCGGCGCATCGATCGTGCTCGTCAACTTCGTGCAGTCGAACGCGCTGGTGATCGCGATACTGACCGTCGCGTTCTTCGCACAGGGAATCGGCTCGATGTCGTGGGCGGCCGTGTCCGAGATCGCGCCGAAACGCTATGTCGGACTCACCAGCAGCATCACGAGCCTTGCCGCAAACATCGCGGCCGTCACCACGCCGCTGATGATCGGCTACGTGACGCAGCACACCGGAAACTTTTTCTGGGCGCTGAACCTGATGGGTGCGATTTGCCTCGTCGGCACGCTGTCGTACTCGGTGCTGCTCGGCAAGCTGTCGCGTATCGGGCTCTGACCCCGTCCGCCCCTTTACCCGCCATCCCGGCCACTCCTACACGTACCGAGCACGATCATGATCGAATTCAAATGGGATCACCTTCAACTCTGCTCGGCTGATGCCGAGGCCACCGCCGCGTGGTTTGCGCGCTGTCTGAACGCCGAAATCGTGCGGCGCCCCGGCCGCATCGACCTGCGGATCGGGGCGATCGACCTCTTCATCACGGCGCTGCCGGACGCGCGTCCGGGGATCGTGCCGGACGGCGCGCGCATGCAAGGGATCGACCACTTCGGCGTGCTCGTCGAGGATCTGGATGCGGCTTACGCGCATCTCGTCGACAACGGCGCCGAGATCGTCCAGCCCGTCACGCGGATCCGCGCCGGTGTACGTGGCTGTTTCGTGCGCGCGCCCGGCGACATCCTCGTCGAGGTGCTCGAGCGGCGCCCGGCCGAGATGACATTGAACTGAACCCGGTCTATAGTCGGCGCAAGCGGCCGCGCACCGGCCGCATCCTCATCACGACTCCCCATGCAGAACTGGATCACCCTGACGGAAGCGGCGCGGCGGCTCGGCGTGCGGGCGCAGACCGTCTATGCGTACGCGAGCCGCGGCAGCATTGCCGTGATGCAGGATCCCGACGATCCGCGCAAGAGCCTGTATCGCGCCGAGGACGTGGTCGCGCTTTGCCGCAAGAAACAGGTCGGCCGCAAGCGAGCGGCGCTCGCGGCCAGCACGATCTTCGGTGCCGAGCCGTGCATCTACAGCGGCATCACCACGTTCTCGAAGGGCCGCGCATGGTATCGCGGCCGCGACAGCATTGAACTCGCGGATACCGCGACGCTCGAGGAAACGGCTGCGCTGCTCTGGCAGGCCGCCGCGCCGGTGTGGTTCGACGCGCCGGTGATCGTGCTGCCGCCAGGCGAGCGCGACCGGCAATGTGCGTTCACGATGCTCGCGACGCTGGCCGCGTTTGGCCATTCGACGCTCGGCCGGCTCGACAGCGCGCTGCACATCGAGGCCGGGCAGCTCGTCGCGATCGTGTCGCGCGCGTTCGGCGCGCACGACGATGCCGGCGCAAGCCCGCTTCACACCCATCAGCGGCTCGCGGCCGGATGGGGCCTCGACAGCCATGGCGCAGACCTGTTGCGCCGCGCGATGGTGCTGGTCGCCGATCACGAGATCACGAGTTCGGCATTCGCAGCGCGCATCACCGCATCGACCGGCGCGTCGCTGGCAGGCTGCCTGCTGACGGGGCTCGCGACGTTGTCGGGGCCGCTGCACGGCGACGCGTCGGGACGCGTGCGTGCGGTGTTCGACGACGTGCAACGATTGGGTGCCGAGCGCGTCGTCGATCATCACCTGAAGTCCGCGATCCCGATTCCCGGTTTCGGCCATCATCTTTACCCCGACGGCGATCCGCGCGCGGCCGCGCTGCTTGCGCGGCTCGATCCGCCGGCGGAACTCGCGCACTTCGTCGACAAGGTCACGACGCTCACCGGCCAGCGGCCGACCATCGATGTCGCGCTGGCGATGCTGTCGGTGCAGCTTCAGTTGCCGCGCGATGCGGCGTTCGGGCTGTTCTCGATCGCGCGCAGCGTCGGACTGCTCGCACACTGCATCGAGCAGCTGCGCGTCGGCAAGGTGATCCGGCCGCGCAGCCGCTATACGGGGCCGACGCTCGACGATCGGCATCTGCGGCCCGCCGCTGACGACGACGGCAAACAGACGAAAGCCGGCGTGATCAACAAGAACCGCCTGTTCAAGGTGGCGGAGTAACCTGCCGGACAACCGTAAGCCGATTAAAATTATGCCTGACCGTCAATGCACCCATGATCGCCCTCCACCGATATCGTGATCCGATCGGCGCGCGCATCCTAAGCAGAGCCTACTCCAGACCACGAACACTAAAAAGACACTAAAAAGTTGTGGCTCGTGCAGGATTTCAGAGGAAGTGGGCGGACCATCAACTCCCCGCAAACCCTTGCCAGACCTGGATCGGACGGATTTCAGCGGCCCTGGCCGGAACGCCGAGTAAATAATCACGATTCATTTAACTTTCCGTGAGGACTTCGACACCGGCCGCCGCCTACGATGGGCGCATGTTTTCAGGACCTGCTTCCAGGAGCCCATCATGCCCACCCGCAGACACCTGCTGTTCGCCGGCGCCACCGGCCTCGCCGCGCTCGCGGCGCTGTCGTCCGCCGGCCGCCGCGCGCTGGTCGGCCGTGCGTTCGCCGCGCCGCCGGCTGGCGCACCCAAAGCCGCTCCTTTCGAGATCACGCTCAGCGACGCCGAATGGCATCGCCGGCTCACGCCCGCCCAATACACGGTCCTGCGCGAAGCCGGCACCGAACGGCCGTTCAGCAGCCCGCTGAACGACGAGCACCGGCACGGCACGTTCGCGTGCGCCGGCTGCAACCTCGCGCTGTTCTCGTCGGCCACCAAGTTCGACAGTCATACGGGCTGGCCGAGCTTCTGGAAGCCGCTCGACCACGCGGTCGGCACCGACACCGACGCGTCGTTCGGGATGGTCCGCACCGAAGTGCACTGCCGCCGCTGCGGCGGCCATCTCGGCCACGTGTTCGACGACGGCCCGGCGCCCACCGGCCTGCGCTACTGCATGAACGGCCTCGCGCTCGCCTTCCACCCGTCCGCCGCCTGACCCGGCCCCACTCCCGTCCGACTGGAGAACGCACCATGCTGCTCATCGTCCTTGCCTATCTCGGCGGCGTGCTCACGATCCTGAGCCCGTGCATCCTGCCCGTGCTGCCGTTCGTGTTCGCGCGCGCCGACCAGCCGTTCGTGCGCAGCGGCCTGCCGCTGCTCGCCGGCATGGCGCTCACGTTCGCCGTCGTCGCGACGCTCGCCGCCGTCGGCGGCGGCTGGGTCGCGCAGGCCAACCAGGCCGGCCGCTGGCTCGCGATCGTGCTGCTCGCGGTGTTCGGCCTGACGCTGCTGATGCCGCGCTTCGCGGAACATCTGACGCGCCCGCTCGTCGCCGCCGGCAACCGGCTCACCGGGTTCGCGCAACGCGACGGCCGCCCGGCCGGCCCGGCGTCGTCGCTGCTGCTCGGCGTCGCGACGGGCCTGCTGTGGGCGCCGTGCGCGGGCCCGATCCTCGGCCTCGTGCTGACCGGCGCCGCGCTGCGCGGCGCGAGCGTCGGCACGACGCTGCTGCTCGTCGCGTATGCGGCCGGAGCGGCAACGTCGCTCGGCGTCGCGCTCGTGATCGGCGGCAAGGTATTCGCCGCGATGAAGCGCTCGCTCGGCGCCGGCGAATGGATCAAGCGCGGGATCGGCGCGGCGCTCCTGGCCGGCGTCGGCGCGATCGCGCTCGGCCTCGACACGGGCGCCCTCGCGCAACTGTCGACCGTCACCACGGGCGGGCTCGAAACGAAGCTGGTCGACCGCCTCGGCGGGCGCTCGAACCGCGCGCCGGCGGCAACGGCCGCGACCGGTGCCACCGACAACGCGACGGGCGGCGCGATGACCGTCGCCGCGGCCGACGGCGCGCAGGCAGGCGGCGCGATGATGCGTGCGGCCGGCGCCCCCGCGGCCGCGCTGCCGGTCGAAGGCACGCTGCCGTCGCTCGACGGCGCGGTGCAGTGGCTGAACTCGCCGCCGCTGACGGCGGCCGGGCTGCGCGGCAAGGTCGTGCTGGTCGATTTCTGGACGTATTCGTGCATCAACTGCCTGCGCACGCTGCCGTACACGAATGCCTGGGCACGCAAGTACGCGCCGTACGGACTCGTCGTGATCGGCGTGCACGCGCCGGAGTTCGCGTTCGAGCGCGACATCGGCAACGTGAAGAAGGCCGTGCACGACCTCGGCATCGACTACCCGGTCGCGATCGACAACGGCTATTCGATCTGGCGCGCGTTCAACAACGAATACTGGCCCGCGCACTACTTCATCGACGCGCAAGGGCGGATCCGTCATCACCACTTCGGCGAAGGCGAATACGCACAATCGGAACGCGCGATCCAGTCGCTGCTCGCCGAAGCCGGCCATCCGGACGCGCTGAACGTGCCGCTCGGGCTCGCCGGTGCGCCCGCGAAGGGTGCGCTCGCGGCCGCCGACAGCGCGGACGTCCGTTCGCCCGAAACCTATGTCGGCTATGCGCGCGCGGAAAGCTTCGCGTCGCCGGGCGGCGTCGTGCGCGATGCAGCACACCGCTACGACGTGCCGGCCCAGCCGGATCTCAACGGCTGGGGCCTCGCGGGCACGTGGAACGTCGGCGCCGAACGCGCGTCGCTCGCCGCACCGGATGGCCGGATCGTGTACCGCTTCCATGCGCGCGACCTGCATCTCGTGCTCGGCCCCGGCACGAACGGCGGCCCCGTGCGCTTTCGCGTGACGCTCGACGGCGCGGCGCCCGGCGCCGCGCATGGCGCCGACGTCGACGCGCAGGGCTACGGCACCGTCACCGGCCAGCGCCTGTACCAGCTCGTCCGGCAGCCCGGCGCGATCGCCGATCGCACGTTCGCGATCGAATTCCTCGATCCGGGTGTCGATGCGTACGCATTCACTTTCGGTTGATCGCGCGCGCCGCCGCCATCCGGGCGCCGCTTTTCTCAACGCATGTCGAAGGAGCAACTGATGAACCCGATCCCTATCCGCGATGCCGCCGCACGACGGCGCGCGGCCATGCTGCGCCGCATCGGCGCCATCGCCGTCGCGGCGGCCGCCGTGTTCGGCTACCAGCGCATCGTCAATTCCGCCGAGCCGATGCGCACCGTGCCCGCGCCAACGCTCGACGAAACGCCCGGCGCGTCGCACGACGAGACGGCCGTGCTCGCCGGCGGCTGCTTCTGGGGTGTACAGGGCGTGTTCGAGCACGTGAAGGGCGTGAAGCAGGTCACCGCAGGTTATGCGGGCGGGGCGTCCGAAACCGCGCACTACGCGCTGGTCGGATCGGGGCTGACGGGGCACGCGGAATCGGTGCGCATCGTCTACGATCCGACCCAGATCACGTACGGCCGGCTGCTGCAGGTGTTCTTCTCGGTCGCGCACGATCCGACCGAACTGAACCGGCAAGGCCCCGACGAAGGCTCGCAGTACCGGTCCGCGATCTTCCCGACCACCGCGCAGCAGCGCGCGGTCGCGACCGCGTACGTCGCGCAACTCGGCAGCGCGCACGTGTTTCCGGCGCCCGTGGTCACGCGCGTCGAGGCCTACAAGGGGTTCTATCCGGCCGAGGCCTATCATCAGAACTACCTCGAACTGCATCCGGATGCGCCGTATATCGCGTTCAACGACATGCCGAAGGTCGCCGGGTTGAAACAACACTTCCCGGCGCTGTACCGTGCCGACGCGGTGCTGTGGCGCGAAGCGCGCTCGTGAGCCGCTTGTGAGCCCGCCTGTGAGCCGCTCGTGACCGCCGCCGGGGCTGCGTGACGGGATGCCGCCCGCCGCACAGCCGCGCCGCGGCCGCCACGCACCGGCGGCGGCCCGTTTGCGCCACATCAACGAATCGGCCGGCGCGACGCCGGGGCAAACCCGCATCGCGGCCGCCGCGGCCGGCAACTTCGCGTAGACTCTCTGGATTCCCGCCGCTTCTTGCGGCGTTCGACATTCCAGTCCAGCCAGGAGGCGTCACGCATGCGCGCAGTGCCTTTGCCTGACGGCAATACCCTCGAAGAACCGTCCACCGGCGCGGCCGTGCGCGACCTGCGCCGCGTGCCCATTCATCCGGATCACTGGTACCCGCTCGCGTGGTCGCGTGAGCTCAAGCGCGGCAAGACGCTCGGCGTGCGCTTCGCCGGCGACCCGATCGTGCTCGTGCGCACCGAATCGGGCGCCGTGTATGCGCTCGAAGATCGTTGCGCGCACCGCCAGGTGCCGCTGCATGCGGGCGTCGTGAGCGGCGAGACGCTGCGCTGCTGCTATCACGGCTGGACCTACGCGTGCGACAGCGGCCGCTGCGTCGACGTGCCCTACCTGGGCCGCGAGCGCTTGCCCAACGGCGTGCGCGCGTATCCCTGTCGCGAAGCGCACGGGCTGATCTTCGTGTTTCCGGGCGACGCCACGCTCGCCGAGGAACGGCCGTTCCCCGCGCTCGAATCCGCGGACGACCGCGCGTACAAGACGCGCCGCTTCGGCCGCGAGGTCAAGTGCCACTACTCGTTCATGCACGAGAACCTGATGGACATGAACCATCAGTTCCTGCATCGCAAGCAGATGGGACAGATGCGCGCGCGCTCCTTGGGCCGCCGCCGCGGCGACGACTGGGTCGAGGTCGATTACACGTTCGCGCGGATGGAAGGCAAGCAGCCCGTCGGCGAGGCGCTCGTGTTCGGCGCGAGCAAGAAGCCGGCCGATCAGTCCGACAAGAGCGTGATGACGGTGCGCACCGGCTATCCATACCAGACGCTGCAGATTCGCTCGAGCGAAGGCACGCTCGTGATGGATCTGTGGATCGTCTACGTGCCGCTCGACGCCGAGCAGCGCACCAACCGCACGTTCGGGCTGCTGTCGATCCACAAGCCGGGCATCCCGTTCGCACTCGATCTCGCATGGCCGCTGCTCGTGTGGTTCACCGAGCGCATCTTCCGCGAGGATCGCTGGATCGTCGAGCGCGAGCAGGAAGCACACGATCGCCAGGGCGCCGACTGGAACCACGAGGTGTTTCCGGTCATCAACGAGCTGCGCGACCTGCTGCGCCAGTGCGGCGCACGCACCGTGATCCCGATCCGCGACGCGCGCGACGGCGCATGAGGCAACGCATGCGGCGCGCCGCGGCGCGCGCCGTTACAGGGTGAACGCGCCCGGCAGCAATGCGCGGGCCGTCGTGATCTCGACGGCCCCTTTCAGGTTGGCGAGAATCACTTCGATGTCGGGCTTGCCGATCTCGATGATCACCTGACGACATGCGCCGCACGGCGCGATCGGGCCGTCCGTGTCGCCGACGACCGCGAGCCGCGCGAAATCTCCCGGCCGATAACCGGCGGCGATCGCCGCGAACAGCGCCGTGCGTTCCGCGCAATTGCACAGTCCGTACGACGCGTTCTCGACGTTGCAGCCGTGGAAAACCGTCCCGTCGCGCGCCTGCAGCGCCGCGCCGACCTTGAAGCGCGAATACGGCGCATACGCGCGGTCGCGCGCCGCCTTCGCCTGTTCGATCAGTTCGTCTCGTTCCATCGTGGTGAGGCCTCCAGGAGCAGGTCAGCCGACCTGCTGGTAAAGGGTCGGCGGCGCTTCGCCCGTCTCGCCGAGCACGTAGCCGCGCCGAACGGCGTCCGCCGCGTGAGCCGCGGCCGCTTCGTCGCGGGCATGCACGAAGCCGAGCGGCTCGCCGCCCTCGATACGCTGCCCGATCTCCGCGAGCCCCGACAGGCCGACGCTGACGTCGATCGCGTCCTCCGCGCGCGTGCGGCCGCCGCCGAGCGCGACCACCGCCAGCCCGAGCGCACGGCAATCGACGCGCTGCACCACGCCGCTCGCGGGCGCCGCAACCGGCACGATCACCGCCGCCCGCGCCAGATGCCGCGCGGGGGCATCGATCAGGTCGGCAGGACCGCCGAGCGCGACGACCATGCGCGCGAAACGCTCGGCCGCCGCGCCGGAATCGAGCGCCTGCCGCAGCTTCTCGCGCGCGTGGTCGGCATCGCGCGCCAGCCCGCCGGTGACGAGCAGTTCGGCCGACAGCGCCATCGTCACGTCGTGCAACCGCGCGGGACGCGACTTGCCCGTCAGGTAGTCGATCGCGCACGCCACCTCGAGCGCGTTGCCCGCGCACGGCGCGAGCGACTGGTTCATGTCGGTGAGGATCGCGGTCGTCTTCATGCCGGCGCCGTTGCCGACGTCGACGATGCTGCGGGCAAGTTCCGCCGATTTCTCCGCGGTCGGCATGAACGCGCCGGAGCCGACCTTGACGTCCATCACGAGCCCGTCGAGCCCCGCCGCGAGTTTCTTCGACAGGATCGACGCGGTGATCATCGCGACCGATTCGACGGTCGCCGTCACGTCGCGGATCGCATAGATGCGCTTGTCGGCCGGCGCGAGCCGCGCGGTCTGCCCGATGATCGCGACGCCGACCTCGCGCACCGTGCGGCGAAACGCGTCCGTATCGGGCATCACGTCGTAACCGGGAATCGCGCTGAGCTTGTCGAGCGTGCCGCCGGTATGGCCGAGCCCGCGCCCCGAGATCATCGGCACGTAGCCGCCGCACGCGGCCACCATCGGCCCGAGCATCAGCGACACGACGTCGCCGACCCCGCCCGTCGAATGCTTGTCGATCACCGGCCCGCCGAGATCGAGCGCACGCCAGTCGAGCACGTCGCCCGAATCGCGCTGCGCGAGCGTCAGCGCGACGCGTTCGTCCGTGCTCAGGTCGTTGAAATACACGGCCATCGCGAACGCGGCCACCTGGCCCTCTGTCACGCTGCCGTCGGTTACGCCGCGCACGAACGCGGCCATGCCGTCGCGATCGAGCGGCTGCCCGTCGCGCTTCCTGCGAATGAATTCCTGCGGTAGAAACATCGTTGCCTCGCTTCGATCGGAGTCGACTGCACGGTTCAATGCAGCGAGAAAAACAGGCCGGCAATCGCCGCGCTCATCAGGTTCGACAGGGTCGCGGCCGTCAGCGCGCGCAAGCCGAGCCGCGCGACGTCCGAGCGGCGCTCGGGCGCGACCGCGCTGAAGCCGCCCGCGAGAATCGCGATCGACGAGAAGTTCGCGAAGCCGCACAGCGCGAACGACACGATCGCGAGCGTCTTCGGGTCGAGCACCTGGAGGCCGGCCGCCGCCGCGTGCGCACCGCCCTTCAGGTACGGCGACAGGTCGCCGTACGCGACGAATTCGTTGAAGATCAATTTCTCGCCGATGAAGTTGCCGGCCAGCGTCGCATCGTGCCACGGCACGCCGATGATCCACGCGAGCGGCGCGAACAGGTGGCCGATGATGCCGACCAGCGTGACCTGCGGAAAGCCCGCGAACGCGGCCGCGCCGCCGACGATCAGGTTCATCAGCGCGATGAGTCCCACGAACGCGATCAGCATCGCGCCGACGTTGATCGCGATCCGCAGGCCGACCGATGCACCGGATGCGGCCGCCTCGATCACGTTGGCGGCCCGCTTGTCGTCGAAATCGAGGCCGTCGACCACCACGCGGCTCGGCTCGACGGTCGGAAACAGCAGCTTGCCGAACAGCAGACCGCCCGGCACCGCCATGAACGACGCGGCGAGCAGGTACTCCATCTTCACGCCGAGGCCGGCGTAGCCGACCAGCACCGAGCCCGCGACCGACGCCATGCCGCTCGCCATCACCGTGAAGATCTCGGCGCTCGTCATGTTGCGCACGAACGGCTTCACGAGCGCGGGCATCTCGCTCTGCCCGAGGAAGATCGTCGCGACGGCCGAGCACGCCTCGATGCGGCTCACGCCGAGCACCTTCGCCAGCCCCGCGCCGAGGATCGCGACGATCCACTTCATCACGCCGATGTAGTACAGCACCGAGATCAGCGCGGTGACGAAGATGATCATCGGCAGCACGCGCAGGCCGAACACGAACCCGCCGTCGCCGAACAACTGGAACATCCGCGCGTCGACCAGCCCGCCGAACACGAACGCGATGCCGTGATTGCCCATGTCGAGCACGCGATTGACGCCGTTCGCGGCCGCGGCCAGCGCCGCGCGGCCCGACGGCACGAACAGCACCAGCGCGCCGATCGCGAACTGCGTGAGCAGCGCGGCGATCATGGTCCGCGCGCTGACCGCGCGGCGGTTGTTCGACAGCAGATACGCGACCAGCAACAGAAACAGCATACCGAGGAGACTGCGCAGAATATCCACCTTGTGCTCCCTTCTCACTATTTGAACTGTCCGGCGGGCGGCCCGTGCCCGCGACCCGCGTGATCGGGTTGGTGGATGTTACTCGCTCGATACGCACGTCGGCAACGTCGACAAAATCGCCGCGGTCAATGGCGTCGATCGTTTCCATCTTCGCGCTTCGACGACTTGATCAGTTGTTCTACCTACCCTTCGAAAATGCGCACGGGCGTGCCGTTCGAACGGACACGCCCCGCACGGCACGCGTCGTTCAACCCACGCGCTCGACCGGATGCGGCTCGCGCAGACGGTTCGCGATCCGCGCCGCCTCGTAGTAGCCTGCCGCCGGCGGGCGCTTCAGATAGCGGCCCGCGCCGCGCACCGCGCGCAATTCGCCGTCGGCCCACGCGAGTGCGCCGCGCGTGAGCGTGTGCGTCGCGACGCCCTGCACGGTCATCCCCTCGAACACGTTGAAGTCGACCTGCTGGTGATGCGTCTTCACCGAGATCGTCTTCGTCGCGGCCGGATCCCACACGACGAGGTCGGCGTCGGCGCCGACCTGCACGGCGCCCTTGCGCGGATACAGGTTGAAGATCTGCGCGGCGTTCGTCGACGTGATCCGCACGAACTCGTTCGGCGTGATGCGGCCATGATTCACGCCGTGATGCCACAGCACCGACATGCGATCCTCGACGCCGCCGCAGCCGTTCGGGATCTTCGTGAAATCGTTGCGGCCCATCGCCTTCTGCGATGCGCAGAATACGCAGTGATCGGTCGCCGTCGTATGCAGCTGCCCCGACTGCAGCCCGCGCCACAGTGCCTCGCGATGCTCGGCCGAGCGAAACGGCGGGCTCATCACGTGGGCCGCCGCGCGCGTCCAGTCCGGATCGCGATAGACGGCCTCGTCGATCACGAGGTGGCCCGGCAATACTTCGCCGAATACGCGCAGCCCTTCGCTACGGGCGCGCGTGATCACATCCACCGCGTCCTTTGCCGACACGTGCACGATATACACGGGCACGCCGAGTACCTGCGCGATGCGGATCGCGCGGTTCGCGGCTTCGCCCTCCACCTCCGGCGGCCGCGACAGCGGATGCGCCTCCGGCCCCGTCATGCCGCGCGCGAGCAGCGCCTTTTGCAGCTGGAACACGAGTTCGCCGTTCTCCGCATGCACGGTCGGCAGCGCACCGAGTTCGAGCGAACGCGTGAAGCTGTTCACGAGAATCTCGTCGTCGGCCATGATCGCGTTCTTGTACGCCATGAAATGCTTGAAGCTCGACACGCCATGCTCGCGCACGAGCGTGCCCATGTCGCGGTGCACGCTGTCGTCCCACCACGTCACGGCGACATGAAAACCGTAGTCGGAAGCCGATTTCTCGGCCCAGCCGCGCCATTCGCGGAACGCATCCATCAGCGGCTGCTTCGGGCTCGGGATCACGAAGTCGATGATGCTCGTCGTGCCGCCCGACAGCCCGGCGGCGGTGCCCGAGTAGAAATCGTCGCTCGCGGTCGTGCCCATGAACGGCAGCTCCATGTGCGTATGCGGATCGATGCCGCCCGGCATCACGTACTGGTCGTGCGCGTCGACGACGGTTGCGCCGGCCGGCGCGTCGATCCGCTCCGCGATCTGCAGGATCGTGCCGCCGTCCTGCGGGTCCGCGCAGAGCACGTCCGCGCGATAGGAACGGTCCGCATCGACCACGGTGCCGCCACGAATCAGGATTGCCATTTCGTTGCCTCCTCGTTGACTGTCGGGTGCCGCATGCCGCGCGCGAGTCGCAGCCGGCTCGCGCGTCATGCGCTCGCGATCTGCGCGCGCTGTCCGGCGCGCCACTTCATCCAGGTGCCGTACACGCCGGACGCCAGCACGAGGCCGACGAACCACGCGTACGTGTAAAGCGTGTTGAAGAACGCCGGCACGTTCGGGAACGACGCCGGAAACGCCGTATGCAGGAAGCCCGGCAGGTTCGGCAGCACGCCGACCGCGAGCGCGACCAGCGCGGCCGGGTTCCAGCCGCGCGCGTAGCTGAAGTCGCCGCCCTCGTCGAACAACGCGCGCGTATCGAGCTGCGTGCCGCGAATCAGGAAATAGTCGACCATCAGGATGCCCGCGACCGGCCCGAGCAGCGCCGAATAGCCGACGAGCCAGGTGAAGATGTAGCCGTCCGTCGTCGCGAGGATCTTCCACGGCATCATCACGATCGCGATCGTCGCGGTGATCATCCCGCCCGCCTTGTACGAAATGCCCTTCGGCCACAGGCTCGAGAAATCGTAGGCCGGCCCGACGAGATTCGCGGCGAGGTTGCAGCACATCGTGTCGAGCGTGAGGATCACGAGCGCGATGCCGACGCCGATGCCGGTCATCCGGCTCGTCAGGTCGATCGGATCCCAGATCGCGTTGCCGTAGATCACGACGGTCGCCGACGTCACGACGACCGACACCACCGACAGCAACGCCATCGGCAGCGGCAGCCCGATCGACTGCCCGATCATCTGGTCGCGCTGCGAATGCGCGAAGCGCGTGAAATCGGGGATGTTCAGCGCGAGCGTCGCCCAGAAGCCGACCATTGCCGTCAGGCCCGGCCAGAAGGTCGGCCAGAACAGCCCGGCTTTCTTGCCGCCCGCCGCGAACTGGGACGGCGCCGACAGCATCGAACCGAACCCGCCCGCCTTGGACGTCGCCCACCAGACGAGCGCCACGCACATCACGACCTTGATCGGCGCGGACCAGCTTTCGAGCCAGCGGATCGAATCGGTGCCGTGCAGGATGAAGTACAGCTGCAGCGCCCAGAACACGAGGAAGCACGCGAGCTGCCCGAACGAGATGCCGACGAGCGGCAGCGCCGCGCCGTGCAGCGCGTTGCCGGTCAGGATGTTCAGCAGCGTGTAGATCGCGCTGCCGCCGAGCCAGGTCTGGATGCCGTACCAGCCGCAGGCGACGATCGCGCGCAACAGCGCCGGCAGCTTCGCGCCCTGCGTGCCGAACGACGCGCGCACGAGCACCGCGTACGGAATCCCGTGCTTCGCGCCCGCATGGCCGATCAGCAGCATCGGCACGAGCACGATCAGGTTGCCGAGCAGCACCGTCGTCACCGCCTGCCACGGCGACATGCCTTCCTGGATCAGCCCCGCCGCGAGCATGTACGACGCGATGTTCATCACCATCCCGACCCACAGCGCCGCGAAGTGGTACCACTTCCACGTGCGCTGCGCCGGCGTCGTCGGCGCGAGGTCGTCATTGTACAGGCTGCCGCCGTGCGCCGCGGCGCTGTCGGGATCGGCGGGATTCGCTGCGGATTTCATCGATCGCACTCCACGAAAACGTCGGCGCCGGCATCGTGCGATGCCGGCCCGAGGAAACGAAAGACGGCGGCGCGCAGCCTCCCGCGCCGCCGGACACCGGTCAGGCCGCCTTCGCGTGCTTCTCGGGCGCGGCCGCCGGGCCGCCGCTCGCACCGGCATCCGCGCTCGCCGGATTGTTCGGATGCGTGGTCCAGTTCGCGTAGTCGCCCGAATCGACGCGCTCCATCGTGATGCATTGCTCGACCGGACACACATGCATGCAAAGATTGCACCCGACGCACTCCGAATCGACCACTTCGAAATGCCGCACGCCGTCCTTCGTCGCCGTGATCGCCTGATGCGACGTGTCCTCGCACGCGATATGGCACAGCCCGCACTGGATGCAGCGGTCCTGGTCGATGCGCGCCTTGATGTCGTACTTCAGGTTCAGGTACTTCCAGTCCGTCACGTTCGGCACCGCGCGGCCGCGAATGTCGTCGAGCGTCGCGTAGCCTTTCTCGTCCATCCAGTTCGACAGCCCGTCGGCGAGATCCGACACGATCCGGAAGCCGTAATGCATCGCGGCGGTGCACACCTGCACGCTGCCGGCGCCGAGCACCATGAACTCGGCCGCGTCGCGCCACGACGAGATGCCGCCGATGCCCGAGATCGGCAGGTTCGGCGTTTCCGGATCGCGTGCGATCTCCGCGACCATGTTCAGCGCGATCGGCTTGACCGCCGGGCCGCAATAGCCGCCGTGCGTGCCCTTGCCGTCGACGGTCGGCATCGGCGCCATGTGGTCGAGATCGACCGCGACGATCGAGTTGATCGTGTTGATCAGCGACACGCCGTCCGCGCCGCCCTTGTACGCGGCGCGCGACCCCATGCGGATGTCGCTGATGTTCGGCGTGAGTTTCACGAGGCAGGGCAGCTTCGTGCCTTCCTTCACCCAGCGCGTGACCATCTCGACGTATTCGGGCACCTGCCCGACCGCCGCGCCCATCCCGCGCTCGCTCATCCCGTGCGGGCAGCCGAAGTTGAGCTCGACCGCATCGGCCCCGGTGTCCTCGACGAGCGGCAGGATCCATTTCCAGTCGCGCTCGTTGCACGGCACCATCAGCGACACGATCAGCGCGCGATCCGGCCAGTCGCGCTTCACCTGCGCGATTTCTCTCAGGTTCACGTCGAGCGGACGGTCGGTGATCAACTCGATGTTGTTCAGCCCCGCGATGCGCTGGCCGTTCCACTGCACCGCACCGTAGCGCGAACTGACGTTGACGACGTGCGGATCGAGCCCGAGCGTCTTCCAGACGACGCCGCCCCAGCCCGCCTCGAAGGCGCGATTGACGTTGTAGGCCTTGTCGGTGGGCGGCGCGGACGCCAGCCAGAAAGGGTTCGGCGAAGTGATGCCTGCGATGGTGCAGCGAAGATCGGCCATGTTCGGCTCCGTGAGAAGGGGGTCGTGTTCGGTGTGCCGGCGGTGCGCCGCGCGCTCAGGCCGCCTTCGCGGCGCGCGCGGCGAGCGCAGCGTCGATCGACGCGGCCGCGCGCTTGCCGTCCTGCACGGCCTGTACCGTGAGGTCGACGCCGTCGGTCGCCGCGCAGTCGCCGCCGGCCCATACGTCCGGCAGTGCCGTACGCCCGTCCGCATCCACCGCGATACGCGTGCCGTCCGCGGTCAGCAACGTGGCCGCGATACCGTCCGGCACGAGCGTCTGGCCGATCGCCTTCAGCACCATGTCCGCGTCGACGGTGAAACGCTCGCCCGATGTGGCCTCGAATTCGACACCCGTCACCTGCCCGTTCGTGCCCGCCATACGTACCGGCTTCGCGTGCGTGACGAGCGCGACGCCGCTCTTCTGCGCAAACTCGCGCTCGGCCCACGTCGCGCTCATCGCGTCCACGCCGCGCCGGTACACCATCGTCACGCGCTCGGCGCCGAGCTTGCGGCTCTGCACGGCCGCATCGATCGCCGTATTGCCGCCGCCGATCACGACCACGCGTCGCCCGACCGGCACGTTCGCGAGCACGTCGGCCTGCCGGACCTGCTCGATGAAATCGACCGCATTCATCACACCGCTCAGTTGCTCGCCGTCGATCGCGAGCGCACGCACGCCGCCGAGCCCCATCGCGAGGAATACCGCATCGTGCTGCTCGCGCAGTGCGTCCAGCGTCACGTCGCGTCCGAGCGCCACACCCGTTTCCAGCGTGATGCCGCCCACCGACAGCAGCCACTCGACCTCGCGTTGCGCGAAATCGTCGACGGTCTTGTAGGCGGCGATCCCGTATTCGTTGAGGCCGCCGGCCTTCGGGCGCGCGTCCAACAGCGTGACGCGGTGCCCGGCGAGTGCGAGCCGGTGCGCGCACGCGAGCCCGGCCGGCCCCGCGCCGACCACCGCCACGTGGCGGCCCGTCTCGGGCGCGCGCCGAAACTGCACCGCGCTGGTCTGCATCGCCCAGTCGGTCGCATGCCGCTGCAGCGCGCCGATCGCGACCGGCTGCGCATCCTGATGGTTGCGCACGCACGCGCCTTCGCACAGGATCTCCGTCGGGCACACGCGTGCGCACATCCCGCCGAGTGGATTCGCGGACAGGATGTCTATCGCCGCGCCTTTCAGGTTGCCGTTGCCGATCTTGCGGATGAAGCTCGGGATGTCGATCTGCGTCGGGCACGCGTGCACGCACGGCGCGTCGTAGCAGTAATGGCAGCGGCTCGCGGCCGCCGCCGCGGCAGTCGGATCGAGCAGCGGCGCGATATCGGCGAACTCGCACGAGAGTTGCGTGGACGACAGGCGATGCGCGGCGATATCGCCGGTTGGCTGGGTGGTCATACGCGTTCCTTCGACGGGGTGGAGACAAAGCCGTCCCCGCCGGCTGATCATGCACAGTCGGGGCGGTCATGCTTAGGCATGCAAATTTCAGACGACAGGCAGCGTCGCGGCTGCTACGGTCGATCCGTCATGAAGCCGGCTCGCATGCGCGCGACAGCATCGCGTGCAGCAGCACGTTCGCGCCGGCCTCGATCCATGCGGGCGTCGCGTCCTCGATCTCGTTGTGGCTGATGCCGTCGACGCAGGGCACGAATACCATCGACGTCGGCGCGACCTGCGCCAGATAGCACGCATCGTGGCCCGCGCCCGACACGATGTCGCGATGCGAATAGCCGAAGCGATCGGCCGCTTCACGCACGGCCGCCACGCATGCGGGATCGAACGCGACCGGCTTGTAGTAAAAAATCTGCTCGAGTTCGGTGTCGAGCCCGATGTCGGCCGCGATGCGCGCAACGCCATCGCGCAACGCCGCATCCATCTTCGCGAGCACCGCGTCGTCCGGATGGCGGAAATCGACGGTGAAGAACACGCGGCCCGGAATCACGTTGCGCGAGTTCGGGTGCACCTGCATCATGCCGACCGTCGCGCAGCCGAACGGTGCATGATCGAGGCCGATCCGGTTGACGAGATCGACCACGCGCGACGCGCCGAGCAGCGCGTCGCGGCGGCGCGGCATCGGCGTCGGCCCCGCGTGCGCTTCCTGGCCGGTGAACGTGATCTCGTACCAGCGCTGCCCCTGCGCGTCGGTCACGACGCCGATCGTCTTGCATTCCGCCTCGAGAATCGGCCCCTGCTCGATATGCAGTTCGAATGCCGCATGCAGCTTGCGCCCGCCGCACGGCACGTCGCCCGCGTAGCCGATGCGGGCCAGTTCCTCGCCGATCGTCTTGCCGTCGACGTCCTTGCGCGACAGCCCGTATTCGAGCGGAAACACGCCCGCGAACACGCCCGATGCGACCATCGCGGGTGCGAAGCGCGAGCCCTCCTCGTTGGTCCAGATCACGACCTCGACCGGATGCTCGGTCTCGATGCCGTGATCGTTGAGACTGCGAATCACCTCGAGGCCGCCGAGCACGCCGTAGATGCCGTCGAAGCGCCCGCCGGTCGGCTGCGAATCCGCGTGCGAGCCCGTGACGACCGGCGCCGCGTCGGCCACGCGGCCCGCACGGCGCATGAACACGTTGCCCATCGTATCGACCGTCACCGTGCAGCCGGCCGCCTTCGCCCAGCCGACGATCAGGTCGCGGCCGGCCTTGTCGAGATCGGTCAACGCGAGGCGGCACACGCCGCCTTTCGGCGTCGCGCCGATTTTCGCGACTTCCATCAGGCTATCCCACAACCGCTTGCCGTCGACCTTGATCGACGTGTCGAAAGCTGTCCGCTTCACTGTTTCCGATACCGCGCTCATTCGTATCGCTCCTGTGGGGTCGGTGGTGTCGTCGGCCCGGTCCGTGCCGGTGCACGTGAGGCCTGTTTCGGGGCACGCCGCCCGGATGCGGTGCATGCCTCGCTGGTTCGCGAAACGCGTTAAATCCTGTCCGATTGGACAGGTTTTAGACGATCAAAATGACCAGCGCAACGTCTTTCTTGCGCGACGCATCGGAGCGAGAAACGTGCCATCGCAACGCAGCATCGCCGTGGAGTAGCGGCATCCCCATGCGTGCGCGCGACGCGAATCAGCGGCTAGAATGAAGCCCAACGCGGCATGCCTGCCGCGCGAGGATGACGATGAGACATGACGAGGCGGCAATCGCAGCCCCCGACCGGGACGAAACGCCGGCGCCTTTGCGGCGACGCAAGGCGCACATTCGCGAGTCCAACGAAGCGCATCTGCTCGCGTGCGCGGAGGCCGTATTCGCGGAACGCGGGCTCGCCGGCGCCAGCACCGCGATGATCGCGGAGCGCGCCGGCCTGCCGAAGGCGAATGTGCACTACTACTTCCCGACCAAGCTCGCGCTGTATCGCCGCGTGCTCGACGACCTGTTCGAGGACTGGCATCGCGCGGCCGGCTCGTTCGAGGCCGGCGACGATCCGGTGGAAGCGATCGGCTGCTACGTGCGCGCGAAGATGGCGCTGTCGCAGCGGCGCCCGCTCGGCTCGAAGGTCTGGGCCAACGAGATCATCCACGGCGCGGAGCACATGCAGGACATCCTGTCGCAACGCGTGAAGCCGTGGTTCGACACGCGCATCGAGGTGATCGAAGGCTGGATCGCGCACGGTCTGCTCGCGCCGATCGACCCGCATGCGCTGATGTACCTGATCTGGGCGACCACGCAGCACTATGCCGATTTCGATGCGCAGATTCGCGCGTTGAGCGGCAAGCGCGCATTCACGAAGAAGGCATTCGACGAAAAGACCGAGCAGGTCGTGCAGCTCGTGATTCGCGCGTGCGGCGCGGTGTCGCCGAATGCGAAGTCGTAACGCGGCACGACGAACCGTCGAATAAAAACGGGCGGCGCGCACCACACGGGAGTGAACCGTGCGATACGCGCCGCCCGTGTCGGCGCTTGCTTGCGTGCGAACGAAGCGGTGCGATGCGTTACGCGAGACGCTCGATCGCGACGGCCGTCGCTTCGCCGCCGCCAATGCACAGCGATGCGATACCGCGCTTCAGGCCGTACGTTTCGAGCGCGGCCAGCAGCGTCACCATCACGCGCGCACCCGATGCGCCGATCGGATGCCCGAGCGCGCACGCGCCGCCGTGTACGTTGACCTTCTCGTGCGGCAGGTCGAGGTCGCGCATCGCGGCCATCGGCACCACCGCGAACGCTTCGTTGATCTCGAACAGGTCGACGTCGCGCAGGTTCCAGCCGGTTTTCTCCGACAGCTTGCGCAGCGCGCCGATCGGCGCGGTCGCGAACAGGCCGGGCTTGTCCGCGTAAGTCGAATGCCCGACGATCACGGCCTTCGGCGTGAGGCCGAGGCGCTCGGCTTCCGAGCGGCGCATCATCACGAGCGCGGCCGCGCCGTCCGAGATCGACGATGCGTTCGCGGCCGTCACCGTGCCGCCGTCGCGAAACGCCGGCTTCAGCGTCGGGATCTTGTCGAGCTTCGCCTTGCCCGGCTGCTCGTCGATCGACACGACGCTTTCCGTCTTGCCGGCCTTCACGGTCACCGGCGCGATCTCCGACACGAAATGCCCTTCCGCGATCGCCCGCTGTGCCCGCGTCAGCGACGCGATCGCGAACGCGTCCTGCGCTTCGCGCGTGAACTGGTACGCCTGCGCGCAATCCTCGGCGAACGTGCCCATCAGGCGGCCTTTTTCATATGCGTCCTCGAGCCCGTCGAGGAACATGTGGTCGAGCACCTGCCCATGACCCATGCGCATGCCCGCGCGCGCCTTCGGCAGCAGGTACGGCGCATTCGTCATGCTCTCCATCCCGCCCGCCACGGCGACGCCCGCCGAACCCGCCAGCAGCAGGTCGTGCGCGAACATCGCCGCCTTCATCCCCGAACCGCACATCTTGTTGACCGTGGTCGCGCCCGCCGCGAGCGGCAGTCCGGCCTTCAACGCGGCCTGTCGCGCGGGCGCCTGGCCCTGGCCGGCCGGCAGCACGCAGCCGAACACGATTTCGTCGATGCGTTCGGCCGGCACGTTCGCGCGCTCGAGCGCGGCGCGAATCGCCACCGCGCCGAGGTCGTTCGCGCTGGCTGCCGCCAGGTCGCCCTGAAAACCACCCATCGGCGTGCGCGCCGCGCCCACGATTACGATCGGATCCTGAGTCGTCATGATTCGCTTCCTCCAGTGTCAGCGCGGTGCCATGCGCAACGCGCCATCGAGACGGATGACTTCGCCGTTCAACATCGTGTTCTCGGCGATGTGGCGCACCAGCGCCGCAAATTCTTCCGGGCGGCCAAGCCGCGGCGGGAACGGCACGCTCTTGCCGAGCGCGTCCTGCACGTCCTGCGGCATGCCGGCCATCATCGGCGTCGCGAAGATGCCGGGCGCGACCGTCACGACGCGAATGCCGAAGCGCGCGAGCTCGCGTGCGATCGGCAGCGTCATGCCCACCACACCGCTCTTGGACGCCGCATACGCGGCCTGTCCGATCTGCCCGTCGAACGCCGCGACCGACGCGGTATTGACGATCACGCCGCGCTCGCCTTCCGCATCGGCGTCCTGCTTCGACATCGCGTCGGCGGCCAGCCGGATCATGTTGAACGTGCCGACCAGGTTGATCGACACCGCGCGCGCGAAGCGGTCGAGCGAATGCGGGCCGTCGCGGCCGACGACCTTCTCGCCCGGTGCGACGCCCGCGCAGTTGACGAGCGCATCGACGCGCCCGAACGCGTCGCGCGCGGCCGCGACGGCCGCCTGACCGTCGGCTTCGCTCGTCACGTCGGTCTTCACGAACCGCGCGGCCGCGCCGAGTTCGTTCGCGAGACTCGCGCCCGCCTCTTCGTTCACATCCAGCAGCACGGCCTTGCCGCCTTGCGCGACGACCATGCGCGCCACCGCGGCGCCGAGGCCGGAACCTGCGCCCGTAATCAGAAAAACGCGATCCTTGATATTCATTCGTAGTCCGTATTCAGGGTTGAGCGGCCTTCTCGGCTTCCATCTTGCGCAACACGAAGCGCTGGATCTTGCCACTCGGGGTTTTCGGCAGCGCGTCGACGAAATCGATCGCGCGCGGATAAGCGTGAGCGGACAACCGCCGCTTCACGTGCAGACTCAATTCCTCGGCCAGTTCCGGCGTGGCGTCGAATCCTTTCGACAGGACGACGAACGCCTTCACGATCTCCGTACGCTCCGGGTCGGGCACGCCAATCACCGCGGCCTCGCTGACGGCCGGATGCTCGATCAGTGCGCTTTCCACGTCGAACGGGCCGATCCGGTAACCGGACGACGTGATCACGTCGTCCGCGCGGCCGATGAAACTCACGGTGCCGTCCGGCTCCAGTTCGACGTTGTCGCCGGTCCGGTAATAGCCGCCCGCGATCGCCGGCGTGTCCTGCTGCCAGTAGCCGGAGAACCACAGCAACGGCGAGCGTGCGATGTCGATCGCGAGGTTGCCGGGTTCGCCGGGGCCGAGTTCGCGGCCCGCTTCGTCGAGCACCGCGACACGGTAGCCGGGCATCGCGAGGCCGGCCGAACCGGCATGGACGACGTGCGCGAGCCCGTGATGATTGTTCACGACCATCCCGAGTTCGGTCTGGCCGTAGTGGTCATGGATCGGCGCGCCGAGGGCCGCGTGGAACCAGCGCACGACTTCGGGATTCAGCGGTTCGCCGGCACTGCTGACCACGCGCAGCTGTCCTTTCAGCCGCGCGGCCGCTTCCTTGCCGGCAGCCATCAACATCCGGTACGCGGTCGGCGAACCCGCGAGGCTCGTGATGCCGAGCCGTTCGATCACGTCGTACGTGCTGTCGACCGTGAAGCCGCCCTCGTACAGTGTCGTGGCATGACCGAGCAGCAGCGGGCCGGTGATCGCGTAATAGAGCCCGTACGCCCAACCCGGATCGGCGATGTTCCAGAACCGGTCGCCGGTGCGCAGGTCGACCGCTTCGCGCATGTACGCACCGAACGCGAGCAACGCGTACAGCGGCACCGGCACGCCCTTCGGCAAACCCGTCGTACCCGACGTCGACATCATCATGAACAGGTCCGACCCCTTGCGCAGCACGGGCTCGAACGTATCGGCCTGCGCATCGAGCGCCGCACGGAAATCGATGTCGCCGTCCGGCAAGGTGTCGCCCGCTTCGCACACCGTCGCCACCGACGGGCAATCGGCGACTTCGTCGAGCTTCGCGCGATTCGCGACGTTGGTCACGACGAGCCGCGCGCCGCTCATGCGCAGCCGGTGCTCGATCGCCTTCGGGCCGAACGCGGTGAACAGCGGCTGATACACGGCGCCCGCGCGCCACGTGCCGAGGATCGTCGCGACGAGTTCCGGCGTGCGCGGCAGCAGGCCGGCCACCACGTCGCCGGGCTTCACGCCCTGCGCGACGAGCAGGTTCGCGACCCGGGCCGACAACGCCTGCATCTGCGCGAACGTGAAGCGGCGGTGCTCGCCGCCGGCATCGATCCAGTCGAGCGCGATCGCGTCCGCCTTCGCGTGCCGGTCGCAGCATTCGACACACGCGTTCAGGCCGCGCTCCAGATCGCCGCTCAATTGCGCGGCGGCGGCCTCGATACTGAACCGGGCCACGGCGTCGGCGTAGGCCGGCACCGGCCGGGCGGTAGCTCCTTCAGGCATGCGTGTCTCCTGTGTGTTATGGCCGCCGGCGAGCCAGGGGCGCGACGGGGATACATCGATAGTAGACAGCCGATACATTGCAATCAATGACAAACGGAATCTAGAATCGTGATCGCTTTTGCCATGTCGGGAGGATGCTGGAAATGGGGCCGCAGATGATTTCGCCGGATTTCGTCGACGATGCGCTCGCGTGCCTGCGCCGGCACGGCCTGCAGACCGCGCCCGTGCTGCGCACCGCCGGGCTGCCGGCCGCCGTGCACGAGCCCGTCACGCCGCAACAGTACGGCCGGCTGTGGCTCGCGATCGCCGGCGCGCTCGACGACGAATTCTTCGGGCTCGCCGCGCGCCCGATGCGGCGCGGCAGCTTCACGCTGCTGTGCCACGCGGTGCTCCATGCCGGCACGCTCGACAAGGCGCTGCGGCGCGCGCTGAAGTTCCTGCGGGTGGTGCTCGACGAGCCGCACGGCGAGCTTGTCGTGGCGGACGGGCAGGCGCAGATCGTGCTGACGCAATCGGGCGCGCCGTACCCGGCGTTCGCGTACCGGACGTTCTGGCTGATCCTGCTGGGTGTGGCGTGCTGGCTGATCGGCCGGCGCATCCCGCTGCAGCGCATCGATTTCGCGTGCCCGAGCCCCGGTCAGCGCAGCGACTATCACCAGTTCTTCGGCGTCCCGGTGCATTTCGACCGCCCCGACAGCCGGCTCGCGTTCAACGCCGCATACCTCGCGCTGCCGACGATTCGTTCGGAGCAGGCGCTGAAGACCTTCCTGCGCGGCGCGCCCGGCAACCTGCTCGTGCGCTACCGGCACGACACGGGCTGGGTCGCGAAGACGCGCGCGCACCTGAAGGCGCTGCCGGCCGCCGAGTGGCCCGACTTCGACGCGCTGGCCGTGCGCCTCGACACGACGCCCGCGACGCTGCGGCGGCGTTTGCGCAGCGAAGGGCAAAGCTTCGCTGCGATCAAGGACGAGTTGCGCGGCGCGCTCGCGCAGTCGCTGCTGCGCGAGCGCACGCTGAGCGTCGCGGAGATCGCGGCCGAGCTCGGCTTCACCGAGCCGAGCGCGTTTCATCGCGCGTTCCGGAAATGGACGGGCACGAGCCCCGGTGCCTTTCGGCGCGACGTGCATGCGGCGAAGGCCGAGTCGTGAATGGTGTGCAGGCGCGGAGCGTCTCGCCACGCGCCGCTGATACGATGCAAACATGTGGCTGCCGTCCGTTGTCCGCGGACCGCGGCGAACACCGATCAACCATCACCGCTCACGCTCCGATGCAAGCCACCCGCTTTTCCGACACCGAACTGGCCGATCTGCTCGCGCACGGTATCGTGCTGTTTGCCGGCCGCATAATCTTCGACGCACAACCGCCGATGGCGACCGACCAGATCGCGGCCGTGCAGGCCTGCTGTCACGGCGACATTCCGCTCCCGTTGCTCGAGCTGTAGCGCGTCACGGCCGGCGGCAGCCTCGACTACGACCTGACGCTGGAGATGAACGGCAATGTCGAAGCCATCAGCTGGAGCGAGCTGTTCTACAACGGCAGCGACGGTTATCGCGACCTGCAGGGCTGGATCGACCACGAACTCGAACTGGCCGAAGCCGCCGCGGAAGAGAACGCGCGCACGTGGGACGGCAAAATCGATGCGCTGCCGTTCGGCGGTTTCGAATATTGCGACCGCATCTACGTCGTGACGGAGCCCGGCGCCCACGACCATGGCCATGTGCTTGCATGGAAACAGGGGTTGCCGCCCGCGTGGCGCGGCGCGATGCACGAGGACGGTCTCGCGACGATCGCCCCCGATCTGTACGCGGCATTCGGCGCGCTGCAGCTTCATGTCGATCCGCTGGAGCCCGGCGGCGAACCAGGCACCGGTGTCACGCTGCTCGAATACGTCGATGAGCGCCGCGACGATCATGGCCTGTCGGCATCGCTGGCCGACAAGCTGATCGCGTTCTATCGACAAGCGGTGATCGACTGGCGCACGCCGCTCGCCGACGGCACACTCGGCGCGCAGCCGGTGCTCGCACGTCACGCATTACGCCATGCGATCGATCACGACGATGCGGCACTCATCGCGCGACTGGCGCCGCTCGTTGCCGATCTCGGCGTGGCGCTCGCCGGCAGTTCGATCCCGACCGATTACGCGCTGCGACGCCAGAAGTTTTCCGCCGCCATCGCGTTGCTCGCATCGGGCGCACGGGTCGTGCCCGATGCGCTGGCATCCGTGTCCGGCGCCGTACCGGTCAAGCTGATGCGCATGCTGCTTGACGCCGGCGTGCAGCCGGATGCCGACGCAATGGCGCGTTGCGTCGCGGGCGGCGGCACCGACAGCGCACGGCTGATCGGCGCAGCGCTGTCGGCCCAGGGCGTCGATACACCAGCGGCCTACCGCACCGCGAGCGACAAACTACTGGACAAGCTGAAGGCGGACATCCACAAGGTTCGCGCCGGCAAGCTCAGCCACTATCTCGGGCTCGACGGGCTCGAAGCACACGCCGAGCGCCTGCGGACGTTCGATTGCTGACGTCAAGCAGGCGCCGATGCGCCGTGGGTTTGCCGGCAGCATCGCAGTCCGGGTGCCGTTTGTTTGAATCGGGTTTCTCCCACGTTCCGGTGCGAATCTGCAGGATGCTCACCGCACCGCACCGCAGCGCGGGCATGACGTTGCACCCCGTTCCGTCTGACCACATACTGGTCGGCCAGTCCGAACGAGGTTGCGTCGATGGTGAATGTCGATGAGAGCGCCGCTTCGATCTTCGGCGTGATCGGAACGGCCGTGTCGTTGCTGGCAGCGATCCCTTACGCGCTCGCGATCTACCGGCGCACCGTTCGCCCGCATCTGTTCACGTGGCTCGTGTGGTCGGTCGTTACGGCGATCGCGGCGGCCGGCCAGTTCGTCGCGGGCGCGGGGCCGTCCGCATGGTGCACGGCAGCGATTGCCGTCACGTGCTTTCTGACGCTGATCGCCAGCCTGTTTCGCGGCGAGCGCGGCTGGACGGGCCTCGACTGGTTGTTCCTGTGCGCGGCGCTGTCGGCCATTCCGCTATGGATGCTGACCGACGATCCGACTGTGTCGATCTGCCTGGTTACGCTGATCGAGCTTGCAGGCCTCGGCCCGACCGTGAGCAAGACGATCCGCGATCCGTGGAGCGAGAGCCTCGCCTATTTCGCGCTGTGCGTACTCAAGTACGCGCTGGCGTTGCTGGCACTGAGCACGTGGAGTGTCGCGGTCGCGTTCTATCCGGCCGTCAACCTCATCGCGTCGATCGGCATCTGCGTGGTGATGCTGGTCCGGCGTCAGTCGTTGTCGAACGCGCGGTAGGATGTGTTTGTCGCCGCCGTACCGCTTCCCTTCCGAAATGCTGCGAGGCCTGACATGGATGCAATCCGTACCGTCATCGAACCCTGCGAAACCGCGCTCCGCGCCGCGATGCTGGCCAACGATGTCGACGTGCTCGACGCGCTGCTGGACGACGATCTGGTATTCACAGTCCCGACGGGCCAGATCATCTCGAAAGAGAACGACCTCGCCGCGCATCGCGCGAAGCTTCTGCGCCTCGACACACTCGACGTCCACGAAATGCGCGCACACGCGATCGACGAGATGATCCTGACCACGACGCGAGCGACCCTCGCCGGCCATTTCGATGGCGCGGCATTCGCCGGCACGTTTGCCTATACGCGCCTCTGGCGTCGATCGGGCGCCAACTGGCGCGTCATCGCCGGACATGCATCGCAGGTCATGTAGCTGCGCCGAGCGCGTGCGGGATGAATCGCGTCAGGCAATACTGCTGCGAGCGGGCCGGCTATCGATTGAGCGGTGAGGCGCTGGTCCGGATGATGCACTGATGAAAACGCCGATCAAGGTGGTGCCGGCCATGACGAGAGCCGAAATGCACAAGCTATTTACCGTGCGTTCTGCGCGTGCCGCGGACGCGGGCGAACTCACGCGACTGGCGCGCCTTTCGAAGGCGCATTGGGGCTATCCGAAGGAATGGCTCGACTTGTGGCAAAACGATCTCACGATTTCGCCGGAGACGATCGAAGGGGCGATCGGTTACGTCGCGGAATCGGACGCGTCGGTCATCGGGTTCTGGATTCGAGCATCATTGGATTCGGATCAACCGACGCCCGGATGGTTGTTCGTTCATCCCGATCACATGGGTCAGGGCGTCGCCCGTGCGCTGTGGGAATCAGTTCGAGCCGAAGCCGCTGCGAGAGGAATCAAAAGCTTCGTGATCGAAGCGGATCCCAATGCTGTGCCGTTCTATCTGACGCTGGAAGCTGAAAAGATTGGCGAAAAGGAATCGAGCGCCATCCCGGGCAGATTTTTTCCAATCTTGCGGATTGCGGTCTGATGAGTGAGATTGCGGCGGAGACATATCGGGGTTCGATCAGTTCGACTAGCGGCCTGATGACGTTTTCCACGCCCCAAGCTCATGCCGGATGGCACTTCGCGCGGCCAAGTGCCTTTCCGCCGCGCCAATGCAAAAACCCCCGCCTGTTGGGCGGGGGTTTCTGGCTTGAGGGGAGCCTGACGATTACCTACTTTCACACGGGAATCCGCACTATCATCGGCGTAGAGTCGTTTCACGGTCCTGTTCGGGATGGGAAGGGGTGGGACCGACTCGCTATGGTCATCAGGCAAAGGGGGTTGTTGCGTTGCTTCGCAGCGCAACCAATCTTGGAAGAAGCAGTAATTTAGGTTGTGTGTATCACACACGAGAATCCAACCAGTCTCTTGGATGGCTGCACGTGCATCGCACGGCGCTCATCCATAAGGCAGACTTGTTATAGGATCAAGCCTTACGGGCAATTAGTATCAGTTAGCTGAACGCATTACTGCGCTTACACACCTGACCTATCAACGTCCTGGTCTCGAACGACC